>NZ_JAGGOY010000043.1:70285-191245 GCF_018614095.1 Streptomyces sp. ISL-87 | reverse complement strand
GGCCGCTGAAGAATCGAGGCTGATCAAGGACCGCACCCGCGCCGGTCTGGATGCTGCCCGCGCTCAGGGATGTACGGGTGGACGCCCGGCCGTCATGGACGCGGACAAGCTCGCTGCGGCCAATGCCAGGAAGGTCAAGGGCGAGAGCGTCACCGCCATTGCCAAGGCGCTGGGGGTCTCCCGCGCGACGCTCTATCGAGCGCTTGCCGATACGGAGTGACACAACCCCGCTCCGGAGGGCCGCCTACGCCGCCGGGTGGGTGGTCTCCTGCTTTCCAGCCCTGAGCACTGCGATCAGGGGTGCAGTCCCAGCGTTGGCATCCTCCCCCATTCGAGGCCTCCAAACAGGCAATGCTGTCAGAGCCCGCTAAGAATTTTGGGGAAGATGGTATTGGTGTCGATCCCTCCGTAGTGAGAAACGCACGCAAGCCTGGCGAGCTGAGCCTTTATCCCGACTCGGAAATCCTTCTGCTCCAGCTCGCCATGCCAACCCCACGACAGCGCCATACCCATGCAGTTTCCCCTACTCAGGAACCCCATGAGGCATCTGGTGAATACGTCGCGCCAACCTCCGTAAGCTACCACGACAACATAGTTTCCTCGGAGCCGATCTTCAAGTGAGGCAGCTAGCTTGGTCCTGGCCCGTGACAACTGGTATTGCGTGTGTAGGGTTTCCCCCTGACGCCAATATCCATGCACATGTATCACGCTGATCGCGGAATGTTGGAGGGGTGGAGGTATTCTCCCGTCTATGGAGTCCATGGACTGTGTGTCGAATTGCCCGCCCGCCCGCTGAATGGCAAGCTCAATGAGTGGATCAAAATTGGTTGTGATGACAGGGCCACTCTTTCCGGCATCTTTGATAGCGGTCAATACGCGCCCGAAGGCCTCAACTCCTCCCATGAGGTTCCAGTCAGCAGACTTCTCCAAATCCTCAAGGGCGGCTTCATCTGCCACGAGCTGCCGCACCTCTGCCCGTGTCAGCATCCTCAGGTCGTCACTCCGACAGGCTCGAAGAACGCCAATGCGTATTATTTCATTGAGCAACTCGTGGCCTCTGCTGCCTTGAATAAAAGTAGCCGCCCTCTGATATTTGACGGACGACAAGTGGTCATCGAGGGACTCGTCGAAGGAGTCGAGGGTTCTGCCCAA
Organism: Streptomyces sp. ISL-87; assembly: GCF_018614095.1. Lineage (GTDB taxonomy): Bacteria > Actinomycetota > Actinomycetes > Streptomycetales > Streptomycetaceae > Streptomyces. Next base: position 190,093 of record NZ_JAGGOY010000043.1, on the reverse strand, counting down.
GCCCACGAGGTGAGCCTTGTCGTGCTCTAGACTCGAACGCATGGCGTGAATGTATTCGGCAACATCCGGGATCGAAGGTCGCGTAAGACCGGAACCCACAACAAAGGAAATCTTCCTATTCGATCGAGGCCCGATCCTGTAGATCAGCTGTTCAGCGAGAAGATCGGCATCGTGAATCTCGATCATCGAGCACCCCTCATCCAGGTATCGTCTTAGGGTGTCTCTGCGCAAGGATGCAGCTCAATTGATCATACGACCAGGCCTCCCCCTATGCATCTTGATCTTGCGCTGCCCTCAATTACTCTTGCGCCGATGGGGAGCCAGCCAGGGGCTCGAAGTTTTAAGTGATTCTCGATTAACTCGCGGTCGCCTAACGAAATTAACGAGAGGGTCGGACTGGGAAATGGCTGCTCCCGGCTCTTCGCCCCGATGGAGGCAAGGCAGGGTGGTCCAAAAGTTCCCGGCCGTACCCGCTGACGATCCCGGCCCAAGCTCGGAATGCACGCCCTGGGTGCAAGCCCGTTTTCCCCGCCCCACGGCCCGCTGACCTGTGGAAACGACCGGAGAGGGGGGCCGGAACGACCTAGTTAATGGGTGGGGAGTGCCCCCTAGCGGGGGGATAAGGGACCGGAACGTGATAGCGGTCCGCCGTGGGTACGGGTTTCGCAGCCGCTCAGCGAGGACTCAGGACTGTTCGACTTCGGCCATGAGCAGACGGAGGGTCAGGGAGTGCTTTTTCGGCGGCAGGGCGTCCAACGCCGTACGTGCGTAGGCAGTACCGCCGGACACGTCGCCGGACCGGGCCAGCATGAGCCCCCGGTGCAACTCCAGATGCGTCGCGAAGCGGGGAAGGGTGTATGGAAGTTCGGTCCTCGCCGCTTCCTGCGCTGCGACGGCCGTTGCTTCGTCTCCCAGCCTGGCGGCAAGCAGGGAGATGAACACGTTGACCCGCCACCAGGGGACGGCATAGTCCGAGGTCTGTTCGTGCGATCCGGCCTGATCGAAGACGCGCCGGCCATCGGTGAGCAGCTTCCGCGCCGTGGCATGGTCGCCCCGGATCGCCGCTGCGTGTGCCTTGCCAAAGATGGCGTTCAGGAGTCCGAGCGACGGTCTGTCGCTGATGGCTATCGCCTGATCGGCAAGCACGTCAGCCACGCCCAGGGCGGCCCCCTCGTACCCGAGAGCGATGGCGGCCCGTCCCCGGACCCACACGCGTGCGTCGTCGTCGCCGGACTCGTCGGCTGCCTTCGCTGCCATTCGATACCAATGGACGGCCTTGGCCCCGTCCGACCCCGGGAACGTCTTCGCGTACAAGGTCATCAGCCTGGCTGCGACGGACCACAACCGGGGGTTGTCGAGTTGCTGTTGCACGGTGACCAGTTCCGCACTGACGCGCCGCTGGATGTCGGCAGCGCCCAGGCTCATGTACTCGGTTCCGTACGTCGTCAGCTTGGCTTCCCAGGCGTCCACTGACGGGCCCCCGGACAGCCGGGCGGCGAATCCTGCACTGAGGAGGTCTGAGGCGACGACAGGGGCTATGGCGACCCCGGCAACGTCGGTAAGGAACTCGCGTCGATCCACTTGGCCTTCCAAGACAGCTAGGGGTACGTCGAGCGTGGCGGACAGCGCGGCAAGGTAGAACGCTCCGGGTGTGACCCTGGAACGCTCCCAGTTGCTCACGTACTCCCGTGTCAGCGTCGTGCCGTGCGTCGCGTTGATCGCTGACGCTAACCGCCCCTGGCTCCATCCACGAGCCTTGCGGAGATCCCTCATCAGCTCCCCGAATTCCATGGCCTCAGCCTGCCACTACAGATGCCACTAGAGGGGGCTCTTCCCCTCCGCTGACGCAGGTTGCCACTAGGGATCTCACTAGGCGGTGCCCTCGCCCGGCGGGACGATCCACGCAGCGAGCGGATTCGAGGGGACGGCGAACATGGCGACCAGCAACACGACCGACGCACGTCGGTGGGAGTACGTGACCTACGCGCCGAGCGGCAACCGTTGCGTCGCCTGCAAGAAGCTGATCAAGCCGCTTGAGCCCGTCCGCCGGGGTCACTCGGACCGCTCGTCCGGTCCGCCCGTCGTGTTCTACCAGCATACCGACGAGTGCCAGGCGCAGGCGGTGACCGCGTGATGGACATGCAGACTTGGCGAGACTCGCACTCACGGGCCACCGACGCACGTGAAGCCTTCGTGGCCGCGCTGGAAGCCCTCGGTGTTCCCGAGTCGGCGTGGAATGCAGTGCGGCCCGTCGTGACCTACACCGGTACTCCGTACGTGCACCTGGGGATGATCCGGGCCGACGTGGTGGAGCAAGTGGCCGAAGCCCTTCGGTTGCCGTCCTCTCATTGAGGGAGTGAACTCCCACGACAGCCCCGTCCGGCGACGGCGAGCAGGACCGCCGGGCGGGGCTTTTATGCTGGTCAGGCCCAGGCAGGTCAGGCACAGGTCAGGGCCTATGTGAGTGCCTTGACACCCTTGTTGATCTTCACGATGCTCATGACCGCCATCCTAGGTATCCCGCGGGAGATATCGTCCTCCCAGGCAATGGTGTGGTGCATCAGACGCGGCAGCCAGGCAAAGTCAGGGTTGCGTTCAACAGGGCGGGAGGCCGGCGAGGCGTGGCTAACGCGGCGGAGCACAGCGGGGCGAACGGACATGCCGGGGTCATAGGCGGTAACGGCAGGCTCGGGGCCCTGCGCCTCCTGCTGTGGGCAGTCGCGGGTGTTCTCGCGCTCAGACAGGCCGCCGCGGTGCTGCGCGTGCCGCCGGGCGAGTGGCTCAGCGACTTCCACCTCCCCGGGAGCCCCGGCAGCCTGCTCGGCTCGCTCTACGACGGCGGCCAGTTCACCGGCACGCCCTTCTCCGGGCTGGTCCTCAAGCCGCTGGTCGGCCTCGCCGCCCCCTCGCTGGAGGTGGCCTGGACCTGCGTCACGCTGCTGTTCGTGGCCGCCGTCGGGCTGGTCGCCGCGCGCGGCCTGCCCGATCCGGTGCCGCGCCGCACCGCATTGCTGGCCGCGCCCGTGCTGGTCGCCCTGATGATGGTCTCGCTGCCCGTCCGCGAGGCCGCCTCGCCGGGGCAGACCGCCGTCCTGCCGGTGCTGCTGGTGCTCCTGGCCGTGTTCCGGGTGCCCGGCGACCGCCCGGCCGGTTTCCTCGTAGGGCTCGCCGCCGCGCTCCAGCCGGCGCTGCTGCTCTTCGCCCCGCTGCTGTGGCTGGCCGGGCGCCGCCCCACCGCGCGCACCGCCGCCGTGACCTTCGCCGGCGCCACCGCGCTGTCCTGGGCGGCGCTGCCCCGCGACTCCTGGACGTACTGGGTCGAGCACCTGGCCGGCACCGGCCTCGGTGGCGCCCCGGACAGCCTCGCCAACCAGTCCGTGCACGGCGCGCTGCTGCGGCTCGGCCTGACGGGGCCCGCCGAGATCCTGCTCTACCTCGCCCTCGCGGCGGGGATCGTGTGGATCGCCCTGCGCCGCGCGGCCCGTTACGCCCGCGACGGCCAGCTGCTGCTCGCCGTGGCCATCACCGGCTGCGCGGCTGTCGCCGTATCGCCGGCCGGCTGGCGCCACCAGCTGTTGTGGGTGCTGCTCGCGGTGGCCGGCAAGGTCGGCACGCGGGCCGCCGACCGGCCCGTGTGGCCGGTGGCCGTGGTCCTCGCCATGACCCTGCCCAGCTCCGTGCTGCTGCCGAACCTGGCCGCCCTGGCCCCCGTACGAGACAACGTGCTGCTGCTGGCCGCGCTCGCGGCGGCCTGCGCCGTGCCGTTCCTGCCGCGCTCGTCCGCGTACTGGCGCGAGCCGGTCCCGACCGCCTACGGGCGGCCGGCCGCCGCGCGCTGGTCGCGCGTGCCGCTGCTGCCGTTCTGGCGGCACGTGCTGTCGCGCCCCAACCTGCTGCTGGAACTGCTGCTGATACGGGTCGGCTACTCGCTCTACTCCCACATCCGCGCCGCCGCCCCCACCAGTCGCAGCCTCGCCGAGGGGCACGGGAGCGAGATCCACGGGATCGAAAAGGTGCTGGGCATCGACATCGAGCACGCCGTGAACCAGGCCGTGGTGAACACGCCCTGGCTGGAGGCGTTCTTCAACTTCTACTACACGTCGTTCCACTTTGTGGTGCCGCTGACGATCCTGGCGATCCTGTACTGGCGCCGGCCCGGCGACTACCGCTGGGCCCGCGCCTCCCTGGGCCTGGGCACCGTCCTGGCGCTCATAGGCTTCTGGCTCTACCCGCTCGCGCCGCCGCGCCTGATGCCCGCTCTCGGGTTCGTCGACACCGTGCACGGGGTGCAGGACCTGGCCAATCCGCAGTACGGGGCCATGACCGCGATCTCCAACCAGTACGCGGCGATGCCCTCGCTGCACTTCGGCTGGTCGCTGTGGTGCGGGATCGTGGTCGTCGTGCTCGCGCCGAAGGGCTGGCAGAAGCTCCTGGGGGCGCTGCACCCGCTGATCACGGTGTGCGCGATCGTCGTCACCGCCAACCACTGGGTGCTCGACGCGGTCGGCGGCGCGCTCGTCTTCGGAGCCGGTTTCGGGCTCGTCTACGTACTCTCCGGGCCCCGGGGCGCCGCGCTGCCCGCCGGGGTCGGCGTGCCCAGGCCGCGGGTCCCGGAGCGGGTGGATGCAGTGGGCGCATCCTCGGGGGAACGCACCCGGGCATAACGCCTCACGGCACGGCGTGACGAAGGGGTGCCGGGGCGGGCTGAAACCGCTCCGGCACCCCTTCGGTGGATCGCCGCGTCCTGTCAGGATCCGCCCGGATCCGCCCTCGCGCCACTCGGGCGATCAGCGCAGGACGACCGCACCCCGGTCAGGCGGGGGGAATCCGGGCCACGACGAGCGCGATGGCCGCCTCCGCGGTGTCGGCCTCGCCGATCACGGCCTTCAGGCTGGGGCTGCGCACACAGAACCGGCCGTCGCGCAGCGGCTCGACGGCCGGCAGTTCCACCTCGAACGGGTGGCTGGTACGGGCACTGAACCACAGGGTCCACTGGCTGGTGAACGGGTACAGCCGCCGTAGTCCCGGTTGCGCGGCGGCCGCTTCGATGAGGGCGAGGACGCCCTGGCTCATGGTTTTTGACTCGTTCCGTTCGAGCACCAGCCGCCACGTCATCGGCAGTCGCTGCCAGCGTGCTTCAACAGCGTCGGCGGATCCGCGCTCGTCCTGAAGGTTCATCCGCGCAGTGTGCCGTTCCGCCGCCGCCAGGACAACGGTTCGAAGGTCACAACCAGCGAACGGCAGGGGCCGGGCGTGGGAGGAGCGGCCCCTGCCGTTCTGGACTCCGGGTCAGCCGTGGCTGACCCGGAGCTCCTTGATGCCGTTCAGCCAGGCCGCGCGCAGCCGCCGCGGGGCCTCTCCGGCCAGGCGCAGGCGGGGCAGGGCGTCGGCCAGCGCGTTGAAGATCAGGTCGATCTCCATGATGGCCAGGGACTTGCCGAGGCAGAAGTGCGGGCCACCGCCCCCGAAGCCCAGGTGCGGGTTCGGGTCGCGGGTGATGTCGAAGGCGTCCGGGTTCTCGAAGACCTCGGGGTCGTGATTGGCGGAGGAGTAGAACAGCCCCACCCGTTCGCCCGCGTTGATCTTCTGCCCGCCCAGCTCGGTGTCCTGGGTGGCGGTGCGCTGGAAGGACACCACCGGGGTGGCCCAGCGCACGATCTCCTCCGCGGCCGTGGCCGGCCGGGTCGCCTTGTACAGCTCCCACTGCTCGGGGTGGGTCAGGAAGGCGTGCATGCCGTGGCTGATGGCGTTGCGCGTGGTCTCGTTGCCCGCGACCGCGAGCAGCAGTACGAAGAACCCGAACTCGTCGGAGCCCAGGTTGCCCTGGCCCTCGGCGGCCACGAGCTGCGTGACGATGTCCTTGGCGGGGCACTCCTTGCGCGCGGCGGAGAGGTTCATCGCGTATCCGATGAGTTCCATCGCCGCGTTGGCGCCGACCTCCTCGGTGATCGCGTACTCCGGGTCGTCGTACGCGATCATCTTGTTCGACCAGTCGAAGATCCGGGACCGGTCCTCCTGCGGTACGCCGATCAGCTCGGCGATGGCCTGGAGCGGGAGCTCGCACGCCACCTGAGTGACGAAGTCGAAGCTCCCGTCGCCGCTGCCGTCGGCCGAGGCGGCCAGCGCCTCCGCGACGATCTGCCGGGCCCGGTCGCGCAGGGCCTCCTCCAGGCCGCGGATCGCCCGCGGGGTGAAACCGCGCTGCACGATCTGGCGTACGCGGGTGTGCTCCGGCGGGTCCATGTTCAGCATGATCAGGCGCTGGGCATCTATCTGTTCACGCTGGATGTGCTCGTTGAACCGGATGATCGCCGTGTTGGTGGTGGAGGAGAACAACTCCGGGTGCGTCGAGACGTACTTGACGTCCGCATGCCGGGTGACGACCCAGTAGCCCTCGTCGTCGAAGCCGGTGACGCCCCGCTGCTGCGGGCACCACCACACGGGCGCGGTCTGCCGCAGTTGTGCGAACTCCGGGAGGGGGACCCGGTCCTGGAGGAGGTCGGGGTCGGTGGCGTCGAAGCCTTCGGGCAGCGCGGGGCAGGACATCGGCAACTCCAAAGTCTGACGGCCCATCAGAAGTTTGGCTTGAAGGTAGTAACGAGTTCTAGAAGTGACAAGGGGCCTCGCGCCAACTGTTGCGTGTGGAATCCGTGTAAGGCACGTGCAAGACCCTTGCGTGGCAGGGCTTCAAGTCATAAGACTGCGGGGAGAACTAGAACGCGTACTAGTTCGGGCGGGGCGCCGGGACGGCCCGCCGCGCTGGCGCTGTGCAGGAGAGGACGAGCTCATGGCCGCGGAACCCGTCATCGTCGAAGCCGTACGCACCCCCATCGGCAAGCGCGGGGGCGCGCTGGCCAACCTCCATCCCGCCTACCTGCTCGGCGAGACCTACCGGGAGCTCCTCGCCCGTACCGGAATCCAGCCGGACTGCGTCGAGCAGATCGTCGGCGGCACCGTCACCCACGCCGGCGAGCAGTCGATGAACCCCGCCCGCAACGCCTGGCTCGCCATGGGCCTGCCCTACGAGACCGCCGCGACCACGGTGGACTGCCAGTGCGGCAGCTCCCAGCAGGCCAACCACATGGTCGCCAACATGATCTCCGGCGGGGTCATGGACATCGGCATCGCCTGCGGAGTCGAGGCGATGAGCCGGGTGCCGCTCGGCTCCGGTTCCAAGCACGGCCCCGGGAAGCCCTTCCCGGACGAGTGGAACGTCGACCTCCCCAACCAGTTCGAGGCCGCCGAGCGAATCGCCCGCCACCGGGGCCTGACCCGTGAGGACGTCGACAAGCTGGGGGTGCTGTCCCAGGAGCGGGCCGCGGCCGCCTGGGCAGAAGAGCGCTTCAAGCGCGAGACCTTCGCCGTCCAGGTCCCCACCACCGAGGCGGAGCAGGCCGCCGGCCAGGGCATGTGGCGCCTGGTCGACCGGGACGAGGGCCTGCGGGACACCTCGATGGAGGGCCTGGCCCGGCTCAAGCCGGTCATGCCGACCGCCGTGCACACCGCGGGGAACTCCTCGCAGATATCGGACGGGGCGGCCGCCGTGATGTGGGCCTCACGCAAGATGGCCCGCGCGCTGAAGCTCAAGGCCCGCGCCCGGATCGTCGCCCAGACGCTTGTCGGCGCCGACCCGCACTACCACCTGGACGGGCCGATCGACGCGACGCGGGCCGTGCTGGGCAAGGCCGGGATGTCCCTGAAGGACATCGACCTCGTCGAGATCAACGAGGCGTTCGCCTCCGTCGTCCTCAGCTGGGCCCAGGTCTTCGACCAGGACCTGGAGAAGGTGAACGTCAACGGTGGCGGCATCGCGCTCGGCCACCCCGTGGGCGCGACCGGGGCCCGCCTGATCACCACGGCGCTGCACGAGCTGGAGCGCCGTGACAAGGAATTCGCGCTGATCACCATGTGCGCTGGCGGCGCGCTGGCGACCGGCACGATCATCCAGCGGCTGTAGGCGGCGGCCGCGCGGACCACGGACTGCGGACCACGGACCACGGACTGCGGACTGCGGACTGCGGACCACGGACTGCGGACTGCGGACCACGACTACGGACCACGGACCACGGACCCAGTGGGATGGGAAACAGAAGGCCCCGGTGGCCGACCTGGGGAGGTCGGCCACCGGGGCCTTCGTACTGCTTGTGCAGCTATGGGGTCACTGGTGGCTTAGTACCAGTGGTTGGCCTGCCAGAAGTTCCAGGCGCCGACCGGGCTGCCGTAGCGGGAGTTCATGTAGTCCAGACCCCACTTGATCTGGGTGGCCGGGTTGGTCTTCCAGTCCGAGCCCGCCGAGGCCATCTTCGAGGCCGGCAGGGCCTGGACCAGGCCGTACGCGCCGGAAGACGCGTTCGTGGCGGTGTGGTCCCAGCCGCTCTCGTGGGAAATGATCTTGTCAAAGGCCGCAAACTGCGCCGGGTCCTTGATCATCTGGTGCGCGATCGCCTTCGCGTTCATCGGGGCCGCCTGGGCGGGAACCGTGGCGAGCATGGAACCGGCGACGCCCAGGGCGAGGACGGTGCCAGCGAGGGTCTTCTTGGAAGCGGCGATGCGACGGATGACTGCGTTGGACACGGATGAACCTTCCGAAGGGGACAAGGGCGGTCGCGGGCATGCCGAAGACATGCGTGAGCCACTCACGCTGAGGAGAGGGGTTCGTCGGGCGGGGGGTGAAGACCCCGCCGCCGTAGCGACAACACCAGTTAGCCAGGCCCTCGGAGGTCTGGCAACGACCCCCCTGTACTAGCGGCGGTCGCAGTCCTCACGAAACCGCCCAGAGGTGACGGCTCCGGTGTCCGTGCAGGTGGGGGGCGGTTTTGAGGGGGTTGGCGGAGGGTGCCCAGGGGCTACTATCCCGGGCCGTATGTGACGTAGGTCCTGTGGGGCGCCTCACCGCTGGAGGGTCTGAATGTCACCTTCCGTGCCTGGTTGTACCCCTTTTGTGGGTGTGGCCGGGGCCACTTTCACCCCTGAATCGAAGGAAACAGGCGCATCGAAGGCAGCTTTCCGAGTCGCCCGCCGCAGCGCCTTCAGCAGGATGGTGCCGAGCGCGAAGATCAGTACGACGGTCAGGGCGGCCCGGCCCAGATCCCAGCCCACCGAGGTCGCCAGGCAGTACGCGAGGAAGCGCGCCAGGTTCGCGGGGACCGGGTCGCCGGGGTGGAAGGAGATGCCCTGGCCCATGCCCTGCAGCATCACCCAGCCCTGGAGGTTCATGACCGTGCCGTACGCGAACGAGCCGAGGAACCCGTACGCCGCGAGCATCGCCAGCTCAGCCCGGCCGCGGATGCGGGAGGGGCCGGGCAGCAGGCCGGCGCCCAGCGAGAACCAGCCCATGGCCAGCATCTGGAACGGCATCCACGGCCCGACCCCGCCGGTGAGCAGGGCGGAGGCGAACATCGTGACGGAGCCGAGGACGAAACCGAAGCCGGGACCGAGGACGCGTCCGCTGAGCACCATCAGGAAGAACATGGGCTCCAGGCCGGCCGTCCCGGCGCCGAGCGGCCTGAGCGCGGCCCCGACGGCCGCGAGCACGCCGAGCATGGCCACGGCCTTGGAGTCCATGCCGTCGTCGGCGATGGTCGCGACGACGACGGCGACGAGGAGGGGGAGCAGCGCGGCAAAGAGCCAGGGGGCGTCGTGCGAGTGGGCGAGGCCGGACTGGCGGTCGGCGAGGAGGGGCCAGCCGAAGGCGGCCACGCCGATGAGGGTGACGAGGACCAGGGCGGTGGCGGCGCGGGGGCCTAGGCGGATGGGGCGGGCGGGGCGGGTGGTGTGGGTGGCGTGGGCGGGGACGGTGGGGCGGATCATGGGGTTTCTGCCGCCTTGGGGGCGTCGTCTGCGGATGCTGCCGAGCGTGACAGGGCCTGTGAGACCTGGGTCACCGTGAGCCAGTGGCCGGGGGCGAGGATCTTGGCCACCTGGGGGGCGAAGGCGGGGGAGGAGACGACGACCTCGGCGGTGGGGCCGTCCGCGACGATCTCGCCGCCGGCCAGGATCACCACGCGGTGGGCCAGCTCGGCGGCGAGCTCCACGTCGTGGGTGGCGAGGACGATGGCGTGGCCCTCGGCGGCCAGAGCGCGGAGGATCTCGATCAGACGGGCCTTCGCGGCGTAGTCCAGGCCGCGGGTTGGCTCGTCGAGGAGCAGCAGCGCGGGGCGGCCGGTGAGGACCAGGGCCAGGGCGAGGGCCAGGCGCTGTCCCTCGGAGAGGTCGCGGGGGTGGGTGTCGTCGGGGACGTCGGGGAGCAGGGCGGTGACGATGGCCCGGCAGGTACCGGGCGCCTGGCCGGCGTCGGAGTCGGCGGCGGTGCATTCGGCGGCGACGGTGTCGGCGTAGAGGAGGTCGCGGGGTTCCTGGGGGACGAGGCCGACGCGGCGGACCATCTCGGCGGGCGGAGTGCGGTGGGGGGTGCGGCCGCCGACGGTCACCTGGCCGGTGGCCGGCTCGACGGTGCCGACGAGGGTGTTGAGGAGGGTGGATTTGCCGGCGCCGTTGCGGCCCATGAGGGCGATGGTCTCGCCGGGGGCGACGGTGAGGGTGATGTCGTGCAGTACCTCTGCGTGGGCGCGGCGGACGGAGAGGGCGGTGACGTGGGCCACCGGGGCCGGGGCCGGGTCGGTGCTGTCGCCCGTGCGGGGGGTCGGGGCGGCGGACCTGCGGCGCAGCCGGGCCCACAGGCCGGGCCGGGGGGCGGTGCCGCGGCGAGGGGCGGTGCCGCTGCGGTGGGCGGTGCCGCTGCGGTGGGCGGTGCCGCTGCGCGGGGCCGTTTCCCCACCCCGCCCCTTCCCGAAACCGGGGGCTCCGCCCCCGGGCCCCCGCGCCTCCGACGCCGGCGTACCCGGCTCCGCCGGGGTTTGCCGTGCGGGGGCCGGGGCGGAGTCCCGGGAAGTGGGAAGGGGTGGGTAGGCGACAGGCCCCGCAGGGTCCGCCGACACCTCGAGCCTCGCCACACCGTCCGGCTCCGCCACACGGTCCGGCTCCGCCACACGGTCCGGCTCCGCCACACGGTCCGGCTCCGCCACACGGTCTGGCTCCGCCACACGGTCCGGCTCCGCGGCATGGTTCGGGCTCGCGGCACGGTTCGGCTCCGCCACACGGTCCGGCTCCGCGGCATGGTTCGGGCTCGCGGCACGGTCCGGCCCCGCCGCTGCACCGGCGCTGTCGCGCGGAGTGGACAGGCGGGCGCGCAAGGGGGCGGCCAGTCTGCGGGCGTCGCGGATGGAGAGGGGGAGGGGGGACCAGCCTGCGAGGCGGCCCAGGGTGACCACCGGGGGGTGGACCGGGGAGAGGGACATGATGTCGGAGGGGGTGCCGAGGACGGGGGGCGCGCCCGGGGCGGGGAGGAGCAGGACCTGGTCCGCGTACTGGACGACCCGTTCCAGGCGGTGTTCCGCCATCAGCACCGTCGTGCCGAGGTCGTGGACCAGGCGTTGGAGGACCGCCAGGACCTCTTCGGCCGCCGCCGGGTCCAGCGCCGAGGTGGGCTCGTCCAGTACCAGGACCCGGGGGTGCGGGGTCAGGACCGAGCCGATCGCCACCCGCTGCTGCTGGCCGCCGGAGAGAGTGGCGATGGGGCGGTCGCGGAGTTCGTTCAGGCCGAGGAGGTCCAAGGTCTCCTCCACGCGGCGGCGCATGACGGCGGGTGGCAGGCCGAGCGACTCCATGCCGTAGGCCAGTTCGTCCTCGACCACGTCCGTGACGAAGTGGGCCAGCGGGTCCTGGCCCACCGTGCCCACCACGTCCGCGAGTTCGCGCGGCCGGTGGCTGCGGGTGTCCCGGCCCGCCACCGTGACCCGGCCCCGGAGCGTGCCCCCGGTGAAATGCGGGACGAGGCCGGAGACCGCCCCGAGCAGCGTGGACTTTCCGACGCCCGACGGGCCGACCAGGAGGGTCAGCTCGCCCTCCGGCACGACCAGGTCCACGTCGCGGAGTGAGGGCTGCGCGGCGCCCTCGTACGTCACCGACACCTGCTCGAAGCGGATCACTGCGACGCCTCCTTGGGCGGGACGGGTGCCACGAAGGCGGGGAGCAGGCCGATGAGGATCGCGGCGGCGGGCCAGAGCGGGAGCCCGGGGGCCACCAGGGGGACGACGCCGGGCCGCAGCCCCTCCGGGTCGAGCCGGGCCGCGTGGATCAGCAGGGCCGCGACCGCCGCCCCCGACCCGGCGACCAGCCAGGCGCGCGGGCCCCACCGGTCGGGCCGGTAGCGGGTCCGGATGCTGCGCCGGCCGCCGAGGCGGAGCCCCGCGAGGGCGAGCGCGAGGCCGATGAAGAGGACGGGGAGGCCGAACGCGGCGCCCTCGGCGGCCAGCAGGCCGTACGTGCCCGCGCACATGCCGAGCAGGCCGCCGAGGGTGAGGACGTTGGTGGTGTGGCGGATGACCGGGGGGACCTGCGCGGTGCGGCCGTAGCCGCGCGCGTCCATCGAGGCGGCCACGGCCACCGAACGTTCCAGCGCGCCTTCGAGTACCGGCAGGCCGATCTGGAGGATGGCCTTCACCCCGCCGGTGGGCCGGCCGCGCAGGCGGCGGGCGGTGCGCAGCCGGACCACGTCCGCGACCATGTTCGGCGCGAAGGTCATGGCGACGACGACGGCCACACCGACCTCGTAGAGCGCGGCCGGGAGCGACTTGAGGAGCCGGGCCGGATTGGCGAGGGCGTTCGCGGCGCCGACGCAGATGAGGAGGGTGGCCAGTTTGGCGCCGTCGTAGAAGGCGAAGGCCAGCTGCTCGGCGGTGACCCGGCCGCCGAAGCGGATGCCCTGCGCCCAGGCGGGGAGCGGGACCTCGGGGAGGACGAAGAGGGTGTGCGAGCCGGGGACGGGGGAGCCGAGCAGGGCGGAGAAGAGGAGGCGCAGGCCGATGACGGCGAGGCCGAGCTTGACGAAGGCGCCGTAGGAACGTGCCCAGGGGGCGTTGGTCCGGCGGGCGGCGACGACGTAGCCGGCGACGCCGATGATCAGGCCGAGGAGGAGGGGGTTGGTGGTCCGGGAGGCGGCCGTCGCGAGACCGAGGGCCCAGAGCCACCAGGCGCCCGCGTGCAGGGCGTTGCCACGGGTCGCCTGCGGCGGCTCCCAGCGGCGGTCCCTTCTTTCGTACGTCGGCCCGCGCGGCGGCCCCACCGGCCCGGCGCGCCCCGGCCGGGGCGGGGTCGCGACGTCGGCTGCGGGGCGGCGGGGGCCGCGGGGCGTGCGCCCGGCCCTCGTGGGCGGCTCAGCGCCGTCGGCGGCTGCCGCGCCGTGCGCGTCGGCGGCTGCCGCGCCGTGCGCGCGAACCGGCTCCGGCCCGGCTTCCGAGGTGGTCGGCTCGGCCGGGGTCCGGCCGTCGGAGGGTGCCGGAACCGTCGGGAGCCGGGGGGCGTCTGTCGGGTCCGTCATGGGGTTCGGCGGCGGCGGGACTGCCAGAGGGCGGCTGCGGCCAGGGCGGCTACCGCCGCGATGCCGGCCAGGAGGCCCACCGAGGGGCCGGAGTCCGGCTCGGGGGTGGAGGCGGAGGTGGAGGCCGGGGTGGAGGCGGAGGTAGAGGCGGAGGCGGAGGCCGGGGTGGAGGCTTCGGACGGTGCCGACTGGGTCGGGTCCGGTTCCGCGATCGGTTCGCCGCAGCCCTGCTTCGGGTACGCCGAGACCGCGCACAGCAGGGCCGCGCTGTTGTAGCGGAGCGGTTTGGCCACCGCCGCCAGGGCCTCGGCCGCCGTGCCGTCCGGGGGCAGCTGGGCGCAGGCGGTGCGCGGGGCGGACTGGGGCGGGGCCTCGCCGGACGGGGAGTCCGCCGGGATGCCGAAGTCGATGACCAGGGCCACCCGCTTCTTGCCCGCCGCCGGGGCGGTGGCCGAGCAGACGGCCTCGAAGTCCGCGGCCGCGCGGGGCTGCGCCGCCTCCGCCGCCGTGTCCTTGCTCACCGCGAAGCGGAAGCCCTGGACCGCGCCGTCCGCCGGGCGGGCCGTCGAGGGGCCCTGGGTGGCGTACTTCCACTGGCCGCCCGCGCCGTCCCAGAACGACCAGTAGCGGTAGCCCGCCGCCAGGGCCGGGGACGCCGTGGTGAGGAGCGTGGTGAGGAGGACCGCGAAGGCCAGGGCCAGGGAGGCCGGGGCCGGGGCGGGGCGGCGGCGCGTCCGGTGCATCAGAGCTGGTTCTTCTTCCGACGGCCGCTCAGGAGGATGCCGATGCCGATGCCGGCCGCAGCGCCCGCGCCGACGATCCACCAGACGTTCTGGTTGCCGGAGGACTTGTCCTTCTTCTCTTCCTTCGTCATCGCGCCGGTCGGCGGCGTCTGCGGGGCCGGCCCCGTGGCGTTCAGCGCCGAGACCAGGTCCGTGCCGCCGAACGACTTCGGGTCCGTGCCCGTCGCGTGTGCGGCCAGCACCAGGGTGGCGAGGGCGGCCGGGTTGCCCTTGGCCCACTCCGCCGAGTTGGCCTTGAGCCACTCCAGCGCGCCCGCCGCCGACTGCTTGTGCCCGGCCGCGGCCAGGGCGATCACGGCGTCGGCGGTGTTGCCGGTGTCCGGGGTGGGCTGGTCCGCGCCCGGGGTGACGGCGGTGAGGTGGCCGTCCTTCTTCAGGGCCTCGGCCAGGTAGCCGGCCGCGCCCTGGGCGGCGGCCGCCGGGTCGGTGGCGCCCGCCGGGCAGGCCAGCGCGGCCGCGGGGGTGTCCGTGGCGGAGGGGGCGACGACCGCGCCCTGCCCGAGGGCGGCCAGGGTCGCGGCGGCCGTCGAGTCGGCGTTGGCCGGCAGCTTGCCGCCGGCCGGCTGGTAGCCGAACGCACCCTGGTCGGCGGCCGGCTCGGCGGCGCAGCCCAGCTGGAAGGAGAGCAGGCCCTCGTACGCCGACTTCCCCGCCTTGGACTTCACGTCGGCCGGCTTCTCGCCCGCCACCGACAGGGCGCTGATCACCACGGAGGTGGAGCTGGCCTCGCTCGGGGAACCGGGGACGTAGCTCCAGCCGCCGTCCTCGTTCTGGACGGACTTCAGCCAGTCCACGCCCTTCTTGACCGCCGCGTCCTGGCCGCCCAGGGCCTTCAGCGCCTGCACGGCCACCGCGGCGGCGTTCGTGTCGAGCATCGTCGTCGCGTCGCACGCCTTGGTGGCGTCCGCGCGGAAGGAGGCGAAGCCGCCGTCGGCGCACTGCTGGCCGACGAGCCAGTCGACGGCCTCCTTGGCGGGCCTGACCCCGACCGTGTGCTGGGCGAGCAGCGCGAAGGACTGGCGCCACACACCGTCGTAGGTCGGGTCGTTCTTGCCGTAGAGCCCGGAGGGGATGACCGGGGCCGGCGAGGGGGAGGGCGCGGCGAGGGCTGCGGGGGCGGCGCCCACGCAGAGCACGGCGGAGGCGGCGAGCGCGGCGGCGCTGCGGCGGACGTTCATGGCGGGGCGGGTGCCTCTCGTGCTGGGGAGCGGGAGGCAGGCACGCGAACGCACCGGGCTCCGGCCCCGTATACCTCGACGGTGCCGGCCGCCGGAGGCCCCGGCGGCGCGAGCCGCGCACCTCCGGTACGGGGCATTCCGGCTCCCCGCCCCGAAGCTTCTGGGGCTGGGTCACGGTTGCGGGTCAGCGCCGGAATTGCACCGGCTTCCCCCCGTACGGAAGTGTGGACGACGGGCTTACTGTACCGGCCCGTAGTCCGCGTGCCCGGTGGTGCCCGGCACCCCCCGGCGCTTGCCCGCCGCGTTGCCCGCCCCCTTGTGCCGCCCGCCTTGCCGCACCCGGTACCCCGCATCCCGCACCCCGCATCCCGCACCCAGCGCCCCGCCCCCGGCGCCCCGCGCCCTACAGCGCCCGGTACGTCACCGGGTCGCTGCCCGGGACCGCCTCCGCCCGGCCCTGTTTCACCAGCCGCCGCAGGTGGGCTTCCGCTTCCGAGACGGCGATGGTGCGGGAGCCGTACGGGATCTGCTCCCAGGGCCGGTTCCACTCCATCCGCTCCGCCAGGCCCCACGGGGTCAGCGGCTCGGCCAGCAGCGTCCAGAGCCCGGTCAGCCGTTCCTCGTGGTGGTCCAGCAGCTCGCGCACCCGGGCCGGGGCGTCGGTGAAGGCGTGCTGGTGGGCCGGGAGCACCTCGGCCGGCTGGAGGCGGCCGACGCGTTCGAGGGAGTCGAGGTAGTCGCCCAGCGGGTCGGTGACCCGGGTGTCCTCCGAGTTCTCGTACAGGCCGATGTGCGGGGAGATCCCGGGCAGCAGGTGGTCCCCGGAGAAGAGGCGGCCGTTGCCGGGCAGGTTCGCCGGATGCTCCTCCTCCAGGTGCAGGCAGACATGGCCGGGGGTGTGACCCGGAGTCCAGATCGCGCGGAGCCGGCGGCCCGCGAGGGGGAGCAGTTCGCCGGGGACGATCTCCCGGTCGGGGACGGCGGCCCGCAGGCCCGGGAGGGTCCGCATCCGGCCGCTCGCGCGGGCCGCCCGCAGCGGGGCGATGTGCTCCTCGGGGGCGCCGGCAGCGGCCAGCTTCCCGCTGATGTAGTCGAACCAGACGCCGGGCTCGGCGGAGCGGGTCCGAACGACGACCTCCGTGTCCGCCGCGTGCATCGCGATCCAGGCGCCCGAGGCCTCCCGTACCCGGCCGGACAGGCCGTGGTGGTCGGGGTGATGGTGGGTGATGACCACACCGTGGACGTCGGCGATCGAGATGCCGAGGGCACCGAGGCCGGCGACGAGGGTGTCCCAGGACTCCGGGTCGTCCCAGCCGGTGTCGACGAGGACGGGGCCCCGGCCGGTGTCGAGGACGTGGACGAGGGTGTGTCCGAGGGGGTTGTCGGGGATGGGGACCTTGATGCCCCACACGCCGCCGCCGTGGTCGGTGACCTGAGGTGTCATGAGGGCTCCCTGTCTGGGGCGAACGGCTGGGTGAATGCCTGGGTGAGTGCCTGGGTGAGTGCCTGAGTGAATGCCGTGAATGCCTTGGGGCGAACGAGAACGTGTTTCAGTAGTAGCCCAAGTCGACCATCTCTTCCGCGTTCTGGCTAGTCGTTGGATCTTCCCGGTCGTTCCGTCCCGGCCGTGGACTCCTGGAACTAGAACTGGTATCAGTTCTGAAACACCGTCAGGGTGATCGGGTATCCGCACCGGCCGCAGGAGGCATCAGCCATGACCGAGCTCGTGGAACACGGACAGCTGTTCATCGGCGGGGAGTGGACGGATCCGCTGGGCACCGACACGATCCGGATCGTCTCCCCGCACACCGAGCAGGTCATCGGCAGCGTCCCGCACGCCTCGAAGGCCGATGTGGACCGCGCCGTCGCCGTGGCGCGCAAGGCCTTCGACGAGGGGCCCTGGCCGCGGCTGAGCCTGGAGGAGCGGATCGCGGTCGTCACCCGGATCAAGGACGCCATCGCCGTCCGGCACGAGGAGATCGCCCGCTCGATCAGCTCCCAGAACGGGTCCCCGTACTCCTGGAGCATCCTCGCCCAGGCGCTCGGCCCGATGATGGTCTACGACGCCGCGATCACCGTCGCGCGGGCCTACCCGTACGAGGAGTACCGCCAGGGCGTGCTCGGGCCGATCCTGGTCCGGCGGGAGCCGGTGGGCGTGGTCGCCGCCGTCATCCCGTGGAACGTCCCGCAGTTCGTGGCCGCCGCCAAACTCGCGCCCGCGCTGCTGTCGGGGTCGGCGGTGATCCTCAAGCCGTCGCCGGAGTCCCCGCTGGACTCGTACATCCTTGCCGACATCGCCCGGGAGGCCGGGCTGCCCGAGGGAGTGCTGTCGATACTGCCCGCCGACCGGGAGGTCAGCGAATACCTGGTCGGGCACCCCGGCGTCGACAAGGTCGCCTTCACCGGCTCGGTCGCGGCCGGCCGGCGCGTCATGGAGGTCGCCTCTCGCAACCTCACCCGCGTCACGCTGGAACTCGGCGGCAAGTCGGCCGCCGTCATCCTGCCGGACGCCGACCTGGACACCACCATCGCCGGGATCGTCCCGGCGGCCTGGATGAACAACGGCCAGGCGTGCGTCGCCCAGACCCGGGTGCTCGCGCCGCGCAGCCGCTACGAGGAGGTGGCCGAGGCGCTCGCCGCGGCGGCCGGCGCCCTGGTGGTCGGCGACCCGCTGGACCCGGCCACGCAGCTCGGGCCGCTGGTGGCCGAGCGCCAGCAGCAGCGCTCGCTGGACTACATCCGGATCGGGCAGGAAGAGGGCGCCAAGATCCTCACCGGCGGCAGCCGCCCGGCGGGCCTGGAACAGGGCTGGTACGTCGAGCCCACCCTCTTCGGCGACGTCGACAACTCGATGCGGATCGCCCGCGAGGAGATCTTCGGGCCGGTCGTCTGCCTGATCCCGTACGGGGACGAGGCGGAGGCGGTGCGGATCGCCAACGACTCGGAGTTCGGGCTGAGCGGCAGCGTCTGGACCGGGGACGTGGAGCACGGCGTCGACTTCGCCCGGCAGGTGCGCACGGGCACCTTCAACGTGAACACCTTCAGCCTGGACATGCTCGGGCCGTTCGGCGGCTACAAGAACAGCGGCGTGGGGCGCGAGTTCGGGCCGGAGGGGCTGAGCGAGTACCTGGAACACAAGATGATCCACCTGCCGACGGGGTACCAGCGGCCCGAGGCGGGTGCGTGATGGGTGACCGCTGGCGTGTGGAGGTGGACCGGGGCGTCTGCATCGGCTCGGGCATGTGCGTGAACCACGCCCCGGCCGGGTTCGCCCTGGACTCGGCGCGGCAGTCGCACCCCGCGGCCCCGGAGACGGACGCCAACGAGCCGGTCCTGACGGCGGCGGAGGGCTGCCCGGTGGAGGCCATCACGATCACCCTGCTGGGCAGCGGCGAGGCGGTGTTCCCGCCGGAGGAGTGAGCGACCCGCCGGGCGGTGCGGCGTGTCGTACTGCGGTGACAGCCGCCGGGACGGACCTCGCCCGGCGGCTGTCCGCACGGCGGCCGTCCGTGCGGCGGCCTCCGTGCGGCGGGATCAGGACGTTCGCGGGGCCGCCGGGGTCCTGGCCGAAGCGGTCGCGGTCGCGGATGCCCGGGCGGGGGCAGGAGCGGGGGCAGGAGCGGGGGCCGTCAGGTCGATGAGGCGGCACACGGTCTCGATGTCGATCTTCACCTGGGCGATCGACGCGCGCCCCGAGAGCCAGGTGATCAGCGCCGAGTGCCACGTGTGCTCGATGACCCGCACCGCCGACAGCTGCTCCGCCGTCGGGGGCCCGTCCAGGCCCATCGCGTCCAGAATGATGGCCGTGGTCAGCCGGGAGACCGTGTCCACCTCGGGGCTCACGCTGCGGTCCGCGAACGTCAGCGCGCGCACCATCGCGTCCGCCAGGTGCGGCTCGCGCTGAAGGGCGCGGAAGGCGCGCATCAACGTCTCCGCGACCCGCTCCGCGGGATCCTCGGCCGCCGGCGGGCGCTTTCGCAGCGTGGTGTGCATGTGCTGGAGCTGGTCCTGCATGGTGGCGACGAGCAGGTGCACCTTGGAGGGGAAGTAGCGGTACAGGGTGCCCAGCGCCACGCCGGCCGCCTCCGCGACCTCCCGCATCTGCACCGCGTCGAATCCGCCCCGGCTGGCCAGCTGCGCGCTGGCGTGCAGGATCCGGCGGCGGCGCGCCTCCTGGCGCTCCGTCAGGGGAGGGGACGCCGGCGTGGTGACGGCCTTCGCTTCCGCTGTCATGTGTCCCGTTCCATGGCGTTCCGTGGCGTCGTCGGTGGTGCTGTGCGGGTGCTGTGCGGGTGTTGTGCGGGTACTGATCCAGCTGAATCCGGGCCCAGCATGTCAGGCGCCGGAGCCGTGGCGCGAATCACCTGCTCCGCCTCTTACGGTGGGGTTTCCGGCCGGTAGATTCAATGCTCTTCAACGGATCAAGTCTGAAACTTGTTCTACATTATGCGAGCGGTTACGCTCCGGCGAAAGTGCAGTGAGAAGGGGGCCGAGAGTGACCGCTGAGGCCATGGTGACGAGCCCTTTCGCGGGTCCCGCCACCCACAGCGACCGCCCGCTGCGCATCGCGCTCCTCACGTATAAGGGGAACCCGTTCTGCGGGGGCCAGGGCGTCTACGTCCGGCACCTCTCGCGCGAGCTCGTCCGCCTCGGGCACTCAGTCGAGGTCATCGGTGCCCAGCCCTACCCGGTGCTGGACACGGGAGCCTCGCTCACCGAGCTGCCGAGCCTGGACCTGTACCGGCAGCCCGACCCCTTCCGCACGCCGGGGCGCGACGAGTACCGGGACTGGATCGACGCCCTTGAGGTCGCCACCATGTGGACCGGCGGATTCCCCGAGCCGCTGACCTTCTCGCTGCGGGCCCGTCGCCACCTGGCCGCGCGGGCCGGCGAGTTCGACGTGATCCACGACAACCAGACCCTCGGGTACGGGCTGTTGGGAGACCTCGGCGCACCGCTGGTGACCACCATCCACCACCCCATCACCGTCGACCGGCAGCTGGACCTCGCCGCCGCGCAGGACCGCAAGAAGCGGCTCTCCGTCCGGCGCTGGTACGCCTTCACCCGCATGCAGGGGCGGGTCGCCCGCAGGCTGCCGTCCGTGCTGACCGTCTCCGGGTCCTCCAAGCAGGAGATCGCCGAGCACCTGGGGGTGCGCGACGAGCGCATCCACGTGGTGCACATCGGCGCCGACACCGACCTGTGGTCGCCCGACCCGTCCGTGGCCGAGGTGCCAGGGCGGATCGTGACGACCTCCAGCGCCGACGTGCCGCTCAAGGGACTCGTGCACCTCGTCGAGGCGCTCGCGAAACTCCGTACCGAGCAGCCCGACGCCCACCTGGTCGTCGTCGGCAAGCGCGCCGAGCGCGGGCCGGTCGCCCGCGCGATCGAGAAGTACGGGCTCCAGGACGCGGTGCGGTTCGTCAAGGGCATCACCGACGCCGAACTCGTCGACCTCGTCCGCAGTGCCCAGATCTCCTGCGTGCCCTCCCTCTACGAAGGTTTCTCACTGCCGGCCGCCGAGGCCATGGCCACCGGCACCGCGCTGGTCGCCACCACCGGCGGCGCGATCCCCGAGGTGTCCGGCCCCGACGGGCAGACCTGTCTCGCGGTGCCCCCGGGCGACGCCGGCGCGCTGGCCGCGGCGCTGGGCCGGCTGCTGGACGACCCGGAACTGAGAGCCCGCCTCGGCGCCGCCGGGCGCGAGCGGGTCCTGGCCCGCTTCACCTGGGCCAAGGCCGCCGAGGGCACCGCCGCGCACTACCGGGCCGCCATCGAGCAGGCCGCCCGTACCCGCCGCGCGCGGTGACCTTCCGCCTCATGTGCCGCCTCCGTTTCCCAAGCCCCACCCCTCACCCCCGCGACCGCGAAGGCAGGACCCCGTGCTGACCGTCGATTTCTCCCGGTTCCCGCTCGCCGCAGGCGACCGCGTGCTCGATCTGGGCTGCGGCGCAGGCCGGCACGCCTTCGAGTGCTACCGGCGCGGCGCCCACGTGGTCGCCGTCGACCGCAACGGCGAGGAGATCCGCGAGGTCGCGAAGTGGTTCGCCGCGATGAAGGAGGCCGGTGAGGCCCCGGCCGGCGCCACCGCCACGGCGATGGAGGGCGACGCGCTGGCGCTGCCGTTCCCCGACGAGTCCTTCGACGTGGTCATCATCTCCGAGGTGATGGAGCACATCCCCGACGACAAGGGCGTGCTCGCCGAGATGGTGCGCGTGCTGAAGCCCGGCGGGCGCATCGCCATCACCGTGCCGCGCTACGGCCCCGAGAAGATCTGCTGGGCGCTGAGCGACGCGTACCACGAGGTCGAGGGCGGGCACATCCGCATCTACAAGGCGGACGAGCTGCTCGGGAAGATGGAGGCCGCGGGCCTCAAGCCGTACGGCACGCACCACGCGCACGGGCTGCACTCCCCGTACTGGTGGCTCAAGTGCGCCTTCGGCGTCGACAACGACAAGGCGCTGCCGGTCAAGGCGTACCACAAGCTCCTGGTCTGGGACATCATGAAGAAGCCCCTGGCCACGCGACTCGCCGAGCAGGCGCTCAACCCGGTCATCGGCAAGAGCTTCGTGGCCTACGCGACCAAGCCGCACCTTCCCGTCGGCGCCGCCCAGTGAGCTCGCCCCGGCGGACCGAACACCTGGTCCTGGACGGCGTACTGACCGCGGAGCAGGCCGCCCTGACGGTGGCGGGGATCCTCGCCGCGCAGCGGTCGGACGGAGCCATACCGTGGTTCCGCGGACACCACCTGGACCCGTGGGACCACACCGAGGCCGCGATGGCCCTCGACGCGGCCGGTGAGCACGAGGCCGCGGAGCGCGCGTACACGTGGCTGGCCCGCCACCAGAACCACGACGGCTCCTGGTACGCGGCCTACGCCGACCGGGCCGACGGGGTGGACACCGCCGAGCCGCAGGACGCGAGCCGGGAGACCAACTTCGTCGCGTACATCGCGGTCGGGGTCTGGCACCACTACCTCGCCACCGGGGACGACACGTTCCTGGAGCGGATGTGGCCGGCCGTGTTCGCGGCCGTGGAGTTCGTCCTCGGCCTGCAGCAGCCGGGCGGCGAGATCGGCTGGAAGCGGGACGCGGACGGCACGGCCGTGACGGACGCGCTGCTCACCGGGTCCTCCTCGATCCACCAGGCACTGCGCTGCGCGCTGGCCATCGCCGAGCACCGGGAGGAGCCCCAGCCGGACTGGGAGCTGGCGGCGGGCGCGCTGGGCCATGCGATACGGCGGCACCCGGAACGGTTCCTGGACAAGTCCCACTACTCGATGGACTGGTACTACCCGGTCCTGGGCGGGGCGATGACCGGTCCGGAGGCGAAGGCACGGATCGAGCAGCGGTGGGACGAGTTCGTCGTCCCGGGGCTCGGCGTGCGGTGCGTGCTGCCGAACCCGTGGGTGACGGGCGGCGAGTCCTGCGAGCTGGCGCTCGCCCTGTGGGCGGTGGGGGAGTCGGACCGGGCGCTGGAGATCCTGCGGTCGATCGGGCACCTGCGGGCGGAGAACGGCATGTACTGGACGGGGTACGTGTTCCAGGACAAGGCGGTGTGGCCGGTGGAGCAGACGACGTGGACGGCCGGGTCGCTGCTGCTGGCCGTCGCGGCACTGGGTGGGGACGAGGCCACGGGGGCGGTGTTCGGGGGCTTGGACCTGCCGGGCGGGCTGGAGCCCGACTGCTGCGGTTAGCCGGTGCGGCGCGGCGCGGCGCGGCGCGGTGCGGTGCGGCGCGTTGCGGGGTGCGGGCCGGACCGGCGGGGCTGGATCCGGCGGCCCGGCAATACCCGAACGGGTCACCCACGTGGCGGTGCTTCGGGGGCCGGGTGACGCTGCCGGGGACACCTCACTCCCCGGAGGAAACCGTGTCCATACCCAGAACCGTCCGATTCCGTCGCGCCTGCACGGCGGTGCTCCTGTCCTGCGCGCTGCTGGGCGGTGCCACCGCCTGCGGCGCCGGCGGCGGCCGAGGCCGGAGCGAGGACGTCTCCGTGGCCGCGGCCGCTTCCGCGGAGGCCGTCGCCGCGGAGGCGAGAGCGGCGGAGGTCGCGGCCGTTGAGGAGGCCGCCGCCACGCCCTCGCCCAGTACCTCCGCCGAGAAGCAGAAGTTCGCCAAGACGCGCTTCGTCGCCAACGCGGGGCTCGCGGCCGGGGCGGCCTACCAGTGGATCATCAAGCCGTACCGCGACGGCAAGTTCAAGAAGGGCGCCAAGGGCCGTACGTTCGCGCTCATCAAGGCGGGTCTCGCCGGAGCCTTCGCGTACAACAGGCTGAAGGCGGCGCTCGACAACGCCAAGGGCGACCCCCTGCTGTCCAAGGCGATCGCCCCGCTGACGGGGGGCATCGAGTCCCTCAAGGGCCTCGGCTCCAAGCTCCGCAAGGGCGATGCCGGTGACGCGGACATCAGTTCCTTCGCGGACGTCATCAAGGGCGTCAAGGACGCCGGTAAGAGCGCGGGCGCCGAGGTGACCGACAAGGTCCCGAGCGTCTCCCAGCTGGGCGGATAGCCCGGGCGGCCTGATTCAATGGTCGCGTGATCGAATTCGCAGTCCTTGCCCTCGGGGCGGTCGGGGCCGGGTGGCTCCTCCGGCGCAGACACCGCCGGAGGATGGCCGCCGGCCCCGTCGCGGGTATCCCCGGCATGGCGAGGCTGCCCGCCGGTGCGGGCCGCTGGCGCCCGGGCCTGCTGCACGCCGGCCCGGGCGGGGCCCGCTGGGTGCCCAGCCGTGGCGAGCCCGTGGCCCTGACCGAGGGGCGGGCCACCGCGGTGCGGGCGCCGTCCGTGAAGGAGGGCCTGTCCATCAACCCCGGCTCGCGGATCGTCACGTGCGCCTACCCGGGCGGCGGGAGCATCGAGATCGCCGTGATGGCGCTGGATCTCCCCGAGTTGCTGGAGGCCGTGCCCCGGGCGGAAGACGGTTCCTAGCTGTTGAGCTCGGCCAGGACGCGCAAGGTGTGCGGGTCGGGGGCCGTCAGGAGCAGGTCCGTGACCGGGCCCTTGCGCCACAGTTCGAGGCGTTCGGCGATGCGTTCGCGGGGTCCGACCAGGGAGATCTCGTCGGCGAACGCGTCCGGGACGGCGAGCACCGCCTCCTCCTTGCGCCCGGCGAGGAACAGCTCCTGGATGCGCCGGGCCTCGTCCTCGTAGCCCATCCGGGCCATGAGGTCGGCGTGGAAGTTGCGGGCCGCGTGGCCCATGCCGCCGATGTAGAAGCCGAGCATGGCCTTGACGGGCAGCAGCCCCTCGGCGACGTCGTCGCAGACCCTGGCCCGGGCCATCGGCGCGATCATGAAGCCCTCGGGGAGGTCGGTCAGCGAGGCCCGGTAGACGTCGGTGCGGGTCGGTGACCAGTAGAGGGGGAGCCAGCCGTCGGCGATCCGGGTGGTCTGGGCGATGTTCTTCGGGCCCTCCGCGCCCAGCAGGACCGGGAGGTCCGCCCGCAGCGGGTGGGTGATGGGCTTGAGCGGCTTGCCGATGCCCGTGCCGTCCTCACCGCGGTACGGGTGGCTGTGGAAGCGGCCGTCCAGCTCGACCGGGGCCTCGCGGCGCAGCACCTGGCGGATGACGTCCACGTACTCGCGGGTCGCGGTGAGCGGACTCGACGGGAACGGGCGCCCGTACCAGCCCTCGACCACCTGCGGCCCGGACAGGCCCAGGCCCAGCATCATCCGGCCGCCCGAGAGGTGGTCCAGCGTGAGGGCCTGCATGGCGGTGGCGGTCGGGGTGCGGGCGGCCATCTGCGCGATGGCGGTGCCGAGCCGGATCCGCGAGGTGTGCGCGGCGATCCAGGTCAGCGGGGTGAAGGCGTCCGAGCCCCAGGCCTCGGCGGTCCACACCGAGTCGTAGCCGAGGTTCTCGGCCTCGGCGGCGAGGTCGAGATGGGCCGGATCGGGGCCGCGGCCCCAGTAGCCGAGTGCGAGTCCCAGGCGCATGTACGGTCCCCTCCGCGAAGCCATAACTGACGATGCGTCAGGTGACTGTAGGCCAACGGCCCCCCGCCCGGAAGGGCGGGGGGCCGTTGGCTCACGCGTCGGGCCGCGAGCGCCCCGAGGGGAGCCGGGCCGTCCTCGGCGTCAGCCGCGCTGGATGCCCGAGGTGTCGTTCAGGACGCCGCGGCGCCCGTCCTGGGTCTGGGCGATGAGCGTGGCCTCGCCGCGCTGCTCCACGGCCAGGTACCAGGTGCCCGGGGCGAGTTCGGCGATCGGGGTGGGGGAACCGTCCTCGGCGAAGAGGGGGCGGGCCACCGGGACGGCGAACCAGAAGGGGGTGAAGTCCGCTGCCGGGGCGGCGTCCTGCGCGGCCGGGGCGGGGGTCGGGGTCGGAGCCGGGGCGGCCTGGCCGCCGTACGGCGCGACCGGCTGCGGGGTGGCCCCGTACGCCTGCGGCTGCTGGCCGCCCGGGTAGCCGTATCCGGTGCCCGGCTGCGGCTGGGCGCCGTACGCCGGGACGGCGCCGGGCGCCGGGTCCGGGATCAGCTGACCGGCGAGCGCCGGGATCTTGGGGCCCGCGACGGCCACACCCGCCATGGCCAGGGTGGAGAGGAAGGAGATGACCGCGCCGGCGCCCAGGTCGAAGGTGCTCGGGCAGGTGATCAGCGACCACAGCGAGGCCCAGACGGCGGAAACGGCGAGCACGCTGCCCCACGCCTGGAGCGGGAGACCCGCCAGGTTGCGGGGCTGCGGCAGGAAGCGGGAGCCGGCGATCAGGCCTGCGGCGACGAAGCCGGCCAGGAAGATCGAGGGCAGGGCAAGGTGGTAGACGTCGGTGTCCCACACACTGGGCAGGTCGACGCCGTCGGCGGAGTAAAAATCGAGCAACGAGGCGATGAACAGCAGCACCGCTGCTCCGATCACCACGCCATCGCCTCGAGTGAGGGAGCGGATATTCACTTCGTCGGTGTCCTTCTCGGTCTCGGTCGTCTCGTGGTGCCGCGGTCGCGCGTCATGACGGGAGCGGGGCGGGCGGGCACCATCGTACGGACGTCTGCCGCGACCTGGAGGATCGGGGCGGCGAGCTGTCCTTGTGGGACTACCCGCCGAGGAAGCCGACGACGCCGTTCGCGATGCCCTCTGCTGCCTTCTGCCGCCACTCCGGACTCGTCAGCTGCGCCGCGTCCTTGGCGTCACGCATGTTGCCGCATTCGATGAACACCTTGGGCCTGGTCGACAAATTGAGTCCGCCGAGATCGTCCCTGACGACCAAACCGGTACCGCCGCCGAGGTAGTTGGCGGGAACGGACCCGGTGCTGCGGGCGAAGTTCCCGGCGATCCGCTCGCCCAGCTCCCGGGACGGCCCGACGATCTTGGCGGTGTCCGCGGCACCTGCCTTGACCTTGGCCGGGAGGATGATGTGGTAGCCGCGGTTGCCGGCGGAGGCGCCGTCCGCGTGGACGGAGACCACCGCGTCGGCGTTCGCCTCGTTGCCGATCCGGGCCCGCTCGTCGATGCAGGGGCCCCAGGGGCGGTCGGCCTCGTGGGTGAACACCACCTTGACGCCCTTGGCTTCCAGCAGGCTCCGCGTCCGCCGGGACACGTCGAGGGAGAACTCGGCCTCCATGTAGCCGGAGTTGGTGGTGGTGCCGGTGGTGTCGCATTCCTTGCGGTTGGTTCCGATGTCGACCTGCTTGTCGATCTCTTCGGTGTGCTTGAAGTTGCCGGTGTTGTGGCCCGGGTCGATGACCACGGTCCGGCCCGCGAGCGGGCCCTTGGCCGGTGCCGGCGCGGCCGCGGACGCCGATGCGGACGCCGATGCGGACGCCGCCGCGGACGAGGAGGCGGAGTCGGCGGAGGGCGAGGCGGTGCTGGGCTTCGCGTCTCCGCCGCCGTGGGCGGTGCCGGGCGCGGTGTGCGAGGCGGGCAGCGGCGCAAGCCGCGGCTTCGCCCCGTCCGGGCCGGCCCCGGTCAGAACATGGGTCAGCACCCAGCCCGCCAGACAGGCCGGGGCGAGCGCGGCGACCGCGACCGCGAGGGTGGAGCGGCGGGTCAGCCAGCGCCGGTCCGGGCTGACCGAGGAGGCGGACTCGGGAGGCGGGGGACTGTCGTCGTTGCGCACCTCGCGATGCTAGACCGCCCGCCCGCCGGGCGTCCGGGTATGGGCCATCCGAGGGCGTGGTGTGATTGTCACTTATGTGACGGCCATGACGGCCATGACGGCCATGACGGTTGTTGCGGATCCCTGCCCGCAGGCGTCCTGCGGCCGGGTCAGATGCCGGGGCCGGTGCGGCGCAGTACGCGCATCGAGTCCGTGACGGAGATCTCCTCGAAGGCGCCGGAGGCCAGGGCGCGCAGGTAGATCCGGTAAGGCGCCTGGCCGCCGTCGGCCGGGTCCGGGAACACGTCGTGGATGACCAGCGTCCCGCCCTCGGCGAGGTGCGGGGCCCAGCCCTCGTAATCGCCGGCGGCGTGCTCGTCGGTGTGGCCGCCGTCGATGAAGACGAAGCCGAGCGGACCGCCCCAGGCGGCGGCGACCTGCGGGGAGCGGCCGACGATCGCGATCACGTGGTCTTCGAGACCCGCCTTGTGCAGGGTGCGGCGGAAGGTCGGGAGGGTGTCCATCAGGCCGATCTCCGGGTCCACGACGGTGGGGTCGTGGTACTCCCAGCCCGGCTGCTGCTCCTCGCTGCCGCGGTGGTGGTCGACGGTGATCGCGGCCACGCCGGCCTCGCGGGCGGCATCGGCGAGCAGGAGGGTGGAGCGTCCGCAGTACGTGCCGACCTCCAGGAGGGGCAGCCCGAGCGCCGCCGCCGTGGTGGCGGCCTCGAACAGGGCGAGGCCCTCGCGTACCGGCATGAAGCCCTTGGCGGCCTCGAAGGCGGCGAGGGTCTCCGGCTTGGGGGTGGCGGGGGCCATGGGTTCCTCCTGGACTGCGGGTGGGGGCCCATGCTGCCTTACCGGCTGGTAGGACGCCACGCCCGGGGGCCGCCGGCCCCGAGTCACGCCGGGGCGCCAATGCCGGGGGGAGCCGCCGGGGTGCCATGCCGGGGTAGCCGCCGGGGTCTCATGCCGGGGGTAGCGCCGGGGTGTCATGTGGGGTCCCATGCGGGGCGGCCGCCGCCCCCGCGGTCCGGCCGGGGGCTGCCTCCGGCTGCGCGCGCCGCGGGATCGCGGCCGTTCCTACACCGGAACCGGTCGCGCGGTGTCGAAGGCCGGCTCCAGGAGCATCTGGGCCGCGTGGTCCACGAGCCGCCGCAGGATGCCCGCGTACCGACCGTCGCCGTCCAGTCCGTCCAGAATGCGATACGCCTCGTCGCGGAATCCGTCGAGGTCCTCCCGGTACTGATGAAGAACGCCGGGCGCGAGAAGCAGGCCGGTGAGCTCGGACCTCGCCGCACCGGAATGCCTCGCGGCGGCGCAGAGGGCGAGGAGGTGCTCCCTGGATTCGGGCGACGCGTCGTCGAGGGCGCAGGTGAGCAGATAGGTGACCGTCCCGTTCAGGAGGTCCTCATTGCGGCCGGACAGGATGTCCTCCTGGTCATTGAACAACTGCCACAGGATGCCGAAGACATATCCGAACTCACGCCACAGCTCTGTTTCCTCTCTGGTCGCGCCCGACAATATCGCCGCCATTGCCGTGATCATCGAGAACGGCCCGCCGGACTTGCCGCGGTAGGCGGTGACCACCGATTTCCGGGTGGCGTTCTCGACGTCTCCGCTGATGTCGCTCAGCTGGCCCTCGGTGCCGACGACCCAGCCGGTCGCGACCTCGGCCGTCAACGCGGTGTGGACGGGTGCCGGAACCCGGAGGGACTGGATGATCCGGAAAGGAAGAATCGTTCCGCTGATGACGGAAGCGAGCATGGCCTCGTTCTCGCTGAGGCCGGAGGTGAGGGTCGTGCCGTGCCCGTCGGCGAGGTCGTCGAGAAAACACGCCGACGTCCACCAGAGCACGTGCAGGGCGGACAGCGGGGCTGCCGGTGTGGCGCTGCCCGTCTCGACGGCGTGCACCAGCATCGGCAGTACCGACAGGGGATGCTTCAATTTCTGATGTCGCAAGAGTTTGGTGACGGCGTTCCTGACCGCCTCCGACTCCGGGCCGAGCAGGCCGAGAGCAGCTTCGATCTCCGCGTCGATATCAGTGGAGACCTGCCGATGCAGGTCGACATACGACATGGAATTCACGTGGTGGCTCCCCATTTCAAGGGTCGTTTTGAGTCGAGTTGTGGCACAGATTCGATCATTTCGGAATGGAGGGGAGCTAGAGCGACTTACGGCCATGGCCGGTTCGCTTCGGCCGCGTTCGCGTCCGGGTATGCGTCGGCGTCCGCACCGGCGTCGCGTCCGCGGCGCCGTCCGCGCCGGCCGGCCCCGCCGGATCCGACCATGGATCTGACCTTCCGTCAGAATGGAACGTGTTCTAGTCTGGCCCGCGACCAGGGGACCCGCCCGGCGGTGGCCGGGGCAGGCGGAGAGGGCGGCAGGGATCCGTATGGGCATCGGAATCACGCAAGAACAGCGGGAGCTGGCCGAGGCCGTGCGCGGCTGGGTGGCGCGGGCCGTGCCGCCCGAGGAGGTGCGCAAACTGCTCGACACCCCGCCGCAGGCCGGGGCGAGACCCGCCTACTGGGACGCACTCGCCGACTCCGGGCTGCTCGCCCCGCACCTGGAGGGTGGCACCCTGCTCGACCTCGCCGTGGTGGTCGAGGAGGCGGCCCGGGCGGCGCTGCCCGGGGCGTACCTGCCGAGCGTGCTGGCCTCCGTACTGCTGGACCGGGCCGGGGCCGAGGGGCTCGGCGGGCGGGTAGGGGCGGTCGCGCTCGGCCCCGGGACCATGACCGCCGTCGCCGTCGAGGGCGGCGGACACCTGCTCGACGGGATCGCGCCGCCGGTGCTCGGGGCGGGCGAGGCCGACCTCGTACTGCTCGCCGCCGAGGCCGCCCACGGCACCCGCTGGTTCGCGGTGGACGCCGCCGCGCTGGACATCCGTACCCACGAGGCCGCCGACCCGACCCGGCCCACCGCCGAGGTCCAGGCCCGCGGGGTCACCGTCGTGCCCGGCCGGCTGCTGGAGCTGGACGCGGCCCTGGTCCGGGACCTGGCCTGCACCCTGTTCGCGGCCGACGCCTGCGGCACCGCCGCCTGGGCCCTGCACACGGCCGCCGAGTACGCCAAGGTGCGCGAGCAGTTCGGCCGGCCCATCGGGCGGTTCCAGGGCGTCAAGCACCTCTGCGCCGACATGCTGGTCCGGCTGGAGCAGGCCCGGGCGCTGGCCTGGGACGCGGCGAACAGCATGGACGAGGCCCCCGAGGTCCGGTCCCTGGTGGCCGCGCTCGCTGCGGGCACCGCGCTGGACGCCGCGTACTCCTGCGCCAAGGACTGCATCCAGGTGCTCGGCGGCATCGGCTTCACCTGGGAGCACGACGCCCACATCTACCTGCGCCGCGCGATCGTGGCCCGTCAGCTCCTCGGGTCCGGCGACGGGCACCGCGTACGGGCCGTGCGGTTCGCGGAGGCGGGCGCTCGCCGGGAACTGAGGCTGGAACTCCCCGCGGAGGCCGAGGCGCACCGGGCGAAGGCCCGTACCGCCGTCGAGGACGCCCGCGGGCTGGACCCGGCCGCCGCGCGCCGGGTCCTGGCCCCCACCGGGTACGCGGCCCCCCATCTCCCGCCCCCGTACGGCCTCGGCGCCGGACCGGTCGAACAGCTCGTCGTCCAGCAGGAGCTGAAGCGGGCCGGGGTCACGATCGCCGACCTGGGGATCGCCACCTGGGTCGTCCCCTCGCTGATCGCCTACGGGACGGACGCGCAGCGGGAGGCCTACGTACTCCCCACCCTGCGCGGCGAGCTCACCTGGTGCCAGCTCTTCTCGGAGCCGGGCGCGGGCTCCGACCTGGCCTCCCTGCGGACCAGGGCGGAGCGTACCGAGGAGGGCGGCTGGAGGGTCAACGGGCAGAAGGTGTGGACGAGTTCCGCGCACACCGCCGACTTCGGGATCCTGCTGGCCCGGACGGATCCGGACGCGCCGAAGCACAAGGGGCTCGGGTACTTCGTCGTCGACATGAGGCGGACCCCGGGCATCGACATCCGGCCGCTGAAGGAGATCAACGGCGAGGCCCTCTTCAACGAGGTCTACTTCGACGACGCGGAGCTCCCGGCGGACGCCCTGGTGGGAGCGGCGGACGGAGGGTGGCGGGTCGCGCGCAACACCCTCGGCAACGAGCGGGTCCACATGGCCGACCAGATGGCCTTCGACACTCCCCCTGGGCCTGGCGGCCCGGGAGGTACCCCCGGTCTGGAGGCGCTGATCAGGCGCTCCGCCGGCCTCGACGGGGCCACCCGCGCGCGGATCGGGGCGCTCGCCGCCGAGGCGCACGCGCTGGCCTGCATCGGGCTGCGCACCACCCTCCAGCAGGTGTCGGGGCTGGAGCCGGGCGCGGGTGCGTCCGTACGCAAGCTCGTGCAGACCCCGCACCAGCAGCGGACCGCGGAGCTCGCCCTCGAACTGCTGGGACCGGCAGGCGCGGTGCGGGAGGGGGCGGGGGAGCGGGCGGTGCACGGGATGCTCATGTCGCGCTGCCTGACCATCGCCGGGGGCACCACACAGGTCCAGCTCAATGTCGTCGCCGAGCGGATTCTCGGCCTTCCCAGGGACTAGTAGGGGACAGGAGTTGTCAGGCATGAAGTCGTACATCGTGGGCGTCGGCATGACGAAGTTCGAGAAGCCGGAGTCGCGGGACTGGCAGTACTGGGACATGGTCAAGGAGGCCGGGTCCGCGGCGCTCGCGGACGCGGGGATCGACTACGGGCGGGTGGAGCAGGTCCCGGTCGGCTACTGCTTCCAGGCCTCCACGGCAGGGCAGCGGGCGGTGTACGAACTGGGGCTGAGCGGAGTCCCGGTCTACAACGTGAACAACAACTGCGCGACGGGCGCGACGGCGCTGATGATGGCGCGGCAGTTCGTGGAGGGGGGCCTCAACGACTGTGTGCTCGCGCTGGGCTTCGAGAAGATGAAGAAGGGCGCGCTGGGGGGCGGGGCCGACGCCGGTTCCGACTTCAAGACCTCGCCGGTGGCCCGGCACTACGGGATCATGGCCGCCGGGCACGGTTTCGAGATGTCGCCGCCGACCGCGCAGATCTTCGGGAACGCGGCGCGGGAGCACATGGAGCGGTACGGGACCACCGCCGCGCAGCTGGCGGCGGTGGGCGCGAAGAACCACCGGCACTCGGCGAACAATCCGAACGCGCAGTTCCAGGACGTGTACTCGCTGGACGAGATCCTCGCGGCGAAGCCGATCCACGACCCGCTGACGAAGCTCCAGTGCTCGCCGACGTCGGACGGGGCCGCGGCGGCACTGGTGGTGTCCGAGCGGTTCGTGGTGGAACACGGGCTGCACGACAAGGCGGTCGAGATCGTGGGCCAGGCGATGGCCACGGACACGGAGGCGTCGTTCTCGTCGGGTTCGTGCATCGACGTGGTCGGCAAGCCGGTGTCGGCGGCGGCCGCGCGGAGGGTGTGGGAGGGGTCGGGGCTCGGCATCGAGGATGTGGACGTCGTGGAGCTGCACGACTGCTTCTCGGTCAACGAGCTGCTGACGTACGAGGCGCTGGGCATGTGCGGGGACGGCGCCTCGGGCCGGCTGGTGGAGAGCGGAGCGACCACGTACGGGGGCCGCTGGGTGGTCAACCCCTCCGGGGGCCTGATCTCGAAGGGCCACCCGCTGGGCGCGACCGGGCTCGCGCAGGCGGCGGAGCTGGTGTGGCAGCTGCGGGGCGAGGCGGGGGCCCGGCAGGTACCCGGCGCCCGGGTGGGCCTGGCCCACAACATCGGCCTGGGCGGCGCGGCGGTGGTCACCCTGCTCCGCCGCTAGGGGGTGTCCGGCCCGTCTTCCGGATCAGGGCGGGCCCCGGCCCGGCTGCGGGGGCCACCGATATGGGTTGGTTCCCGTGCCCGGCAGCCGGACCCTCACGGGGTGACCCCGGGCCTCCGTATCAGGGGCCCGACAGGGTGGGGTCGATGACCGTTTCGCCCCGCGAGGCTCGCCGGATGGCGTCCGCCAGGTCCTCCACCGGGCCGTCCCGCAGGACCAGGCCCGCCGCCCCCGCGGCAAGGGCCGCCTCCCGCAGGCCGGGGTGCGCCGAGCCGGTCAGCAGCAGGACCGCGCATTCCGGGTCCTCCGCCAGGAGCGCCGGCACCGAATCCAGCTCCTCCGCCAGCGCCACCGCCGGCCGTCCCAGCGCCGAGGCCACCACCTCGATGTCCGGCTGGAGGCCGAGCTGGACCGCCAGGGCCGGGTTCGGCGGCGAAAGCAGGACCCGCAGGGACCTGGTGGGGCGCTGGTAAACCGGCATTTCGTTCACCCCGCCAGGGTAGGCCGGCCCACCCCGATCGACGCACAACACGGCTGGGTGAAGGTGATTCTGACGTGAAGTCAGGACTCTTCCCAAGTGGTGGGGCGTGCGTTATACATTCCTTCACCGGCACTCTAGAACGCGTTCTAGAACCGGTCCCGCATACGACCTCGGTGCGGCCGACGGTGCGGACGGCCGCACCGAGGTCTTCCAAGGCCTCTTCGTCCAAGGCCCTCGTTCCTCCACGACAGGGAGCAGCATCCCGATGCCGATCGATGCCGCCAAGGCCCTCGCCGCCGACCCCCGCCACGGGGACATCGCCTGGGATCACAAGGACATCCAGCTCTACCACCTCGGCCTCGGCGCCGGTCTCCCGGCCACCGACCCCGACGAGCTGCGTTACACCCTGGAGTCCAAGCTCCACGTGCTCCCCAGCTTCGCGACCGTCGCCGGTGCCGGCATGGCCATGCTGGGCGGCCTCGCCGCGCCGGGGATCGAGGTCAACCTCGCCGCCGTCCTGCACGGCGGGCATTCCATCGAGCTGCACCGGCCGATCCCGGTCAAGGGCCGGGCCACCTCCACATCCAAGGTCGCCGCCGTCTACGACAAGGGCAAGGCGGCCGTGATCGTACTGCGCTCCGAGGTCGCGGACTCCGACGGGCCGCTGTGGACCAGCGATGCGCAGATCTTCGTACGGGGTGAGGGCGGGTTCGGCGGGGAGCGCGGACCCTCCGCCCGGGAGGAGGCGCCCGGCCGCGAGCCCGACCGGATCGAGGAGCGGCGGATCCGCGAGGATCAGGCGCTGCTCTACCGCCTCTCCGGCGACTGGAACCCCCTGCACGCCGACCCCGAGTTCGCCAAGCTGGCCGGCTTCGACCGGCCGATCCTGCACGGCCTGTGCTCGTACGGGATGACCCTCAAGGCCGTCGTCGACACCGCCCTCGGCGGGGACGTGTCCCGGGTCCGCGCCTACCGCACACGCTTCGCCGGGATCGTCTTCCCCGGCGAGACCCTGCGGATCCGGATGTGGGAGGAGCCCGGCCGGGTCCAGGTCTCGGTGACCGCCGTCGAACGGGACGACGCGCCGGTCCTCGCCGACACCGTCGTCGAACACGTGTAATCCAAAACGCCAAGGAGCCGCACCGTGCGCGCAGCACTGCAGAGCGAGATCGGCCAGGACAAGCTGGAAGTCGTCGACGACATGGAGGCCGTGGGCTTCGGCCCCGGCAAGGTCAAGGTCCGCATCAAGGCCACCGGACTGTGCCACTCCGACCTCTCCGCGATGAGCGGCGTCCTGCCTCAGCCGGCCCCCTTCATACCG
Organism: Streptomyces sp. ISL-87; assembly: GCF_018614095.1. GTDB lineage: Bacteria > Actinomycetota > Actinomycetes > Streptomycetales > Streptomycetaceae > Streptomyces. The sequence goes on along the minus strand of NZ_JAGGOY010000043.1, from coordinate 155,124 downwards.
GGCCACGAGGGCTCGGGCGAGATCGTGGACGTCGGCGACGGGGTCACCAGTCACAAGATCGGCGACCGGGTGCTGGTCTGCTGGCTGCCGCCGTGCGGGCACTGTCCCTCCTGCAAGCGCGGCCAGGGGCACCTGTGCCTGGAGGCCTTCGGGAACGTCGCCACGCCCAACTTCCGCCGTGCGGGCAGTGACATCTTCGGATTCGCCGGCACCGGCACCTTCTCCGAGGAGATGGTGGTGCCCGCCGCGTGCGCCGTACCGATCCCCGACGACCTGCCGTACGACATCGCCGCGCTGATCGGCTGCGGTGTGACCACCGGCCTGGGCGCGGCCATCAACACCGCGAAGGTGGAGGCCGGGTCGTCCGTCGCGGTCATCGGCTGCGGCGGCGTCGGCATCTCCGTCATCCAGGGCGCCAAGGTGCAGGGCGCGGCGCAGATCATCGCCGTGGACCCGGTCGCCTCGCGGCGTGAGGCGGCGCTGCGGTTCGGGGCGACCGAGGCGGTCGCGCCGGAGGCCTTCGGTGACGCGAAGAACCGGATCACGGCGGGGGAGGGCTTCGACTACGTCTTCGAGGTCGTCGGGAAGTCCGCGACCGCGCACACCGCGTACGAGATGACCCGGCGCGGCGGCTCGGTGGTCGTGGTCGGCGCGGGCGCGCTCGACGACAACTACTCGATCAACATGTTCTCGCTGTTCTTCGACGAGAAGAAGATCCTGCCGTCGATGTACGGAGGCGGGGACGTGCTCCGCTCCTACGACCGCACCATCGCGCTGTGGCGGTCCGGCCGGGTGGACCTCGCGGGGCTGATCACGCACCGGGTGCATCTCGCCGAGATCAACGACGCCCTCGACCAGATGCGTACGGGTGTCGCCCTGCGCACCTGCATCGAACTCTGACCTGCTCGACCTCCACTGACCTCTGTTGATCTCCACTGGCCTGCTCGACCTCTACCGACCTGCTCGACCCCGACCCGCTCGACCTCTACCGACCCGCTCGACCTGCTCTGGCCTGCTCTGACTCGTTCTGAGAGGAACCGTACGGATGTCACTGCCACTTGAGGGGCTCTCCGCCATCGTCACCGGCGCCGGCCGCGGGCTCGGCCGGGCCGAGGCGATCGAGCTCGCACGGCTCGGCGCGAGCGTCGTCGTCAACGACTTCGGCCAGCCCGGCCGCGACGGCTCCGGGGAGGCCTCGGCCGCCCCGGCCGAGGAGGTCGCCGAGGAGATCCGCGCCGCGGGCGGGCAGGCGGTGGCGCACCTCGGTGACGTGGCCGACTTCGAGCAGGCGCGGGAACTGGTCGAGCTGGCGGTGAACAGCTTCGGCAAGCTCGACATCCTGGTCAACAACGCGGGGATCCTGCGCGACCGGATGGTGTTCTCGATGTCGGAGGCGGAGTGGGACTCGGTGATCCGCGTCCACCTCAAGGGTCACTTCAACACCACCCACTTCGCCTCCGCGCACTGGCGGGAGCGGTCCAAGGCGGCGGGCGGCCCGGTCTACGGCCGGATCGTCAACACCTCCTCCGAGGCGTTCCTCGGCGGCTCGGCCGGCCAGCCGAATTACGCGGCGGCCAAGGGCGGCATCGTCGGGCTCACCACCTCGACCGCCCTCGCCCTGGCCAAGTACGGGGTGACGGCCAACGCCATCTGCCCCCGCGCCCGCACCCGGATGACCGAGGACGTCTTCGCCGGCTTCCAGGTCCCGGAGGAGGGCAAGCTCGACGCCCTCGCCCCCGAGCACGTCTCCCCGCTGGTTGGCTACCTGGCCTCACCCGCCTCCGCCAAGGCCAACGGGCAGCTGTTCGTCGTGCACGGCGGAATCGTCGTCGTCATGGAACGCCCGAAGGTGGCGGCGAAGTTCGACACCACCAAGGAGGCGTTCTCCTACGAGGAGCTCGACGAGGTCCTCACCCCGCACTACGACTCCCGCCCTGCGAACGAGACCTTCGCGGCGGCGGAGGTCCTCGGCCTCAAACACGCCCTCTAGGGGCGGCCCGAACCGCACCACGCGCCCGATGTCACCTCAGCGGGGCCTGCTGGAGGGGGATCGGGCGCGGTGCTGGCGGCGGCGGGGGGTCCAGGCGGACCGGGGGCGGCGGGGCCACCGGGATGGCCAGGCTCACGAGGGCGCACGGGACGTCCGGGGTGGCGTACGGCAGACGCAGGCGGCCCTCCCGGGTCCACAGCCCCGTGCCGCCGAGCCAGCCGACCGGGGCGCCGAGGCGGAAGACATGCCGGTCGGCGGGGCGCCACAGACCGATGCCGCCCTCGTCCAGCCGGAGCGCCACCCCGCAGGTCTCCGGCATCAGGGCCTGGCCCGGCTGCACCGCGAACGGTGTCGCCCCCATCGCCCCCACCCCCCGCAGGCACTCCGGGAAACGGACCGGGCGGGAGCTGCCCAGGACCCCCCAGCCCAGCCGCGGTTCGCCGGGGCCCGGGGCGTCCGAGCGGATCAGCAGCAGCCCGCTTTCCGGGTCGGCCAGGAGCAGCCGGTCGTCGCTGGCCTCCGCGATCTGGAGCAGCGGGGACACCTCGCCGCCGCGGCCCAGGTCCACCGCGACGGCCTTGGTGCGGCCCTCCAGTTCGCGGTCCAGGGCCAGCAGGCGGCCCGTGCGGTCCAGCCAGACGCCGCCCGAGCACCGGCCGGGGATCCGGGCGACCGGCCCGAAGGCGCCCCCCGCCACCTGCCACACCGCGGTCTCGTCCGGTCCCACGGCCAGGGCGAAGGCGCCGCACCCGTCCGGGGACGGCGGCAGCAGGGACACCCGTACGTCGTCACCCGCCGGGTGCACCGCGCCCAGCGGCAGCTCCCCGGTCCGCGGCCCGGCCGCCGCGCCGCCACCGCCCGTCGGGTACAGCAGGGCGAAGGCGTGCCGCTCCGCGACCCGGCGGTGGATCAGCACCCGCCCGTCGGCCAGCGGCAGCACCTCGCTGTCGGCCTCCTCGGGCTGCGCGAGCGGCAGCGGCACCGCGTACGGCTCGGGCCCGGCCACGGTCCAGCGCTCCGGGTAACGCGCCTCGCCGTCCCCGGCCAGCCGGGCCGCGTACGAACCGTCCGCGGCGATGGTGAACGGGGCCGTCGTCGTGATCTCGATGGCACAGGCAGTCATGCGGGGTCACCTCCGGTGAGGAAGCTAGTTTTCGCAATTCCTGCCGGACAAGACGACCAACCTGGCTTCACACATACGGGTGGCCGGGCGGCGATTCGCCTGTGGTGGACGGGGTGAGTGTGCTGTGCGATATCGGGGCGTTTGGGGTGACAGGTGGATATGGTTTCGCCATTTCGAAGGGTTGCCCTACCGAGGGCGCGGGGGCGCGGGGCGCCTCGCCGGGCGCCCGCCCGCATCCCGGCCCGGGGGATCGGCGGGCCGGGCGCCACGGACGGTAGCCTTGGCCCGTGCCCCGTCTCTCTGAAGTCATCGCCGTGCTGGACGCGCTCTGGCCCCCCTCGCGGGCCGAGGAGTGGGACGCCGTGGGAACCGTCTGCGGCGATCCCGACGCCGAGATCTCCCGGGTCCTGTTCGCCGTGGACCCCGTCCAGGAGATCGTCGACGAGGCCGTGAAGCTGGACGCCGACCTGATCGTCACCCACCACCCCCTCTATCTGCGCGGCACCACCACCGTCGAGGCAGGCACCTTCAAGGGCCGTGTCGTGCACACGCTGATCAAGAACGACATCGCTCTGCACGTCGCCCACACCAACGCCGACACCGCCGACCCCGGGGTCTCAGACGCCCTCGCCGGCGCCCTGGACCTGCGCGTCACCGGCCCCCTCGTGCCCGACCCCACCGACCCCGAGGGCCGCCGGGGCCTCGGCCGGATCTGCGAGCTGGATCACCCCGAGACCCTGCGGGAGTTCGCCGCCCGCGCCGCCGCCCGGCTGCCCCGGACCGCGCAGGGCATCCGTGCGGCCGGCGACCCGGACGCGCTGATCCGTACCGTCGCCGTCAGCGGCGGCTCCGGCGACAGCCTCTTCGCGCAGGTGCGGGCCGCCGGCGTGGACGCCTTCCTCACCGCCGACCTGCGCCACCACCCGGTGTCCGAGGCGCGCGAGCAGAGCCCGCTCGCCCTCGTCGACGCCGCCCACTGGGCCACCGAGTGGCCCTGGTGCGAGCAGGCCGCCGCGCAGCTCGACGCGATCTCCGAACGCCATGGCTGGGGTCTGCGTACCCACGTCTCGCGCGCGGTCACCGACCCCTGGACGGCGCACGCGCCGTCCGTCACACCCCCTTCTACCTCTGGAGCCCCCAACTGAACGCCGAGCCCGCCGACCAGATCCGACTTCTCGACGTCCAGGCCCTGGACGTCCGGCTGTCTCAGCTCACCCACAAGCGCAAGTCGCTGCCCGAGCACGCCGAGGTCGACTCCCTGACCAAGGACCTCACCCAGCAGCGCGACCTGCTCGTCGCCGCGCAGACGCAGGCGAGCGACGCCGCCCGCGAGCAGACCAAGGCCGAGCAGGACGTCGACCAGGTGCGCCAGCGCGCGGCCCGCGACGAGCAGCGGCTCGACTCCGGCGTGGGCATCTCGGCCCGGGACCTGGCGAACCTGCAGAGCGAGGTCGTCTCCCTGGCCAAGCGGCAGGGCGACCTGGAGGACGTGGTCCTGGAGGTCATGGAGCGCCTGGAGGCCTCGCAGGAGCGTGTCACCGAGCTGACCGAGCGGGTCTCCGCCCTCGAAGCCAAGCTGACCGACGCCACCGCGCGCCGTGACGCGACCACCGCCGAGCTCGACGCCGAGGCGGCCAAGATCGCCAAGGACCGCGAGATCGTCGTGTCGTCCATCCCGGCCGACCTGATCGCCCTGTACGAGAAGATCCGCGTCAAGCAGGGCGGGGTCGGCGCCGCGCGCCTGTACCAGCGCCGCTGCGAGGGCTGCCGGCTGGAGCTCGACATGGCCGAGGTCAACGAGATCAAGGCCGCGGCCCGCGACCAGGTCGTCCGGCACGAGAACTGCGGCCGCATCCTGGTCCGTACGGCGGACTCGGGTATCTGATGCCGCGGTTTGTCGTGGAGGCGGACGGCGGCTCCCGGGGCAACCCGGGGCCCGCCGGCTACGGCGCGGTCGTCCTCGACCCGGTGACGGGGGAGACGCTGGCCGAGCGCGCCGAGTACATCGGCGTAGCGACGAACAACGTGGCGGAGTACAAGGGCCTGATCGCCGGGCTGAAGGCGGCGCGTGAGCTCGCCCCCGACGCGCAGGTCCTCGTCCGGATGGACTCCAAGCTCGTCGTCGAGCAGATGTCGGGCCGCTGGAAGATCAAGCACGCCGACATGAAGCCCCTGGCGGCGGAGGCGGCCACGATCCTGCCCCGCTCCCAGGTGATGTACGAGTGGATCCCGCGCGAGGTGAACAAGCACGCGGACCGGCTCGCCAACGAGGCGATGGACGCGGGCAAGCGCGGCAAGCAGTGGGAGCCGTCGGACTCCACGGCCGTCTTCGACCGGGGCGCCGCCCGCGCCCTGGCCACCCCGCCGCCGTCCGGCCCGCCCGGCGACGCCGCCGCGGGTGCCGCGGCCGTACGGGCCGCCCTCGCCGCGTCCTCCTCCGGTACGTCGTCCAGCGCGGCGGCGCTCGCGGACGCAGGGGCCGACACCCTGTTCGCGGAGCCCGGCTCCGGCGCGGCGGGACGCATCCCGGCCCGGGTACCAGGGCCCGGCTCGGCCGCCCCCGCCACGACGGCCGAAGCCCCCGCGGCAACGGCCGAAGCCCCCGCCCCCGCGGCCACGGCCGCAGCCGCAGCCGCGACCGCGGCCGCCCCGGTGGCCGGTACCGGCTGGGGCCCGGTGGACATGGGTACCCCCGCCACCTTCGTGCTGCTGCGCCACGGCGAGACCGCCCTCACCCCGCAGAAGCGTTTCTCCGGCAGCGGCGGCACCGACCCCGAGCTGTCCCCGGTCGGCCGCCGCCAGGCCGTGGCCGTAGCCGAGGCGCTGGCCGCGCGCGGCACCGTCCAGGCGGTCGTCAGCTCCCCGCTACGGCGCTGCCGGGAGACCGCCCAGGCCGTCGCGGACCGCCTCGGGCTGGAGGTGGCCGTCGAAGAAGGCCTGCGCGAAACGGACTTCGGCGCCTGGGAGGGCCTGACCTTCGGCGAGGTGCGCGAGCGCTTCCCGGACGACCTCCAGGCCTGGCTGGACTCCCCGAAGGCGGCCCCCACGGGCGGCGGCGAGAGCTTCGCCCACGTCACCCGCCGGGTCCTGGCCACCCGCGACCGCCTGCTGGCCCGGTACGCCGGCCGCACGGTGCTGCTGGTCACCCACGTGACCCCGGTCAAGACGCTGGTCCGCCTCGCGCTGGGCGCCCCGCCGGAGTCCCTGTTCCGGATGGAACTCTCCGCGGCCTCCCTCTCGGCGGTGGCCTACTACGCGGACGGCAACGCCTCGGTCCGGCTCCTGAACGACACCTCGCACCTGCGGTAGCGGGCGGCGAAGCCGGGGCCCGGCCCGTACGACTGAGAACCCCCGCCACACGTGGCGGGGGTTCTCAGTATCGTCAAGGACGGCAGACGAGCCGGCCTGTACGCCGGGTTCTGTCGCCCGGAGACCTCGCGGTCGCCGGGGAGACGGCCATCCATCTAGGACCGGTGTTGCCACCGGCCTCGTGCGGTCTACCCGCGAACTCGGGCGGGCAGCCCTCGAACGTTCGCGCAGGGTTGGCCGTCCGAAAACGGACAACCCCTCTTGACCTTGCTCCGGGTGGGGTTTACCTAGCCGCCTGAGTCACCTCAGGCGCTGGTGGTCTCTTACACCACCGTTTCACCCTTACCGAGGACCGAAGCCCCCGGCGGTCTGTTTTCTGTGGCACTGTCCCGCGGGTCACCCCGGGTGGGCGTTACCCACCACCCTGCCCTGTGGAGCCCGGACGTTCCTCGGCGGGATCCGAAGATCCCGACGCGGCCGCCCAGCCGACTCGTCTGTCGTGGCGACCATGTTACCGGCTGGCCCGTCGCGGCTTGACCTTGACGCAACGGCAGGGTCTCTACTGAGCCCATGCGCATCGGAGAGATCGCCGCGCTGGCCGGGGTCACCACCCGAGCCATCCGGCACTACCACCACATCGGGCTGCTCCCGGAGCCGGAGCGGCGCCCCAACCAGTACCGGGTCTACAGCGTGCGCGACGCCGTCGTACTGGCCCGAGTCCGCCGGCTCACCGAGCTCGGGCTGAGCCTCGACGAGGTGCGCGACGTCCTCGCGGACGACGCGGGGCGCGAGCTGGCCGACGTACTCGAAGAGCTCGACGCCGACCTGGCCCGGCAGGAGGCCGAACTGGCCGAGCGCAGGCGCCGGCTCGCCGTACTGCTCGCCGCGCCGCCTGGGGAGAACGAACCCGTCTCGCCCGCGCTCGCCGCGCTGCTGGCCAAGGCCCCGGAGACAGCCTCGCCGACCGCCGCGATGGATCGCGAGCACCTGACGCTGCTCGACGCGTCGGGCGCGGGGGGTGCGGAGATATACGCCGTACTCGGGCCACTGGCCGCCGATCCGGCCGTACTCGCGCTGTACGAGCGGCTGGACGGGCTGGCCGACGCCCCCGTCGACGATCCGCGCATTCCCTTGCTGGCCGACGAGCTGGTGGCGGCCGTCCCCGACGAGGTGTTCGCGGCGATCCCGGCCACCCGGCCGGTCGTGGCGGGGTTGAAGGAGGCCCTGCTCGCGGAGTACGCCCCCGCGCAGGCGGAGGTCGTACGCCGGGTCATGGAGGCGTTCATGGAGAGGGGCCGGGGATGAACGGGATACGGCAGGCGGTTTCCGTGGTCCGCAGGCTGCTGCTGCACGAGCTACGGGCCGCCGCCTCGCTGGGGCGATGGGCGCTGCGCCGGACGCCACACGGCGTCGGCGCGGGCGATGTCGCCGCCGGATACACGGGACCGCAGACCGCCATGATGTACGGGCTGCTGTTCGTGTCGCTGATCGAGACCGTCGGGCTGGCCGTCCTCATCCCCTGGCCGGCTGTGCACCGCGTGGTGCTGGTGCTCGACGTGTACGGGCTGCTGCTGGTGCTGGCGATGCACGCCGCCTGTGTGACCCGGCCGCACGTGGTCCGGTCCGACGGTTCCCTGCGGATCCGCTACGGGGCCCTGTTCGACCTCACCGTCCCGCCGGACGCCGTGGCCTCGGTGCGCGTCGACCGCCGCTACCCCGAGGGCCGGCTGGTCACGCTGTCGCAGGACGGGGTGCTCGACCTGATCGTCGGGAGCCAGACTTCCGTGACCCTGGAGCTGACCCGCCCGCTCCCCTTCATCCGGCCGCTCGGCGCCCGCGCGCGTGCCAGTACCGTTCGCTTCCACGCCGACGACCCCCGCGGGCTGGTCACCGCACTGCGGCAACTCGCACCCCCGCAAGACGGAGCCTAGGCCGGGGCGAAGAGGATCTTCGATGTGCCGGGGTCGGCCTGGGTGAGGCGGACTCGGATGCGTTCGCCCAGGGGGAGCTCGCGCGCGGGGGACACGATGCGGCCGATTACCGCCGGGTCCTCCAGGTGGACCGTGCCCACCAGTGGATCCTCCTCCTTGACGTCGATCACCGTCGCCTCGAAGGTCTCGCCGACGCGGTCCTTCAGCAGGGCCGCCTCCACGAGGTCCACGGACTCCCGCTCGACCGCGTTGGACCGCCGGCTGCCGTCCGCCATCCGCTCCGGGAGCGCGGGCAGGGCCGACACCGCCCACTGCGGGGGGTCGGCCCCGGCCACCGCCGCCACGCACAGCTCGCCCGTGTAGCGGTCGACGAGCCTGCGCAGCGGCGCGGTGCAGTGCGTGTACGGGGCCACCACCGCGGCGTGGATCGCGGGGGAGGGGGTTTCGCCGCCGGTGAAGACCGTGTAGCCGGCGCCGCGCAGCAGGGCCGTGCACTCCTGGAGGAACGCCGCGTGGGCCGGGCGGCGCGGGTCGAGGGAGCGTACGAGTTCGGCGTACGGGACGTGGTGCGGCCACTCGATCCGCAGGGCCTTCGCCGCGCGGCGCAGCCGGCCGACGGCGCCGTCGGGGGCGGTGGGGAGGGTACGCAGGATCCCGGTGCCGGAGGCGAGCATCAGGTCGGCCGCCGCCATGCCGGTCATCAGGGAGATCTGGGCGTTCCAGCCGTCGGCGGGGAGCGGCGCCCGGTAGGCCAGGGTGTACGAGCCGTCGCGCGCGACGATCTCCTGCTCGGGCACGTTCAGCGAGATGCCGCCGCGCTCCACCTCCAGGGCCTCACGCAGCCGGCCGATGTCCTTGAGGAGGGCGAGCGACTCGTCCGCGGTGCCGGCGTCGATGGCCTTCTGGACCCCGCCGTAGTCGAGCCTGGCCCGGCTGCGGACGAGGGCCCGCCGGACCTCGGCCGTCTCCACCCGGCCGTCGGAGTCCAGGTCGAGCCGCCACAGCAGCGCCGGGCGGGTCTGGTCCGGCAGCAGGCTGGCCGCGCCCTCCGAGAGCACGGCCGGGTGCAAGGGCACCCTCCCGTCGGGAAAGTAGAGGGTGTTGACCCGCCGGTGGGCCTCGGTGTCGAGGGCACCGCCGGGGGTGACGAAGGCGGCCACGTCGGCGATGGCGTAGTGCACGCGGTAGCCGCCGCCCGGGCGGCGGGCGAGGTGCATGGCCTGGTCGAGGTCGACGGAGGCGGGCGGGTCGATCGTGAAGAAGGGGATGTCGGTGGCGTCCAGGGAGGGGAGGCGGGGGTCGGCGGCCGCACGGTCGGCCTCGGCGAGGACCGGTGAAGGGAATTGGGCCGGTACCTCCAGCCTTGTCCGCAGGTCACGCAGCGCGGCCCGCAGGGCAGCCCCGTCTGCGCCGGCCATGTGCATGTGACGGCGTGGCATGGACCGAGCGTATGGCGGTTGGGCCGGGGCGGCGCGTCGGGAGGCTTACCCTGGCTCGGGGGCCGCACCCCCGCGCCGTGTTTGTACTGAAGGAGAACCGCCGTGCTCGTGCTGCTGCCGCCGTCCGAAGGAAAGGCCGCCGGCGGCTCCGGCGCACCCCTGAAGCCGGAGTCGCTGTCGCTGGCGGGGCTGGCCGAGGCCCGTGCGGCGGTGCTGGAGGAGCTGGTCGAACTGTGCGTCGGCGACGAGCTGAAGGCGCGCGAGGTGCTGGGGCTGAGCGAGGGCCTGCGGGGAGAGGTCGCGAAGAACGCCGAGCTGCGGTCCGCGGTGGCGCGGCCGGCGGGGGAGATCTACACCGGGGTGCTGTACGACGCGCTGGGGCTGGCGGACCTGCCGGCGGGGGCGCGTGCGCTGGCGGAGGAGTCGCTGCTCGTTTTCTCCGGGCTGTGGGGTGCGGTGCGGGTGACGGACCGGATTCCGTCGTACCGGTGCTCGATGGGCGTGAAGCTGCCGGGGCTGGGGGCGCTGGGGGCGTACTGGCGGGGGCCGATGGCCGCTGTCATGCCGGAGGCTTCGGGGGACGGGCTGGTGCTGGACCTGCGGTCTTCGGCGTACGCGGCCGCGTGGAAGCCGAAGGGGGAGCCGGCGGGGCGGACGGCGACGGTGCGGGTGTTGCACGCGCAGGTGGTGGACGGGGTGGAGAAGCGGTCCGTGGTGAGCCACTTCAACAAGGCGACGAAGGGGCGGCTGGTACGGGACCTGCTGGTGGCGGGGGCCGTGCCGGGGTCGCCGGCGGAGCTGGTTACGGCGCTGCGGGATCTGGGGTACGTGGTGGAGGCCGAGGCCCCTGCGAAGGCGGCGAAGGCGTGGTCCCTGGACGTGGTGGTCAGCCAGATCCACTGAGGTGTCCCGGGATGGGGTCGGTGCCGCTGCGCGGAGCCCCGCCTTTCGCCGTCTCCCCCAGACCTTGTCCTGGGCACCCCGGGGGTTCCGCCCCGGACCCCGCGCCTCAAACGCCGGCGGGGCTGAAGCACCGGGGCTCCGCCCCGGACCCCGCGCCTCAAACGCCGGCGGGGCTGAATTTGCCGCTGCGCGGCAATCAGCCCGCCAGGCGCTCAGAGGCCCAGGGGCCAGGCCAGGCGCTCAGAGGCCCAGAGGCCCAGAGGCCCAGAGGCCAGGCCATGCCGCTCAGCGGCCCAGGGGCCAGGCGACGGTGGCAGGGGTGTGGGGGGCGGAGCCGGCGTAGGCCGCGCAGGCGTCCGTGAGGGTTTCCAGGAGGGTCAACGGGTCCGGGAGGGGGTGTTCCATGCCGCGGATCCAGGAGACCGTGTGGCCGCCCGGCAGGGTGGCCGGCGGGACCAGGACGTAGCTGCCACGGCAGTGCCACCGCAGGCCCGGGTGTTCGTCCATCGTCTCGGGGTGGCAGTCCAGCTCACACGGCCACCACTCGTCCTCGTCCTCCGGCGTACCCCGCGTCGCCGTGAAGAAGAGCATCCGGGCCTGGTCGTCCGTACCGGGCGATTCCGCCACCGGGCCGACGTCGACGCCCGCGGCCAACAGGCGGTCCAGCGCGCTGCGGCCCGCCTCGAGGGGGACGTCCAGAACGTCGTGGATCATGCCCGTCGCGGTGATGAAGTTGGCCTGGGGCTGGTTGCGCGCCCAGCGCTCGACCTGCGCGCGGTCGGTGGTCGACTGGGTCTGCCAGGCGAAGGAGACGGGGTGCCGCGCGGGCGTGGGACAGCCGATCCGGTCGCACGAACATCGGTAGCCGGCCGGATGGGCGGCAGGGGCGAGCGGCAGTCCCGCGGCGGCGACGGCCAGGAGAAGGGCTTCGCGTTCTCGTCCGGGGTCTTCGGGGGAGGGTTTCGGCCGCCGGCGCAGCCACTGGGAAATCCTGCTCTGCTCGCCGCGTTTGACGCGGCCGGACTCAGACCCCATCTATCCCCTCACCTCACCGTTACCCCGGCGTTCCCTCACATGCTCCCACCATCCTGCTCCCCGGATGACCGCACTCCTCAACCGGGGGGCAGGGGATGACCGGCCGGAAGTCGCCCCATAACGGTAGATTCCGGCCATATGTTCTCGGCCGGTGATCGACCATCTGTCAGTCGGTGACTTTTCCCACGCCGCCCAGCACCCGGTCCACCAGCGCGTCCGTGAACGCGTGCGTGAGCGGCGCCGTCCGCATCAGCCAGCGGTACGTCAGCGGCCCGAGCAGCATCTCCACCGTCAGTCGCAGATCCGCGTCCTGCGCGAGCTGCCCCGCCTCCCGCGCCGCGCGCAACCGTGCCTCGTACAGGGCGAGCTGGGGCTCCAGCAACTGCTCGGTGAACCGCGCCCCGAGCTCGGGGTCCATCGCCCCGGCGGCGGTCAGGGCGCGCGCGGGGGCCTCGTACTTCGCGTCGTTGAACTCGTCCACCGCCGCCCGCAGTACGGACTTCAGGTCGGCCGCGAGGTCCCCCGTGTCGGGGAAGGCGGTCCACCCGCCGTCCGTCTCCGCGTGCCCGGCGAGGCCGAGAGAGGCGTCCAGCAGCACCGCCGCCTTCGACGGCCACCAGCGGTAGATCGTCTGCTTGCCGACACCCGCGCGGGCGGCGATGGCCTCGATGGTCAGCTTGTTGTAGCCGACCTCGCCGACCAGCGCGAGCGCCGCGTCGAGGATGGCGCGCCGCGAGCGGTCGCTGCGGCGTCCGGCGTCCGGCGGCTTCGCGGCGGAAGGCTTCGGGCTGGGAGTCCTGCTGGTCATTCCGTCACGCTACCAACCCGAGACGTCTCGTCTTTCAGACATTCCGTAAACCACCCAATCAGTTCACTGCGCGGTCTCCCTTGAGGAGAGACGATTCTCTCCACATCTTCGCGAGTCGTGAGGAGCCTTCTTTGCGCAGAGACGCCACACCCCGGCGCTACCTGATGTGCCCACCCGCACATTTCAAGGTCACGTACTCCATCAACCCGTGGATGGATCCCACGAAACCGGTGGACCTGCCCCTCGCACACGCCCAGTGGGAAGACCTGAGGGACCGCTACCGCGCCCTCGGCCACACCGTCGAGACCCTCGTACCGGACCCCGCGCTGCCCGACATGGTCTTCGCGGCCAACGGCGCCCTCGTCGTCGACGGCCGGGTCCTCGGTGCCCGGTTCGCCTACCCGGTACGCGCCGCCGAGGCGGAGATCCACCTCGACTGGTTCCGTGCGCACGGCTTCCAGGACATCCACGAGCCGTCGCACGTCAACGAGGGCGAGGGCGACTTCGCCGTCACCACCAGCTACATCCTGGCCGGCCGGGGCTTCCGCTCCAGCCCGCTCTCGCACGACGAGGCCCAGGAGTTCTTCGGCCGCCCGGTCATCGGCCTCGAACTGGTGGATCCGCGCTACTACCACCTGGACACCGCGCTCTGCGTCCTCGACGGCGACGAGGTCATGTACTACCCGCCGGCCTTCTCGCAGGGCAGCCAGGCCGTGCTCGGGCGGCTGTTCCCGGACGCCCTGATCGCCACGGGCCCGGACGCGGCGGCGCTCGGGCTGAACGCGGTCTCGGACGGCCGGCACGTCCTGCTCCCGCAGGCGGCGACCGGGCTGCTCGCGCCCCTGCGGGAGCGGGGCTTCGAGCCGGTGCCGATGGACCTGGGAGAGCTGCTCAAGGGCGGCGGCAGTGTGAAGTGCTGCACCCAGGAGCTGCGGATGTAGGCGCTACGGCGCGGACGGCGGCCACTCCTGGCCCCACTCGGCGTCCCGCGCCGCCTTGTAGAGGTCACCGTGGCGCTTGGTCACGGTGGCCCGGGTCAGACCCGTGCCCTCCGGACCGCACAGGTCCAGCAGGACGAGCCCCTTCCGGATCTGCGGCCTACGCGTGATCCGGGAGGCGGCCGGCTCCGTCGGGAAGCGGGTCGCGGCCACGTAGCTGAACTTCTCGTCCTCGTACGGGAGGGAGCCGCCCTTGATCTGCCGGTGCAGGGAGGACCGGCTGACCCGCGCCGAGAAGTGGCACCAGTCCTGCCCGACCTCGATCGGGCAGGTCCCGTCGTGCGGGCAGGGGGCGGCGACCCGCAGCCCGGCCTCGATCAGCTGGTCGCGGGCCTCGCGGATCCGGAGGTACCCCTCGGGCGTGCCCGGCTCGATCAGCACCACCGCCTGCCCGGCGCGTGCCGCCTCGGCGACCACGGCCCGGCGGGCCTGCGGTGTCAGTTCGCCGAGTACGTACGACACGGTCACCAGGTCCGCCTCGGGGAGGGTGATCCCGGATCCGATGACGGCCCTGCGCCAATCGGCCGCGCGCAGCACCTCCGAGGAGGAGAGCGCCGCCAGTTCCTTGCCCAGGGCGAGCGCCGGCTCCGCCCAGTCGAGCACTGCGGTCTCGCGCGGCCCGTCCCAGGTGGCGTCCACCGCCCAGGTCGCCGCCCCGGTTCCGCCGCCCACGTCCACGTGCGAGCCCGGCGTCCACTGCGGAGCCGCCTCGGCCAGTCCGTCCAGGGCGGACCGTACGGCCTCGAAGGTGGCCGGCATCCGGTACGCCGCGTACGCCGCCACGTCGGAGCGGTCGCGCAGCACGGGCGCGTTGGTCGGGGTGGTGCCCCGGTAGTTGGCGATCAGCCGCTCGACGGCGGCCGTGGCCTGCTTCGGCGGGAGCCCGTCGAGCAGCCCGCCGAGCGCGGACCGGAGGGTTTCGGCGGTGGTGGGGACGGAGGCGTTCACCTGCGAAGTTTACGGCGCCGCGGAGGCCCGGCCGCCCGCACGGTCCGGACGCCCGCGCCTGCGCCTACGCCCACGCCTGCACCTGTGCCTACGCCTGCGCCTCGCCTACGCCTGTGCCTACGCCTGCGCCCTGCCCGCGCCCGCGCCTCGCCCGCGCCCACGCCTGTGCCTACGCCTGCGCCCCGCCCGCGCCCCGCCCGCGCCTACGCCGCCGACTCCTGCTCCTGCCTCTGCCACGGCCGGCCCAACCCGAGGAAGCACCCCACCGACAGCAGCGAGCAGGCCACCTGCACGACCGCCATCGGCACCGCCGTGCCCTCGCCCGCGATCCCGACCAGTGGCGTGGCGATCGACCCGAACAGGAAGGAGGAGGTGCCCAGCAGCGCCGAGGCCGACCCGGCCGCGTGCGGGGTGCGCATCAGCGCCTGCGCGTTGGTGTTCGGCAGCGCCATGCCCATGGCCGACATCAGCACGAACAGCGCCGCGGCGATCGGGGCCAGCCCGACCTCGCCGAACACTCCGGTGGACATCAGCAGCAGCGACACCGAGGCGGCCGTGATGACCGCGAGCGCGCAGCCCAGCGTCTTGTCCAGGCTGACCCGGCCGACCAGCAGCTTGCCGTTGATCTGGCCCGCGATTATCAGGCCGACGGAGTTGAGGCCGAACAGCAGGCTGAACGCCTGGGGCGAAGCCCCGTAGATCTCCTGCACCACGAACGGGGAGGCGGAGATGTACGAGAACAGCACCGCGAAGGCGAAACCGCCGGCCAGCATGTACCCGGAGAAGACCCGGTCGCCGACCAGCACGCCCATGGTCCGCAGCGCGGCGCCCACGCCTCCGGTCTGCCGGCGCTCCGGCGGCAGGGTCTCCCCGAGACGGCGCCACACCACCAGCGTGAGCCCGATGCCGATGGCGGTGAGTATGACGAAGACCCCACGCCAGTCGGAGACGCGGAGCACCTGGCCGCCGATGAGCGGGGCGACGATCGGGGCGGCCCCGGAGATGAGCATCAGGGTGGAGAAGAAGCGGGCCATCTCCACACCGTCGTAGAGGTCCCGGACCACGGCCCGGGCGATGACGATCGCGGCCGCGCCGGCCAGGCCCTGGAGCAGCCGGAAGGCGATCAGCAGCTCGGCGGTCGGGGCCAGGGCGCAGATCGCGGTGGCGAGCACGTAGACGACCATGCCGATGAGCAGCGGCCGGCGGCGGCCCCACTTGTCGCTCATGGGGCCGATGACCAGCTGGCCCAGCGCCATGCCGGCCAGGCAGGCGGTGAGGGTGAGCTGGACGGTGGCGGCCGGGCTGTGCAGGGAGGTGGTGACCTGCGGCAGGGCCGGCAGGTACATGTCCATGGACAGCGGGGGGAGCGCGCTGAGCCCGCCGAGTATGAAGGTGACGAGCAGTCCGGTGCGGCGGGCCGTCGTGACGGAGGCGGTGGATCCGGCGGCAGAGGGGGTCTCGGGCGTCGGCTCGGGTGATCCGGCCGGCGCGGGGGCTCTCTCCGACATGCGGAACTCCACTCTCGTCGTCATCTTTTCGCCCCCTGAGCGACCCATGCTCTCAGCAATCGGAACGTCCGGGGGTGCAAGCGCGGTGTGACGTACTCTGCGGCCCCATGAGCGCAAGTGGGAAGAAGATCGCCGTGGTGACCGGGGCCGGCTCCGGGATCGGCCGCTCCGTGGCCCTGACCCTGGCCGCGGCCGGCTGGGCGGTGGCCGTCGCGGGCCGCCGGACCGAACCGTTGGAGGAGACCGCCAAGGCGGCCGGGGACGGCGCGGACGTGCTGTGCGTACGGGCGGACGTGAGCAGTCCGGACGACGTGGCCGCACTGTTCGCGGCGGTGGACGAGCGGTACGGGCGGCTCGACCTGCTCTTCAACAACGCCGCCACCTTCGGGCCGGGCGGCGTCGCGCTGGAGGACATCACCTACGAGGCCTGGCGCTCGGTGGTGGACGTCAACCTGACCGGGGCGTTCCTCTGCGCGCAGGCGGCCTTCCGGATGATGAAGGCCCAGGACCCGCAGGGCGGCCGCATCATCAACAAC
Organism: Streptomyces sp. ISL-87; assembly: GCF_018614095.1. GTDB lineage: Bacteria > Actinomycetota > Actinomycetes > Streptomycetales > Streptomycetaceae > Streptomyces. The sequence continues at coordinate 138,596 of NZ_JAGGOY010000043.1, read as the reverse complement.
GGCTCGATCTCGGCCCACGTGCCGCGGCCGAACTCGATCGCCTACACCGCGACCAAGCACGCGATGACCGGCCTGACGAAGTCCCTGTCGCTGGACGGCCGGCCGTACCGGATCGCGTGCGGGCAGATCGACATCGGCAACGCGGCGACCGAGATGACCGAGCGGATGCAGACCGGCATCCTCCAGGCCAACGGGCAGCTGGCGGTGGAGCCGGTGATGGACGCGGCCGACGTGGCACGGACGGTGCTGCACATGGCGGAGCTGCCGCTGGAGGCGAACGTGCAGTTCGCCACCGTGATGGCGACCGCGATGCCGTACATCGGACGGGGCTGATGAGCTTCGCGCCCCCGGGAATACCCGGCGTGGGGCCGAAGTTGAGGCGATCATGACTACTGAGGTACTGCGCTACACCGCCTTCTCCGCCGACCCCGAGGGCGGCAACCCCGCCGGTGTCGTGCTCGACGCGTCCGCGCTGGACGACGCGGCGATGCTGGGCATCGCCGCCGAGCTGGGCTACAGCGAGACGGCCTTCCTGACCCCGCCGCCGCAGGGCCTGGCCGGGGAGCCCGGACGGGCTTTCACGATGCGCTACTTCAGCCCGAAGGCGGAGGTTCCGTTCTGCGGGCACGCGACCGTGGCCACCGCGGTGGCGCTGGCGGAGCGGATCGGCCCCGGCGAGCTGGTCTTCGCCACCCGGGCCGGAACGGTCCCGGTGTCGGTGACCGCGCTGGACGGCGAGGGGCTGCGGGCCACACTGACCAGCGTGGAGCCGCACGTCGAGGCGATATCCCCGCAGGACCTGGCGGAGGCACTGGCCGCGCTGGACTGGCCGGCGGGCGACCTGGACCCGGCCCTGCCGCCCCGGATCGCCTATGCCGGAGCCCGCCACCTGGTGCTCGGCGCCGCCACCCGGGCCCGGCTCGCGGACCTCGCGTACGACTTCGCCCGGCTGGAGGCGCTGATGCGGCGCCTGGACCTGACCACGGTCCAGCTGGTGCACCGGGCGGGCCCGGCGCTGTTCCACGTACGGGACCCCTTCCCGGTCGGCGGCGTGGTCGAGGACCCCGCCACCGGAGCGGCCGCGGCGGCCTTCGGCGCGTACGCCCGGGAACTCGGCCTGGCCCCGGCGGAATCGGTCCTGACCCTCCACCAGGGCGAGGACATGGGCCGCCCCGGAGTCCTGACCGTGGAGCTGCGGGCCGGCGATCGGCGGGTCCGGGTGGGCGGCGCGGGAGTACGGATCCCCTGAGGCGGACTCAGACGTACGAGGCGCTGCCGACCGGGCTCGCACTCCAGGTGGCGGACCTGGAGGCGCGGGCCTGGCCCGGCGCCTGCGCGGGACACGACCCGGCGCTGGCACCCCGGGCGATGGTGCTGGTGGACGAGGCCGGGGCGGTGTCCGCCTCGCTGGCGCTGCTGTACAAGGAGATCCCGCTGGCGGGCCGGACGTACCGTGCGGCCGGGCTCAGCGGTGTGGTCACCCTTCCGGAACTGCGCGGCCGGGGCCTCGGCGCCCGGCTGGTGGCGGCGGCCCGCGCCGAGCTGGCCGCCGACCCGGCGGTGGACCTGGCGCTGTTCAGCTGCGACCGGGAGCTGGCCCCCTTCTACGAGGCGGCCGGCTTCGAGATCCTGCCCGGCACGGTCCTGCTCGGCGGCACACCGGCCGAGCCCCTGGCCACGGACGAGCCGGGCTTCGACAAGGCGGTGCTCGCGGCGTTCTTCCTGCACGACGAAGGCCGCACGGACGAGGTCCGTGCGGCCTTCACCGGCGTGCGTGTCCCGCTCTACCCGGGGCTGATCGACCGCCTCTGGTGATCAGAAGGGTGATCGGGCGCGTGATCAGGAGCGGCTGGGCTCCGGCTTGGGCTCCGGCTGCGACGGTCGGCCCGCGCCCAGCGGCGCGAGGAACAGCGCCAGCACCGGGATCAGGTACAGCGCCCAGACCGCGAGCTGGAGCACCGTCGGATCCGGCTGGAAGTTGAACGTCCCCTTCAGCAGGGTTCCGTACCAGCTGTCCGGCGGGATCGTGGTGCTGATGTCGAAGGCCTTGGTCGCCAGCCCGGGCAGGAAATCGGCCTCCTGGAGGTCGTGGATGCCGTACGCGAGCACGCCCGCGGCGACCACGACCAGCATGCCGCCGGTCCAGGTGAAGAACTTGGCCAGGTTGATCCGCACGGCGCCGCGGTAGAACAGCCAGCCCAGCAGGATCGACGACGCGATGCCCAGCAGCACCCCGGTCAGCGGGCCCGCACCGTCACCGGCGGCCTTCACCGAGCGCCACACGAACAGCGAGGTTTCCAGGCCCTCCCGGCCGACGGCCAGGAAAGCCGTGGTGACCAGCGCGCCGGTGCCCATCGCGAGCGCCGCGTCCAGCTTCCCGTGCAGCTCGGTCTTCAGATGCCGCGCGGTGCGCTTCATCCAGAACACCATCCAGGTCACCAGACCCACGGCGATGACCGACAGGGAACCGCCGATCGCCTCCTGAGCCTTGAACGTCAGCTCCTGGGTGCCGAATTCGAGCGCCGCGCCGAAGCCCAGGCTCAGCGCCGCCGCCAGGCCCACGCCGGCCCACAGCGGAGCCAGCTTGTCCTTGTGCCCGGTCTTGACCAGGTAGGCGACCAGGATGCAGACGACCAGGCTGGCCTCCAGCCCCTCGCGCAGACCGATCAGATAGTTGCTGAACACGTTGTTCCCCTCCTACGCGAACAGCGTCCGGCCCCACCAGTCGTCCTTGTCGCGGACGCCCGGCGGGACGGCGAAGACGGCCGAACCCACGTGCTGGATGTATTCGTTGAGTACGTCGTTCTTGGCCAGGTTGCGCTGGATCGGGATGAAGCCCTTGCGTACGTCCCGCTGGTAGGCCAGGAAGAACAGGCCCGCGTCGAGCCGGCCCAGTCCGTCCGTACCGTCCGTGAAGGAGTAGCCGCGGCGCAGGATCGTCGCGCCGCTGTTGGTGTCCGGGTGCGCGAGGCGGACGTGCGCCTCGGGCTTCATCGCCTTCAGGAACGGCTCGTCGCGCTCCTTGGACTTGCCCGCGGGAGCACCCTCGCCCTTGTCGCGGCCGATGATGTCTTCCTGCTCCCCGAGGGGGGTCCGGTCCCAGGTCTCGATGTGCATCCGGATGCGCCGGGCGACCAGGTACGAGCCGCCGGTCATCCAGTCGCTGCCGTCGGAGGCGCCGACCCACACGTGCTTGTCCAGGGCCGCCTTGTCGGTGCCCGAGATGTTCCGGGTGCCGTCCTTGAAGCCCATCATGTTGCGCGGGGTCTGCTCGTCCGGGGTGGTCGACGAGGTCTTGCCGAAGCCGAGCTGCGACCAGCGCACCGCGGTCTTGCCGAAGCCGATCCGGGCGAGCTGGCGGATCGCGTGCACCGCGACCTGCGGGTCGTCCGCGCAGGCCTGCACGCAGAGGTCGCCGCCGCTGCGCGCCGGGTCCAGGTTGTCGCCGGGGAACAGCTCCAGGTCCACCAGGGCGTCCGGGCGCTTGCCCTCCAGCCCGAAACGGTCCTTGGCGAACAGGCCCGGGCCGAACCCGATGGTCAGGGTGAGCCGGGAGGCCTTCAGGCCCAGAGCCTCGCCCGTGTCGTCCGGCGGAGCATCCGGCAGGCCGCCGTAGCCGCCCTCGCCGACCGGCTGGCCGGCCGTCATCAGCCGGGCCGCCTCGGTCCAGTCCTTGAGGAGCTTGATCAGCTCTTCGCGGTCCTTGGTCTTCACGTCGAAGGCCGCGAAGTGCAGCCGGTCCTGGACCGCGCTCGCGATACCGGCCTGGTGCTCGCCGTGGAACGGCACGGCCGCCCCGGCCGCCGCCGCCGGCACCGCGTCCGAGGCCGAGTCGAAGGCCGCGACCGCCCCGCCCGCCGCGGCGGCGCCGAGCGCGAGCCCGGCCCCGCCCCAGCCGAGCACCGATCGCCGCGAGGGCGCGGCCGGAGCGCCGTCGGTCTGCTCCGGCCCCGTCACTGTTTCAGTCATTCCGGATCTCCCGCCTGTTCCGCTTCTACCGGAATTACTTCGCGACCGCCGCGGCCAGCTTCGAGAGCGGCTCGGCCAGCGCGTTCACGGCGTCCGAGAGCTCCTTGCGCTCGGGCTCGCCGACCTTGTCGTATGAGGTGAAGTCGTAGCCCGCCTTGTCGGCGCGGTACTTGTCCAGCAGCGTGTTCAGCGCCGCGAACTGGGTGTCGAGCGTCTTGGCGAGCTCCGGGTCGTTCTTCGCGGCGGTCGGCTTGAGCAGCTCGTACGCCTTCTGCGCGCCCTCGACGTTGGCCTTGAAGTCGACCAGGTCGGTGTGGCTGTAGCGCTCTTCCTCGCCCGTGACCTTGCCGGTGGCGACCTCGTCCAGGAGCTCCTTGGCGCCGTTCGCTATCGAGGCGGGGTTGATCTCCGCCGTCCCGACCTTCTTCTTCCAGTCGGTGAGGTCGGCGATCAGGGTGTCGGCGAGCTTCTTCTCGGCGTCGCCGATCGTGTTGTCGACCCAGAGCGCCTTCTCGAGCTTGTGCCAGCCCGTCCACTCCTGCCCGGCCTCCAGGCCGTCCTCGCGGACGTCCACCTTCGGGTCGATGTCGCCGAAGGACTCGGCGACCGGCTCGGTGCGCTCCCAGCCGATGCGCGAGGGGGCGTACGCCTTCTTGGAGGCCTCGACGTCGCCGGCCTTGACCGCGTCCGCGAAGGCCTGCGCCTTGGGGAGGGTCTCCTCGGCCTGCGCCTCCACGTACTGGCGGTACGCGGCGACCGCGGCGTCCAGCTCGGGGCTGCGCTTCTCGACGGTGCCCGTGCCGGTGGCCTTGACCTGCTGCTTGATGCCGTCGCCCTTCATGCCGGGCTTACAGGCGATCTCGTAGTCGCCCGCCTTGATCTCGGCGGTGATGGAGGCCTTGGTGCCGGGGCCGATGTTCTCGCGCTCGGCGACGATGCGGCCGTCCGGGAAGAGGACGTAGACCTCGGTGACCTTGGAACCCTTGTTCTCGACCTCGATGGTCGCCTTGCCGGCCGGGAACTCCTTCTTGGAGACCTCGCAGGCCGTGTCGGTGGCCGCCACGTTGATCGTGCCGTTGCTGCCGGCGTCGCTCTTCTCGGCGCAGCCGGTGACGGCGGTGAGCGCGGCCACGACGGCTGCCGCGGTGAGGACGGTGAGGCGGGCGGGGCGCATACGGGGCTCCTGGGCGTCGGACGTGGGTGCCGCCCCAGAGGGGGAGGCCGGTGAGGCGGACCTAACTTAACCGAGGCTTACCTCACCCATGCCCGCCCGTCCAGTGATTCAGCGCACACCCGCGGCAACCGGATACGGCGCCGTCACGGACCCCTCATGGAACCCCCACGAGAAGGTCAAGGGCTGGTCAAGTCCAGGTGACTGTTCCGTACGGTGGAATGACCCCCTCCGCCCGTGCCGTCGGGCTCGCCGCGGACCGGAAGCACCAGCGGGGCCCCCGTGCGGGGGTGCGGGAGCACCTCCACGGCTGCCGGTAGACCCGGCTCAGCAGCGCGTTCCGACCACTGCAACCACCACCGGCGGCACCGCGGGCGGCGCCGGCGTCGGCGGAGCCCTGGCCTCCACCGGCGCCGGGATCCCCGCCGGCCCCCTGCTCGCCGCCTCCGGCGCGGTGATCGCGGCCGGTGCGGGCGCCGTCGGCCTCGGGCGCAGGTGGCGTACGACCCGGAACTGAACTGCCTTCCGTGTTTCAATTCCCGGGTGAACGATCTCGACGTACTCAAGGTCTTCTGCGCGGGTGACGGCCGGTACGGCAACCTGCTCGGAGTCGTCCGCGACGGCAGGACCTGCCCCGACGACGCCGCCCGTCAGGCGCTGGCCGCCGAACTCGGATACAGCGAGACGGTGTTCGTCGACGACCCCGAGCGCGGGGTCGTCGACATCCGCACCCCCGGCACGCGGATGTCCTTCGCGGGGCACCCGCTGGTCGGGGTCGCCTGGCTGCTGGACATCGAGGAGCTTCAGCCGCCCGCGGGATCCGTATGGGCCCGTGACGACGGGGAGTTCACCTGGATCACCGCCCGCCCCGAGTGGGTCGAGGGCAAGCGCACCGAGCAGTACGCGAGCGCCGCCGAGGTCGAGGCGCTGCCCGCCCCGCCGCCGGGCGAGGGCTGGCTGTACGCCTGGGCCTGGGAGGACGAGACCGCGGGCCGGATCAGGGCCCGCGGCTTCCCGCGCCGCCCCGACGGGGTGATCGTCGAGGACGAGGCCACCGGCTCGGCGGCCCTCCTGCTCACGGCCGAGCTGAACCGCGCCCTCAACATCACCCAGGGCGCCGGCTCCCAGATCCTCACCGCCCCCAGTCCGGACGGCACGATCGAGATCGGCGGCCGGGTCCGCTTCGCGCCGCCCAGCGGGAACTGAGTACGTGCGCCGCGTGAGTTGAGTACGCGCACCCTTCGGGCGGCGCCGGGTTCGGCGGTGGAATAGAGCCATGAACACGATGACCGCGCCGACCGGCCCGCGCCCCGCCGACACCCAGCCGCAGCAGTGGCTGCTGGTGCCCGCGCTCTTCACGGCGCTGGCCCTGCTGGCCGGGGGCCTCGGCTACTCGTCCTCGTACCTGCCCGACGCGCCGTTCTGGCTCTCCGTCCCGTACCTGATCCCGCTCGGCATGGTGGCCGCCACGTGGCGCCGCCCGCGGACGCGGCAGCAGTGGACGAACCGCATCGTGCTGGGCGGCCTCGGCTGCACGGCCGCCCTCTTCTACGCCAAAGCGGCCGAGGTCGTCCTGATCGCCATCGCCATCGCCGTCTGGCTGGTCCAGGGGGACTGACCCAGCACCGGCCCGGCCCCGCCGGGGGCGCTACGCACTCAGCGGGAACTGCTCTCCCAGCTCGCGGAAGACCGCGCCGTTGAAGTCGAAGGCGCGCTTGCACTCGTCGATGATGCGCTGCTTCTCCAGGTCGTCCGCGGCGATCGCGTCCAGCAGCTCGCGGTAGGTCCGCTTGAAGGCCGCCGGGTTGGAGATGTCCGCGAAGACGTAGAAGCGGACGCCGTCGCCCTTGCGCTCGAAGCCCCACGTCCGCTCCGCCTTGTCGCGGATGATCTGGCCGCCGGAGAGGTCGCCCAGGTAGCGGGTGTAGTGGTGGGCGACGTACCCGCCCGGCCAGGTGGCCGCGCAGGCGGCCACACGCGCCGCGTACGCGTCGGTGGACGGCAGTGCCACCAGCGTCTCGCGCCACCGCGGGCCTCGCAGATGGGCCAGGTCGCGCTCGATTTCGGCCACCCGCATCAGTTCGGGCCGGATGAAGGGCCCGGCCACCGGGTCGTCCTTGAGGGACTCGGCCGCATCCTCCAGGGCCCGGTACACGAACCACAGCTGCTCGGTGTAGCGGGCGTAGGCGTCCACTTCCAGCCGGCCGCCGAGCAGGTCGCTCATGAAGGTCGAGGTTTCCGCCTCGGTGTGCTGTTCGTGCGACGCGACACGGATGACCGTGGAGAAGGCGTCCAAGACAGGACCTCCTGGGAAGGCGGACCAGGCGTGGCGGCAGTTCCGCCACACCCGATCCTGCTACTTAGGCTTACCTAAATCAATGTCTTCCCGACGTCCTGTCGGTAAAACCTCCGGCGGCCGCGCCTACGGCAGCGTGAGGATCTCCGCCCCGCTGTCCGTCACCACCAGCGTGTGCTCGAACTGCGCGGTGCGCCTGCGGTCCTTCGTGACGACGGTCCAGCCGTCGCCCCACATGTCGTACTCGTGGGTGCCCAGCGTCAGCATCGGCTCGATCGTGAAGGTCATACCGGGCTCGATGGTGGTGGTGGCGTGCGGGCTGTCGTAGTGCGGGATGATCAGGCCGGAGTGGAAGGACGAGTTGATGCCGTGGCCGGTGAAGTCCCGGACCACGCCGTAGCCGAAGCGCTTCGCGTACGACTCGATGACCCGGCCGATGATGTTGATCTGGCGGCCCGGCTTGACCGCCTTGATGGCCCGGTTCAGGGACTCGCGGGTGCGCTCCACCAGCAGCCGCGACTCCTCGTCCACCTCACCGCACAGGTAGGTGGCGTTGTTGTCGCCGTGCACTCCGCCGATGTACGCGGTCACGTCGAGGTTCACGATGTCGCCGTCCCGCAGGACGGTCGAGTCGGGGATGCCGTGACAGATGACCTCGTTGACCGAGGAGCACAGGGACTTTGGGAAACCCCGGTAGCCCAGTGTCGAGGGGTAGGCGCCGTGGTCGCACATGTACTCGTGCGCGACCCGGTCCAGCTCGTCGGTGGTCACCCCCGGGGCGATGAGCTTGGCGGCCTCTTCCATCGCCTGGGCGGCGATCCGGCCGGCGATGCGCATGGCCTCGATGGTCTCGGCCGACTGCACCTCCGGTCCGGTGTACGGAGTGGGCGCGGGCTTGCCCACGTACTCGGGCCGACGGATGTTTCCGGGAACGGAACGGGCGGGAGAAAGCTCGCCTGGTACGAGCAGCGACTGGCCAGACATGCATGCGAGTGTATCCAGCGGCGATGGGGCAGCATGGCGGCAGAGAGCGGTAACGAGAGGAGCCCGAAGACGATGGCCCTGTTCAAGAAGCGTCAGGTGGGCAAGCCCGGCGAGTGGTACTACTGCCTGGTCCACAGGAAGGTCGAGGAAGGCCCGGAGTGCCCGGCCAAGGACCGCTTCGGCCCCTACTCCACCCGCGAGGAGGCGGGCCACGCCATGGAGACCGCCGAGGAGCGGAACCTCGAATGGCAGAACGACCCCAAGTGGAACGACAAGTCCCGGGAGACGGACGAGGGCACTACGCCTTAGCCACCCCGGCCCGGCCCGGCCCGGCCTGGCTCCTCCCGGTCCTGTCCTACCAGCGGCTGGGCGGGGGCGCGGTCAGCTGATCGGCCAGCCGTGCCAGCCGGTCCCGGAACCTGCGCGGCCCGCGCTGCGCCGGCAGGCTGTTCTCCCCGGCCGCCGCGCTGACCAGGTGCTGCATGGTGTCCAGGTCCAGTTCGGCGCCGCTGTCCGGCACCGATCCCGATCCCGATCCCGATCGCGATCCCGGCCCCGGCACCGAAAGCGCCTCGTGGGCGAGCGTGCCCAGATCCGGGTCCCCACCGTCCAGGGCCAGTACGGTCGCCCCCGCGCGCCGGGCGTCGTGGACCCGCTCCAGCAGCCCCGCGCCGGGCCGCTCCGGGGCCACCACCAGCAGGGTGTGCCCGCGCCGGACCGCCTCCAGCCTGCTCAGCCCCACCGAGAGGTGCGGCGGCTCCCCGGCCCGCACGTGGTGGCGTACGAGCGTGGGGGCCAGCTCCGGCAGGCCCGACCAGGCGGCCTCGTCCACCAGGTGCGCCGCCAGATGCCAGGGCTCGTACTGCTCGGTCCCCACCAGCAGCAGATTCCCGCCGGCCGGCACGACGGAGCGGCGCAGCGAGCCGGCGAAGCGACGGGCGGCGGCCGGCCACTGCGTACCGGCGAGCACCTCGCGGAGCAGTGCGACTCTCACGGCATCCATGAACGGCATCCTGCCCGATGGAAAGGGCCCACAGGAGCGGTTGCCCGGCCCTCATCCATCCGGCCCATCCATTCGAATGGCACGTACTCGGCAGTACGCTCGCCCCCATGACTTCCACAGACAGCACGCAGACGCAGAAGCCGCCGGCCAAGGACCCGTGGGACCTGCCGGATGTCTCCGGCCTCGTCGTCGGCGTCCTCGGCGGCACCGGCGACCAGGGCCGGGGTCTCGCCTACCGGCTTGCCCGGGCCGGCCAGAAGGTGATCATCGGCTCCCGCGCCGCCGACCGCGCGCGGACCGCCGCGGAGGAGCTGGGCCTCGGGGTGGAGGGCGCCGACAACGCCGAGTGCGCGCGCCGCAGCGACATCGTGATCATCGCGGTGCCGTGGGAGGGTCACGCCAAGACCCTCGAAGCGCTGCGCGAGGACCTGGCGGGCAAGCTCGTGGTGGACTGCGTCAACCCGCTCGGCTTCGACAAGCAGGGCGCGTACGCCCTTCAGGTCGAAGAGGGCAGTGCGGCGCAGCAGGCCGCGGCCCTGCTGCCGGACTCCCGTGTCACCGCGGCCTTCCACCACCTGTCGGCGGTCCTGCTCCAGGACGAGTCGATCGAGGAGATCGACACCGACGTGATGGTCCTCGGCGAGGTCCGCGCGGACACCGACATCGTCCAGGCCCTCGCCGCCCGCATCCCGGGCATGCGCGGAGTCTTCGCGGGCCGCCTGCGCAATGCCCACCAGGTCGAATCCCTGGTGGCCAACCTGATCTCGACGAACCGCCGCTACAAGGCCCACGCGGGCCTGCGCGTCACGGACGTCTGAGCCCCCGGCCCGACGGCCCAGGCCCGGCCCGGCTCAGCTGGGGCCGGGCGGGACCGTCGGGCCGTCGGGCCGTCGGGCCGGACCGTCGTGCCGTCAGCCCCGGCGGCCCGGGCGTCCCTCGACGGCGCCCAGGCGCGCCACCACGCCGCGTTCTCGTCCAGGAGCAGGACGGAGACATCGGCATCGCCGGCGCCCGAGGCGCTGCTCCAGCTGAGGCTGACGAGGACCGAACCGGCGTCTTCGCCGCCGAGGGCGGTCAGGCTGACGTTCGCGCCCTTTGAGATCTCCTGCATGTGTTCCCCCCCCCACTCGCCCGACACCTGGGTCGGGGACCGAGCAGGGGGCCGGGCTGTCGATCTGTCGCGCGACAGACACGGCGCGCGCGTGCGCACCGTAGCCGTCTTCCGGCTCGAAGATCGGACAAAGCCGAGATTCGGCCGGATGTGGCCTCTGGAGCCTGCCCGGCGGGGCTCGCATCGGCGCTGAGGGCGGATGGGGGACACTGGAGGGGCTCGCCCGCTCAGTGTCACCGAGGAGCTGTTCCCATGCCCCGCCTTGCCGTGTTCGCCGTCGTCGTCTGCGCCCTTGCCGTGGCCGCGGCCGTGGTCTCCTTCGTGGAGGGCAGCTTCCTCGGCATCGTGTGGGTGCTGCTGGCGGGGGTCACGTCCAACATGGCCTGGTACTACCTGCGCAAGGCGAAGGCGGAGAAGGCCGCCGCCACCGCCCGCACCGAGGGCTGATCCGGCCCTGACCCGTCCCGATCAGGACTGGGGGGCGGTGCAGAGGCCGTCGGCTTCCCGCCAGAACCGGTACAGGTCGTAGCCGCAGTACGTCTCCAGGTCGGTCACGCCCAGCGCGGACAGCAGGCCGTCCACCACGCCGAAGAAGAACTGGTTGACCTCCGGGATCCACAGCAGCGCGAACACGGCGATCAGCCCGAAGGGCGCCAGCGGTGCCACCTCGCGGCGCACCCGGTGAGACAGCCAGGGCTCGATGACCCCGTAGCCGTCCAGCCCCGGCACCGGCAGGAAGTTCAGGATCGCGGCCGAGACCTGGAGCAGGGCGAGGAAGGCCAGCGCGAAGCGGAACGCCAGTGGCACCCCCTCCAGGGCGTCCAGCCAGAACGGGGCGGTGCACACGACCGCGAAGGCCACATTGGTCAGCGGGCCGGCCGCCGAGATGAGGCTGTGCTTCCAGCGGCCCTGGATCCGGCCGCGCTCGATGTACACCGCGCCGCCGGGCAGGCCCAGGCCGCCCATGATCACGAAGAGCACCGGCAGGATGATGCTGAGCAGCGCGTGCGTGTACTTGAGCGGGCTTAGGTACGGACGAGTTAGCCCTCTTCCGAGCCCCTCGCCTGGGGCTTTGTTCTCAATGAGGGTCGCTGTCCCCTCGTGGGAGAACTCGTGAAGGCACAGGCTGACCAGCCAGACGGCAGTGACGAAGACAAACGCGATCAAGCCTGTGGGCCAGGAGGTGGGGCCGGACCAGAGTGCCCAGCCGCCACCGAGGGATGTGGCTATGAAGCCGAGGAAGATGAAACTGATCCGGGTGGGCCCCGCCTTGCGGGCGGCAGCAGTGTCCGCGTTCATGGCCGAACTCTACTGACTGAGGGAACTGCCCCCGGCTCAAGGAGCTTAGGCGCTGGGCCGCTAACACCGCCTGGCCTGCCGTGCCGTACTCACCCGCAGTCCCGCATGGTGCTCAAGGGCAAGGGAGTTACGTCAAGTTACTTGCCTCCTGCGATCTGCGCGGCTAGGTTCGCAGGGAGCAAGAAACCCCGGCAGCGTTTGCGGCGCTCCCGGGGTCCCACATCTCACCTAGAGGAGCTAGCTCTAGATGCAGGTCCAGCGTACAAGGCACACCCGTGCCTACGTCCAGATACCTAACGAGATCGCACGTCACGGCTCCCTCAGCTTGGAAGCTGTTGGCCTGCTGACCCGCCTCCTGTCTCTCCCGGACGCCAACGGCGCCACGGTCGAGCGTGTGACGGCTGCTGTGCCCAACGGACGCCGCTCTGTGGGCAACGCCATGAACGAGCTGATCGGCGCTGGCTACGTGAAGCGCGCCCGGCTCCAAGACCCTGAATCGGGCCGCTGGGTCACGGTCACCTCTGTCACGGACTCTCCGACTGACCACATGCCGACGGTCGGTCTTCCGAGTGATCAGGCTGTCGGCGGCTCTCCCAAGGGAGTAATACCGAAGGGAAATGACCTCCTCCCCGAGGCAGCCGCAGAGCCTGACGGCAGCGAGAGCGAGCAGCAGCAGCAGGAGGAGGGGGAAGTTTCCTCTCTCGACAACAAGCCCTCCGACACCGCTGACGCGGTGACGGGTCGAGCGGCGGCCTGCCTGAGCCGTCTCAGGGACTTTGAGCCCCGGCTTCGGCTCTCCACGAAGGAAGTCCTCCGGCTTGCCCCGCTGGCGGCTGAGTGGCTTGCTGACGGCCTTCACGAGATGGAGGTGATTCGGGAGCTGACCAAGAGCCTTCCGGCCTCACTTGAATCCGCGGTGGCTCTCTGCACCTACCGACTCAACAACCAGAAGCCGGAGAAGCCGGAACCCCGTGTGCCGGCGGCAGCTCCCGCCACGGACGAGCGTGCTTCCTGCCCTGACTGCCACGTGAAGTTCCCCCTGGGCCACCCCGGCGGACTGTGCCGCCCCTGCCAAGCCGACAGCGCTCCTCGCGTCAACGTTGCTGCCCGAGAGGCGGCGCTCTCCGGTGCTGCCCGCGTACGGGCCACCTTCAGCAAGTAGCAGGCCCCTCTTCCGAAAGGATCACTGTGTCTACCGCACTGCCCTGGTACGTGAAGGCTGTTCTGAGAGTGGCGATCCCAGCGGCCTGCCTGGCTGCCCTCTTCCTCTCTATCCCCGGAGAGATAGCGATGGCTCGGGCTGCCGGATGGTCTGAGACCTACTCCTACGCCATGCCTATCTGCGTCTCGGTCTACGCTCTCGCTGCTGCCGCCATCGCGGCCTACCGCAGAAGAGCAGGTCTCCCCGGGCAGGTGACAGCTCTCATCGGCGCCGCCGTGGCTCTCCTCCTGGCTATCTGCGCTCAGTCGATCTCTCACCTGATGGCGCAGGACTACATGGGGACCAGCGCGGTCCTGGTGGTAGCTGTCAGCTCCGTGCCCCCTCTCGTCATCGCGCACATGATGCACATGGCAGAGACACCCTCCCAGGAGCTGACGGCCTCAGAGGAGATGGAGATCATGAAGAGAGTGATCTCCTCCTACATGGAGGAGACGTCTGGGACCCTCCTGGACAACGCAAGGACCCTCATGAGGGAGTACGACTATCTGACGGCCAGGGCCGGAGAGCTTGCCGGCGAGGCGAGGGAGGAAGCTCTTGCCGCAGACTCTCGGCTTCGTCGCCCGACTGCCAAGAGAGCTGCTGCTTCCGAGGCAGAGATCAGGGCGGCAGCCCAAGCGCTGAAGGCGAAGGGCGAGAAGCTCACCGGCGCCAACCTGGCTGCTGTACTGGGAGTAGCTGAGAGCACGGGGTACCGATACCGACAGATCGCGCTTACCCCGTAGACAGAGCTCCGATCGTGAAGACAGAAGAGGACCCTCCCAAGGGATGTGATGGGAGGGTCCTCGATTTTGAGTCTACGTGACCACTCAGAGGTGTTCGCCCCTGGCAAAGCCGATGAAGGCAGACCACGCGCCGGGGGAGGCCTCAAATGCTCCTTGGCTGTGGTCCTTGGTGTCCCGGACGGAGACAGCTCCGGGAACGTTCGTGGCGACCTCGACGCAGTTGTCGTTCTGGCCGCTGTACGTGCTCTTGCGCCAAGCAGGCTGCGTGATCATGTGTACGTCCCCAGTGCTTCCCGGATCAACTCTTCTGACTGGCTGGGCGATAGGGCCTCAGCGTGGAGCTGATCATAGATCCTCTGAAACCGCTCTGCGTCTTCGGCGTCCAGCATGTACCGGCCCACGTCGAAGCCCTCCGTGTACGCGGAGACCTCACCGGTACGCGAGGTGAGCACGCTAATGGACCCGCCGACAGTCGGGCAGTGCGGCGGAAGGATCTGTACGTGAATGTTCGGCATCTGTACGACCTTGAGTAGATGCTCCATCTGTTCGCGCATGATCGCTCGCGAACCGATCACCTTGGTGACTGCTCCCCTGTCGAGCACGACCCACAGCCAGGGAGCATCCGGCCCTTCCAAGACCTCCTGCCGCTCGTACCGACGCTCAGCGGCTACCTGGATCTCCTCTTCCTGCCCTTCAGGGTCACCCAGCCTCATGAGTGCGGCGGCGTAGGCCTGTGTCTGGAGCAGCCCAGGAATGAGTAGGGAGAACTCCTTTATCGTCTTGGCCTTGGCCTGCTTCGCAAGGAACGGTCGAGCGTAGTCCTTGAAGCTTGCGAGGCTCATCAGGGGATACAGCTCGGTCAGAGAGTCGCCAGCGTCCAAGACTGCCGTGAGCCGTTCCACCATGTCCTTGTTCGGTGGATCGTTGGCCGTCTGGATCTTGATCAGGCGACTTTCTGAGATGAAGAGCTTCGCAGCTAACTCCTTCACAGTGAGCCCGCGTAGGTCCTGCAAGTCTCTGACCTTGGCACCTAGCAAGCCTGCTGGCGTTGTTCTGTCCAGCTCCTTACGTGGTCGGCCCACGTCACCACCCCTGTTTCTGCGGGATCTCAGCACGCACCCTGATCTACCTGGTCAGGGTAGCCAGTTGAGGGCCAGGGTTGTACCCAGAAGCCCCGAGCTGGAAGGGCAGGGAGCCCCTGTGAGTTTCCAACGTGGCATTGACCACCAGGCCGCCGCAGCGGTGGAGCTGGCCGACGCGATAGACGCACGGGCCTTCCATCGACTGACGCCCGAACCTGTGGTCCTGCCTCGGTACGACGACTCAACCGAGGTCGTGGAACGGGTGCTTGAAGGGCTCAGAGCCCTGTGAGGTACTTCCGGCCTCCCTACCAGCCATTCACGGGTCAGGCGGTTGTGGACGAGCGCAACGGGCGCGTCTGTCGCGTCCTTGTGGACGTGGAGGGACTCGCTTGGGTTCGCCCCCTGCTTGGGGGGCCTCGCCGTCGAGCAGTGGTGAGCCAGCTACGCAAGGCCCGACACGACGAAGTCAGCCGGGAGTGGACCAGGAGGGCGACGTGAGCAGTGGCGACGAGCTTGGAATCCAGAGTGGCCCTGCCCTAAGCCGGGCGCAGTTCAGGGCCGTCGTCTCTGCCGGCTTCGAGGGCCATCATGCGCAGAGGCGGCTTGCGGCCAACCAGTACGGGAGCAACAGCGAGCGCGAGGGTGATGCGCTCCTAGCCGCTCTTCCCGTGCTCCTCCAAGCGGCAGTAGGCCTGACTGAGGTGTCTCGAAACGTTAGCGGGCCAGCCAGCAACCCTGATGATCGACCTGAGCTGACGCTCATTCCTGCTGATGCGTACTGGCCGAAAGATGGGACTGTCCAGCCGTCGATGAACAGCGTGGACGGATGGTGTCTTGCCGGAACGGATTTGCCTCAGTTCCTTTGGGGCCTGGCCGCCGAATTCGTCCGAGGTCCTATCGATACCTTGCCGTGGGAAGACGGATTGGTCTGCGTTCTTCGCCAAGATCACTTTGGGGATCATATTGGGCAACTAGCCGATTCGTTCGACGACGAATACGGGCCCTCAGCCTTGTGGCTGCGCTGGGACGACTCAGGCATGCGCTGTCTTCGCACACTGCCCTACTGCGCCACCTGCGCCCAGCCCCGGGGCCACAACGGCGCCTGCGGTGCACCGGGTGAGGCAGCCGGATGAAACAGTCCGCACAGGCGATGAAAGAGAGCCGTGACTACGTGGCCGCCCACGAGGACAAGCTGAGAAAACGACTGACCAACGGGGAGACCTACGTTGAACTCTCCGCACAGCTAGGGATCAGCATCAACGTCCTGCGGCGCATGCTGGAGATCGTCCTACCCGAGAGAAGGAACATCGGTGTCCACCCCCCTTGTATCTGTGAGGCTCGAAAGGCCCGTGAAGTGCGTGGCGTGGGTGCAGCTCTACTCCCATCAGGTAGCCGCAGTGCGGCGCGGTGAGGAACGCGCCTCCTGGTACACGGGCTGGGTGAATACGTCCGCAACCTGCGGACGTGCTAATGGGCATGGCGGCTGGCACGAGGCCGGCATGAGACCCAACCCCGCTGAGCAGGGGGGTGGAGAAATTGGAATCCGTTGGCGTACCGGTGATCACGGTTTCCAAGTAGTTCGCCTCCTGCCCCTCCGGAGGGAGTCCGCATGACGGATCAACGCCTCGTATGTGAGGCGAGAGGGCTCTTGACTCAAGGGCTCCTCAATCGCTTGGTCGTCACGCTTGATCACGATTACCAGCGCGTGGCCAGGGAAATCAGGACCCCCAGGAGAGTCAAGTGCATGTTCGAACATGAGGCTGGACCTCACTGGGACATGTTGGTGGACACCCGTGAGGCACCTTTGGCCATGTGGTTTAGCTGGCAAGGCAATACTGGGCCAACCGGCATCGCCGTACACCTCGACTGCATTGTCAGCGACATAGCGCCGGGTGGCAGTAGCACTCCATGTATGGGGTTCCTTGGGCACCCTGGTGGACATACGTGGGAAACACTGGACCCCGCTTTGCAGCCCTGACGCGACGTCCCCTAGGCTCCCGCTCCTACTGAATAGCAGACCGCGTAACTCTCCCCAAGTCACGGTCTCTTCAATAGGAGCGGGCCACCCTTTCGTAGCTCAGTCAGGAAGAGCGCCGCAGTTACCCCACGTGCGGTAGACCCCGGTTCGAGTCCGGGCGAGAGGACTCCTGTCCCTTCAGCGGGGCGAGGATCTGCAAACCATTGAAGGAAGTGATCATGCACGCGCTGATCGCAAGTCCGTATCAGGACGAGCATATGCTTCTGCGTCCAGGTAGCACCAAGGCGGTGAAGATCCCGCAGGGACACTTCAAGGTCCTTGAGCATGCTGCGGCGTTCGGGGAGCCTTCGCCGGACTGGCTGACCAATGCGGTAAAGCGCGCATGGGGGTTGGACCTGAACGGCCGTCCTGTGGCCGGCAACGTGCTGATTCGCAAGCCGGGCGGGACTGGCCACAGTCGGGCTACCTACGAAATCAACCTCGGGTGCGACTACGACTGTCCTGAGTGCTACCTCGGAGAAAAGCGTTTCGAGGGGCTCGATTGGGACGACAAAGTTAAGCTCCTGTACGCCGTCCGTGACTCCGGAGTCATCTGGTTCCAGTTCACGGGAGGTGAACCGCTGATCGACCCCCATTTCAAGCAGGCATACCGGCTTGCGACCGAGTTGGGGATGATGGTGGAGATCCTTTCGAATGGGTCTCGACTCCATCAGCCGGAGTTGATCGACCTCTTCTGTGAGTTGCCTCCGGAAAAGCTCACCCTCAGCCTGTACGGGGCCACTCAGGAGACGTACGAGAAGGCCACGAAAACGCGGCACTCCTACAAGAAGTTCTGTAGGGGCCTGGACGCGGCCGTAGAGGCTGGGCTGAACGTCAAACTCAGTTTGGTCATCATCAAGGAGAACGCCCACGAGCAAGACGCCATGCGAGCGTGGGCGGACCGCCTTGGAGTGCCATGGAGTGAGTACGCCCTCATGTCACCCACCATCACAGGCGGGGCTGAACCACTCGCCAACCAGTCTCCGGCGCACCTTCGCGAGAGGCAGCCCTTCACTGGCTGTCCCGCAGGGCACACCTTCTACCACCTCAACCCCTTCGGGCGAGCTTCGATCTGCAAGGTGGGTCGTGACCCGAGCATCAGCCTCGTGGACGACGGGGTGGGTGCCCTAGCCCAACTCGGCGGCATTGCCGATTCCCTAATGCTTCGCACCGGCGGATGCTCTGGCTGCCAGCTCTCCGGCTCGTGCCGGGTGTGTAGGCCCATGGCCAAGCTCATGCAGGAGGCGAAGGCTCCACTGAAGAACTACTGCCAACACGGATAGAAGGAGTGAGTTCAATGACCGTTACCCTCGCACTCTCGCCCACGCGGCTGATCGACCCGCCGAAGGACGTGGAGGAGCTGGTGATCATCGAAAACGTCCAGGACTACACGGCCTCGATGGCCCCGGCCTGCAACGACGACAACCCGTACACCTAGATCACCCGCTCGGGGCCCCGGCGTAGTTCTCGCCGGGGCCCCGCTCCGTTTGAGAGTGTCTGGCTATGACGACCGATCGCCTGAAAGTGATCCCTGCTGACGTTCTGGCCCTCATCGCTGGGCAGACTGGGACCATCAAGAAGTACGAGAATGCCGGGGGCGGACTCAACAGCGAGATCGCCGCCCACATTCACAGCAACGCTGGCACGGCCTTCGTAAAGGGCCTCCGCCTTGATCACCGCCGGTTGTGGACTCAGCGGCGAGAGGCCGAGATTGCCCCCTACGTTGAAGGCATTGCCCCCGCCTTGTTGTGGCGGCTTGAGGGCGCCGGCTGGGACCTCAACGCCTTCGAGGACGTTGCTGGACGCCACGCTGACTACTCTCCCGGGTCGTCAGACCTGCCGCGGATTGTAGAGCTGTTGAAGCGCCTGTCACAGGTCAAGGCTCCGGCCCTTGGGCTGCGGAGCATGGCGGATCGGATGCAGCACCACACAACGAGGGCAGACCTGTTTGAGGGGGAGACCCTTCTTCACACGGACTGGTTCCCGACGAATGTCCTCGTGGACCAGGTGGGCAACGTTCGGATCGTGGATTGGGCGTGGGCAGCTACGGGTGCCGCGTGGATCGACACGGCTTTGTGGATTGTCTGGATCATCAAGGCTGGGCATACTCCGGAGGAAGCTGAAGAATGGGGCAACGATGTGCCTGCATTCCGTGAGGTACCCGGAAATGCCTTGGCGGCCTTCGCGGACGCCACTGTCAGCGTTTGGACAGAGATTACGGCCAATGAGCCTGAGGCATGGATGACTGAAATGCTCGATGCCGCCCGTAGCTGGGCGGCCTACCGATCCCTGCCTACAAGCTGAGCAAGAACCAGTATGGCCCCACCCCGGTTTAGGCCAGGTGGGGCTTACCTGTACCTCAGAACAGTCTTCAGCGCCGGGGTATAGAAACCCCGGCATATATAACGTACGTGTCCTATTCGGGCATTCAGGACGCCAGTGTGAGCGAGGCCACCAATAATGTTGTTACCGCACCCAAGTGAGGCAACATTAGACGCCCTCGGGTCCTCCTGGGCGGCCTGTAGGAGGCCGCGGCGCCCTGTGCCGGCTGTCGTGAGAGCCCCCGAGGGGCACGGCTTGTGACTTTGTGAAAGATGTCAAACCCGTACACGATGGCAGGAAGGTGCCCCTGCGGTCCTCATGTCAGCATTCTCGTTATATTACCCCCGTATATATGCATCACATGGGGTGCGGTAACAATAATTACTTGTGCGCTTGTGAATGATAATGATGCATCACCTAATTGGTGCATCAATAGGAGCAAGTAATTGGCCGTCAGCTACTGCCCAGTAAGGTGACTCGGCGTCAAGTGATATTCGTTGTCATTTGACCACCTATCAGGCTTACCTGACTACCCGTCAATACGGCCAGTCAGACGCTGAAAACGCCCCCTCTGTAAGCACCATTGGTCCCAACGCTACTGACTCTGACGCATGGTCAGGCATTCCCTATGTACCGGTATGTCATAGGCATAGGTAAAGGGAATGCAAAGAAGTTGCCTCCTGCGATAGTGCCTTTATGTCCGCAATGCCGCTATTGCCGGCGGCGAGCGCACCCCTTCTGACCTGCGGTTTAGTGGTGCCCAATGTGCGCGCGTGCGCTTCCTGAATCACCCTTCGAGAGTTACTTGCCTCCTGCGATGAATCAGGGCAGTGTCCTCCCTGTCACCAACCGCCCCGACCGAACGGGGCGGACAGGAAAGGAGGTAAGCGAGATGAGCGCACGGTCCCCACCTAATGAGTGCGGGTGAGTCTCTTACTCACCGGGCCCGGAAACGGCCCTGATGGCGCCTAGGGCGGCTTTAGCTGCAACCGACGCACCGTTTCCTATCCCTCTGCGTACAGGGCCTTTCTAGGGCTGACTGCGTAGCTCCTTGAGAACTCAACAGAGTGATGCCTCAGATCAATGATCACGCAAGCACCTTTCCTCTGAGTGTGCGTGTCTCGCTAAGTGCTGCCGTTAGCACTGAGTCCGCATAGGAGGTCCTGAATTGGCGGGGACCTACGGCCAATGACAGTGCATCGACGGTCCATGCACAGTGCACAACTGCGATTGCCTACGGCTCACACACTCAACTGATGTGGCAAGCGTGCCAGGGGTTAGCTGACTGATACTCAACAGACCTACTGCGTGCGTCTCTAAGCGTCTCCGAGTGAGTGAGTCGGGGGGAGTGTCGGTAAGGCACTTACAAGGGCCCTGAGGGGCCGACCAGACACCTTTAAGGGGTAGTCATGGCAGTAGCGGCTGAGTTTATGAACAACGGGCGACGTGAACGCGGGTTGATTCCGCTCAACACGTTCTCATTCCAGAGAGAGAACCTGAACCACGGGGTTTTCAGTGTCACCATCACGGACTCTGACGGCCCCTTCACCTATGAAGTGCGGTCGTGGGGAAACATGATCCGCTCTGTAGAGGGGTTCACTCGGAGTATCGCGCATGTCGGCATGTGTCGCCGCGCAAAGGTGGACATCTTCCGCACGGGATACGCCCTGGTGAACGGGCACAACATTCGAGTTAGCCCGGTTGGGTAGCTCGGCCGGCAACGGCACAGCTCTGCCCAAAATGAGAGGAGCGAGAGTGACATACGAGGTGCTCTATGGAGTCGTCTGTACTCGCATAGACCAGTTTCACGCGGACGGCAGACACCGCCGAGTGATCTACGTCCATCGGTCTGAGTACCGGACGTGGGACGCATAGCCCTTTCGTAGGGGAGTCGGGTGCACGGCGGTTAGGGATGGCTTTCCGTGCACCCTCTCACCCATTGCGAGAGACGTAGTGGAGTAGGAAGGGAAGTAAGCGTGCTTGACGGATTCTGGAAGTTCATCGAAGCCCAGTTGAAGGAGCTCGAATCGGCTCGTACCGCCGATGACGTGATCCGAACCATGAGGGCTGATGACTGCGTCGGAGACGCGTTCTTCGCCGGATCGGGCGGGGACGAAAGCGTGTGGGGCGCACTGCACACCGCTGGATGGACCACCATTTGGGTGGAGGCGGATTACTACTTCGCCATGCGTGCCCCGGACGGCTCTGCCATCACCTATGTGGAGGGCGACATATACCGGGGGGACCAGCGTGCCTAAGACAGCTCAGATGGTTGCAACAGTGGGGGATAGTCAGACTCTGCACGCCATTCGTGGCGAGTTTCGCTATGACCGCTCAGACAACCGCACGATGTGCAACCGCCCTACGTCGGGTGTTCAGCACTGGCAGTCCGGGGCGGAAATTCAGATCACCTGCAAGGTGTGCCAGCAGGCGGGGCCGCGCTGGATTGTCTACATGTACCGGGGTGAGGAGTTCAGCAGTGAGTTTGGGCTGATCACTGCTGAGAACGGGCGGAAAGCGAAAGAAGCGCTGAAGGAATACGTGGGGGCGGGTACTTCCGCTGAAGCGTCCGCGTCCCTCTACCCCTATACCCCTGAAGACTGGGCAGATGCCCAGGATTTCAAGGATGCGGGGTGCCCCTTCGATTATCCGTCCAAGCTCATTGAGCGGGGGGCCCGTGGTGGCTTTCGGGTGGTGCAGTGCTGACGGAATACAAGCGTTGTGACCGGTGCGGGTGTAACCACCCCGGGCAACTCGTGGAGTTCTTCGAAAGCGGCAGGCGTGAGGCTCTGTGTTTCACGTGCTGGCGGCCCCTGAGTAGTTCCGGCACTCGGGAGGTCAAGGTCATCGACTGGATCAACAAGTACGGCAAGTTGCAGCACGGAAAGAGGAATCAGTGAAGACCTTGGCGGGATTCGTGACCCTGGGTTGTGTTCTGGGTCTGGCAGTCGGTATGGCCATACGGCCGCAGGTCGATGCAGTCGAAACATTCAACGACGGTTTCCAGACCGCCCTGTGTGCCCCGACGCCGGATAACCCGGACGTCTGGGAGGACGGGGCAGGAAACATCTGCGTCAAGCCGTAGTCGTCAGTACGGGCACACGGATTAGGGATGATTCCGTGTGCCCCTCTGTCTACTGCGTCCGACAGTAGGGACGAAAGGCGTGTCAGTGGAACTTAGCCTGTTTGCTGAGCAGTACATCTCAAGTGCGCTGGCAGACGTGCACAACAGTGAGGAGTGGACGCGGGACACCCCGCCCACCCTGGATGATCTGAGCGACCTCACAAAGGCGCGAATGCTGAATGACTGCGCGTCATTCCGATACGCCGCTGCCTCGCTTTTCGAGGGGCGCGAGTCCGACGCGGGACATGACTTCTGGATGACCCGGAACGGGCATGGGGCCGGTTTCTGGGATGGGGACTGGTCCGATCCTGCGGCAACCATTCTCGACGTTGCTTCTCGTGCCTGCGGAGAGTTCGCGCTCTACGTGGGGGACGACGGGAGGATACACAACTAGCCAAGGGAGGGGTCTGCCTCCGCCGGCACCGCGGAATCAGGTTCGTTGGGCACGGGGTCTAGGGATGGGTCTCCGTGCCTCTTTCATGTCCGCCTACGGGCGGAGACAAGGAGACAGGAAATGCAGACGTACGTAAGTCGCGACGCGTGGGGAAACAGCGAAACTCGGCCGATCGGGGAGCCGATCACGCACAAGGAACAGACACCGTCTTCGCTGGTCGGTCGGCTGGTTCTGGTTCGGCCTTTTTACCACGCACCTAGTAGCAGAAGTGGTCTCAAGTCGGTGCGCTCGCCGTTCGTCTTCGAAGCCCAAGTCATTGAGACGTTTGGGGAGGACATGGTGAAACTTCGGTTCACCTGGGAAAGCGGCAACACCCCTTGGGCGGAAACGGCTGTCTTCTACCCGAACGAGTTGCATCAGGTGCACGTATGTGAGTGTGCCGCATGCAAGGGCGATGGTGCAGAAGCCCACTGGGGCGCGTAAGTCGAGTAGCTAGCGACTCAATATCGGGGGCAGGGAAGTGCAGCCACGTGACTGTGGTCAGTGACGCCCTGCCCCCGGTATCGGGCTTCTAGAGACCTACTCAAGAGGCACGATGAAGGGATTCCCTTTGAACACTGGCGATTTCAGGTATGGCCACCTGGACCACCTTCAGACCTGTTGGAGTGCGACCACTCCAGGAGAGATTCACGCTACGTGGTCCGGACACAAGACCGCGTGTAGCTTGCTCGTGATTGAGGCTAAGCCGTGCGCTGACTCTTCCGTGGAAGAGATCACGTGCGCCGAGTGCGGGGCAACAGCGGTATTCGATCTCAGCACGGCGCGCAGGCATGCTCGCATCGTGACTGAAAAGTACGAAGCATCAGGTGCCCTTTCCTTCGAGGCCGCATTCGAGCTTCGCGAAACCGCTGTCAAGGTTATCGCTCCGCAAGCGTTCCTTGCGCGACGGAAGGGGGACTCCTGGAACGCTATTTCCACTGAGTTCCTCATGAGTACCGGTGCGGCAACAGGGGATGACCCGCAATCGCGCTTTGTGGGCAAGGTTGGGCTGGCAGTCATCGACGGACTCAAGGTGTCGGAGTACAAGCCGCAACGTTAACCGCTAGGCGGTGAGCTTGGGGCGCGGAGACATAGGGATGTCGTCTCCGTGTCCTTTGCCCGGCACCTATCGAAAGGCTCTACCTGTGGAACGTAGGGAACTGGAAATGCTCCGCGATTCTGGAGAGATCCGGAACTTCGGAGCTGTATGGGGTACCGCATTCGGTTCCCGCTACGAGGGATGCAGGGGGCGCGTGGAAACCGTGGGGTTTCCCGCAGCGCCCGATGTCGTAATCATCCGTGACGTCAGCGGAAACAGGCACCGTTGGGACCGTTTCGCCATGAGTATTGTGGAGGCGTGAAATGACTGAAGAGACCCCGGAAACTCCGGACCTTGACCCCGTGCTGAAGACGGGGGCGAGCAAGCGCAACATTGACGCTGCCAGAAAAGCGCTGTCGCGAATCTATGAGCTGGGATGGGAACCACTTGCGCCCTACCCGGGTAGTGACACGCACTGGCAGGTGCGTTGCCTCTTCGGTTGCGGAGAGGACGGCAAGAACTGGGAGGGGGTCATGTTCTTCAGCCAGTGCGGCTAGAAGTCGCACAATCAAGGGCCTGCCCGGAAGGAGATAAGGGCGGGCCGGTCCTGTGACCAACGGACCGTCCACCGCTCAGCATGCGTCGGGAGTAATCCTTTCGTGTGAAGCCTGAGTTCGTGACCGAAGGCCGAAGCGTCCACTGCGACGGTACGGGTCCGGTGGAAGTTCGGACGGGTGAACGTAAGTGAATCGTCATTGAGGTCTCGTAAAGAACGAACCGCCCTAGTGGGTTGTAGCCGGGCGGAAAAGGAGCAGAGGGTGAGATTCCCTTACACGATCCGCCAAGCTGGCTGTGAAGGCGCGGATAGGTCACCGTGGCTCCCGGGATAGAGACGGCACCCACCCCGAACGCAACTTGATTGTGTGGAACTAGACAACCCCGTAGAGGTCCCCCAGAAATGGGGGTAGGCCGGAGGCAACAAAGGCACAGAACCTCTGCGGGCGCAGGATGGTCCGAGAAGCGAATGCCACTGGGGCGAAAGCTCAGGGGAAAGGCTGGACAAAGGGTCTCCACCCTCCAGCTATAACCTGGTGGATACCGGCCTCATGGCCGGACCCGAAAGGGGGCCCACGCGGACCAGGTTCGTCCTTGAAGAACCAGCAAACCAACGCCGACATAACGACGGTGCACGTTAGACAGGGAGGACAGATGGACGAGAACGCGGGACGGAAGTCCTTCTGGAACGAAACCGGCGACGACGCCGAAACCTGGCACAGCATTGACTGGAACCGGGTGGATGCGGACGTAAGAAGGCTTAGGCAGAGGATCTTCAAGGCTGCTCAGGAATACGACATGCCGAAGGTCAGGAACCTCCAGAAGCTCATGTTGCGCTCGACGGCGAACACTCTGCTGAGTGTCCGGCGGGTAACGCAGGTGAGCCGGGGGCGAAAGACGGCCGGCGTGGATGGCGACACAGCGCTCACTCCGCAGGAAAGGGGCCTCCTCGCGAGGCATCTGATCGCGGAGAAGAACGTGAAGTCGTCACCGGTAAAGCGTGTTTACATCCCGAAGGCCAACGGCAAGACCAGGCCGCTGGGCATCCCGGTCATCCGTGACCGGGTACAGCAGGCCAGGGTCAAGAACGCCTTGGAGCCCGAGTGGGAGGCCCGCTTCGAGGCGAGGAGCTACGGCTTCCGCCCCGGACGGGGCTGCCACGACGCGATGGCAGCGATCTACCAGATCGCTGGCAAGAAGCAGGCCCACAGGGTGTGGGTGCTGGACGCCGACCTTTCGGCGGCGTTCGACGGCATCAGCCACCAGCACCTGATGACGTCCCTCGGAAAGTTCCCCGGAAGGGAAATGATCCTGGGATGGCTGAAGGCGGGGGTAATGGACAAGGGGAAGTTCGCGCCCACCACGGAGGGAACTCCGCAGGGTGGCGTCATCAGTCCTCTTCTCCTGAACATTGCCCTCCACGGGATGGAAAAGGCAGCGGGTGTGGTCTACCGCAAGAAGGGTGCCCACAGGGCAGTCAAGGAAGACTCTCCCGCACTGGTGAGATACGCGGACGACTTCGTGGTCATGTGTCACACGGAGGAGCAGGCGTATGAGTCAAAGCGACGGCTGGCGGAATGGTTCAAACCGAGGGGGGTGGCCTTCAACGAGGAAAAGACGCGAGTCGTCCACCTCACCGAAGGCTTTGACTTCCTGGGGGGCAACGTCCGCCGGTACAGCAACGGCGTAACTCTCATCAGGCCGAGCAAGGACGCCATGAAGAAAGCTGCGGCACGTATCAGGGAAATCATCCGGGAGAACCGGGGACACGAAACCAAGCGTCTGATTGGCCACGTGAACTCGTTCATCCGGGGATGGACCGCGTACTACCGGCCGTGGAGTTCAAAGGATGCCTTCAAACACCTCGACTGGCTTCTGTTCAACCAGCTATGGCAGTGGGCGAACAGGAACCACAGGAGGAAGGGAAGGGTCTGGATCGCCAACCACTACTGGAAACAGCGGATCAAGGGAAGTAAGAACCGCTGGATCTTCGGGGACGACGCGGGGTACATCACTCCGGCAACCCACACGAAGATCGTCCGTCACGTCCCGGTCATGGATTCACATTCGAAGGATGACCCGGCGCTGACGCAGTACTGGAAGGACAGGGCCAGCAAGCGGAGCAAGTTGGAGACGGAGAGCAAGTTTCTCCAGTCTCTGGCAGCGAAGCAGAAGGGTCTCTGCCCGGAATGCGGTCTGGATCTTGTAGAAGGCGCAGAGTTCGAACCGGACAACGTCCACGACTGGATCGCCTGGTTCGACGCGCGCCGAAAGGCCCTGAACGTGCACCACAAGATCCATCGGGTGCACGGCGGGACCAACGACTACAAGAACCTGGTGCTCCTGCACACGCAGTGCCACCACCAGCGCCATGCCCTTGAGGGCAAGGCGCAGAGCAGCCCACAGGACGTGCTTGAGCCGGGTGCGGTGAAAGCCGCACGCCCGGTTCTGAGGGGGCCGGGGGTTCAGCAATGACCCCTGGCTACCCGACCATGCGCCGTGCCAGGCGACACAAGGGCTGCCTGTCCAAGGATCTTCAGACGGCCGCCGTTGAGGCGCTGAAGAACGCTCGCTAGCCGTCTGAGCTTGGGATACGGGGAAAGGGATGATCCCCGTATCCCTTGCTCGGTCTACTCACGAGAGGAAGCGAATGGAACACACGCACATGGCAGTCGGTGAGACTGATGGTTTTGCCTACCGCGTTGATATCCACTGGACGCCCAGGGTTTCTCGGGTAGAGGTCACCGTGCGAACTGCGGCGGACCTGAGGGAGCACGGCACGTACGGGGGAATCCGGGCGGAGCCGATGCCCGCCGGCACCGTGGGGGACACGTTCCTGGATGTCCTTGCGGCCCAGATTCTTGGTCCGTTCAAGGTCATTACGGCGGATTGGGTCGTTGACCCTGTTTCGCTCGCGGGTGAGTACGTGAAAAACATCGGATTTCAGTGGGTGCCGGAGAAGCTCGCGAAGAAGTCCGATGAACCCAAGGGGGGCAAGTGAGTACCTCAATAGTCAGGCTTTTGGTGGACAGCTCAGGGCTTCGATCCGGAGACATCGTGTGCGAGTGGGGTATGCGAGTGCTGATTGAAGGTGCCCCCCACGTCTCTGTCCGCAGAGACCGCACTGTTTACCACTGGCAGGGAACAGTCATAAACCTCGAAGAGGTTTGGGAGGAAAATTTTGTGCCTCGAAGCTTCCTGACTACCCATAAGTGGCAGGGCGGTTGGGTCGTTGACCGAAACGACGTCTGGGCGATTCAGGGCAACGAGTTGGCCTGGTGGTCGGTAGAGCGGGCCACCGCGTGAGCGCGATGAGAGCCCTAATCCTGGACGCGAGAACTGCCAGGGAGGGCGGCCGGAAGGCTGCCGCTCAGGCAACTGCTTGTGAGCGCATGGCGGCCTACGGGTCTCTGTGTGAGTCCCTGGGTGTTGCGGCGAACTCTTACGCCGTACCGCTTTCTGCGGCTCGCGCTCTCGTACGCGAAGCTGCACGTGCCTTTCAGCTCGAACTCAGGAAGCAGAACGGAAGGGGCAACAAGTGACCGTATACATGGCTGCCGATATCGCAAAGAGGCTGGCCAAGTCAGACGAATTCCTGCGAAGGAGGGAAACCATCCTACGTACCGCCCTTGAGGTTTACGTCCGGCGGATGAACGAAGCGGCTGACGTAGCGCAGAAGGACTATGAGGCTGGACAAGCTGACCCTGCGGTGAAGGAGCATCAGGACACTTCCATGATGACGAACTTCGGCCTCAAGCACTGTGCTGCGATGTTCAGGGATTCCGCAACTAGTGCGGAAGTCGCCATGACGGAACTGATGGACCTGATTTTGGGCGAGTAGAGAGCTGAGCCTCTTTGGTGAGGGCCGGAAAGGGATGGTCCGTCCCCATCCATGGACGCTCACCCTCTGGTGTGGCGTACCAATCCAACTGAAGAGAGGAAGGAAATGGACGAAGAGGCCCGCTACAAGTCGATGGCTTATGGTCCCATAGGCGCGGCCGTCAAAGCTGCCATGCCCTATACGGAGGCGGACCCGATAGGCGTTCACGCTGCCGTACTGGCCCTGTACTCGGCGGCACTGAACGGCAACATCTTGCAGCCCAACGGGCGCCCCTCGGTCGTGTGGACCGCGCTTGCCGGCCCGTCGCGTGTCGGACGCAAGGGATACGCACTCTCAACTGCGCAAGTGATCGTGGGAGACGCTATCGGAGACTTCCTCTCCCTCCGCAGAGAGGGAGGTATCTCCTCGGGCCCCTCGCTTGTGCAAGTCATGGCGGAGAACGAACACGACTCCATGACTTCGGAAGGGGGGTTGGACGGGCGTACGCTCATTCTCGATGAAGAGTGGTCCACCACTCTCCAGCTCACGAACCGGTGCCCGAAGTACGCCGGAGTTCTCAGGACATCGTGGGATGGTGGACGTGTTTCGAACGTCACGAAGAAGGACGGCAAGCGTGTCGAGGTGACGGTAGAAACGCCCGCCCTCGGGTTTCACGGGCATATTCAGCCTGCTGCCTGGGCCAAGTACGTGAGCCTGACGGAAGCCCAGGGAGGTTCGTTTAACCGTATTCTCACCGTCTCGGTTAAGCGGTCCAAGCTTCTGCGGACGGCCAAACACAAGCGAAACCCTTTGAGCGAGATACAGGTAAGCGCGTCTCTGAGGTTGGCTTACGAGTGGGCGCGGAAGCAAGTCCGCGAGATGACCCTGAATGACGCTGCCGCAGAGCGGTACGACGACATGAGAGCATCGTATGAAGACGAGATGGAGGAACTGCCAGACGATGTCTCGTGCTTCTTTGAGCGAGCCGAAGAGCAGGTCATGCGCGTTGCCTGCATCCTCACGGCTGCGGAACGAAAGACCGTAATCAACGTCAAGGCCCTTGATGCGGCACAGGCTTTCGTTGAGTTCTCTATCGCGTCGATCAAGCAACTGATCTCGCAGACCAACGTGCAGAAGGCGAGGACGGTTCTGCCGTTGGACGTGAAGATTCGTGAGAAGCTCCGGATGTACGGCGGGGAGATGACCAGTACGCAGCTCTATCGCGCGCTGTCCTCTCGGTATACGGCGGATCAGATCTTCAGCATTGCCGAGGACATGCCGGATGTGGAGGTGACCCAGGTTGCACAGAGGCGCCCCGGACAGAACCCGACGATCTTCCGGCTCGTAGATTCCCCGCCAGAGGTCGAACCGCAGCCCGAGCCGATCCCGGTGAAGCCGCCCGCGCGGAAGCGGGTCCCTGCTAAGAAGGCAGCGGCACCCGCGAAGAAGACCACCGCGGTTCGCCCTCCGCCGGCACGAGCCAGGGCGGTGAAGAAGGAACCGGGTCAACAGGCCCCCCCTATCGAGTGACTGGGATCCCGCCTCAACTCAGTTCACTGGTGAGGAAACCGCGTACCTGTAGCCCAGGCTGGATTAGCTGAGAACCCTCACCACGAAGACAGCGGCACCCGATCCTGAGCGTGTAGGCGCTCGACAGACGAGGGAGAAAGCACGTGCACAAGATCGTCTTGACCGCCAAGGTCATGGAACTGCTCGATGGAACGGGCGTGATGCAGGGGGATGAGTGCCCCGAGATCAAGGCTGAGATGGATGCCCTGAAGCACACGAAGAAGGGCGCCTCTGGCGAGGTGTCCCTGAGCACGGTGGGATGGCTCCTGGACACGCTTGACGGCCTCGCTGAAGGCAAGGATGCAGGGGACAACATGGCGATTGCTGCGGCACTTGCGAAGTTGAACCCCATCTATGAGGAGAACGGGGGAACATGGACGACTGCGGGAGCGCTGCGTGAGGCCGAGGAAGGGCGAGCCTCCTTGAGTGAGCTGGAGCCTGACGAGGAGGGCCAGGAGCCCGAGGAGCACGGGGAGAAGGGCGGAGGCGCGGGTGTCAGCGGCCCCCAGTACGGTAACCCCGTCTATCACGCACACACCCGTGAACTCGTCGGGTACCTGAGTCCGGGCAAGTTCACGCCCATTACTGAAGTCGCGGGGCCCCATGACTAAAGCCGAGAAGCAGGGGGTGCTTGCGCCTCCCTCGCCTTCTTCCCTGCCCCTGAGGCGGCTGGGTGCAGGTCGGGTAGTCCAAGGACGCTATACGCCTCTCTGTCGGAAGTGGTCCGATGGCAAGTGGCATGGCTGAAAGCGCTTGAGGCGTTCAACTAAATGTGACAGCCTCAGCGAACAAGGCTGGTGCCGAAGGGATGTCGGACACCAGCCCGTCAATGAAAACCCTACTCATCAGAGGTACAGCAAACATGGCTCAGAAGGTTCAGGTTATCCTCGTAGACGACATCGACGGCGGGGAAGCCGACGAAACGATGACGTTCGGGCTGGACGGCAAGACGTTTGAGATCGACCTCTCCTCCGACAAGGCGGAGAAGCTGCGTGGACTCCTGGCGCCGTACACCAAGGGTGGCCGTCGCATTGGCGCCGCCCGCGTGAGCTCCGCCGGCAGCCGCGGGAAGGCTTCCGCCAAGTCGCAGGACGGTACGGACACGGCGGTGATCCGCGCTTGGGCCAAGGAAAACGGCTTCGACGTTAACGACCGTGGTCGAGTACCTGGCCCTGTCCGTGAGGCGTACTCGGCAGCGCACGCCTGATCAAGCCCAAGAAGCGACGCGAGGGGGCCCCGGGACATTGGGGCCCCCTTCCTCGATCCTGAGCATCAGGAGTCCGAAGACATGACCGACGGTTTGACGAGGGAAACGGTAATCAAGGTGGGCGAAGAAGTTGCACACCGCAAGGCGCCCTGCAATGAGTGCCCCTGGCGGGTGGATGCCCCGGTTGGGCGCTTCTCCATGAGGCGGTTTGAAGAGATGCGCCAGACCAGTGAGCAGCCCAGTGTGGGTGATCACGGTGCCATGATCAAGGCCGCCGCAGGGCAGCAGGAGATGTTTGGCTGCCACAAGGGAGACCCCGGTACTGGGGATGACCTGGCTTGCGCTGGGTGGCTCGCAGTAGCAGCCCACGAGAACATCAGCGTTCGCCTGGACGTGGCCCTCGGCCGGTTGCCGGCCAGCGCTCTGAGTCCTGGACTGAACTGGCCGGAGCTGTACGACTCCTATGACGCCATGGTGGAAGCGCAGAGCAACGGCAGTGCGGGGGAAACGTGAGTGAACCGCAGTACCCCCTACTTGTCGCCTTGCCCGGAGGACGTGTCCAGCACGCAGCCCGCCTGATCGGCGACGGGCCCGCTGTGAACACTCTGTGCCGCAAGCGCGGAGTACCGGCGGGCGAGGGGGCGGGGCTGGGCTACTGCCGGGCCTGCTTGAACAAACCCAACCCGATCGACCAGCGTTCCTACAACAAGACCTGACACGACAGCACTTCAGCGGAGGCCCCGTCACACCGGCGGGGCCTTTGTCATGCCCTGGGAGAGACATGGCCACCATCACGCGCCACATCATGATTGACGACCTGGACGGAACGGAGTCCTTCGAGCCGGGCGAGATTGGCCCGGTCCGCTTCTCGCTGGACGGGGTGGAGTACGAGATCGATCTGACCGGGGAGCACGACCAGGAGCTGAGGGAGCTGCTCGGCCCGTACCTTGCTGCTGGCCGGCGAGCCCTCGCCTCGACCGCTAAGCGTCCTGGACATAAGGGAGGGGGAGACCCCGAAGCCGAAGCGCGACGCCACTACGAACCCATAGCCGTTCCCGAGTACGCGCAGGCAAGTTGGCCGCAGCGCACCGCAAATGGGTGTGAGCGAACGCTCAAGGTTGAGCAGTGGACCTT
The DNA here is from genome assembly GCF_018614095.1 of Streptomyces sp. ISL-87. Classification (GTDB taxonomy): domain Bacteria; phylum Actinomycetota; class Actinomycetes; order Streptomycetales; family Streptomycetaceae; genus Streptomyces. The sequence goes on along the minus strand of NZ_JAGGOY010000043.1, from coordinate 106,517 downwards.
GACCGAGAGAATTGGGGCCCTGAGGGAAGGCAACGTCAAGCTCTTGGGCCAGTACCTGGGAGAGCTGCCAACGGCTAGCGGCAGGCTGCCCAAGCTTGGAATGACGGAGGCTCGCTTCCGGAACCTGGAGATCCTCGACTTTGACGGCAATGTGACCGCCTTTGGGCGGTACGTCTATAACATACGGTCTGGTCAGTAAAAGCAGAAATTGCTCCCTCCCATACATGGGAGGGGGCAATTTTTTTGCGTTGTCGTCAGCTCTAGGTAGAAGTGGCCGCCCGGAGGGCGTGCCGGCTACTCAGCCGACTTGCCCTGAAGTTCCGAGGCAAAGGGGCTGTCCTCGTAGAGAGCCTTCACGGTCTTGGTGTCCTCGTGCCGCTGAACGGCCTCACCGAGGCCCAGGCCCAGGACGGCCGCAGCGACGGCCAGCCAAGGGCCGTCAGGGAGAGCCGGAACGTAGACCTTGAGCAGGGCCGCAACAGCGACCAGGACGGCGTAGATGCGGACGGCATGAGTCGATACGAAATTACTGATGATGCATCACATCCCATGTGAGGTAACAAAGAGGGGGTTAGGAGAAAAGGCGCTTCCAGGTCTGCGGGCCCGGGTAGCCATCGGCTCCCGCGCCAGACCAGCCCTGGGCTTCCTGGAAGGCACGAACTGCCGCTCGGTCTACGGCAGTCCACTGCGGGCCAGGCCCGACCTTGTAGTACCGCCCGTAGCCCTTCTTCACGAGCTGACGGCCGAGCTGCGTGACGAACTGGTTCTTGGCTCCCGGGCGGAAGTAATACGTCCCCGGGAACGCGGGGACGTCAGGCCGCGTTGCCGGCGGCTCGGGCTTTGGCTCGGGCTTTGGCGACTGCCCAAGCTGAGCAGCCACGTTTCGACGGAATTCGTTCATGTCGAAAGCGGGGTCAACCTTCCGGCGGGTTCCCTCGCCGTGGCCGATCACAGAGTTGGCGGTCCAACCGTGGAAGCGGCAGATTGCAGCCGCCCACAGAACCGCAGCCTGGTACTGAACGTCGGGGAACGGGTCCTTACCGTTGCCCAGGTTTTCAATCTCGATCCCGTAGAACTGAACGTTGCCGTCTACAGGCTCGCTCGCGTCTGGGCGTGGGTGAGTTGGGGACTCGTTGACCGCAGCGGTCACCGCGTTCTGCGCAAAAGTACCTGCGTGGTTCGCACGGCCGTTTCCAACCATGTAGGCCGTGCCGTTCTTGTGCAGGTAGGTCTGACACAGCGGTCCCGGAAGCTCGCTGGTCCCGTCGTAGCAGAGATCGAGAGAGTTGGTACCTGCGGTGTGGTGGATTACCACACCGTGAACCGGGCCCCACGCGCCCTTGTGGTTGCGGTTATGGTTCCGCCAGTCCTTGTATTCCTTGACGTTCAGCCCTTCGGCTACGAGAGCCTTTACGAACTGGTCGGCAGTCATGGGAGTAGACATAGTTAGTCCTCCTGGGGGTTGGTCGCTAGCCGGAGTACGGCAAGGCGGTTAGGGTCGAGAGAGGTGAGTAGGGAGATGAGCCGCTTGTTCTCGGCTTCAATTCGGGCGAGGCGCTCGTTGATCTCCTTGAGGGAACTTTCAAGGCGGTCCGCTCGGGACTTCTGAGCTTCTGCTTCCTCGCGCCAGACCTTTGCGGAGCTAGTCCGAGCGGCTGCGAGAACGACCACCACGGCCGCGACGAGGGACGCCAGCGTTCCGCCGGCAGTGAGGATCTGAGTTGGGGTCATGGGGCCTCTAAGGGGCTCAGGGCAACACAAAGGCGGCCACCCAGAGTTGGGGGCCGCCTAGGCTGCCTATGTCGGTCTGCGAGCCCTACAGGGCGTTCACGGTGAGCTTCCTCCAGCGAGGGCGGTTAGCCAGGCTGCTAACAGATCCGCCAGTCAAGTGGAGATACCCACCCCGGTAAGTTGCGTTAGTGCTCGTGACCGTAATGTTCGGCGTTACGTCAGTACGAGTAATCTTGACGCTCGCAGGAGTTACATCAACTTGGAATGACATCACCTGCCCTGCAACAGGCGCGGCAGTGGCAGCGGTTGCAAGCTGGGTTCCGTTCGTAACCCCCGCAGTGTGACTGAATATCTGCATGTCGCCGTTTCCGCGGAAGGCCATGTGATATCCACCGGCAGGATTGGAGGCGCCGAACTGATAGGTGCTGTCATCCGCCTTGCCGAAGGCAATGCCCGCGTGCTCGTTGGTGGGAACGGTGCCATCAAACTTCATTTCAAAAGTGATGCGGTAGCCGTTGGTCGGAAATTCCGGCAGGGAGCAGGACCCGATAAGCACGGCGTCGCCGGCAACGTCCATGAAAGCCCAGCCGGTTCCGTCGTACTTCAGGTCACGCGTGCCAACGTACTGAGTTCGGCCCATGTCGCCAGGCGCCTTGACCTGAGTCACCCAATTGTCCTTCTTCAGGATCTGCTTGGCATACGACACCCACTTGTACTGAGCGCACATCATTCCCCAGACTCCGAGGCCGGCAAGGGTGTCTCGCTGAGAGCGCCTGTGGACCTCCCAGCAAATCACCTTCTTCTTGTCGGGGCGGTTTACGATCTCCTGAATCCGTGTGGGAGCCATCGTGTGAGGGACTCCCCACATACCAATGTTGGGTCCGTATGTCGTGAGATCCGCGTCAGTCGTAGCGTCATCTACATAGCCCCACGTGGTGAACCCTCGCGCCTTCATAGTCGCGAAGGTTGGAGACTTGTAGTAGGCCTTCCACACGACCGACTGATTAGCCGTTGGGTAGTACGTTTGAAGGATGCTCTGCACGATCGGTGCAGCTTCGTTGCTCTTGGGTTCGAGGAAGATGACGACCTTCCCTAGGAACCTGTCGAGCACGTCGCGAAGATTGGGGAGGGGCTGAGGGGCCCACCCATTTCCCAGAATCTGTTTCGGCTGAACCGTGACACTGTTGATCAGCGACGGATACACCCAGTCAGATACGGGTCCAGTTGCGTTAGTTGTCCTGTCGAGGTTCTGATCGTGAATGCAGACTGGTATGCCCTCAGCTGTGACATTCACGGAAACCTCAATAGCGCGAACGCCTGATGTCAGAGCAGCGTCGTACGCGGCCATTGTGTGCTCGGGGTACTCCATGCCCGATCCACGGTGAGCGATGTAGGCCGGAGCCGGCATCGCAAGGAAGGCCGCAACGGTTGCCGTTGGAGGTCCTGAGGCCGGAATGAATTGCGGTGGCACCAAACCGTCAATGCCAAGAGGTACGAGGCCGCCAGGCGCACCCACGCGGCCGTTGATCTCGTTCAAGACAGCGGCCTGAGTCCCGTGAGGGTCCGGGGCCGAGAGGTGGCCGGCAAACCGCTCTCCCACGTCAGAGGAGAGAATTGCGGTCTTGACGCCTCCACCGAAATCAACATAGAGCCGTTCAGGGGAGCCCTCAGGTCCAAAGAAGGGCGGAAGCATTCCGTACTCATCAGATGTGATCACCGTAATGGGCGTGCCATCAGGCTGAAGCAGATCAGTGACCCGTGCAGCACCCTCTGTGGGTCCATCCCAGAGCGTTCCTACGATCCCCGGGACGCGGACACCGGAAGTGTCTTCAGCAACATCAGCGGCGGTGCCGCCGAAGAGAATTCGTGCCATGTGCTCTCCCTGCGTGGTTAGGCTGTTTCATAGACCCCAGAAATCGTGATGTCTCCGCGGCGGGGAAGGAAGTCAACTCCGTCCATGCCGTCGCCGGCACTCCATTTGGACTGCTGGTAAAGCCAAATAGTGGATGAGTCCGAACCCTGGTTGAGCTTCGCAAGGAGCTGTACGAAGTTCGGCATGTCCGGGCTGCCGTTGTTGTTGTTGTATAGGTGGCCCGTGAAAACCTGGCCGATGCGGCCGTTTGCCGGGGTGGGGAGTGTGAAGCCGATGGTCCACTGGCCCTGATGAAGCTTTAGGTCAGAGCCGCCCGGATTCTGCACGAAGGCGGTAAACCAAACCGTCTTCGGAGCGATGTACCTCCAGCGACCCTGCCGGATAGCTGGCTGGTTAATATTGGCAACCGCAGGCGTGTATGTGCGAGTGGGCCCCAGATCGCGGGTTACGACGTAACCGTCCCGCGAATTGAAGGCTTCATACTGGGAGCCACTCCCGTTGACGTCCAGGTCGTAAACCATTGCGCCGCGAGGCATTAGCGCCGCTGTTGCCTGTGTGTTCCATGGCGTCGCAACGGCCGGAGGCACGTTGAAAGACATTCGGCTGGAGACGACTACGGACGCATCCGCGGCCGCAACATCGACTTCGAATAGGGGCAATTCCCAGAGACCGCCAACGACACGGCGGGGCTGGGGCGGTATCGGGGAAGCGCCGGCAGTGCCCTTGACGACTGCCAGATTGACGGCTGACTGAGCCATGTCGGCCCGAATGACCACTAGGTCCTTCCGGCCCTTGGTGCCCGGGTTCGCCTCAATGACAACCGACTTGGTTGCGGTGAGCTGGTAGTAGAAGCCTCCGACCCAGGCCTTTCCGGGCTTCACCTCGACCGACCGACCATTGACGACTCGTCCGCTGAACGGAAGGTCGTTGGAGTCGTACGCAGCGGCGGTCAGGGTGTAGTCCACTCGGTCTCCGCCCCACAGGTGGGCCATGCTCTGCCACTGAGTCTGAGACACAATGGCTCGACCACCGTCCGCGTTATCCGCATTGAACGGATAGCTAATCTCTGCCATGCGTCACATCCTCGCTTCGAGCTTGCGCAGCTTCCGCTGCATGTCGTAGACCGTCTTATACAAGTTGAGAGGCTCGCCCGAACCCTGCTGACCGATCTTCGGGTTAACGTCCTTGGCTTTGCCGCCATCGTCCACCGAAATGGCAACCTCACGGACAACATCCGAATACTCGGTGCCATCCACGGCCACCGTGACGATGTCGCCCACGAAATAGTCTCGGCCAAAGAGGCAGTCAGCCGTGTCGATTGGATAGATCTGGAAGTTGCCCGACTTCTGGTTCTCGTTCAGAGTGCCTATGGCCGCCTCTTGCACCGCCTTCTTAGCGGCCTCTACGTCGGCAGCAGTCATTGAATCCTCAGACTTCACGGGCTGACCGGTGTTGCGATCTACCTTCAGTTGAATGTCTCGTCGGTCTACAAAGACCTCCGTCTGACGCCCCCATTCAGCCTCTGAGGCGGTATCGGTCTGCTGGTAGTAGTACCGCTCAAGCTTCTCCCCAGCCGCCCCCACAATGGCGCGTGTCGCCTTCGGTGCGTTCAGGGTCCAGATGTATTCACGAAGGTTTCCTAGCTCGGGGCTGAACCGGACTCGCTTAGAGAGGTCCCGCGGCTTGAATATCTCCACGTCAACCCTCTGGGCGTTCGCGTTGTAGATGAACCGGTACGCGATATTGCGCCCCTTGAACCACTCTTCGAGCTTGCTGCCGATCACATCGAATCGGAGCGAGTCCGCCATGCCTGTACCAAGCTCAGATGCGGTGAAGCTGAGACCGGCTATGCGACGGTCGGCAAGAGCACCGGGACCAAGGGCCCGGTTCAGCTCCTCGTAAATCATCCCGCCGGCAGTGCCCGAGCTGGGCCACTGCCTCACAGGAAGGGGAGCTAGGTACTGCTGGCCAACTGGGCGGCCAGGGTCGGGGAATGCGAGCCTGCGGTAAGCAAGGGTGTTGTGGCACTTACCGCCGATGTAGAGGGAGCCAGGCCCTGTGTGCTGGACCTTCGTCCAATACTTCTGGAAGACATCCACCTGACCACTCAGAAGAGGCTTTGATACGCCCTCCTGCCAGATGGCGACTCCTCCACCCTTCTTGATGAGGTCAGACTGAGGAGTGCCGTCCTTTATGAGAATCTGCCAAGACCCCTCCTGCGCTAGGCGCACGGTGAAATCCAGGCTGATCCACTGGTCGATCTCCCCAACTCTCTTCAAGTTTCTGTCGAAGACCTCAACTCGGTAGCCCATAGTCCTCCTAGACGAATGATGCGTATCGTGGGTAGAAGGACAGGACTACTGCGGCTCTATCGGTGCCGGCGACTACGGATACGGCTGCCGTCGTGTCGCCTGGCTCCACCGACCAGAATTCGGGGTTTGTGTCCAAGGTGGCCCAGTAGTTGGTGCCGTGGTCGTCCTTTACCGTCTTACGCCCGGGGCGGGTGTCGATGGTGAGTACTCGCCCCGTGGGAACCAGGTCTGACCCGTCCTCAGGAGGGGATGCCTTGATGAGTTCCCCAGTGGGGCCGGCAAGGGCAAATGACTTGATGGGGCCGTGGAGGCGCCAGATGGGCCATGCCTCGATATCGCCGGGATTGCTGATTGTGATCTTGTCCTCGGGAACCCCCATGACACCACTACTGAGATGCATGGGGAAGAAGCTTGCGGTGGTGCTGAGGAGTGGATCGCCGGCGCCGAAATCCCATCGAGTTGACTGGGAGCGATCCGGGTAAAACCATGGGTCCATTGCCGAGAAGCTCAGCCCGTACTTGGCCCATGTGAAGCCTGCTGTATCGACGCTTTCGGATCCCTCCATACCGCCCTTGTAGTAGGCGGTTATCTGGCGGGCGCGGTCGCCCCCCTCAGTGAAGCGGATCAAGCAATAGCCCCGCTTGGGGTTGAGAGCCTGAAACAGTCGCCGCTTAAGCTGATTTATGCTTTGGCGGTCATGTCCGCGAAGGTAGACCGGGATCATGATCTCTCGGGCCGCTGCCCGAGCCGAGCGGTAGATAGAGCCATCTAGATTTGGAGACTCATCGGAGAAAAGCCCGAACGGCGGCATATCCAGCCCTGTAGCGCCTGGTTGCATGATGATGCTTGTCAAAGCGTCGCTAATACCTTCGGTGAGGGGGATTCGTTCCCCCTCACCGTTGGCTCCGATGAGTGTGACGTGAGTAGGGCCCCACTCAATGGGTCGAGGCAGAGGCCGCGGCGGTATTACGGGCTGCGGCAGCGGCTTCGGTAGAATCGGAATTGGCATGGAGCCCCCTCCTTACAGGTTGGTGTAAAGCGCCTCCGCTGTTTGAAGGGCCCGCATGACGGCTTGAGCGGTAGGCTCGTTACGAGCCTCGTGAACGTGGATCTCGTAGCGCTTCCCGTTCAGCAGTGCCTCAGTTTCTCGGTCGTTATAGACCCGCTCTCCTCCACCGAAGCGGACGAGCTCAGGGCCCTTCTCCCCGACCATGGCAAAGCCAGGGGAAGCGGAAAGAGTTCCGGTTGCGTAACCCGTGTTTCCGGCAAGCATTCGCTGCCAACCCGAGCCGTAGCGATGGGTGGCGTAATTCAGGCCCGCATAGATGTTTGCCAGCGGGTTGATCGACGTCCCATACAACTTGGGCTGAGATCCGCGGAAGGGTCCCGCGTATGCGTCGAACGTTGGCCCGATGACCTGCATAAGCCCAACACTTGGCGTGCCAGACAACCAGTTGCTATCCCACTTGTTGACGATCGTCGGGTCTCCGCCCGACTCCATCCCGATGCGGTACAGCACCGTCTGAAGGGCTGTACTGGGTAGTCCCAGCATGGATATTGCCTGAAGGGCTGTGGGGGCCCACTGACCGGCTCCGCCGGCACCTGGCTGCGGGGCAAGGCCAGCAGCGAAGTCAGGCATGGATGCCTGAACCGTGGACCCGTTCTTGAAGTCGAAGAGACCTTCCAAGTTGGGCATGCCCTCTTCGGCGTTGGCTATGAACTCGTCGTAGACCCGACTGGCATAGCCCAGCGGTGAATCCTTGATCTCCTTCACGGTCTCGATCATGTCGATGATGTTGTTGTACGAGCCAGAGACGATGTCTCCGATGTCATCAAAGGCGCCAGTGAACGCGTCGATTGGGTTGGTCACGACCTCCCAAATCGAGCCGAGCGATTCACCCACGCCCGAATACAGGTTGTCCCAAACCTTGCCGAGGGTATCCATGCTGAACATGTGACCCATGTACTTCTTGCCGCGAGAGACAATGTTCCCGCTGCCCTTCCAGACGTCATTCCAGAAGTACTCGGCCTGTACAGGCGCCATGGCGCCGCCAAGGATGCCGGCTGCCTGGCCGACGAGTGTCGGCACTTTTCGGAGAACCTCAAAAGCGTCCTCGGTCATCCAGTCGTACATTCCGCGGAAGTTGTCGGCCGCGACGTTTCCGCCAAGCGCGGACGATCCGTCACCAGTCCGTAGGATTCCCTGCTGCGTCGATCCGCCGAGCCGATCCGAAGTGCCGTCCAGCTTCATGGTCTTCAACATCGCGGTTCCCACTGGGGCAATGTTCTGAAGGCTGATGAGTTCCTTGATGGCGTCTAGGTCGAGCTTTCCGCCACGGCCGCTAGTGCCTCGTGCGTGCCTGGAAAGCTTTCCTCGGATGGCGAGAGCGTTCCATGTGTTGATGGTGCTCTCGCCAAGGGCGTTGGTGACCTCGGGGCGAAGTACCGCCTCACCCGGAGAAAGGATGGCGGGGATGTTGTCTACCCATGGGGAATAGCCTGGCATGACCCCGGCCATGCTGACATCGCTCTGTCGAGCAATACCACCACGAGCGTTCTTCTTCTTTCCGCCACCTGAGCCGCCCCCACCCGGGGACTTCTTGCCGATGCGGTCAAGAGCCCCATCAAGGCCATCGCCCTCATCCTTGGCGTCCTTCAGGGCACGAGCGAGGTCATCGACCTTCCCCTTAACATCGCTCAGAGAGCGCTGATTTAGGAGACCGATTCGGCCCGCCAGCGAGCCGGCACCGGTACCCTGACCAACCTTTTCATAGACATCGTGAGCAGCATTCAGAAGATTCCTGAATTCCTGGATGACGTCGGTCAGTCTCCGCTTGTTGAGGTTGGCCGTACGTCCTGAGGCAGAGGCACTCATGGCCCCATCACCGATCTGATCCGCTGCCTGACGAGCAGCCTGAGTCAGCTCGTCCATCGACTGACGGACATTGGTGACCCGCTTACCGTCCAAGTTGCCAACACGCGTATTGACGCTGGTGACCTTGCCTCCGGCGTCCTCAGCAGCGGCCTTGAGGCCGTCTACCTCGGCCTTGACGGCATTGAGGTTGACTCCGTCCAGCCCTCGAACTTTGCCAGCCGCCTGGTCCAGTTCGGCCACGAGCTTGCGCGCGGCCTCCTCCACTTGGTCCAGCTCCTGACGGACCTGAGACAGGGGCGTTCGGTTGAGCTGCTGTGCCTGCTGCTGGACTGAATTGACGGAACTCTGAGCCTGGGAGGCAGAGCCCTGTACGGAGGTGTTCCCACCACCAAGAGCGTTGGAGATGTCGCGCAGGGTCTGAGAGTTCAGCTCGCGTAGTTCAGAACGGAGACGGGTGGTCTCGTCACGAGCCTCGCGGGCCTGGCGCTCAAGCTCCGCCATCTCCTGGCGCTCGTTCCCATTGGAGCCTGAACGACCAAGAGCGCTGTCTACCACTCGGCGCCCAACAGAGCGCGTGTCTCCGCCGGCACGGTCAGTACGGGTCTGCCGGTAGGCATCCCGTCCGGCCTGGCGAATCTGAGAGCGGCTCTCCCCGCGGTCCCGCGCTTCACGACGGGCCTCACGACGAGCACGAGTCTGATGCCGTACGTCGTTGGCGCCCTGGGCGCCATTGCCGGCAGCACGGGCGATAGCTGCCACGGGGCCGAAGGCCCTACCGACAAGCCCGGTGACCTTGCCGAGCACCTTGGAGAGCAGCCCTACGGCGATGATCAGCGGTCCCCACTTGACGAGGAACTCAGTTATTTTGACCGCGACTTCCTTGATTTCCGGGTGTTCGTCCAGGAAATTCGCCACGGTCTTAATCTGCGAGGTGAAAGAGTCAATGGCATCAAAGAACAGGTCCAGGAACTTGGGGATCTTGGGGCCGTACTCCTTGGCCATGTCCTGAAGCTCATTGAGGTATCCGCCCTCAAAAGAGGTACTCTCCTGGCCCCAATGATCCTTCTTCGTAACCTTCTTGCCCATGATTCGCTCACCGAGACCGGTGTACTCCACCATGCCGGTTTCGGGATCAGTCTTCGCAAAGAGGTTGCCCAAGCCGAGCTGAGCACCCTCCTTCATCTGCTGAATGCGACCCGTGATGGTCGCACTCGTGACCTTTTTCGCGTAACCCTGAGTGTCCGTGCCGGCCCAGTTGTCAATCAGGGCCTGAATCATCTCGGGACCCTGAAGGCCGCCAGTTTCCTTAGCGTTGGCCATCAGCTCAAGAATCTGGGCGGCTGCCGTGTGCTTGGTGGGCTTCCCGTCCTTGCCCTTCACCATCTTGTCCTGATAGCCCATGAGCTGAGCCAGCTCCTGAACAGGAATACCGGCCGCGGCCGTAAATTGCTTCAGATTTCGAGTCGGAACCCGTTCAAGGTCGAGAATCATGTCAATGGCGTACATGGCGCGAGACACCATTGCGGGGTCCAGGTTTCCCGCTCGTGCGGCATTGTCACCGATCATCTGGACGATGTCGGCCGCACGCTCAGACGCCTTCTTGCCTGCCTGCTGCTTCTTCTTGGGGTCCTTGGACTGGGAGCCCTCTTCGTGGGAGTACAGACTTCGGATGTACCGAGTCATGTACATCTGCATGTCTTCGATGCTGAAGGGAGTATCGACACCGTACTGACGAATCTTCGCAAGTGCTGCGGCAGAGTCCTTGGCAGAGACGTTGGAGCCCATCAGACCAAGCTGCCCGAGAATGAGCGAGTCGGCAGACTTCACACCAACAGTGGTAAGCAGTCCGCCGGCCATCGCCAGCGGAGCCAGGAACTTTGAAGCCAGAATGTTTCCGGTCTCCGTGATGGAGTTTCCGACGTTCTCAAAATTGGTGCCGAGCTTCTTCAGGCTAGTCTCTGTGCGGCCAAAGAAGTTCTGCGTGCTGGTGGTGGTCGCGGACATCTGCCGCTGAAGATCCCGCATTCGGTCGCGGGTCTGCGTGATCAGTCGCTGCTGTGCCGTGATTCCGGCCTGAAGAGATTCCCGCTGTGCGAGAGCCTCAGAGCGAATGAGAGCAATCCGCTCGCGCGTCGCCTCCCGCTGAGCGGCCACTTGCTGTCGTAGTTCCTGACGAGCCGTAGCGGCTGCCTGCCGCTCCAAGCGCTCGACTTCACGAACACGGTCCCGCTCAGCCTGGATACGGTCGAGCGCGGCCCGCTCCTCCTGGCGCACGGTCTCGCGGAGGGCCTGCCTCGTCGTATTGCTGGCCCCCTCGGTCAAGCGCTCGTACTGCCCGTAGAACTCGCGGAGCTCCCGCAGGCGCTTCGCGGCCTCCTGGCCGTACTGCTGAGTGACGTGCCGTTCGAGCTGTTCCAGAGTCTGGGCAGTGTCCTTGGCCTCAGCCTCAATCGCGGCCTTGGCCTGCTTGGCCTGCTTGGCCGCCTGACGGGGGAGGCCGGCAAGTCCGCGGGCTACCCCCGCCTCGATGTCCCGACCAGCTTGGAGGCCGAGCTTCTCCATTTCCGCCTTGACCTTCGAGCGGAGCTGGTTCATGTCCTCGACGGTGACCTTGGGCACGATTTCGATGTACCCCGTGCCCACCTTGATTGGCGCGCGTCCTTCGGCCATGGAGACCCCCTAGAGGCTGTTCATTTGCCCCAGGAAGCTGCTCAAGTCCTCTGCGGAGCTGAACTGTGTCTCTATGGGCTCTGGATCTGGCTCCGGCTGTCCGGGCCGTGGAATGGGATCAGGCTGTTCAAGGTCATCTGAGTCTTCCGCGTTCGCCTTGAAGAACAGGAAATTGGATAGCTCAAGGGCGTCGGAGATACGGGCGAGGAGGTAATCAGACTCACCCCACCTGGTTCGCTCGTCCATCGCCTCAAGCAGAGTGGAGCGGCCAGGCTTTTTCATCAGAGAGTCGATCAGTACGCCTACACGGCGAAGGGAGAGCCGTCCGCGCCAAAGGTCCAGAAGGTCAACATGGAAGAACTCAAGCAAATCAGCTTCTAGTTCATCCTGATACTCCTGAATGACGCGGACGACCGCCATCAGTTTCCCGAGTCAGTGTCCCTGCCCTGAGCCTCAGACAGCTTCTGAGCGAAGACACCGAAGTCACGGATGCTTGGCTTAGTCGCCTCGTAGGCCGCCCACTGCTCCTCACCCACGATCAGGGCGCACGCCTCAAACTCGTCATCCGTCTTCAGGACGGCAAGCGGGAAGTCAAGTGGGTGAGGGACCTCGAAGGTAATGCCAGCGTGCTGAAAATGCGTTGGCGCGGTCTCCAGTGCTTCGGCCTCAGCCGCCGCGCTCTTCGTCGCAGTCTTCTTAGTCGTGGTCTTCTTGGCGGTAGCAGTCACAGAGGTCTCCTAGAGGTGTGAGGGATTCTTAGCCGGGAAGGGTGGCTACCCCTTCTGAGAGAATGTCGTCGTTCGTAAGGACGTAGCCCAGATTGCCGTTGAAATCGAGGGCTTCAATGGTCAGCTCGTACTTCCCGTTTTCTGTACGAGTAAGCTGAATGGCGCCACGGTCAGAAATCATTGCCCGTGGGATAACACACCGGTAGCGGATGGCCCCCTGGTTCCAGTCCACGACCAGTGACATCTCCTTGAGCGTTGGCGTGCTGGACAGATTGAGCCGGTATTCACCCGTAGCAACCGCTCCGGCCATCACCGGTACCCACTCGGCTCCCCAAAACAGCTCGGTGGTGATTTCGTTCGTTTCCTGGAGCGTGGCCTTTACGGAAAAGCTCGCCTTTGTGACGTTGTAGAGAATTGGTACGGCACTCTGCCAGGCTTCAACAGGCTGAGTCTCGATCGAAGGCGTCAGGGTGACACCACCAGCATCTACATAGCCGAGCCCCTTGTAGCCGACAGGCGCGGTAAGACCGTCACCGACTGCAATGGGAAGTGTGGTGCCCGCTCCGCCGGTTGGTGCCGGCGCAATGTAGAGGGAGCCGTTGGGGGCGAATCGAATCTTCTTGGCATCATTGGCCACGAGGCCTCCTGAGGGCATAGAAAAAGCCCCCAGACAGGGGGCTTGTGCCGGAAAACGGCGATGGATAAGGTCAGTGGCCATGAAGTCGACCTATGTACTCCACGGCGGGTTAGCGTCCGTCAGCTTGATCTCAGGCCCTTCTAGCAATGAACCGACCGTCATCACCGAAGTGGCGGTCCAGGCCGAGGCCAGGGGGATGGGACTGGGCAGCGAGATCCTCAGCCAGGTATGCCGGGATGCGGACGCCGAAGGGATCGTGTTGCTCCTGAGTGTCGATCCCGGCCCGGGAGGCCTCAGCTACGAGGAGCTAGGCGCGTGGTACAGCCGGCACGGCTTCCAGGGATTCCAGCAAAACGGTCCCGAGGACGACGTGATGGTGCGGCTGCCTCAGGACTCGGTGAAGAAGACGGCTACCTGACCGCAGTAGACGTGTTCACGAGACGACTCGTCAGGGTCGTACTTTGGAGAGTCGATCTCATCCACGTCCAGAACCAGGGCGCCGCCAACTACCGTGTTGGGGAGCCTCTCCAGCAGCTTTTCGCGTACGAGAAGTGCGAGATCGACAGCTTCCTTACGGTCGAGTGCGTAAACGCCGTACTCGACATCCACGCGGTCCAAACGATCCCGGACGACTCTAAAGCCGCCCATGTGTTCAAGGTAGATCGCGGTTTCACCTGTGACGTGCTGAGTCAGATCACCTATGACCAATCCTTCAGGTACATCAGCAAGGGAGTTGAGATAGGAAACTAGAACTTCGATGGCGTCGATCCTCATTGCACCCTCATTTTCAGCAGGGCACCCTTGAGGTACCTACGGCCGCGAATCTTCCGGCCCTTCGGACTGGTGAAGCCCGTTTCCTGGAGCATGGCGTGACGCACACGCGGATGCTCCTCGATGACGACGTTTCCGTACCAGCCATCGGAGGAGAGCTGTACGTAAGCCTCAAGGTGCTTCTTGATCGCATTCCATGGGACCGCATTGTGTCCACGGCGGGGGGCGTCGGTGATGGCTCGGTGAAGCAGCTCGCCCGTGCGCTCAGCCACAAGGTCTCTGACGCCTGGGAGGGACAGAGCCTCAGCCTGCCACCCGGCCCGAAAGGTCAGCCTGGTCCGAGCCTTCTGCGAATCAGTCACTTGAGGGCCCTCCAGATCGAGAGCTTCAGGTGCCGGCGGGAGGTTGCCCCCCACTGCTCCGGCTCTCCGTCAACCTCGTACATGTGGCCTTGATGCTTGACCCTGTCTCCAGAGGCGACGGCAGCTATATAGGGGAGGAACGCTGTAAGCCGTTCCTGGGACTGGTCACGAGCTGGGCTGTAGGACTCGTACGCCTTGTCCGGCTGTACGTCCCCCATGCCGCTCCAGATCTTCACGGCCTGGGACCAGTCGGGACGAGAGGTGTATGCGTTCTTGGTCTGCGCGGATGTCCGCCAGACCTCCACGGGATCAGAGAACAACGGGCCCCCTCAGGTCGAGAGCAGGGCCTTCCCGCCGAAGCGTGATGGAGCCAGCACCTTGACGCCGGTAGGGGCGGAGCGTGGTCCTGGTCGCGGTCGAGAGAGTCTGTGCCGAACTGGCACCGGAGAACGTCACCTCGACCTCACCGACTCGCTCACTCTCCACGCCAGGGGAGAGAGCTAGCCAGCGGATGACTTCGGAGCAGGCAACTGCCCGGAGAGCAGCAGGAACCGACTCGTAGCCCCAAGAGGCAGTGAGGGTCACCGCGGACTCTCCCCAGTCGGAATCTCGTACAAGAGCCCGTCCGTTGAAGCGGTAGTCAGTTACCGCCTGGCCGTCCTGCAGGACGCCGGCAACGGTGAGGAAGGTCTGATATCGAAGGGGGACGGGAAGGGCTGAGCCACCCTCCGGGTAGAGGGTGATGCTCTGCCCTGCCCGCCGGTCCATGTCTCGGCCGCAGTAGTCCTCAACGAGGCCGGTCACGTCCAAGAGGAAGGCGCTGACGCGAGCGGTCTCGTCTGCGGCGACGGGCCGCCCGATACGGGCGGCCACGTCGTCAACGGTTGCCAGAGGCACGAGGAGCCTCCTTATGGCGTGTTGTTCGCCGCGTTGTGGGCGTTGATCAGGGCCTCAACACCAGTCGCAACAACGAGCTGTTCGGGCCGAATGACCTTCGCGTCGTAGATCACGCGGGACTTGATGGCGTTGGTGAACTTGGCCTCTGGCTGGTACGCCTGCATCTCGGCAAACGGCACGATGAGGGATGCCGCAGCAGTGGAGCCCATGAACATGTCCACCGTGCTGAAGTCGGTGTGACGGTTCTTGACGAGCTTGTCATTGGGGCGGGTGTGGGAACCGAGAGTGTTAGCCACTCGAACAGGCACACCGAGAATGGAGCCGATTACGCCTGTAGGCATCACTGCGCCTCCACCGAAGTGGGAGGCGTCGATGAACTTCGGGTCACGCAGAAGCGCGCTACGAAGCTTCGGGGAGATGAAGAGGAAGCGGTCCTGCGGGGCGCCCTTGATGTCGAGCTTCTCAAGCATCGACACAACGAAGTCGTAGACGGAGATGTCCAGGGGAGCCGCAAAGTCACCATCAACGATCTTGTCAATGGTTCCGTGCAGAGCGGGGAGACCGGTGACAGTCGCGTTGCGGTCCTCGGTGCCGTTCAGGTCCTTGCCGGCGACGGCTGCAAGGATGGTCTTGGCGATAAGGGAATCCATCGTGTTCGCCAGTACCCGAGCACGCTGAGCAATTAGGTTGCTCATCAGGTCAATGCCCGTCTTGGTCTGAAGCTGGTGAAGGTTGTCAAGCTCCAGGTGGAAGGACGAACCCTTAGCCACGGTCATCTTGATGTACTCAAGCTGAGCGCGGTCCGCGGTACCGATCGCACCGTAGGACTTCACGATTCCCTTGTCGACGACTGTGTCAACGAAGTGGGGGATTCGGACTACATCGCCTTCGCGCCGGAACTCGCCCTCATACTGGCGGTTCACGATCTCCGGAGATCCGAGTACGAGATTGTCATCCAGGTTCTCAAGGAGCTGAGATGTCCAGATCTCGGGAATGAAATGGCCGCCTGCGGCCTGTAGTACACCGGCACCAGGGTTGTTACCGGCCTGAGTAATAAAAGTCATAGGCTACCTCAAAGTTCAGAGGTCCCCCCGCATAAGAGCGTCGAGCTTGCCCGCCTTGCGGGCGGTAGCGATGTCCTGGGGGGACATACGGGAAAGGGCGTCACGGCTGATCTGTCCGGCTGCGTAACTGCCGGTGTCGCCCTGACGGCCAAGGCCAATCCCCTGGGCAAAGTCGGGGGTATTGGACGGCTGGGGGAGAGATGAAACGAACGCCGTAATGGCCTCGGTGTTCACTGCTCCATCAGCGCCTAGGAAGGCGTTGGTATTGAGGAACTCCGGGCTAGGAAGAGTCACGCCAGCGGTGGCGGCCTGGACACGAAGCTCTGCGTCTACAAGCCGGGTACCGACCTCAGAGAGAGCCGCATTGCGCGCCTCCGCCCTCGCGGCCTCAATCGCCTTCTCTGCATCCGTCATGGACGCTTCTTTGAGAGAGGCAAGTTCGGTTCGACTGTCGTTGTAATTACGCTCGTTCTGGCGGGAGAGGGTCTTCCAGCGCTCAACGTCAGCCGTCAGGCTTTCGATGGTCGGGAAATTCTCCTGAGTGCCAGGGATCTGCTGGTTGGTCTGTTCCTGCGTGGTATCGTCCATGCGGTCTCCCATTTCGGGGTACAAAAAAGGCCCCCATTGCGGGAGCCGTCCGGTGTTGTGTAGTGGATCAGGCAGCCTTGCGGGCTGCATTCCCCGAGTTGCCTTGTGGGGCCTTACGAGCTTCGTCCTCGTCGGACTTGGAATCCTTAGGCTGTTCCGGCACAGGGGCCGGGTACTTCTTCGCCAGTTCCATTGCGTCCTTGGCGTCTTGCTCCCGCATGGAGCGGAAGCGCTCGATCTGCTGCGGCGTGTAGCCGGCATCTAGGAGGAGCTGATCTCTCGGCACGCCGATAAGCTTTGCCTTGAGTAGGGCGTCCATGTGCTGGGCTTCGGTGCGGTTCTCTGGATCGCGCCAGATAACCTCGGCGCCGTGGGCCTCGGAACGCTTGTCGCCTAGAACCAGGAATGCGAGGCGCATTACGCGTTCCCAAGCTTCACCGAAGTGCAGCATGCGTTCTCGCGCCTTTGCGATTAGTCCGGCCTCCGCGCTCGTGATGCTCTCACCTGATGGCGCCGTTCCTCCGTTGAGAAGGAAGTAATGGAACGGGATACGTGAGATAGAGGCCATGTGCTGAACCAGCATGTTGACCAGATTCACGTAGTTCTTGAGGTCCGCAGCTTCGAACTGGCCGAACTTCACATCGGGGTTCTCCGCCTGAAGGAGCTTGTCCACGGCTACCTTGTAGGGCTCCATAGGACGGCCTTGCTCGTCCTCCTGGATCTCAAGGCCAGTGACGTACCTCTGAGGCCATGCCGCGTACTCGCTCGCCACCAAGGCGTCAGCCACGGTCTTGTTGATCGCGTCAGCCAGGGGCACGACCACCGTCAGGTCTGAGATCGCCGGACCGGTCAGCCGAGAGCGGTTGGGAATCGGCACGACCGGGGGAACACCGAGAGGGTTGGGGGCTTCCTTGTAGTCGCCCCAGGCCCCTGTCAGGCCAGTACCTGTGTAGACCTTGCCGTTCCACCAGAGGGTGACGAACTCGCGGCCCCAGTCGTCCGTGTAGAACTTGGCCGCGGCCTCGATGTCCCAGCGGCTACCGGGCTTGTACTGGACAACCACGTTCTCAGCGCTCTCAACACTGATCACCGGTTGGCCGGCAGCGTCGGCCCAGACGATGGCGTACGAAACGCCGTGGATCATTGCGTCCAGGTGGGCCGCGTTGGATTCGGCATCGAGCCTGTTCCGCTGCCAGATCTCCCGAGCGTCCCTGTCTCCGCCAGGCTCATCCGTCATTTGGAAGCCGTCGATGTAAAGACGTTCGTTCACAGAGTCCACGATCAGACCGCAAAAATTGTCCGACCAGGAGTCGAAGAGGCGGCCAAACTCAGACTGGTACTTGGCCTGAGCGAACACCATCTTCTGATGCTTGCCGTCGTAGTAATTCGAGTAGAAGCGTAGTTTGGTCCTACGCTGGAGTAGCTTGCTGTGTAGCCAGTCAACCCACCCCGAGGGTGTTATGGGTGGAGACCCAACTTCGATATCAGCCAATAGCTACCACCCCACTACTCGTGACCTCCGAATCTGCATACGGCCATCTGCGATGGCGTCTGCTCTCGCTTCCAGGGCGAGCACGGCGCATACGGCAAGGTCGATCTTCCTTTTGGACCGCGGGGAGTCCTTCTGAATAAGGACTCCTTGAGAAACTTCACGCGTCACCGCGTTGAGGACGTGCCGGCTCAGCCGGGCATCTCCGTTGTGCTTCAGATCGCCAACCATGGAGGCGGTACGGAACCTCTCCACGGCCTGAACCATCCTTGTGGGCTTGTTGGTCCAGAACTCAAAGACCGTGTCGTCTCCGTGCTCAATGGACCAACGGCCGATAGCCTCTTGGAAGTACGGCGGATCGGCGTACATCCAAGCAACTCGATAGTCTGCAAAGGCCCGGTTAACCGCGGCCTCTACTGCCAGAACATCCACTTCCCAGTCATCTGGGGCGTTCTCTGGGCGCTCCCACACGTCGAGAACAAAGAGCTTGGCATCTCGCATTCGAATGCCGCACAAGCCTGTGGAGTCTCCTCGGACACTTCCATCGAATCCGATGGCTATCTGATCACCGAGTTTGATCGGATCGTCCTCGTCCAGACGTGCGTCCCACTCGCTCTTGCTCATCCAGCCGTCCGAAGATTCGGCAATCTGGTTGAAGAAGAAGCGGCAATAGGTGCTGTCAGGTGTCGTGCGGTCGTAGAGGATTGTTCGCGTCAGGCCGTCGATGTCGGCCCACGAGGCATCTCCGTAAGCCTCCACCAGGGACGCACGTACAGCTACCTCATCACGAATATCATCAACCGCAATCGAGCCTTCAAGGCAGTCGTAGAGCCAATAGCCCTGCGTCACCATGTCGGACTCGTGAATGACCTGAGCTACAGAATCTTCGTTGGGGTTGTATGCGTTGGTCGTGCAGACCCATCGAGACCCGGCCTTGGTCGTCTTCTCAATATTGCGCTTAATCGTCTGATAGAAATCAGGGCCGCCGTTGCTGGAAACCCAGTGGTGGACCTCATCCATGAGTGCGAATCACACAATGCCCAGGCCCCAGCAGAACTAACCCGCCGGGGCCCGGACAAAGGTCGGGCGATTCCCCTCATTGGTCCTGCCGGCAGTCGCCTTCGGCTTGATAGAGCCAGGCTTACCGCTCTTGAACTGAACGATCGACTTACCGATGTCGAGCCCGTACTCAGCCTCAGCAGGAGACTCGGAGAGCATGCCCCGAATCATGTCTAGCGTCTGATCCGTCTGATCAAGCGCCGTGGCGCCGATCTGAACAACGGGCAGGGGGACAGCCTTGCCTACGGGAAGACCGAAGGAGTCGAAGTGGCTGAATCGGCATGGGCCGAGAAATTCCACGATTGCGAGCGCCGCGAGAAGTGGTGTCTTGCTAAGCCCCAGCCTTTCGCCCTTCGCAGGGTCGCGGCTGAGTAGGTCCACCCCCCGTCGGGTTTGATGCTGTAGAACCACAGCACAAACCGAAGTTGCTCGGGAGTGAACTGCCAGCTTTCACCGGCTCGATCGCCATCCGGCTGGACAATGTACTTCTGGCACCAGCGAATAATCTGGTAGCCGAGAGTCTCGTTGGGCCTTGGGACCCCTGCGGGTAGATTGCCTGTCTGCAAGGGGCCTCCCCGCCTTCTAAGTGCCGTTGAGTAGCCTGTAAAGCTCCTCGTCCATATCGACTTCAGGAGCGGGCGCAGAAGGCGCCGCGGACTCGCCTTCAGTGGTCTTGTCGAAAGTCATTCGGAGCCTCGCCCTGTCTTCGACAGTGGCGCCCCACTTCGCAACTCGCTGCCGGATCTCCCCAGCAAGCTTGAGGTCTCCGAGAAAGAGGCCATCAACCAACTTGGTCGTCAACTCCAACTCGGCCCAGTCGGTCTCGGTCCAAGCGGATGTCTGCGGTGCAGTGCTCCAGGTCTTCCAAAACCTCTTGGCTCCGCCTGTGGAGATCCCCAGGGCCTTCGGGAGCTCGCGGCCTGCCTGAGTGCCGGCGGCAAGGGCCTGGGCGTACTGGTGCACGTTGCGGCGTACAGCGTTGTCCTTGGGGGCAGGCCCTCGTGTCATCAGAGCCTCACCCCCGGCAGATTCGTATCCAGGAGGTCACCGAGGTCATCCAGTTCGTCTAGGGCCATCTGACGCCAACTTGCCTTGCGCCTGGCCCTGGTGGGCTCGTCCGCAGCTCGGAAGCGGGGGCCGTCAACCGGCTCCTGGTCCTCGTACATTGATGCATCACTCCTGTGTGCGGTAACAACAAAGGCCCCTCCGTGGAGGGGCCTGCGGTGGTCTGGTCGGCCGGACTCGAACCGGCGGCCTCCTGGTCCCAAACCAGGCGCTCTACCAACTGAACTACGACCAGGCGGTGAGAGTCCGCCCCCGGGTTCGAACCGGGATCTCTGCGGATTGTTTGCGGATCTCCCTTACGGGGCCGGTACCGCGCACCTCTACCAGTTGGGTCAGGTGGACTCTCACGCGATCTACGAGCTGGCGGGCTTACAACCCTGTTCGGCACAAGCCCCACAAGGGCGGGGGTTACTGATGGGCGGCCAGCTCGTAGAAGAGGGCACTGCAATGCCATAGAGGTCCCACATGCGGTGCTGTACCCGCTCCGAGACTCGAACTCGGAAACTCCCGGGTCTGAGCCGGGCGGCTTTACCAAATTTGCCTAAGCGGGCAGGCGGGGCAGCGGACTCGAACCGCTCTTCCCCCCTGTTCCCTCGGGTGACTAGCCCAAGGTAGTAAGGGTGGGGGTGCATCCCATACACCGTCCCCTTGTCCTATCGTTGCAGCGGTCAGGCCGCTATTGTCAGACCAGTGAATCCGGTAGGACTTGAACCTACGACCGCGGGCTTAAGAGGCCCTCGCTCTACCAACTGAGCTACGGATTCGCGAAAAAGTGGCCAGGTGCAAGGCGGGGACTCGAACCCCAGGAGGCCAACCCCCGCGCTAGCGCTACGGCGCCGGCACCCACCGGCTTACCCATTCCCTAGCTGGCATGGCTGGAGTCGAACCAGCAACCCAGGGATTAACAGTCCCTTGCTCTGCCTGTTGAGCTACATGCCAATGTGTCTGGACTCTTCGACGGCCAAGGCCGCGCACTCCCATGGGGTCGGGGTTATCTCTCGGGTGGGGCCTTACGCCCATACGTCCGATCCTTTGCCGACTCCCATCCCATATCCAGACTGGGGAGTCCCTAGCGAGCCCTCTATCGGATTTGAACCGATGTCCCCGCATTGGAAGTGCGGTGCTCTAGACCAAGCTGAGCTAAGAGGGCAGATAGCGCGTTACGGGATTCGAACCCGCGTTACCTCCCTTCGCGGGAGGAGTCCTGAGCCACTAGACGAAACGCGCAGCCCTTCCGTCCCCTGATCGGGGGAGTTTCGGGGCTAGGGGAGCTACCCCAGTTGACCATCCTGGATTCGAACCAGGGACTCCGCCCTTATCAGGGGCGTGCTCTAACCGGGCTGAGCTAATAGTCATCGGTGCCGGCCCGCGGGGCTAGGGTGTTCGCCTGTCCCGCTGGGTCTTGGTGAAGTGGCAGGTCTTGCAGAGGGTTTGAGCGTTGTCGAGGGTCCACGTGCCCCCCTTGGCAATGGGCTTGATGTGGTCCACCTCCAGGTGCTCCCGGGCACCACAGGCCACACAGGCGAACCGATCACGGACCAGGGCGCGCGGCCTTACCCGCCGTTCCCATGCGCTGTCGCGTTGCAAGTTCCTTGGACTCTTGCGTCCCCAGGGACGCTCGGACGGTGCGTGTTCAACGCAGCGGCCTGCGCTGCTTGTTCGCCTGGGGCATCCCCTCACGAGGCATACAGATGCAGCCCTTGGCATAGGCACCTACCCTCAGTAGTACGCTACGACCGATCACTGTCAGCCACAGCGCAGTTGGTGACGTGGCCCCGGAGGCTGCTTGTCTGGCTCCGGGGCCACGACCCCTCTGGACCTGCGACCTGGGCCGACATGGCCCAAAGAGACTCAACAGAGGGGAAACTTTCAAAGTTGAACAGTTCAGACTCTTAGGTCTGACTGTGATCAAGAGTAGTTAGTTGGTCACACATTTGACTGACTGAAAACAGACCTTCTTATGTAGTCCTTCCGTTTCCAGCTCTCAATAGTTATGTACGTGTCCTCTTGACCCCTTGAGGACACCACGGTGCCTGAGACGTGGATCACAGCGGCGTGTCAGAATGGTGATGTCGCATACTTGCGACACGCGCTAGAGTGCTGCTACTGAGACCCTCGCCGTGCCGGCGAAGGCAGTTGCTTCGTCAAATACCCGACCGAATGGGGCGTAAATGAGGCCCAGGAAGCTTCCTAGCGATCACGAGCTACTTAAGCTCCGTGAGGCCAATCTGACGCACGGCGCGATTGCGAAGCGGTTCGGGGTCAGTCGGCAGGCTGTGACGCGGCTTTACAACGGGCAAGACATCCGCACCCGCCAAGGGTTGCAGGAAGTCACCGATGTCCTGCCGTGGTCTCTGGACACTCATCCTGCCAAGAAGAAGCTGGCCTCACAGGCGGCGTACCTGGGCTTGCGGGCCTACCTCCGGGTGCAGCTTGGTCAGGAGATCTCCCCGCGCTCCGAGCAGGCGCGGCGTGCGTTTTTGAACCGGATCACGTCTGGCCGGGAGGTGCTCGCGGTCGAGGAGGACGGGGCCCACTACGTGCCCCGAGCGGCTGACGGTGGTCACGGTTTGATCATTCAATGGCCCGCCGAAGTGCCGCTCACCGAACGGGACTTGGAGCTGTTTTCCTTCGATGCTGCTGAGGCCGCGCATGCTGCCGGCGAGCGGTCGGACAAGATCGCATAGAGCTCTTTCCGTTGGGCCCTGACAGGAGACCTGTCGGGGCCCTTTTTGGTTGTACGTCCAGGTCAGGGCGGGTGTTGTGATCTAGGCCACCCCGGTATTCACATCTCATTCACGTCGTCTCCGGCGTACGCTCATGTCTGTCGAGCGGCGGTCGTACAGGCGTTCGATAGCGCATCGAGTGGGGCTGGGGGGCGTGTGCACATGACGAAGGAAGCTAAGGCTTCCCGTTGGGGAACGAGGGATGAGCTGCTGCGTGCGGTAGAGGGGGCCAGGCCGTTGCGGCTGGCTGAGGTGCACGTCTCGGATGGTCTTCGCATCAGTCGCGTAGAGGCCAAACAGGTAGGTACTTACTTCTTTGTGACGGAGTCGGACACTCTGTACCCGGAGGATCACGAGGCCCTGCAAAGGCTGACTGCGGAGCTGGGGGCCCCGTGGCGGGGTCGGGTTGTGGGCACGGATGACTTTCCGCACCCACACAGGCAGTTCCCACTTTCAACCCGCTTCCGGATTCATGTAGTGCATCCGGAAGCCCAAATCGAATGGGATTAACGTTGACAGACAGGCGCACACAGGTTTCTCAGATGACTCGGTCGGTGAGCCAGGTCGAGCAATACGAGAAATGTCCACGGCAGTACGAGCTACAGCGGGTCGAGCGGATCACTCCTCGGCCCGCTGCTTGGTCTCACCAGGGATCAGCGTTCCACCTGGCGGCCGAAGGATACGAGGGAAGCGGGCGAAGTCTCACCGCGGATCAGGTGGCCGAGATCTTCCACGAGGACTACACGGCC
Organism: Streptomyces sp. ISL-87; assembly: GCF_018614095.1. Classification (GTDB taxonomy): domain Bacteria; phylum Actinomycetota; class Actinomycetes; order Streptomycetales; family Streptomycetaceae; genus Streptomyces. Next base: position 82,921 of record NZ_JAGGOY010000043.1, on the reverse strand, counting down.
CGGGTGAACGAGGCTCTCCAAGCGGAGCCAAATCTTGACCATTGGCTGACCGCCGGCACCGATGGGCAGTCGGACATTGAGGCTCGCTACGTGCTCGGGATGGAGCAGACGCGGGCCTATGTCCGATGGGCGGAGGAAAACCAGCCCGTCATCTGGAAGGACCCGACGGGTCGGCCGGGCATCGAATTGCACTTGACGGCTGACTTGGGGGGTGTCAGAGTCCAGGGCTACGTGGACCAGTTCGTCAGTAAGCCGGACAAGTCCGTTCGCGTACGGGACCTGAAGACGGGTTCCATGAAGTCAAAGTTCCAGCTCCAGACCTACGGGGTTCTGGCGCGTAAGGCCTTGGGGGTGGAAGTAAATGACGCTGACTGGTACATGGCCAAGTCGGGCGGGCTTTCGCGTCCTGTCGACCTCACCGCTGTTACTGAGGACGAGGTTGCCGAGCGTTTCGTGAGCATGGACCAGGGGGTGAAGGCGGGCAGCTTCCAGGCTTCCCCGGGGTTCCACTGCCGGTTCTGTGACGTGGCGTACGCCTGCTCTGCTCGTAGGGGCTAGATACTCTCTTGCCCAAGATATGCGCCTGGCATATGCTCAACTGGAAGACGGCCCCTCGGGGCCTTTTTTGGAAGAAGTTAGTTGCTTCCTGCGATGAGCTTGGAGCGGCCTTAGGAAGGTGAGCATTGTTCTCTCTTGCGCAATCGGTAAGCATTCGAGGGGCCGCAGGTGAGCCCATTCCGAATGCCCTGAAGTCTCTCAAGCGCCTAGAGGTAGAGTTCCGCCGGTCGGAGTTGTCGCTTGTGGTTGCCGGCCCAGGAACGGGTAAGAGTCTTCTTGCTCTCTTTCTGGCGATGACCGCCAATGTTCCAGTGCTGTATTTTTCGGCCGACTCCAGTGCTGCCACACAGGTTGCGAGGGCCACGGCCATGATTACTGGGCATGAGTCCAAGGTGATCAAGCAGGCGCTCCTCGGAGGGGACTTTGCGGAATATGCGGGTGCCCTCGGAGAGCGATGGTGGGCCCGGTTCAACTTCTTGGCCAGGCCTAGTCAGCAAGATCTTGAAAACTCCCTGCTGTGCTACCTGGAGGTGTACGGATGTACCCCTCACCTGCTTGTGGTAGACAACGTTACGAACGTTGATACTGGAACGGTGGGGGATGCCGAGAGCTATACATTCGGCTTGGAAGGGCTGTGTGAGTATCTCTCGGAAATGGCGAGGGAAACGAGCGCGCATGTGCTAGGGCTTCACCATGTAACCGGAGAGCATTCGGACGGACTGAACCCGATCCCGCTTAGCGGGGTAAAGGGCAAGGTCCACCGAGTACCGTCCCTCATCCTCACAATCCACAAGGAGGTTGACGGTATGAACAGCCGAATACTTCACGTGAGTCCAGTGAAAAACCGTGAGGGCTTCGAGGACTCGTCCGGGCAGACATTTGCTAGCTTCAGGCTCAACCGCAGCAACCTCCGCTTTGAGGAGCTGGATGAAGAGCTGCCGGCCTCTTTTTTTGCCTAGTTACTTGCCTCCTGCGACCGAAGGGCGTATTTTCAATGGCCAGCACGACCATGGTTCGAGAGATCCGGGGCGGATTCAAGGCAGAGCGAGAGTTCGGCTTCGCCCTCCAGATTCGTTTCCCTGATCTGGACCTGTCTGAGGTGGATACCGAAGGTGCCGCCCTCGTAGTTGAAATCGAGGGCCCGCGACGCCTGAACGTTTTCCAGCTCTCAAAGGTTCTGATCGGCGCAGCCCGGGGCGGAGTCAAGACGGCTGTTATCGACTTCAAGGCCGCACGACTGGCAACGGCCATCCCGCTCTTTAACCTTTTTGCCCTCGTTGACGAGAGTGTGACGCAGAAAGAGCTGAATCGGCTCGAAGCTCTGATCAGGACGGGGGCTAAGTGACCCCACCCCGCAGGGGATTTCGAGAGTGTGCCAAGTGCGGGCAGAACCGGTCGGAGAAGTTCTACACCTCGGTTCGAGGGAAGGTCTGCTCTTCCTGCCGTAAGGCCGGGCGCCGGCAGGCAGCCCGGAACACGAGGATTCAGGCGACATACGGACTGTCTCCCGAGGAATATGACCGCCTCCTCCTGGCGCAGGACGGCAGGTGTGCAATCTGCCGAGAGACCCGCAAAACCAATCTGGCCGTGGACCACTGCCACAAGACGGAAGCGATTCGTGGCCTTCTCTGTGCCCGATGCAATGGCCAGCTCCTCGCCCGAGGAGCCAGAGACAGGCCTGAAGTGCTGCGGCGAGCAGCCGAGTACCTAGAGAACTATCCGGCCTGGAAAGTCTTGGGCCCGCGATACACCAACGATAAGAGGAATGAAAATGGCTGAGGCCAAGCGGACGACCATCGATCGGGAAGTCAAGAAGACCGAGAAGGTAGCTGCAATCTCGGTGACCATGACCCTTGAGGAGGCGGAAAGCCTCATGGCAGTCCTGGTCAGGGTTGCCGGCAGCATGACGAACAGTCCGCGCATGCACACCAACGCGGTTCTCCAAAGCCTGGAAAAGGCACAGGTGCGTGACTGGGAGACGGCGGGACACCCGTTTGCCCTTCTGGACGAACGAGCCAGCGGCCTCGTGTTCAAGGACTACCAGCAGTCGGCGTTCTACGGCCTGGCATTCCGATGACCGAAATCTACGCGGTCAAGTCGCCTCGCGACTCACGCGGCGACTATCACGCTTGGAAGGCGGCTGCACGGCAGTACGACTTTCCCGTGACTGTGAGGCGCATTGGTGATGAGAAGCACCCTTCCGAAGCCGTCGATAGCTAGAGTCCTGGCCCACTTCTACGGAATCGACATCGCGGTATCAAGGGGACGGCAGAAGGTCTGTTGTCCCCTTCATGCTGACTCCAACCCGTCAGCCTCTGTCGATGTCGATCGAAACCGTTGGAACTGCTTTGTCTGCAACCTCTCCGAGGACTCGTATGCAGTGATCATGAGGGAGAAGAGCTGTGGCTTCCTTGAAGCCCAAGAACTTGCACGTATCGAATTCCGTGGAGATGGCGAGGGAATACCACCAGACCTACCAGGGCAGCCCGGCAGAGCAGTACGTAGCGGCCCGCGGGCTAGGAGCAGTCGCAGCGAAGTTCGGCCTGGGCTACGTCCGTTCGGCTCTACCTGGGCATGAACGGTACGGAGGCAGCCTCTGCATTCCCTACATGCGACCTGCCGGCGGAGAGCACGGAGTAGCGACCTGCCGTTTTCGCTGTATCGCAGATAGATGTGTGCGGGACTCTGATGGATCGTACTTCTTCGAGAAGGGTGAGAAGGAGAAGCACGATCACAAGGGAGGCAAGTACATGAGCCTCCCGGGCGATCCTCCCCGCCTGTTCAACACGGCCGCCCTGATTCAGCCGAGCCCAATCCTGGTAGTGGTCGAAGGGGAATTCGACACCATGTCTTGGGATCTGGCCGGTATCCCGGCAAGCGGGGTTCCTGGAACCGGCACATGGCGGGACTACTGGACCCCCGCCCTGTACGGGTACGAGACCGTGTTTCTCATAGCGGAGGACGGTCCTGGGCTTGCCTTTATGGACGAGCTAGCTGCCGAACTACCAAACGGCAAGGTGATTCAAATGCCCGACGCCCGAGATTCCAACTCCGTGCTAATCGGGTCTGGGACTACAGCACTCAAGGGGCGGATCGGCCTGTGAAGTACAAAGTGAAGGACAAGGTCCGAGTGGCATCTCCGGACTCTCCGGCGTTGCGGCTTGGCGGCTTTCTTGGGTTTCGCGGCGTTGTCTACTCGGTGAATTCGCATGCAACGGCCCCGTACCCCTACGGGGTAAAGATCTACGTCAATGGACAAGCGCGGTTTCTCAACTTGGCAGAGGACGAGATCGAGCCGGTTTCGGCCCCGGTTTCCGTCGCAGGTGATTCTGCGGTGGATCATCCGAGTCACTACACCTGGCTGCCCCAAGGGCTCGAAGTTATTGACCTAGCAGAGTGTCTGAACTTCAGCCGGGGTTCTGCCGTCAAGTACCTCTGTCGTGCGGGACGTAAGGATGGCAGCACCGAACTGGAAGACCTCAAGAAGGCTCGTTGGTACATCGACCGCGAGATTCAACGGATTAGCAAGGAGCAGGGCAAGTGACGTTCGTGGGAGTGGTCGAATCTGCGGTAACGGACTCAGTGGTTCTGGAGACGCTTCGCGAGGTCGTTGCAGAGCGACCCGACTACGTCTATTCGTCTCCGGAGTACATGCCAGCCGATGAAGAAGACGGCCGGTGTTTCTACGTGCACAAGGATGAGTCGGGGTCTCCTGTCTCTGCTGGGTGTGTCATCGGAGTAGTGCTTTACCGCCTGGGGGCTCCGCTGGAGTGGATGGAGCAGCTTGAAGCGCGGCCGGCATCGTCGCTGGCGGGAAGGCTCTTTCCCCAACTCTCTGATCGGACTATGCAAAAGCTGAACCTGGTGCAGAGCGCCCAGGACAACGGAGACACGTGGGGAACGGCCTACGCGAAGGGTACGGGGGAGACCATTTGAAAAGGGTAGTTGTCATATCGGACCTTCAGGTCCCTTACCACGACCCCAAGGCGCTGAACAATTTGATCAGCTTCATCGGGGACTATCAGCCGGATGAGCTGTACCAGATAGGTGACCTCAACGACTATGAGACGCCTAGCCGTTGGAACGAAGGCACTCGCTTCGAGTATCGCCAGCAAGTGAAGAGTGATTCCGAGGTCACCAAGCGGCGCGTCCTCGAACCCATAAGGGCAGTCTACGGAGGGCCCTTCGGAATCCTGGAGGGTAATCACGACCTCCGGCCACGTACTTACCTGAGTGCCAAGGCTCCAGCGTTGGCTGAATACGCAGACGACTTCCATTTTTCGAGACTGCTGGACTTCGATGGATTTGGGGTTAATCTTACCCCCGCTTTCCATAAGGTCGGGCCGGATACGGCCCTTATCCATGGACACGAGATCAAGGGTCTTTCCAACATCTCGGGCACCACGGCATATGCCCATGCCAGCAAGGCGACCACGAACTTGGTCATGGGGCACACACATCGGCTCGGAGTGCGCCGGCACGGCCCGTCCCATCTGGGCGGTATGCGGTGGGGATTTGAAGTTGGGCACATCATGGACCCGCGGAAGGCTCAGTATCTCGGACCTGGAGCTGTCGCAAATTGGCAATCTGGCTTTGGAATCCTCTACGTCGGAGACCATGATGTCTCCCCCTACCCCGTTGACATCCGCCGCGATGGCTCGTTCGTCGTTGAGGGTGAGCGCTACGGAAAGGTGATTCGCGGCGCCGGAGGGCGCTTTGTTAAGAAGGGGGACGGCGTATGACTGTAGTTGACTGGGCTCGTGTGGCGGATATTGCGGACAAGGCGGCCCGATCGATCGCCTCTGCATGGACCGTAGTGGAAAAGGACGACGTTAAGCAGGAGATCCTTCTTCACGCTTACGAGCGTCGTACGTACCTGGAGCAGCACTACGATGAGCAATTCCTTTGGATGTTCTGCAAGAAGGCCGGCACTCAGTACGCGTCCAGGGAGCGAGATGCTCGCGATGTTGAAGACGGGAAGTATTACTACACCCCGGACGAGGCTAAGCGGGCCCTGGCGACGCTCATCTACTCAGATGAGGAACTCGGTCAGATGCTTGGCCGCAAGGACGACTTGCTTTCCTGCCGAATCACCGATTCTCTAATTTCTGCACGGCTAGATGCTTCCTTGGCTCTGAATCGGCTAACTAAGCCGCAGCGGGACACTGTGATGCGCAGATACGTCTACGGGCTTCCTCCGAAGGACGACACCGAGCGCAAGGCGAGCAATCGAGGGCTTGATGCTCTTGCTCGCAGGATGAACCGAGACCTGCGAAAGGTAGTTGCCTGATCTAAGGGCTTCCTTTTACCCAGATACTTGCCTCCTGCGATTGTAGGTGTGCGACCACTGACCCCGAGAGGTCTGTATGAGCTTTCCCAATCCCTTTGACGGTGCATCCCCCTGGGGAGAACCAGAAACTACTAAGGAGACCAAGCCTATGACTGACGCTGTTGCTGCGGTTACCCCAAACAAGTTCAAGATCGGTCTTACATTCAAGGCCGCGGCGGGATATGACGCCGAGTGGATCACGCCAACGGTCTTCGGTCAGAGCGCCGAAGAGGTTGCTACCAACGCTGTAGACCTTATGAAGGCTCTCGCGGACAAGGGGGTCATTGAGCTTGCCTCCCACGCTGCCAAGAAGGTGCGCGAGACCCACCAGCCCGTAGCCGGCAAGGGTGGGAATGCGGCTCCCAAGACGTTCCAGGGCGGCAAGGTTCAGCAGGCCGCTCCGTCGAGCCCTGCTGGGGACTCGTGCCCGCACGGCCGAACTCTGCGTGAGGGCCAGGGCGCGAAGGGCGCATGGGCGGCGCTCTTCTGCAACGCCCCGAAGGGCTCCAACTGTGACCCGCTGTGGCGGCAGAAGGACGGCTCCTTCTCGTAGGAGCTGACGGAGTTGAGTAACTCGCCTCAAGGGGGCCGGGAATTCCTCGGCCCCCTCTCGTTTTGCTCGGGATATTTACCGAAGGGGCGGGGGTGCCATTTTGGGATCGCACGCCAAGCGCTCACCTCGCGTTGAGCGGGGGACACTCCAGTCCGTTAGGGCGCGGCGCCCACCGGTCAGGTTCTTCTATTTCTGTATGGGGGTCACCGTGTCGAACTGCGTATTCATCGGAGCGGCTGCCCTGAAGCGCCACATGTAAGGAGGTGTCGGGGGGATTCTCAAACTACTTGACCTGTACTGCTGCCAGGGGGGAGCGGGAAAGGGTTACCAAGATGCAGGGTTCGAAGTCGTAGGTGTTGACATTGCCCGACAGCCCCGCTATCCATTCGAGTTCATTCAAGCCGAAGCTATGCAGTTCCTTCTGACGTACGGTCATCGCTTCGACTTCATACACGCCTCGCCGCCCTGCCAGCTCTACAGCAAGACACAGCGGATTAGGCAGAACGACCATCCTGACCTCTTGGGGCCCACCCGAGATGCCCTGAACGCCATAGGCGTTCCGTGGGTCATCGAGAACGTCATGGGGGCGGAGCCGGAAATGAAGAATCCGATCATGCTTTGCGGTGATTACTTCGGACTTCACACCTATAGGCACCGTCTCTTTGAGGCTGGGGGCTGGACGCTTCCGCAGCCGACGCACCCGACTCACGTGAAGCGTCAAACGAAGATGGGTCGCCGGCGACTCCCCGGAGAAATGGGGATCTACGTTGGGAACTTCATCGGGGTGGACGGGGCCAAGGAAGACCTTGGAGTCACCTGGATGTCCCGAGAGGGCATTCGTGAATGCATCCCTCCTGCCTACACAAAGTTCGTAGGCCAGGAGTTCATCAAGCAACTTGGATAGATGGGGGAAGGCTCTTGCAGCATCTCAGTTACCGACTCAAGGGCCAGCCGATATCGATTCGGGTTGCGGAGACAGAAGATGACCTTGAGCAGTTCCGTGAGTTCGTGTCTCGTCACCGCATTCTTGGTTTCGACACGGAAACGACGGGACTCCAGTGGTGGGCGGACGACTTCAGGTGCCGACTGGCACAGTTCGGCACCGGAGCGGAAACCTGGGTCATTCCGGTGGAGAAGGGGCCAGCCTTCGCGGAAGCGGTCCGCTGGGCTCTTCTCCGCCTTGAATGGCTGGTAGCTCACAACGGCACATTTGACCTTCATGTTGCTGAGGCGACGCTTGGCATACCCATGGAGGATCTTGCTCCGAAGGTATGGGATACGCGTCTGCTGGCGCACCTCGTTGATCCGCGGGCGGTCAAGGAGCGGGGCCCCGGTCTCAAATTGGAAGAGCTGACCAAGTTCTACATCTGCGAGACCACGGCAGAAGAGGTCAAGGGCTCAATCCGGGAGCTTGCGAAGAAGTACAAGACCACGAAGGAAAAGATCTGGAAGCTCGTTGAGTTGTTCGATCCGGACTTTTTGCTCTACGCAGGCATGGACCCGGCCCTTGCCTACAGGCTCTTCCAGATCCTGTATCGCCTGGTGCCGGCGCGTTCCAAGTCTCAGGGGCTCATTGGGTGGGAGCACCAACTAGCGCACGTCACGGCCAAGATGGAGCGGACCGGCTACCTGCTGGATGTCGAATATGCCGAGCGGCGCTGTGAGGAGCTTTCCGCCGAGCAGCAGCGCCAGGAGCAGCTTGCGCGGACCTTCGGTGTTGAGAACGTCAACTCAAATCAGCAGCTCATTGACGTCTTTACTGATCTCGGGGTACGGCTGACAAAGAGGACGGCTAAGGGGAATCTGTCGATAGACGATGATGTGCTATCGGCTATTGAGCACCCTCTAGCCGCTGCGGTGGTGCAGGCCAAGAAGGCCGGCAAGTGGCGCAAGACTTGGTTTGAGCGAGCTCTGATTGGCCGTGATTCGGACAATCGGGTGCACGGAAGTATTAATAGTCTCCAGGCGCGGACTTCCAGGATGTCAATTTCTGGCAGCATCCCGGCTCAAACGTTCCCCTCGGGGGACGGCTATGTGAGGCACATGTTTCTTGCTGATGAGGGGCACGTCTCGTGTTCCATCGACTTCGGCAATATGGAGCTTCGCTACCTGGCGGCATTCTCTCGTGATCCCACAATGCTGAACGCCTTTGTTAACGGGCTAGATCTTCACCAGATCACTGCTGATGCTGCGGATGTTGCACGCAAAATTGGCAAGATGGCCAACTTCTTGACGGTGTATGGCGGGGGCTGGGCGGCCCTAATGGAGCAGGCCCATGTAGACGAAGCCACCGCCCGAAAGGTGCTGGAGGCGTTTTCCCGGACGTATCCCGGTGTTGGGGCTTTCGGGAAGCGACTGGCCGATGAAGCTAGGCGAACTGGATTCGTTTACACAGCAACTGGCCGGCGGCTACCTGTCGATCCCGGCAAGTGGTTCCGGGCGCTGAACTACTTCGTGCAGGGCGGCAGCCGTGACGTAACGGCTCGGGCCCTGCTGAAGCTCGATCAGGCAGGCTACTCCCCGTTTATGCGGCTGCCCATTCACGACGAGATTGTTTTTAGCTTCCCGGAGAAGGATGCGCCTGAGATGGCGCGGGAGGCCGTGCGCATCATGCAGTTTTCGGTGCAGGGGCTTCTGATACCTGCTGATGCCGAAATTGGTCAGCGCTCTTGGGGGAGCGTGTTGGAACTTGAAGAAAGCAAGCACTAGGAGCGTGTATGAGTGACGAGCAGACTGGTTCCTTTGAGGAACTCATCGAGGGTATTGAGGCAGAGATGAATGTGCAGCGACTGCACAAGCAGGGGGCTTACGCAGTAACGGCCTCCCGCATTGCGGGAACGGTACTCACGGAGGCCGTTGCTTCAGGTCTTCCCTACGAGCTGGCTAGGGATATGGCTGCCGATACCTGGAACTCCATCATGGGCTTCCACCAGCTCGCGGTTGACAACGATGAGGATGCGGAGGTGGTGGGGTGACCTCCATGGAAGAACGTTGTACGGAGCCCCGCAAGGGCCTGGCCGGCATGCCGTATGCGTCCATCGCGCCTGATCGCAATCCGGCTCTGAAGTATCACGTTGGTCTCGGCCGAGCTAAGTCAGCCGTTGCATGGGAGCGGCCTAATCGGTACAACCCCGAGACTCGACAGTTCGAGTATCGCGGAGTGCGAGGCGGGGAGGTCTACCAGCAGGATGGCAATGCGTGGAAGCTCCTCTACCGAGTGGAAGCCGGGACGTTTCCGGACGACCTCCCTTGGAAGGCTGATCGGTGATGGACTGTGAGTAAGGGCAAGCAGAGCGAAGCGCAGCGGGGATTCCTCCGAGACCTAAACGACACGGTGAGGCGTTACGGCCTCTTTGTTGAGTCTGCCGGCTGCTGCGGCGAACTCCTCCTGCTAGGAGGGAAGGCGCCGCTTGATATCCGCTATGACTACGACGAGGAGGTCTATCGGGCCTTCTGATTGCCCTTCGTGTGGGGGATGGGTACTTGATATAGCTGACACAGGTGCCGTGTCACCGGAGCCTTCCCCGACTCAAGACCGCTAGTTTTAGGTAAAGCAGAAAGGCCCCTCCCAACCGGGAGGGGCCTTTCGTTACGCCATGATTTTGGCGAATCGGTGCTTCAAGTCGTCTGGGACCTTGAGAATATGTCCGCCCTTATCGCGGGGGTGACACTCCATCGTGATCCCGGCCTTCACCAAGTCGTCCGTGATCTGTGGAGTACCCTTTTCGAACCAGCGCTCTCCAAAGGTCATGCCTAGCTCTCTGTACTCCCAGCGTGATTCGCCAGCAGCCCCAAGGGAAGAAAGACGCTCGTACTCCTCGTTGAGTCCTTCGAGTGTCTTTGCGGCCTTGTCCCTAAGAATGCCCTTGCTGTAAATGCCTCCGGGAGTTATCTGGGCCATGTGGTAGTTGATTGACTCTTCCAGCTCTTCGAGCTTGGCAGCCGTGCCATCGCCTTCCACGTATATGCGCTGAACTACAGGCTCATTGCCGAGTTCTTCAAGTAGGGACCGCATGACGGGGCCGATGATCTCCGTCTCTGGATCGAAGACGTAGCCGGGGCATGCCGGCGACTTGGGGCGCGACAAGCAGCGAATCTTGTGCGTCTCCCGATAGGTCTCGTCCTTGCGCTTCTTCTTGGTGGTGTGCCATTGCAGATTCTTGCCACAGCTCCCGCACTTGATCACATCGAGAAAGGGTGTTTTCGGTTCAGGGCCTCGGACTCCCGATGCCGGCGCAGCGGTCTCAATGAGTGCCTTTTGTAGCTGCTTCCATTCTTCCTCCGTGACAAGCGGCTCAGCCATCTTGATGCGGTGGCCCTTCTCGTCGTAGACGAGAACCGTCCGGCTGTACTTCTTGCCGGGTATGGGTTCGTTCCGAGTCTTAAAGCCCAGGAGAGTCGGACTGGTGAGGATGCCCTTCAGGGTTTTCGGGTACCAAGGGGCAACCGTTTCCCTCTTGCTCGTCTTGTAAGTGGCTGACGGGGAGGGGACGTTGCGCTCGTCCAGGTCTCGACAGATGGCGTTGAGGGGCTCTCCGTTGAGCACCCTCATGACGATCTCGCGCAGGTTCGGCAACGTGACGGGGTTGGGAACCAGGTAGCGGCCACCGTTACGTTCCTCCGTCGTATAGCCGTACGGAGGGCTTCCGCCTCCCCAGCGATCGGAGGTGAGGAGGTGCTGACGCATGGAAGTGACCCGCTCGGAGACAGCGCGGGCCTCCATGCGGGCGAAGGCGGCGATCATGGTTGCCATGACCTCCCCGAACGGGTCGGTGAGGTCGAAGGGTTCCGTGGCGGAAACCAGACCCTTGCTGCCGTGGTTCTCTGCCCACTCGATCATGGTGTGCAGGTCGCCCACCTTCCGCACGAAGCGGTCAAGGCGCCAGAACACGATGTTGTCGAACTCAGGAGCCCTGTCCAACCACGCAGCCAGCTCGGGCCGCTGCCACGGCGCGTACCGGGTAGCTGAGATGTCAAGATCCTTAGCCACACCCACGACGTCCCAGCCGCGACGCTCGCAAAAGGCCATGCACTCTTCGAGCTGCCGTTCAGGGCTGGTGGTGCTGTCTGTGTCTATGGACAGACGGACGGCGATGAGCACTCTCGGTCTCCTGGTCATGAGAGGAGGTTAACAGGCCGGTACCTAAGTGGATTCAGCGTCAGATAGCCCTTGGCACCTATCGTGAGGTCGCCGCTGTGCAGGGCGGTGCGGGCGTGCGCGTACTCGTGGAGGCAGAGCGAGACGATCCAGGCCGCCGTGACGAAGAGGAACACCGCGAGCCCGGTGCTGGTCGAGTAGCCCGTCCACACGGCCCAGCCGGTGACTGCCATGACGGCGACGATGCCGAGGAATACGGAACTTATGCGCCGCTCGCTGCGGCTGCCCTGGTGATCCATGCGGCGAAACCTATCCCGGGTCCCGGTCGGGCCGGGGTCCGGGGCCGGGGAGAATGAGCCGGTGCGCTACGCGATTCTCGGCACCACCCAGGCCTTCCGCGACGACGGGACTCCCGTCGCCGTCGGCGGAGCGCGGCTGCGGGCGCTCCTGACCGCGCTCGCACTGCGACCCGGGCGGGCGGTGCCGGCGCCCGCGCTGGTCGCGGAGGTGTGGGACGGTGACCCGCCGGCCGAGGCGGTGGCCGCGCTCCAGGCGCTGGTGGCCCGGCTGCGGCGGGCCCTCGGCCGGGAGGCCGTGCGGTCCGAGGCGGGCGGGTACCTGCTGGCCGCCGCGCGGGAGGACATCGACGTATACCGCTTCGAGCGCCTCACGCGCGAGGCGTCGTCCGCCCCCGGCCCGGCCGAGGCGGCCGCCCTGTACGACGAGGCCCTGGCCCTGTGGCGGGGACCCGCGCTGTCCTGCCTGCCGGACCAGGCGGCCCAGTCCGCGCGGTGGGAGGCGGTACGGCTGGACGCGCGCCGGGGCCGGCTCGCGGCGGCCCTTGCCCTGGGCCAGGCCGAGCGCGCCCTGCCGGAGTTGACCGCGCTGTGCGCGCAACAGCCCCTGGACGAGCCCCTCCAGGCCCTCCGCATCCGCGCCCTCCGCGATGCGGGCCGGCCGGCCGAGGCCCTGGCCGCCTACGACAAGGTCCGCCGCGACCTGTCCACCCGCCTGGGCACCACCCCGGGCCCCACCCTCCGCACCCTCCACACCGAACTCCTGACCCCGCCCCGGGCCCCCGGCCCCGGCGTGCGGCCC
>NZ_JAGGOY010000043.1:0-70212 GCF_018614095.1 Streptomyces sp. ISL-87 | reverse complement strand
CCCCGGCGTGCGGCCCCCGGCTTCGGACGACCCCAGCCTCGCCCCCGGCCGCCCGGCGGAGCACGGCCCGGGCCTGTACCTGGCGGACGGAGCCGGACAGGCGCCGGCCCCCGCAGCCCGCTCGGGTCCGGCCGCGCTCTCGCCCACAGGCGGCGGCCACGGCCTCGGCCCGGCCCAACCGGCTCATCCGGGCCGTGCCCCGTACCGGGCGTCGTCCGCCGCGCTCCCCGGGGCACAGCACCAGGCCGCACCGGTGGGCTTCGGGCCGGGCCTCTATCCGGCGGCAGCCGGCGACGCCACGGCCGTGGCAATGGCCGTGACCGAGGGTGGAGCGGGCGCACCCTGGGGCTCGGCTGCCGCAGCGGTGCAGCCCGGCGGCGGCCCGGCGCACGGCGCGCCCGGACACGCCGGCCGCCCCGGTACAGCCGGACACGCCGGCGGACGCGTACCGCCCGGTCAGGGCAACCTGCGGGTGCGGCTCACCACCTTCGTCGGGCGGGAAGAGGACATCCGGGTCATCGGGGACGATCTGGCGCGGGCGCGCCTCGTCACGTTGCTCGGGCCCGGTGGCGCCGGGAAGACGCGGTTGTCGCAGGAGGCGGCCGAGGCGCATGCCGCGAACGGGGCGGGCGGCGGGGTGTGGGCCGACGGGGTGTGGCTCGTGGAGCTGGCCCCCGTCGACGACCCGGAGGACGTGGCCGAGGCCGCGCTCGCCGCGCTCGGCGCCCGGGAGACCAAGCTGCGCGGCGCCGCCGCCGAGGAGATGCGGGCGCTCACCGACCGGGTGGGAAACAACCCCCTCGACCGCCTCGCCGAGCACTGCGCGCGGCGGCGGATGCTGATGGTCCTCGACAACTGCGAGCACGTCATCGGCGCCGCGGCCGAGCTCGCCGAGGAGATCCTGGCCCGCTGCCCCGGCGTGCAGATCCTGGCCACCAGCCGCGAACCCCTCGGCGTGCCGGGGGAGTCCCTGCGGCCGGTGGAACCGCTGCCCGACCCCGTCGCGCTGCGGCTGCTCGCCGACCGGGGGGCCGCCGCCCGGCCCGGGTTCAGCGTGGACGAAGACCCCGACGCCGCCGCCGAGATCTGCCGGCGGCTGGACGGTCTGCCCCTGGCCATCGAGCTGGCCGCCGCTCGGCTGCGGCTGCTCACCCCGCGTCAGATCGCCGACCGGCTCGATGACCGCTTCCGTCTCCTGACCAGCGGCGCGCGGACGGTCCTGCCCCGCCAGCAGACCCTGCGCGCCGTCGTCGACTGGTCCTGGGACCTGCTCGACGAGCCCGAACGCACCGTCCTGCGCCGGCTGTCCGTGTTCGCCGGCGGGTGCGACCTCGCCGCCGCCGAAGCCGTCTGCGCGGATTCCGCTCCCCAGTCCCCGGACGGCAAGGGCCGCCTCACGTCCCTCGACGTCGCGGACCGGCTCGGGTCCCTCGTCGACAAGTCCCTCGTCGTCGCCGCCCCCGGCCCCGACGGCGCCGGCATGCGCTACCGCCTCCTGGAAACCGTCGCCGAGTACGCCGCCGAGCGGCTCGCCGAGGTGCCGGGCGACCGCGAGGACGCCGAGCACCGGCACCTCGTCCACTACCGCGAACTCGCCCGGACGACCGACCCGCTCCTGCGGGGCCGCGGCCAGCGCCCGGCGGCCGAGCGGCTCGCCACCGAGTACGAGAACCTCCGTACCGCGCTGCGCCGCGCCGTCGCCGCCCGCGACGCGGACGAGGTGCTGTGCCTGGTCCACTCCCTGGCCTGGTACTGGCAGATGCACGACCTGCGCGCCGAGTCCCGGCACTGGACCAACGCCGCGTGCACGCTCGGCCCGAACCCCTTCCTCCCGCCCGTCGTCCCCGCCGAGCCCGTCTACGAGCGGCTCGTGGACACGCCCCCGCCCTACAGCGGGGAACTGCTCACCGAGGCCTGGCGCGGCATCCGGATCATCCAGCTCGCCACCCGCGACCAGAACAGCGAGAGCTGGACCTCCCCGGAGGTCCGGGCCCAGGTCGAGGGGATCGTCGCCGCCTACCGGCCCGGTCTGCCGCAGACCTGCCGGACCCCCGCCGGGCTGTGGATCTACGCCGTGATGCTCGTCGGGGACCCGGACCAGCTCCAGCACGCCGTCGACACCACCGTGGAGACCGCCCGGGAGCTGGACTACCGCTGGGAGCTGGCCGCCGCCCTCCAGATGCGGGCCAACGTGCTGGCCAACCGCGCCGACTGGGCCGGGGACGCGGCCCGCGACGCCGACGAGAGCCTGGCCCTCTTCGCCTCGCTCGGCGACGACTGGGGCTGCGCGGAGGCCCTGTCCGCCCGCGCCGAATCCCGCGAGAAACGCGGTGAGTTCGCGTCGGCGGCCGAGGACTTCCGTGCCGCGATCGAGCACGCCAAGCGGCTGGGCGCCGCGTCCCAGGTCACGGTCCTGCGGGTCCGGATGGCCGGGGCCCTCATCGAGAACGGCCAGGGCCCCGAAGCCGAGGAGCTCCTGAACGGCGTCCTGGCCACCACCCAGCTCCACGGCAACGAGGCCCTGCCCGTCGCCCGGATGTTCCTCGCCGGCTGGCTCGGCCGGACCGGCCGCATCGCCGAGGCCCGGTCGGAGCTCCAGACGCTGCGCGAGGAGTTCTCACTCGGCGCGTACGCGATCTTCGACGGGTTCCTTCTCGGCACGTTGGCCTGGCTGGACAACCAGGAGGGCGAGTACGAGGACGCGCTCGACCGGCTCCGGCAGGCCATGAGCGCCGTCCAGGACCCCCTCGCCCTGATGGTCGCCCCGCAGATGCCCGCCGTGTACCTGCTGACGGCCGCCTCCTCGCACGCCTCCTCCGGCGCCCCGTGGCGGATGTACGACGCCGCGCGGCTGCTCGGCGCCTACCGGGCCCACCTGCCGCCCCAGCACTTCCCGATCACCACGGAACGCGAGGACGCCGCCCGGACCGAGGAGTTGGCGCGGGCGGCGCTCGGTGACGCCGCGTACGAGGCGGCGTACGCCGAGGGCGGCGGCCTCACCCTGGAGGAGGCCACCGCCCTGCTCTGACCCGGTCCCCCGTCCGGGGCCCGCCCGGGACGCGTTCCGGAACGGACCGGCCGGCCCGATCAGGTCTTCTGGCGGAACTTCCGGACCGCCAGCGGCATCGAGATCGCCGTGATCCCGATCGCCCAGGCCAGGGTGATCAGGACCGGCTGGGCCACGGCGCCCTCCCCGTTGATGAGGTGCCGGGCCGCGTCGGCCAGGTTGGACAGCGGGTTGACATCGGTGAACGACTGGAGCCAGCCGGGCATCGAGGTCGTCGGGGCGAAGATCGAGCTGCCGAACTGAAGCGGCATCAGGACGAGCATCGCCATGCCCTGGACCGCCTGCGCCGTCTTCATGGTGAGACCGAGCAGGATGAAGATCCACATCAGCGAGGCGCCGAACACGATCGACAGGCCGACGGCGGCGAGCAGGTGGAACACCGAGCCGTGCACGCTGAGGCCCAGCAGGAAGCCCATGGCGAGCAGGATGGCGATGGCGACCAGCATGCGGCCGATCTCCACCACGATCTTCGCGATGAGCACCGAGGAGCGGGCTATGGGCATGGACCGGAAGCGGTCCATCACGCCCTTCTTGAAGTCGTCGTTGACTCCGGTGCCCACGGCCATCGCGATGTTCATGCCCATCATCGCCATCAGGCCGGGGACCAGGTAGTTGACGTAGTCGCCCTGGTTGCCCTTGCCTGCGATCGCGCCGCCGAAGACGTACACGAACAGCAGCGTGAAGATGACCGGCATGAACAGGACGTCGAACATCGACTCGGGGTCCTGTTTGATCTGCAGGGTGTTGCGGCGCACCAGGGCGCCGATGTGCCGCAGGTTGGCCCGCAGGCCGATCCGGCCCTCGCGGGGCACGGCGGCGTCGTGCGCTGGGGCGGCCGCGGTGCTGGTGGGCTTCGTCGTGGTTACGGTGCTCATGCCGCGACCTCCTCGGTCTGCTCGGCGGGGAAGGGGTCCTGGTCGGAGGGCTTCTGGCCGGTGATGGACAGGAACACCTCGTCCAGGCTGGGCAGGTAGGTGCCGAGGTCGGCGATCGCGTACCCGCGGCCGGCCAGCAGGCCGACCACCGCGGTCAGCTGCTCGTCGCTCAGGATCGGGACCAGCAGCACCCCCTCGTCCGGCACGGCCTGGGAGCCGGTGACGCCGTCCAGCCCGGCCTCGGACAAGGAGCGGGCCATGCCCGGCAGATCGGACGGGGAGACGGGGCGGATCTTCAGGGTCCGGCCGCCGACGCGCGCCTTCAGCTCGTCCACCTTGCCGTTGGCGATGACCTTGCCCTTGTCGATGACCGTCAGCTCGCTCGCGAGCTGCTCGGCCTCCTCCATGTACTGGGTGGTGAGCAGGACGGTGGCCCCCTCGGCGACCATCCGCTGCACCTCGTCCCACACCTCGTTGCGGGTACGGGGGTCCAGACCGGTGGTCGGCTCGTCCAGGTAGAGGACGGCCGGCTGGCCGATCATGGAGGCGGCCAGGTCGAGCCGGCGGCGCATACCGCCCGAGTAGTTCATCGCGGCCTTCTTGGCGGCCTCGGTCAGCGAGAACCGCTCCAGCAGCTCGTCGGCGCGGGACCGGGCGTCCTTGCGGGACAGGTCGAGCAGCCGGCCGATCATGTAGAGGTTCTCCCAGCCGGAGAGCTTCTCGTCGACCGAGGCGTACTGGCCGGTGAGGCCTATGGTGCGGCGCAGCTGCCGAGGCTGGCGCACCACGTCGTAGCCGGCGACGGTGGCTGTGCCGGCGTCGGGGGTGATCAGGGTGGACAGGCAGCGCACGAGGGTGGTCTTGCCGGCGCCGTTGGGGCCGAGGACCCCGAGGACGGTGCCCTCGCGGACGTCCAGGTCCACGCCGTCCAGGGCTTTGGTCTCGCCGTAGTGCTTGACCAGTCCCCGCACCTCTACGGCGTTCGGGCCGTTCAGGGGATTCTTGTCGGTTCGCGTCATGTCCACCATGGGACCATCCGCCACCGACAAAGCACCGATAGCCGACCGACAGCCGGCTTACACGCAACCGGCATCCCTGTCGGTGGGCAGCGGACAGCCCGCCGGCGTCGGGGCCGGCGGGCTGTCCGTCACCGCGTCACAGCTCAGTGGAAAGCGTGCTCTTCCTGCGGGAACGTTCCGCCGACCACGTCCTGGGCGAACGCCTTCGCGGCATCGCCCATGGTCTGGCGGAGGTTGGCGTACTGCTTCACGAACTTCGGCATCTTGCCGCCCGTCAGACCCATCATGTCGGTCCACACCAGCACCTGCGCGTCGCACTCCGAGCCGGCGCCGATGCCCACCGTCGGGATGTGCAGGGACCGGGTGACCTCGGCGGCCAGTTCGGCCGGCACGAGCTCCAGGACCACCGCGAAGGCGCCCGCGTCCTGCGCGGCCTTCGCGTCGCGGAGCAGCTGGTGCGCGGCCTCGTCGCCCCGGCCCTGCACCCGGTAGCCCATGGCGTTCACCGACTGCGGGGTCAGGCCCAGGTGGGACATGACCGGGATGCCGGACTGCACGATCAGCTCGGTCTGGCGCAGCGAGCGCTCGCCGCCCTCCAGCTTGACCGCTCCGACGCCGGCCTCCTTGACCAGGCGGGTGGCGCTGCGCAACGCCTGCACGGCGCCTTCCTGGTACGAGCCGAACGGCAGGTCGCCGATGATCAGGGCCCGGCTGGTGCCCCGTACGACGGCCGCCGACAGCAGGGTCATCTCGTCCATCGTCACGGGGACGGTGGTCTCGTAGCCGAGGTGGCAGTTGCCCATCGAGTCGCCGACGAGGATCACCGGGATGCCGGCCTCGTCGAATACGGACGCCGTCATCGCGTCGTAGGCGGTCAGCATGGGCCACTTCTCGCCGCGCTCCTTGGCCAGCGCCAGGTCGCGGATGGTGAGGCGGCGGGTGCCCGTGCCCCCGTACAGGGTGGGGGAAGTTGTCTGACCGGGTTCGCGGGCAGGCGAAACGGCATGCGTCATAGCAACTGCTCCTTGTGTCATCTCGAGGCGCCCTTACGGCGTCCCCGGACTTACCCACCATGGTGGCACCCGCCGGGCCAAAGGCGGAAGTGGCGCGGGCGCGCCGCGATGACCCGTCCGTCACACTCCCGGCCCGGACCACCGCGCGCACCGGCCAATGTGCGCGTTTCGTGACAAGCGGAACCCACGCCGCATGACCGTTCGTCCTCCCGGATGTACGGCCGGAAGATCGGCACGGAAGCTTCGGTCATCGCCTAGGGTCAAGGGGCGGGGACGGAGCGCAAGCACGGCAGCGAGGGCAGTGGCATGGCACAGGCGTATGTGACGGAGACGGGGAACGGCGGCTCGGAGCCCGAGCCCTCCGGATCCGGCCTCCGCCGCCGACTGGCCGAGCTGCGCAAGGACCCGGGCATCTGGCGGCGCGGGATCGTCGCCGCCGCGCTGGCCGCGCTGACCGCACTGGTGATGATCTTCCATGCCGAGCTGCCGAACGACGTGGGCAACCTCGGCAGCCTGACCGAGACCTTCCTGCCCTGGCTGGGCCTGGGTGTTCCGCTTCTCCTGGCGGCCGCCGTGTACCGCAAGTCCGCGACCGCGCTGATCGCGATAGTGATGACGGCCGCCGTATGGGTGAACCTCTTCGGCGGCCTGGTCACCGACAAGTCCGGCTCCGGCGGCAACCTGACGGTCGCCACCCACAATGTCGACGCCGACAACCCCGACCCGCACGGCACAGCCGCCGCGGTCGCGAAGTCCGGGGCCGACGTGCTGGCGCTGACGGAGCTCAAGGGGGGCGCCGTCCCCATCTACGAGAAGGCCCTCGCCGGCACCTACGCGTACCACTCGGTCGAGGGCACCGTCGGCGTGTGGAGCAAGTACCCGTTGTCCGCCGGCAAGCCCGTGGACATCAAGATGGGCTGGACCCGGGCCATGCGCGTCACCGTGGACACCCCCTTCGGGCAGGTCGCCGCCTTCGTCGCCCACCTGCCCTCCGTCCGGGTCAAGCTGAACGCCGGTTTCACCGCCAACCAGCGCGACAACAGCGCCGCCGCGCTCGGAGCCGCGCTGGCCGCCGAACCGCTGAAGAGGGTCATCCTGCTCGGCGACCTCAACGGCACCATGAACGACCGGGCCCTGTCCGAAGTCACCTCGCAAATGCGTTCCACCCAGGGTGCGGCGGGCGACGGCTTCGGCTTCAGCTGGCCCGCCCAGTTCCCTATGGCCCGGATCGACCAGATCATGGTCCGCGGGATCAAGCCGGAAGCCTCCTGGACCCTCCCGCGCACCGGCAGCGACCACCTGCCGATCGCCGCGCGGCTGACGCTGAAGAAGTAGCGGCGGCACGTACGCAGACCAGGGCCCCGGCCGCTTCGAGATGCGGCCGGGGCCCCGGCGTACCCGCTGTCGCCGTTACGCGTGCTCGCGCCAGCCGTTGGTGATGGGCAGCCGGCGGTCCTTGCCGAAGCCCTTCCCGGAGATCTTCGTACCCGGCGGGTACTGGCGGCGCTTGTACTCCGCCGTGTCCACCATCCGCAGGGTCTTGGCGACCAGCTCGCGGTCGAAGCCGGCCTCGACGATCGACTCCAGGCCCTGGTCGCGGTCCACGTACAGCGACAGGATCGCGTCGAGCACGGGGTAGTCGGGGAGCGAGTCCGTGTCCACCTGGTCCGGGCGCAGCTCCGCGCTCGGCGGCTTCACGATCGAGTTCTCCGGGATCGGCGGGGTCTCGCCGCGCTCGGCGGCGGCCCGGTTGCGGTATTCGGCGAGCCGGAAGATGTCCGTCTTGTAGACGTCCTTGATCGGCCCGTACGCGCCCACCGAGTCGCCGTACAGGGTGGAGTAGCCGACGGCCAGCTCCGACTTGTTGCCCGGGGCCAGCACGATGTGGCCCTCCTGGTTGGACACCGCCATCAGCATGGTGCCGCGCAGCCGGGACTGGAGGTTCTCCTCCGCCAGGCCGGTCAGGCCCAGCGAGCCCATGTAGGCGTCGAACATCGGCTCGATGGGCACGGTCCGGAAGTTCAGCCCGGTCCGCTCGGCCAGGTCGGCCGCGTCGCCCTTGGAGTGGTCCGAGGAGTACTTCGAGGGCATCGAGACGCCGTACACGTTCTGCGCGCCGATCGCGTCGCAGGCGATGGCGGCGACGAGCGCGGAGTCGATGCCTCCGGACAGCCCGATCAGGACGGAGCGGAAACCGTTCTTCTTGACGTACGCGCGCAGGCCCACGACCAGCGCGTCGTAGATCTCCTCGTCGTCGTCGAGGCGGTCCGCGTAGCCGCCGGTGACCACCGGCTCGTACGGCTCCACCGGCTCCTCGGACAGGATCACGCGGTCGATGCGCAGGCCGTCGTCGACCACGCCCACGGGGGCGTCGGCCCGCGCCGCGGGCAGGTCGAGGTCGACGAGGACGCAGCCCTCGGAGAACTGCGGGGCGCGGGCGATGACCTCGCCGTCGGCGTCGACGACGATCGAGTCCCCGTCGAACACCAGCTCGTCCTGGCCGCCGATCATCGCCAGGTAGGCGAGGGTGCAGCCCGCCTCCTGGGCCCGCTTCTGGACCAGTTCGAGGCGCAGGTCGTCCTTGTTGCGCTCGTACGGGGAGGCGTTGACGGAGAGCAGCAGGCCGGCCCCGGCGGAGCGGGTGGCGGGGACCCGGCCGCCCTCCTGCCAGAGGTCCTCGCAGATCGCCAGCGCCACGTCCACGCCGCGCACCCGGACGACCGGCTGGGTGTCGCCCGGCACGAAGTACCGGAACTCGTCGAACACGCCGTAGTTGGGAAGGTGGTGCTTGGCGAACCGGAGGACGACCTTCCCGCCGTGGAGCACGGCGGCCGCGTTCTCCGGGGAGCCCGCGGGGCGGCCGAGCCGGGGTGCGGCCTTCTCGGTGCGGTCGAGGTAGCCGACGATGACCGGCAGTTCGCCGAAGCCCTCGGCGGCCAGCCGCTGCGCGAGGCCGAGCAGCGCCGTGCGGGAGGCGTCGACGAAGGAGCCGCGCAGGGCGAGGTCCTCGACGGGGTACCCGGTCAGCATCATCTCCGGGAACGCCACCAGATGGGCGCCCTGCTCGGCGGAGTGCCGGGTCCAGTGCACGACCGAGTCGACGTTGGCGGCGATGTTGCCGACGTGCGAGTCGATCTGATTCAGAGCGAGGCGAAGTTGAGGCACGGGCCCAGTGTAATCGTCTTTCTGACGCGATGTCCTGGGATCGGGGTCGGGGAAACGCGGGAGGCGCCCCTCGCGGGGGCGCCTCGGACGCTGTGATCAGCCGATCGGGCCGCTCCAGATGGCCGGGCCGTACTTGGTGGGCAGGCCGGGCGACATCTCGAAGTGCAGGCTCTTGGTGCCCTCGGGCACGGTGAAGCTGAAGATGCCGGTGGCCGACTCGCCGGGCAGGACCGAGCCCTTGAACAGCTTCGGCACGGTGCCGTCGAAGACCAGCTCGGTCTCGGCGCCCTGGTCGTCACGGGCGTGCGGGAGCGCGGTGGTCACGTCGATCGCGGCGGTGGAGTTGTTGACGATCTTCACCGTCACCTTGACCCCGTGGCCGGAGTGTTCGCGGGGGTAGGAGTTCTTCCCGGGCGTGAACGCGACGGCGTCCCGCACGGTGACCTCGACGCCGTCCGGGTAGGTGAAGGTTTTGCCCCAGGGGAGCGCGGAGGTCTTGCCGGGGATGTCGGACGGGGAGGGCTTCGGGGCCGGTTCCGGGGGCGCGTACGTGGGCCCGAGGCCGTCCAGGTCGTCGAGGTCCTCGAACTCCCTCGACACCTCCTTGTCGACCCTCTCGATGAGGGCGTGGGTGAGGAAGTAGCCGCCGATCGAAGCGCCGATGCCGAGGACACCGAGGACGGTGCCGACGATGGCCATCGTCTTGCGGGGGTTGCCGGCGGCGGCGCGGACGATGCCGCCGATACCGATGCCGATGGCGGCCGCGGCGAGGAGGGCGCCGCCCCAGAAGAGGAAGGGGACGAGGCCGACGAGGACGGCGAAGATGCCGCAGATCAGCGCGGCGACGGCCAGGCCGTTGGAGGGGGGCGGGGCGGCGTACGGGTACCCGGGGTAGCCGGCGTACCCGGGGTGGGCCGGACCGCCGGGGCCGTACCCCGGCCCGTACCCCGGGCCCTGGCCGAGGCCGGCGGGCGGACCCCAGGGGTTGGCGCCGCCGGGCGGCGTGAAGGGCCCGGCCGCGCTGGCGGCGGCGGCCGGGACCGGGCCGGGCTCGGGGGCGGGCGTCAGCGGCGCGAACGGCGCGGGGCCGGGGGCCGGCGGCGCGGACGGTGCGGGGGTCGCTGCCGAGGCCGCTTCCGGCGCCGGGGTGGGCCTCGGCGCGTCTACGGGGACGTACTGCGGGGCGTCTTCGGGGGTGCTCAGGCGTGCCTCCACCGTGGCGTGCCGCGCGGCCTCCGGCGAGGCTTCCACCGGGGCTTCCACCGGGGTGCTCTCCGGCGCGTCCACCGGCGTTGCCTCCGGGGCCGGGGTCTTCGTGAGTGACAGGGGCTGCGCGGGCGACGGTGTCGGGGCCGCCTCGGGTATGGGCGTGCCCGCGGGCTCCGTCGGGGTGGTGGGCGGGTCGGAAGGGGTGCTCATACCGGCGGGGAGTCCTTATCGCAGTGGACGCGTGATGATCAGCGCGTGGTGATCACCAGCCTGCCACGCTCCCCGCGCGTCCCGCCGGGACTTTCCGCCCCGGTCCGCCCGGCCTCGGTCCGCCCGGCCCCGTCTCGGTCGGCCCGGCCTTGCCTCGGTCGGCCCGGCCTCGCCCAAGTCGGCCCGGCCCCGTCTCGGTCGGCCCGGCCACGCCCCGGCCCGCCCGGCCCCGTCTCGGTCGGCCCGGCCACGCCCCGGCCCGCCCGGCCCCGTCCGGCGCGGACGGGCCGCGCCGGACCGGGGCGTCGAGCGTCAGAGCTGGTAGCCGAGGATCGTCATCATCCCGGACTCGGAGTGGTAGACGTTGTGGCAGTGCAGCATCCACAGACCGGGGTTGTCGGCGTCAAAGTCCACCGTCAGCCTCCCGCCCGGAAGGATCACCGCGGTGTCCTTGCGGGCGCCGCCCGGGCCTTCGCCGAGGGCGAAGGTGTGTCCGTGCAGGTGCAGCGGGTGCCACATCCTCGTCGAGTTGTTGAACTCCAGCCGGACCCGCTCGCCCGCCTTGACCGGATACCGCTGGTCCGGTGTGTACGGCTTGTTGTCGAACGCCCAGTTGTACCTCGCCATGTTGCCGGTCAGCCTGAGCGGGATCGTACGGTCCGGCGCGCGCTCCGGGAGCGCGACCGACTCGGCGGCCTTCAGCTGGTCCGCCATCAGCGGCCGCCCGTCCAGCTCGGCGGGCCGGGTCGCGGGGGTGGGCGCCGTTCCCGACCCGGTGCGCAGCACGGCGAGCGCCGACTGCCCCTTGCCCTCGGCGAGTGCCGTGAGCGGGAACACCCCGTCCTTCGCTGTGACCAGTACGTCGTACCGCTCGCCCATGCCGAGCAGCAGGGCGCCGGTCTTGACCTGCTCGACGGGGAAGCCGTCGGTGTGGGTGACCGTCATCTCGTGGCCGCCGAGGGCGATACGGAAGGCGGTGTCCCCGCCCGCGTTGATGATGCGCAGCCGGATCCGGTCGCCGGGGCGGGCGGTGAAGACCGACGGGTCCTCCGCCGTGCGGCCGTTGACCAGGTAGTACGGGTACGCGACATCGCCCGCCTCCGGGCCGAGGATGTCGCTCTCGCCCACCATGAGGAGGCGGGACAGGCCGCCGGAGGAGCCGGCGGCCGGGCCTGATCCGTGGCCCCCGTGGCCGCCGCTGTGGCCGCCCGCCGCCCCCGCCCCCGAGCTCGGGCGGGCGCCCGTTCCCGCGTCCGTGCCCATGCCCTTGCGGAGTGCGGCGAGTACGGCGTCCGGGGTGGCGCCGTCCACTCCGTCGAGCCAGTCGTCCAGCACCACGACCCACTCCTTGTCGTAGGAGAGGGGTTCCTTCGGGTCCTCGATGATGAGCGGGGCGTACAGGCCGCGGTCCAGCTGGACCCCGGAGTGCGGGTGGAACCAGTACGTACCGGGGTGCGGGACGGCGAACTTGTACGCGAAGGACCCGCCCGGGGCGATGTCCCGCTGGGTCACCCCCGGGGTGCCGTCCATGTCGTTGCGCAGGGCCAGGCCGTGCCAGTGCAGGGAGGTGGCCTCCGGGAGGTTGTTCGCCAGGGTCAGGGCGAGGGTGCCGCCCGCGGTGGCCCGTACCTCCTGTCCCGGCAGCTTGTCCCCGTAGGCCCAGGAGCGGACGCTGCGTCCGGCGCCGAGGTCGAGCGTGGTGGCGGTGGCGGTGAGCTTGACCTCGGTGAGCGGGCCGGTGGCCTTGCGGGCGGCCTCGGCGGCCTTCACCTCGGGCCCGGCCGGGTCGACGTACCCGCCGGGGGTGGCGGCGGGGGCGCCGGCGTGCTTCATGGATCCGTGGTCCATGGACGAGCCGCCGCCGGAGCAGGCGGCGAGCAGTCCGGAGCCGGCGATGGCAGCGGACGCGCCGAGTACGGCGCGACGGGTGGGAAGAGAGCGCATGGGTGCACCTCGTGGTGTGGTGATGCGAAGGGATGGACGCCGTCTGCCGCCGCCCCGCCGCTGCCTGTAGGCATGCGGGGGCGACAGCGGAGCCCGTCCTATACGCGCAGCACCGCCAGCCGGGTGAGGAGTTCCCGGGGCCCGGGCGGGTCGGGCCCGCCGGGGGCACGGCCCGGGCTGCGGCCGCCCGTCGCCCGTTCGCCGTCGTACTGGAGGAGTGCCCGGCCGAGCGCCAGTAGCACCAGCCCGGCCAGGACGGCCACGCATACGGACATCGGGTCCATGAAGGGGCCGGACGGTTCACCGACGGCGGCCGGCGTGGCCGCTCCATCGTCCGCGGCGGCCTGTGCGGCGGCCTTCGTGGGGGCCTGTGCGGCCCCCGCCGCGTCCGCCGGGTGCCCCCCGCGTACCCCGTGCACCCCGTGCGCGCCTTGCGTCGAAAGCGCCTGATGGGCAGAAAACGACTGATGGGCGGATGCCGGCTGATCCGCCGGATTCGCGTGCTCGCGGGCAACGGAGTGGGCCCGGGGAGCGTCTTCCACGGCATGGGACTCGGACGGATGTCCCAGCGTGTGCATCGTGACGATCCCCAGCAGCAGCGCGGCGAGCAGCAGCCGGGGCCACCGGGCGGCTCGCTGGGCGCTGTACGTCATGGTCGGCACCCTACCCGGGGTGGGTATCCGATCGAAGGACCGACCCCGGATTTGCTTAGGATTAGTCGCACTATGCCCACGAAAGGCTTATCCGCGCGGATTCCCAGGAGGGCTCGGCACGTCGCCGTCCTCGTCGGCCTCGGCGCCGCGGCCTACACCGCGTGGGTGCTCGAAGTCGTCCTCTCCACCGGCCTCAACCCCATCGAGACCTACGTCAGCGAGCTCGCCGCCCAGGACCAGCCGCTCGGCGGCTTCCCGTGTCGGCGGGGAGGACCCGGCCGCGCGGGACCTCGTACGCCGCTGCTACCGCACCGGACGCGTCTGGCGGGGCGCCCTGCTGGAGAACTCCCGCTACCCGGACGTGGCCGCCGAGGTCCTCGCCCTGCGGGCCCGGCACCCGCTGGCCGCGCCCGCCACCGTGCTGGCCGGCCACGACGGGTCGGCGGGCCGCGGGGCCCTGCGCTGGCTGGGCCGCCAGGCGGAGCTGGCCGGCCGGCTCGGGGCCCGCTTCGAGGTGGTTGAACCGGCCGGGCACCTGGTCATGCTGGACCGCCCGCGCCAGGTGGCACGGGCGGTCCTCGATGCCTCAGCGCGGGGGCAGGGGCGGGAGCAGGGGCAGGGGCAGGATCAGCGCTTCGCGTAGACCTTCTCGACGAAGCCGGCTATCTGGTCCTCGGAGAGGTGCTGGGCCACGTCGGACTCGCTGATCATGCCGACCAGCTTCTTGTTCTTGATCACCGGGAGCCGCTTGATCTGGTGACTGCCCATCTCGTCCAGCACGGCGGAGATGTCGGCGTCCGCGTCGATCCAGCGCGGGGTGCCCTGGCACAGGTCCTGGCACGTGACCTGGGACGGGTCCTGGCCCTTGGCCACACAGCCCACCACGATGTCGCGGTCGGTGATGATGCCGCAGAGCCGTTCGTCCGCGTCGCTGACGGGCAGTGCGCCCACATTGAGCCTGGCCATCAGCTCGGCGGCCCGGTCCAGGGTCTCGGTGGCGGGGATCCACTGGGCCCCGGGGTGCATGATGTCTCCGGCGGTGGTCATCGCGTAAACCTCCTGAGCGCCGTTGCGGCGGGGCGAGGATGCACCCGCCTCGGCGCCCCCATCGTCATTCAGCCGTTCGGACCACGCGACTCCACAGGGGGAGTACACGCCCGTACGGGTGAGAGGGCGCCTCTCACCACGGTACGAGCGTGCCCCGTCACCCGCGCGGCGCGGCTCCGCGCCGCTTCAGCATGTCGGCCATCAGGGTGAGCTCCGACTGCTGCGCCTCGACCATGCCCTGGGCCAGTGCCCGCTCGGCCGGGGTCCCGCACTGCTTCGCACAGCCCTGGGCCATCGCGACGCCGCCCTTGTGGTGGTCGGTCATCAGCTGGAGGTAGAGCACCTCCGCGTCCCGGCCCCCGGCGGAGCCGAGCTGCGCGATCTCCTCCTTGGTGGCCATGCCGGGCATCAGCGCGCCCGGCTTCGGCGCGGCCATGCCGTGATCGCCGTGGCCCCCGTGCTCCCCGTGTCCGGTGGTCCCCATCCAGGACATCGGCGGCTCGTCGGCCACCACCTTCGGCAGCCCCCACAGGTCCAGCCAGCCCATCAGCATGCCCCGCTGGTTGGCCTGGGTGTTGGCGATGTCGTACGCGAGGGTGCGTACCGCCTCGTCCTGGGTGCGGTCGCGCACGATGAAGGACATCTCCACCGCCTGCTGGTGGTGGACGGCCATGTCCCGGGCGAAGCCCGCGTCCGCCGAGTAGAGCCCGGGCGCGCGGGACGACGTACCGGAACCGCCGTCGTCGCCGCTGCCGCTCGTGGCGGCGACCGTCGCCCCGACCGCGAACAGCAGCGCGAGCAGGACGGCCGTGCCCGCCGCCCAGTAGGTCCGGTTCGGGCTCGTCACTTGCCGGCCAGGCCGTTGGTGCAGGGCGCGGCCGGCTCGGGGGTCTGCGGGCCCTGCACGTACTTGGTGAAGAACTGCGCCACCCGGGGGTCGGACGCCTTGTCCACCGTCAGCTGCTTGCCCCACGCGCTGAGCATGATCGCGCCGGCCTGCTCCTTGACCGGGCTCATCAGCGTGTACGGGGTCTTGCCCACCGTCGCGGCGAGCTTGTCGAGGTCGGCCTTGGCGGCCTTGTCGTTGTACGTCACCCAGACCGCGCCGTGCTCCAGCGAGTGCACGGCGTTCACCTCGGGGACCGGGTTCTGGTAGACGTCGCCGTTGCAGTTCATCCAGCGGGGGCTGTGGTCCCCGCCGACCGGCGGGTTCATCTCGTACTTCACCGGGGTGTCGACGTGGTTGCGGCCGAGGGTCTTGGCGTCCCAGGTCTGCTCGCCGTTGACCGGGGCCTTGCGGGCGGCCTCCTTGGCGTCCTTGTCGTGCCTCTGGTCGATCAGCACCCAGGCGCCGAAGCCGATCAGCGCGGCGACGACGGCGGTCGAGGCCGTGATCGCGATGATCTTGTTGCGCCGGTCGTGTGCCCTGTCGGCGCGGCGCATCTCGGCTATGCGCGTCTGGCGGGAGCTGTCCTGCGGGGTCCTGCTGGCCATGTGCCGTGGTTCCTTCTGCTGAGGGGGGTGGAAGGGTGGATCCGGTGGACCGAGAGGGCCATCAGGAGAACGGCAGCACGAGGGACGGGACGCCCATGGCACCCGCTCCGCGCACGCTCCCAGCCCCCCATGGGCGCAGATGGTAATGCTCATGACGGGGCCGAGGTCAGTGCGGGGGTGCCACGACCTTTCAGGGGTGCGTAATCTGGCGGAAACCACGGCTGGGGATACTGAGCCGGCCCGACTGTGCTCCCACCCCTGGTGGCGGTGGTGCACAGGCCGTCTGAACTGCGAGGATGAAGGCATGGACAAGCAGCAGGAATTCGTCCTCCGGACGCTCGAGGAGCGCGACATCCGCTTCGTGCGCCTGTGGTTCACCGACGTACTGGGCTTCCTCAAGTCCGTCGCGGTCGCCCCCGCGGAGCTGGAGCAGGCCTTCGACGAGGGGATCGGCTTCGACGGCTCCGCGATCGAGGGCTTCGCGCGGGTCTACGAATCCGACATGATCGCCAAGCCGGACCCGAGCACCTTCCAGATACTGCCGTGGCGCGCCGAGGCCCCCGGAACCGCCCGGATGTTCTGCGACATCCTGATGCCGGACGGCTCCCCGTCCTTCGCGGACCCCCGCTACGTCCTCAAGCGCATCCTGAACAAGACCTCCGACCTGGGCTTCACCTTCTACACCCACCCGGAGATCGAGTTCTTCTTGCTGAAGGACAAGCCGCTGGACGGCACCCGCCCGGTCCCGGCGGACAACTCCGGCTACTTCGACCACACCCCGCAGAACGTCGGCATGGACTTCCGCCGCCAGGCGATCACCATGCTCGAATCCATGGGCATCTCGGTCGAGTTCAGCCACCACGAGGGCGCCCCGGGCCAGCAGGAGATCGACCTCCGCTACGCCGACGCGCTCTCCACGGCCGACAACATCATGACCTTCCGCCTGGTCATGAAGCAGGTCGCGCTGGAGCAGGGCGTCCAGGCCACCTTCATGCCGAAGCCGTTCTCCGAGTACCCCGGCTCGGGCATGCACACGCACCTCTCCCTCTTCGAGGGCGACCGCAACGCCTTCTACGAGTCGGGCGCCGAGTACCAGCTGTCCAAGGTCGGCCGCTCCTTCATCGCGGGCCTGCTCAAGCACGCGGCCGAGACCGCCGCGGTCACCAACCAGTGGGTCAACTCCTACAAGCGCATCTGGGGCGGCTCCTCCCGCACCGCCGGCTCCGGCGGCGAGGCCCCCTCGTACATCTGCTGGGGCCACAA
Organism: Streptomyces sp. ISL-87; assembly: GCF_018614095.1. Lineage (GTDB taxonomy): Bacteria > Actinomycetota > Actinomycetes > Streptomycetales > Streptomycetaceae > Streptomyces. The sequence continues at coordinate 53,253 of NZ_JAGGOY010000043.1, read as the reverse complement.
CAACCGCTCGGCGCTGATCCGCGTCCCGATGTACAAGCCGGGCAAGACCGGCTCCTCGCGCGTCGAGGTCCGCTCGATCGACTCGGGCGCCAACCCGTACCTCACCTACGCCGTCCTCCTGGCCGCCGGCCTGAAGGGCATCGAGGAGGGCTACGAACTCCCGGCGGGCGCCGACGACGACGTCTGGGCCCTCTCCGACGCCGAACGCCGCGCGATGGGCATCGAGCCCCTCCCGCAGAACCTCGGCGAAGCCATCTCCCTGATGGAACGCAGCGAACTGGTCGCCGAAACCCTCGGTGAGCATGTCTTCGACTTCTTCCTCCGCAACAAGAAGCAGGAGTGGGAGGAATACCGCTCGGAGGTAACGGCCTTCGAACTCCGCAAGAACCTCCCCGTGCTGTAATCCCAGTTCGCGACCCCTGCGGGCCGTGCACGACACTCCGGGCCGGTGGTCATCGACCACCGGCCCGGAGCCGTCTCGTCGCCCCTGGGCCGTCCGGCGGCCGTCCCGAGCAGAGCCAGACCTCGTACATCCCGTCCACGGTCTTGCGGGCCCGCACCCCCACCACCGACCAGCGGGGCAGGTACTCATTCGCATAGGTACAGGTACTCATGAGGCCTCTGTACGGCGCGGGTTGTGTGTTGTTGGTGCGATGTAGTGTTCTTGGCCGGAGTGACCGGCAGGGGTAAACGGGGGCTACGCATGGCGTGGGACGAGTGGGAAAAGATCAAAGCGGATGTGACTGATCAGCAGTCCGTGGCGATGCGGCTCAACCACGTTCCGGTTGAGCCCAGCACCGGGCCGAGCGCCGTAACGGGCGGCTTGAAGTCCAGCCAGAAGGCGTGGGCCACGGCCGGCCAGGGGGTGGGCTCCCTTCGCCAGAACATCGGCACCGCGCTGACCAAACTGGAGGACGGCCAGGCGGGGCTCGGAGCAACCACGGGTTGTCTGAGCGCGGCCGCGCAGAAGGAGGTGTACGACTCCTGGAAGAAGTACGCCGAGAGCGTCAGCGAGCGCTGCGGCTCGCTCCAGAGCATCCTGGAGCAGGTGGGCCGCGACGTGTTGACGACCGATGAGGCGGTCAAAGCCGAGATGCACAAGCTGAACGTCAAGTACGCGGACACGGACGCCGTCGGCGGCCAGGCGAAGGGCCGGTGACGGCGGGATGGACTACGCGACCCTCAAGGCCTTCAAGCCCTCCGAGTTCGAGGACGCAGCCGACGGGTACAGCTCCATAGGCCACGCGGCTCAGGCGGCCAAGGAGCACGTCGAGAACACCGTCGCCGCAGGCATGCGCAAGTCGTTGCAGGGTGAGGCCGCGGAGGCGTCACAGACGCAGCTTCAAGCCCTGGCGAAGAACTTCCACTACACCCTGACCGAGTGCGGCGTGATCAGCACGGCCCTCAACGGGTTTGCCTACGACATGGCGGCCGCCAAGCGGAAGCTGAGCGCTGCTATCGAGGACGCCCAGGCGGACGGCTGCAGGGTGAACGACGACGGCTCGGTCGCGTATCCGGCAGGTCAGAAGCCGGGCGACGAGAAGGTCGCCGACGGCGGCACGGTGACGGGGAGTGCCGGAGGCAGCCCGACCTCCGATGCAGTGGAGCGCCAGGCGGCGAACATCCACCCGAACCCGAACTACGGCAAAGCGATGGGGTACGCGAACCGGATCGCCGACGCGCTCAAGGAGGCCACGGACGCCGATACGAAGTGGGCGCCGAAGATACGGGCCCTCAAGGCCGACGACGACCTGACCGTGTCCGCCCGGGACTGGACGGACGTCAGGTCGGACACCGACGGCGTCCGTGACGCGGCCGATGCCTACCTCGACACGATCAAGCCGCCGCCCAAGAACGACTGGCCCCAGGACAACGCCAACTGGTGGAACGGCCTCTCCCAGGAGCAGCGCGACGCCTACGTCTCCATGCACCCCGCGAGTATCGGAGCGCTCGACGGCCTCCCCTCCGACATACGCGACGACGCGAACCGCACCGTGCTCGCGGAACAACGCGGCGCCAAGCAGGTGGAGTACGACGCCTGGCTCAAGAAGGAACCGGAGCACTACAAGCCGTATATCAGCCCCATCACGGGTCGCGAGGTGAAGGGCGCGATGGTCCCTACCGAGGAGTGGAAGGAGTGGGACGAGAAGAAGAAGCAGCTCGAGAACGGCTACAAGGGCATGGACGCCATACAGAAACGTTTCGACAGCTACACGAGCGAGAGCAATCGCCCCTATCTGCTCGGATTCGACGGCAAGGACATGGGGCGCGCCATCGTCTCCATCGGAAATCCGGACACTGCCGACAACGTGGTGACGTACGTGCCCGGGACGTTCGCGAAGCTGGAGTCCATAGATGGGGACATCGGCAGGGCCGAGGCACTCCAGTGGAAGGCGGAGCGCGAGGATCCCAGCCACTCGACGGCATCGATCGTGTGGCTCGGTTACGACGCCCCCCAGGGCATCGCGACCGATGCGACGGAGACCAAGTGGGCCGACCAGGCGAAGGAGCCGCTCGGCAACTTCATCCAGGGCATCGAGGAAGCCAACCATCGAGACAGCGGGGTGAACCAGACGCTCCTGGGCCACAGCTACGGATCCTTGGTCGTCGGCGAGACGATGAGCATGCACATAGACCTGCCGGTCGACAACGCGATCATGGTGGGCAGTCCGGGCGTGGGCGTGGATCACGCGAAGGACCTGAACATCCCCGCAGACCGTGTCTTCGCGGCCACGGCCCAGAATGACCTCATCAACGCCGCCCCGCCCCCGGCCCGCGATCCGCTCAGTCCGAAGGCGTACTGGGAACTCTTCGACGACCACTCGATCGTGCACGGCACCGACCCGACTTCCGACGACTTCGGCGGCGTGGTATTCGACGTCCCCGACGGGAAGCTTCCGGGCGCGGGTTGGGAAATGATGCCCGCGCACTCCCAATACTGGGACGAAAAGCCCCTCGGCAGCCTGGCGAAGATTATTACCGGAGGACAACCGTGAACCTGCGCAGAATAATCGCGACTGCCGCACTGCTGGTCATGACGGCCATGATGACCGCGTGCGGCGCGCAGGAGGGCGGACAGAAGAGCGGCGGAAATGCATCGAAGAAGGTCACGATGAATGAGCAGCAGGCGATCGACCGGGCAGAGGAAATCATCCAGCAGGCCGTGGAGGGTATGTCGCCCAAGCCGACACTGGAGCGCATGGGCCCCTTGCCCGTCGGCCCCTGCATCGCCAGGGACGACCACGGCCCTGACGACCGCGTGCAGGTCACTGTCGCCTACAAACTGACCGGTGTTCCGGGGCCTGAGGCTCAGAACCTCGTGCGGCAGGCAAGGGACGCCTGGCTGAAGCAGGGATACAAGCACAACACGTCGGGCGAGGTCGACTGGTCCGGCCCGTTTCCGGCGGTCTACATGCGTACGGAGCCCGACGACTTCTGGATGGACGCCATGACCGGCGTCGTGGATCGGGCCAAAGGAGAGGGCCTCGCCTCTATCGGCGTGAAATCGCCCTGCTTCCTCCCGCCGGGCAAGGCGACTGCGGCCGACCCCGCCGTGCTGGAGGCCCCGCAGGCAGACGATCCCGCCACGCTCCGTGCCCTCGGCCACTCCAGCCGGATCTACGACGCCCTGCGGGTCGCGTCGGCGCCCACACAGCCCGGGGAAGGCCTCAGCACGGTCCGGGACGAGTCCGGGACATCGGTCCACCACACCTGGTCGACCGAGCCGCTGTCGGAGGACGAAAGGGTACGGGCCCTGGTACGCGTGCAGGCGTACTTCCAGAGCGAGGGATGGAGCGTGCGCCACATGCCGACGCCTGAGGGCACTCCGGCCGTCATCGCCGGCCACCCCGATGAGCGCACGGTCGCACAGGTCGCGGCCTCGACCACCGGAGCGGTGCGCGTCGCGGTTACGACGCCCGTCAACGGTCCGTCGTCGGCAGAGGTGTGAGCGGATCCGCCGGCTCGGTTCTGGAGCGCAGCCGAGAGCGCTCACGCACGCCGTTGGCGCACGCACCGAGGGAGTTTCTAGGGCCAAACGGCGGTGACATCCGCATCCCGTACTTCACTGCTCGCGGCAGGAGCCGGAAACCGGCACGAGGGACGCACCCGTCTGCCTGTCGCCGGCCCTGACGACGACACGGCTGCCGGAAGCCGTGGTCGGGACAAGCCTGGGCCTTCTCTGGGCAGTCGGAGGGTGGCCGGTGGTCACTGGCAACGACCAATGACGGCCTCTCGGAGGCTGATCCTCGGAGCGCGCTTCCGGGCCGACGGTCACCGACCGTCGGCCCGCTGTCGTTCCCCCGCTTGGCAGCGGTGCGCTTGCGGGTTCCGGGCCCGGCCCGGAAGCTCGCCGTATGAAATGGTGCGCCTTCGAGCCGGGCGACTTTCCGGACAGTGAATTCGTCCAGCTCCTCATCGAGGGCAAGCGGGTGTGGATTCACAACAAGGGCGACGCACACACCTCGGGCGGCGCACCCATCGTCGTCGAAGAGGAAATCATCGTCACGCCGGCCGCTCTCCGCCTGGCCTCCGAATTGCTGGCGGAGAAAGCCGCGGTCAAGAGGACGGCTGGGGAGAAGACGGCTGGGGAGAAGACGGCTGGGGAGAGGACGGCTGGGGAGAGGACGGCGGTCAAGAAGACGGCCAAGGCGGCCAAGAAGGCGGTCAAGAAGTCGGCCGAGGCGGGCAAGAAGGCGGCCGTGAAGAAGGCGGCGGTCAAGGAGAAGCCATGACGTCAGCAGCGCCGGAGCCGGAGCCGGATCCCGACGGGTGGCCGCCGCTCCCCCGGGCGATGGACGAGGGGGAGGCGACCAAGGCGCTCTTCGAAGCCCGCATCGCCTACCACCAGGCCCGGCTGCACCACGGCATGACCAAGGTCGAGGCCGCCTACGCGGCAGACCTCGCCAACGCCCAGACGTTCTACTCGTCGCTGCTGAAGCTCTCGGACGGATCCCTGGAGCGGGCCCAGGCCGGGGCGGACGCGGTGCAGAAGGCCGCTGCGGCGGTGGCCACGATCTACGCCGGAGTGCTGAGCATCTCCTTCAGCGTGTCGTCGCGCGCGCTGCCCTGGCGTGGGGTGCTCGCCCCCATCTTCCTCTGCCTCGCCATCGCGCTCTCGACGGCCTACCGGGCCCACATCACCCGGCAGTCCCGCGAATCCCCGGCGCCCGAGTACAGCGAACAGTTCGCGACGGCGGCGCTGCGGCGCGCCAATACGTTCAGCACGATCGTGCGCGGGCTGGTCGTGGGAAAGGCCTCGCTCCTGCGGGCCGGCGTTGCCGCGCTGAGCGTGGGAATCCTGTATCTGCCGGTGGCGTTCGTGTCGTTCCCCGGATCCGAATCGCCTGCCGTCGCGGCGGATTCACCGCGCTGGCCGGTGCCGCCGGACAGCGCGATGAGCAAGGAGTACGGCGCCATCCTCTACAAGGCCCAGGTGGACGAAGCGGCGAACCTGCACTCGCCCACGGAAGGCGACGAGAACGTCTGGTGGCCGGTCGGCCTGCTGCTCGGTGGTCTCCTCGTCGTGTACGCGGGAGGGCGCCCGTGGCGGGCGAAGGCGGGTAAGGGCCAGGGCAGGGGTCAGGGCCAGGGCTAGGGCTAGGGCCAGGGCTAGGGCTAGGGCGCCGGCCAGGGTCAGGGCGCCGGCCAGGGCCAGGGCCAGGGCCAGGGGCTAGGGCCGCCGGGGCACCGCGCGGTGCCAGGTGGCGTGGGCGGTGCTGGCGGGCGGGGTGGTGCTGACGTGGAGTTCGGCGTCCAGGCCGAGCACCGCGGTCGTGGTGACGCCCGCCGGGTCGAGGACGGCGGAGGGGGCACCCGCGTAGAGCATCTGGGACTGTGTCCACGCGGGCGGCCCGCCCAGGGTCGTCGTGCCCACCGTGCCGGTGTCCGCGCGGCCCGTGAGCAGCCGCCCGGCGACGCTGACCGCGCCGTAGCCGGCCCGGCCGCCCGACTCGTTGATCCGGGAGACCGACGGCTTGCCGGAACCCGCCGTGACCAGGGCGCTGCGCACCACCCCCGAGTCGGGGCGCCGGAAGTAGAGCCGGATCCCCTCGCCGTCGCGGGCGGCCGTGAGGGGGACCGTGGTCGCCGGGAGGTGCGTCGGGAAGGGGCCCTGCACCGGCGCGCCCGGGGTGGCCTGGATCCACGCCAGGACCGACCTGGTGTTGCTGACGTACACGTGGCGCCGCCCGGCGGAGTCGACCACCGTCGCCGGGTCGCTCTGCAGCTCCCAGCCCCCGAGCCGCTGCCAGTCGGTGAACGTGCCGTCCGGCTGCTGGACGCGGGCGCGCAGGGTGCGGCGGGCGTCGCGGACGTAGACGGTCATCCGGCCGTCCGCGTCCACCGCCGCCGAGGGCCCGCTGATCGCGGAGGTGCTGTGCTCGTCCTCCCGCTCGGGGGTGCCGAGCGACCGCCACTCCCCGAAGGGCCCGCCGGGCGCGGACTGGACGGCGTACACGACCTCGCGCCGGTAGTCCTGCCCCCGGTTGCCGAAGACGGTACGGGTGGCCAGCACCGCGAGGCGGCCGTCGGGGAAGCGGGCGGTGGTCGCGCCCGGGTCGATGCCCGTGCCGGGCAGCAGGGCCGGGCCGGTCCACCGGTCCCGCTCGCGCTCCCAGACGCCCATCTGCCCGTCCACGGCGGCGAACGCCCAAAGCCGCCCGGCCGCGCCCTCCGCCAGCCAGGAGGTGCTGTCGGCGCGGGCGTAGCGCAGGGACTGGGCCCAGTTGCGCCCGGTGGGGCTGCCCGCCACCTTGCGGTCGCCGCAGCCCGAGGGGCTGCCGCAGTAGTTCTCGTGGTCCAGCCAGGCGTACGTCTTCAGGAAGCCGACCTTCGCCTCGACCGACTCCGGGTCCAGGGCGTGGGGGAGGGTGCCGTTGTGGTAGCCGAGGTAGCTCTGCGCCGAGAACCGCGGGCGGTCCTTGACCAGGGCGTAGCGCGCGGTGGCGGCCTGTACGAAGCGGGCGCCGTACATGTGGTCCTGGTGGTCGGTGTACTTGCCGGTGTCCTCGTACCGGCCCGGCGTCGGGTCCTGCATCCGTATCGTCGTCGGCTTGTACCGCTCCAGGATCCCGGCTATCGCCTCTGTCAGCTGGTCCTTGGTGTACGTGTACTCCTGCTTGACCGGGGTTCCGGCGGTCAGCAGCGCGCCCAGCGCGGGGATCCTGCCGTTCCACAGGCCGTGCAGGCTCTCGGGGTTGTCCCCGGACGGGCTGCGGGCCTCGCGCAGCTGGAGGAAGACCAGGTTGATCTCGGGCTTGGCGACGAGGACGTCGAGCTCGGCGTGAGCGCCGCCGACGGCGGGTATGACCGTGCGCTTCCACACGCTGGTGCGGTCGCCGGTGGCCATCTGGGCGTAGGCGGCGCGTATGCCGTTCTGCCGGGCCTCCGCGTAGTGGGTGCGGTCGGCGGGCTGGACCGGGTCCTTGGCGGTGGCGCCGCGGGCCTCGTTGCGGCCGTCGGACTCGCCGGAGGTGAGGTAGGTGGTGGTGAGCCGGGTGCCGGCCGCGAGGGACCGGCTGAGGTCCGGGTTCATGAAGAACAGGTCGTCGTCCGGGTGGGCGACGATCTGCACGATCGATCCGGCCGTCGTGCTGGCGGGGCCGGCGGCGACCGGGTCCTTCCCCCCGGAGGCCTCGGCGGCGGTCTGCTGTCCGGAGGCGACGGCGACCACACCGGTGGTGCCGGCGGTGAGCACGGTCATCAGGGCCGCGAGGACATGGCGACGGGCGACGGGCATCAGGTCACGCATCCGGGTTCGTTCCGGGCGGGGGAAACCGCTGGGCAGTCAGAGAGAGGCCAATACGGGGAACTTGGTTTCACCGGTTCCCCGATGACTCCGCTGCTTCCGGAAACGACCGGATGTGATGATCTCGTGTGGAGTTTTGATTCAGGTGTACGCATGGGAAACAGCCGGAGATCCTGGTCTGTTTCGGCCAAACGACGCCCGGGTGTGGGGTGTTGGCTGACTTATACCCAATTGCCGTATTGGGCAGGATTTCTACGGCGCCCCGTTGCGCGGGCCCACCGGCTGCCACGGCGCCAGGTGCGCCTCCGGTTCGTCCGCGCAGGAGGTCACGTACAGCCGTGCGTCGAGGCCCACGACCGCCAGGCTGACCATGTTCGCGCCGGTCATCGTGCTGGAGGGGGAGTCGACGAACATCAGCGGCGAGCGCTCCCACGGCCGGCCCCAGCCGAGGTCGGACCCCAGCTGCCCGCCCGCCGAACGCCCCGCGAGCACATGCCCGCTCGCCGTCACCGAGCCGAATCCCCGGAGCCCGCCGAGGTCTGTGAGGTCGCTCACCCTCAGCCCGTCGTCATCCGTCACCAGGGCAGTACGGACGTCGCCCGAGCCCGGCTTGCGGTACCACAGCCGCACGCCGCCGTCACGGCCCTGCGCGGTGAGCGGGATCGTGGTGTCGGACAGCCCGGTGTCGGTGGCCGGGCCCAGCGGGGCGCCCGGCTCCGGCTGCACCCAGCCCAGCACCGTCGTGGTGGTGCTCGCGAACACCATGCGCCGCCCGGCGCCGTCGGTGGCCGTGGCCGGGGTGCCGTGCAGATCGGCGCCGCCGTACCGCTCCCAGGGGCCCCAGCTGCCGTCCGCGAGCTGCACGCGGCCGCGCAGGGTGTACGCGCCGTCGCGGACGTATGCCGCCAGGCGGCCGGCACCGTCGACGGACACGGCGGGGGCGCTGATGTCGGAGGTCCAGTTCTCGTCGGCGGTCTCCGGCGTGCCCAGCGACTGCCAGTCCCCGAACTCCTCGGAGCCGGGGGCCTGCTGGACGGCGTAGACGACCTCGCGCCGGTAGTCCGCGGGCGCGGCGCCGATGGAGGTACGGGTACCGAAGGCGGCGATCCGGCCGCCGGGCAGGGTGACGGTGGAGATGCCCGGGTCCATGCCGGTGCCCGGGAGGAGGCGCGGCCCGCTCCAGCGGCCGATCAGACCGGCCCGGTGCCAGACGGCGACCTGGCCGTCGAGCACCTTGAAGGCCCACAGCCCGTGCTCGTTGTCGGAGGTCAGCCAGGAGGTGCTGGCGCCGCGGGCGTAATTGATGGACTGGGTCCACTTGTTGCCCGAAGGGTGGTCGGCCACCTTGAGGTCGCCGCAGCCGGCTTCGCTGCCGCAGTGGTTCTGCCGGTCGAGCCAGGCGTACGTGTTCAGGATGTCCAGCTTCGCCTGGGCCTCGTCCGGGTCGAGGGCGCTGGGGAGCAGGCCGTTGAAGTAGCCGAGGTAGTTCTGCACCGAGAAGTGCGGGCGGTCCTTGACGTCGCTCGCGTACGCGGCGAGGGCGACCTGCACGAAGCGGGCGCCGTAGAGGTGGTCCTGGTGGTCGGTGTACCGCTTGGTCCCGGGGTTCCGGCCGGGGGTCGGGTCCTGGGCGCGGACGGTGGTGGGCCTGTACCGCTCCAGGACACCGATGAGGGTCTGGACGACCTCGTCCTTGGTGTACGCGTACTGCTGCCTGACCGGGGTGCCGGAGGAGAGCGCCGACTCCAGGCGGGCCACCTTGCCGTCCCACAGGCCGTGCAGGCTGTCGGGGCGTTCGGCGGAGACGCTGCCCGCCTCGCGCATCTGGAGCCAGACGAGGTTGACCGCGGGCCTGGCGACGAGGACGTCGAGCTCGGCCTGGCCGCCGCCCTCGGTCGGGATGACGGTGCGCTTCCAGGCGCTGCTGCGGTTGCCGGTGGCCATCTGGGCGTAGGCGGCCCGGATGCCGTTCTGGCGGGCCTCGGCGTACGCGGGCTTGTCCGGCCGCGTGGAGGCCTTCCTGGCTGCGCCGGCGTTGACGCCGTCCGCTTCGCCGGAGGTGAGGTAGACCGAGGTCACCGGGTGGCCGGCGGATATGGAGTACCGCAGGTCCGGGTTCATGAAATAGAGGTCGTCATCGGGGTGCGCGACGATCTGGAGCACGCGGCCGGGGTCCGGGGCGTCGGCGGTCGCCGCGGCGACGGCTCTGCCGTCGGGGGCGTCGGGGGAAGCGAGGGCGGCGAGGGCCTCGTTCCCCCGGAGTATGAGCATGCTCCCGGCGGCGGTGGCCGCGCAGAACGCGACGACCTTGACAACCCTGTTCCAGCGGGGGTGGGCGTGGCGGAAGGACGCCCTGTACTCCGCCGGGGTCCCGGATGCGGCGTGGGGCTCGTGCTCCGCCGGGGTCCCGGGCGCGGCGTGGGGCTCGGGCTCCGCCGGGGTCCCGGGCGCGGCGTGGGGCTCGGGCTCCGCCGGGCGGCGAGGTGCGGCCGGGCGCGGGGACTGGATCCCCGTGGGGGAGGAGTGGCCCGTGGTGCCGATGAGGTCCGTGGGGTGCGCGTGGGGGCGTGCGGGCGGCATGGGGCTCCTCCGGGCCGGTCAGGCGGGGAGATGCCCCACAAGATCGAAAGGCCCCCAACTCTTCCGATAGTCCAATAAGTCGCCCCATGGTACGTGGGGGTTCGGTCGAAAACCCCCTCCCTCAGGTGAGGCGTGCGCCACCCCGGCCACACCCCGGATCCGAGTGCCCGACACGATCCGAAAAGGATGGCCTAGGCTCGCCCCAGGCATGTCAGGGCAGGCCACGCCTCTGGCAGCGACGGACGCGGGAGGCGGCGGGATGACAGTCCCGGGACGCAGGAACAGCACCTTCATCCGGCTGCTCCGCAGCGGCTTCACCGACCCCTCGGCCGCCGCCCGGCTGCTCGACGCCGAGGTGCTGGCCGCCGTACGCACCGATTCGGTGCTGCTCGACGCGCTCGGGGCGACCGCCGACCCCGACCTGGCCCTGCTCGGGCTCGTACGCCTCGCCGAGGCGCAGACCCCCGAGGACCTCCCGCCGCTCCTCGACACCCTCGTCAGCGCCAAGCCGCTGCGCGACCGGCTGCTCGGCGTACTCGGCGCTTCCGAGGCCCTCGGCGACCACCTCGCCCGCCACCCGCACGACTGGCAGACCCTCGTCACCTACGAGGCCGCCGACCTGCACCCCGGACTCGCCGAGTTCGAGCAGGGGCTGGCCGACGCCCACGACCCCGTCTCGCTGCGCGTCTCCTACCGCCGCTGCCTGCTCTCCATCGCGGCCCGCGACGTCTGCGGCACCATCGACGTCGCCGAGACCGCCGCCGAGCTCGCCGACCTCGCCACCGCCACCCTGCGCGCGGCCCTGCGCATCGCCTCCGCCGCCGCCCCCGGCGACGCGGCCGCCTGCCGGCTCGCCGTCATCGCCATGGGCAAGTGCGGCGGCAACGAGCTGAACTACGTCTCCGACGTCGACGTGATCTTCGTAGGGGACGCCCCCAACGGCACCGACGAGGGCAAGGCGCTCCAGGCCGCCACCCGGCTCGCCTCCCACCTCATGCGGATCTGCTCCGAGACCACCGTCGAGGGCACCATCTGGCCCGTCGACGCGAACCTCCGGCCCGAGGGCCGCAACGGCCCGCTCGTGCGGACCCTCGCCTCCCACCTCGCCTACTACCAGCGCTGGGCCAAGACCTGGGAGTTCCAGGCCCTGCTCAAGGCCCGCGCCGTCGCCGGCGACGGGGCACTCGGCGCCGAGTACATCGAGGCCATAACTCCCCTCGTCTGGCACGCCGCCGAGCGCGAGAACTTCGTCGCCGACGTCCAGAAGATGCGCCGCCGCGTCGTCGACAACATCCCCGCGGCCCAGGTCGACCGCGAGCTCAAACTCGGCCCCGGCGGCCTGCGCGACGTCGAGTTCGCCGTCCAGCTGCTCCAGCTCGTGCACGGCCGAAGCGACGCCACCCTGCACTCGAGGACCACCCTCGACGCCCTGCAGGCGCTCGCCGCCGGCGGCTACGTCGGCCGCGCCGACGCCGCCCAGCTGCACGACGCGTACCGCTTCCTGCGCGCCATGGAACACCGCATCCAGCTCTACCGGCTGCGCCGCACCCATCTCGTCCCGGAGGACGAGACCGACCTGCGCCGCCTGGGCCGCTCCCTGGGCCTGCGCACCGAACCCGTCACCGAACTCAACAAGGCCTGGCGCCGCCACGCCTCCGTGGTCCGCCGCCTCCACGAGAAGCTCTTCTACCGGCCGCTCCTGGACGCCGTCGCCCAGCTCACCCCCGGCGAGACCCGGCTGTCCCCGCGCGCCGCCGGCCAGCGCCTCGAAGCCCTCGGATACGCCGACCCGGCCGCGGCCCTGCGCCACCTGGAGGCCCTCGCCTCCGGCGTCACCCGCAAGGCCGCCATCCAGCGCACCCTGCTGCCGGTCCTCCTCGGCTGGTTCGCCGACTCCGCCGACCCGGACGCCGGCCTGCTGAACTTCCGCAAGGTCTCCGACGCCCTCGGCAAGACACCCTGGTACCTGCGCCTGCTCCGCGACGAGGGCGCCGCCGCCGAGAACCTGGCCCGTGTGCTGTCCGCCGGGCGCCTCGCCCCCGACCTGCTGATGCGCGCCCCCGAGGCCGTGGCCCTGCTCGGCGACCCCGAAGGCCTGCAGCCCCGTACGCACGAGGCCCTGGAGCAGGAGGTGCTCGCCGCCGTGGGCCGCGCCGAGAGCGCCGAGGCCGGAGTGGCCGCCGCCCGCGGAGTCCGCCGCCGCGAGCTGTTCCGTACCGCCGCGGCCGACATCATCGGCTCCTACGGCACGGAGGACAACCCCGCCGAGGAGGACCCCGGAGCCCTCGTCGACCGGGTCGGCAACGCCGTCTCCGACCTCACCGCCGCCACCATCGCCGGGGCCCTGCGCGCCGCCGTCCAGGGCCACTGGGGCGACGTCCTGCCCACCCGCTTCGCGGTCATCGGCGTCGGCCGCTTCGGCGGGCACGAGCTCGGCTACGGCTCCGACGCCGACGTCCTCTTCGTCCACGAACCCCGCGAGGGCGTCGACGAACAGGAGGCCGCGAAGGCCGCCCAGACCGTCATCGCCGATATGCGCAGACTGCTCCAACTGCCCACCACCGACCCGCCGCTGCTCATCGACGCCGACCTGCGGCCCGAAGGCCGCTCGGGCCCCCTCGCCCGTACGCTCGCCTCCTACGCCGCCTACTACCGGCGCTGGGCGCTGACCTGGGAGAGCCAGGCCCTGCTGCGAGCCGAGCCGGTCGCCGGCGACATCGACCTCGGCCGCCGCTTCATCGACCTCATCGACCCGCTGCGCTACCCCATGGAGGGCCTCGGTGAGGACGCCGTAAGGGAGATCCGCCGGCTCAAGGCCCGTATGGAGTCGGAGCGGCTGCCGCGCGGCGCCGACCCGACCCTGCACACGAAACTCGGCCGGGGCGGGCTCAGCGACGTCGAGTGGACCGTCCAGCTGATGCAGATGCGGCACGCCTGGGCGGAGCCGGGCCTGCGCACCACCCGGACCCGCGAGGCCCTGGCCGCCGCCCACGCGGCCGGGCTGATCCCGGCCGAGGAGGCGCAGATCCTGGACGAGGCCTGGGTGCTCGCCACGCGGGTCCGCAACGCCGTCATGCTGGTGCGCGGCCGCGCCGGGGACACCTTCCCGTCCGAGGCACGCGAACTGGCCGCGGTGGGCCGCTACCTGGGCTACGCGGAGGGCACGGTCGGCGAGATGCTGGACGACTACCGGCGCATCACCCGCCGGGCCCGGGCGGTCGTGGACGAGCTGTTCTACGGGGCGTAGCCACGGGCGGCACCGGCACCATCGGGTGGTAGACGGCTGTGCCTTCGCGCAGCTGCTGCTCTCGCTCGTGGGCTACGGGCTCACCGCACAGTCCCAAGCCCTGGACCCGCTGAGGTGACCGTCGTCGTCAGCGCGACTCCTGCCGGACGCGGCGACGAATTCCGCGACGCCCGCAGCGACGCCGACGCCGCATGCCGTCTTCCAGGGTGCGGGCGTATTAGAGGCGTCCGCGGATCTGGGCCTTCGCGCTGGACCCGATCACGGCCGGAGTGGATGAACTGGCCGAGGCTTCGGCCGCTCACGATGTCGGGCGGGCGGATCACCCACCGTTGAGCGTCCCGGGCCCCGGGGGTGGTGTGTCAGCGCGCCGTGCCGAAGTCCTGCGTCCAGTAGGAGTTCGGCTGCGCCAGGCCGATGCCGATCTCCTTGAAGGAGCAGTTCAGGATGTTCTGCCGGTGGCCGGGGCTGTTCATCCAGCCCTCCATGACCTTCTCCGCAGTGCTGTAGCCGTAGGCGACGTTCTCGCCGTAGGAGCTCCACGTGTATCCGGCTCGGGTGATGCGCTGGCCCGCGTCGGAGCCGTCGGAGCCGGTGTGGGACATGGTGCCGTGGGCGGCCATGTCCGCGCTGTGGTCCTGCGCGGCCTTCGTGAGCTTCGCGTTGAGGGTGAGAGCCGGGCACCCGGCCGCGGCGCGCTCCTGGTTGACGAGCGAGAGGACCGCGGCGGCGGCGCCGGAAGCGGGCGGGGCCGAGGTCTTCGGTGGCTGGGGCGCCGGCTGCTTGGTCACGACCGGCGGCTTCGTCGGCTGTGGCTGCGGGGGCGGCTGCGTCGGCGGGGAGGTCCGTACGACCGGCTGCGCGGGCGTCGCTGCCGGGCTGCTCGGGGAAGCGGCCGGCGGGCTGCTCGGGGGCGCGACGTCCACGGGTGCCTGGAAGGTCGGGGCGGCCGTGGGCGCGCTCTGCCACGGGCGCCTCTCCTGCTGGCTCGTGGCCCGTGTGCGACCGGTGTCCTGCGCGTCCCAGCAGGCCACGGCGACAGTGGGAACAGCCACGATGCCGAGAGCGCCGAGGGCGACGGCTATTTTTTTGACCGGCTTCTTCTTCCGATGCTTCTGCATGCGTGACCTCATTCGGTGATCGCGAAGCTTCCGGTGCCCGGAACTGGCAGGGCGCCGAAGTGGCCGCCATTCTTAAAAGCCCTCGAACAGCCTGGCAAGTTTCCGTTTTCGACTCGCCCGGGGCATTTGAATCCCGGCTTGAAACGGGCCGGTGATCGTGCATGGTCACGATCGGGTCACTGCCGCAATCGTCTGATGGGCGTTCAGCAAGGGGTGTGACCTGGCCGGTCGGGGGCGAGCCCGCCGGTGCCGCGTATTCCGTTCCTGACGGAGAGGGGAATGTCGATTCCAAAAGGGACAAATATCGAAATGTCGGCGGGTTAATGCTCCGTCAAAAAGCCCCTGGCTGCATTGCGTGCCGTGACGCATGTCACTGTTTCCCGGTCCGGCCGGTCGCGTCCGGTCCGGTCCGGACCGGCGCGCAGGGCCGCCACCGGGTTCCGGGCCGTGCCTTCGTAGGGTGGGCGGCTCGGAGCGAGCGCGCGGCCTACCGGGGGACGCGGAGCGTCAGGAGTGGCCAGTGGACGGAATCGAGTGGGCAGCCATGCTTGAGCGGCTCGTGCCGACGGCGCGTGGCAGGGACGAGCGGATCGACTGGAGCGGGATCGAGGCAGCCTGGGGCACCCGGTTCCCCTCGGACTACGTCCGCTTCATGCAGAGGTACGGGGCGGGAACGTTCAGCGACTCGATCGTCGTCCTGTTGCCGACACCGCACGTCGATGGGTACCGGGGCGGGCCGGACCTGGAGGACGAGACGGAGAACCCGCCGGGGAGTGGATCGGCACCACTGGCAGCAGACGCGTCAGGGCGGCGGTGACGGCGCTCGGGGGCAGCCCGCGCTCCAGCCAGACGGCCGCGGCGGGCGCCAGCCTCACCGTGTCGCGCTCGGACAGCACCAGCCGGGGATCGTGCAGCCGCAGCCGGGCCAGCAACTCCCGTGCCTGGAGCTCGACTTCCGGGACGACGGCCGGGGCGGGCGCCGGTTCAGGCTCAGGCTCCGCTTCCGGCTCAGGATCCGGGTCGTGGCCCGGCTGGGGGCCCGGCTCGGGGGCCGATCCCGGCCCCGAGCCGGATCCCGTGGGCGGGACGCGCCGCTCGCGGGCCGCCTCCGCCGACATCGCGGGCGGGTTGTTGTACGAGACCGTGGAGGTGACGACGCGCCCGGTCGGGAGCCGTTCCTGCGTGCGGGCCAGGTACCGGTGCTTCTCCAGCTCGCGCAGGGCGGCGGCAATGCGGACCTCGCCCTCCGGGAAGCGTTCGGCGAGGGCCTTGATGGTCACCTTGGCGCCCGTCGGGAGCGACTGGATGTGCGTGGCCAGGCCGATCGCCGTCATGCTCAGCTCTCGGTGCTGGGCGAGGTGGTTGCCGATCTCGACGTAGCCGCGGCGGTGGTGATCGTGGTTGATGTGCCGGATGCCCGACGAGGCGCGCGAGGGCGCGCTAAGCTGCTGGTCAGCCATGGGGAAGGGTGTTGCCTTCTCTGTGGTGAGGCCCTCGTGTCGGGATGTCCGTCCCGTACGAGGGCCGAATGCGTTTATGGGGTTGTCCGGAGTCAGAGTGCCCGGTGAATTGTCATATGCGCCAGCCAGGTTGGGGTGATTCACCCGACCGGGTGAGAGGGGAGGGGGAGGTATGGAAAGGTCATTTCCCCCGGTTGTTTACCTTTAGGCGTCGTGCGGAACCGGTCATCGCCCCACCGGGTCGTGGAAACCTCGATCCGGTGAAATGGGACTCCCCAAATCCATTTCCGCCCATACGGTTTTCAGCGGTGCGGGCCCGGGATCGGTTCCCCAGCGCGTGGCGAGCGCGGACACCAGGACGAGCCCCCGCCCCGACTCGGCCCCGGAATCCGGTGCGTCGGCGACTGCGGGCGGCCCGAACTCCCGCCGTGTGTCGGACACCTCGATACGGAGCGTAGGCCCGGGCGTGATGCGCAACGCGAGCCGGAAGTCCCGCCCCCGTACCCTCCCGTGCGTCACGGCGTTCGCGGCGAGCTCGGCGACGACCTGCGCCGCGTCTTCGAACGGAAGCCGCTGTTCCGCGAGTTGAGACACCGTGAGCGTGCGGGCGGCGCGTGCTCCGCGCGGGGTGGAAGGGAGTGTGGCGACGAGGCAGATTTCCTGATTCACGTGACTCAGCGTGGCCATCCGTGCGTAACCTGAACAGAGTTGAGGGCACTGTGTACGACGGCTGTCCAAAGTGGTCCCGCGGTGTCCTCCCGGTCCAACGGAGGTGGCATGAACACAGACGGCGCCGACGAGTCGAGCTGGGAACTCGACCCGGAGGACGAATCCGGGGCGGTCATCGCCACGGTGGGACGCCAGTTGAAAATGTGGCGGGAGGCGAGTGGGCTCGACCGTTCCAAGTTCGGCGAACGGATGGGGTACGGGCCGAACCTGATCTACAAGATCGAGCGTGGTGCCCGCATTCCGCGTCCGGAGTTCCTGGACAAGGCGGACGAGGTTCTCGGGGCGGGTGGGAAAATCGCCGTGATGAAGACGGACATCGACAGGGCGCGGTATCCGAAGAAGGTTCGCGATCTGGCCAAGTTGGAATCCGAGGCGGTGGAGCTGGGCGCCTATGGGAACCACAACCTCCACGGGCTGCTCCAGACTGAGGAGTACACGCGGGCGCTGTACGAGATGCGGAGGCCCGCCTACTCGCCGGACGAGGTGGAGCGTTACGTCGCAGCCCGTATGGCGCGACAGGAGATCTTCCACCGACAACCGTCACCAGCGCTGACTTTCGTGCTGGAGCAGGTCACGCTGGAGCGAACGATCGGGGGGCGGGACATACTCCGCAGGCAGCTGGAGCGCCTGCTCGACCTCAGTCAACTGCGCAACGTCGAGATCCAGGTGATGCCGACCGATTCTGAAGACCATGCGGGCATGGGAGGCCACCTCCAGGTGGTGAAGCTGAGGGACGGTTCGGCGGTCGGATACGTCGAGGCGCAGCTGCCCAGCCGCCTGATCACCAGCGCCAACGACATCCAGCTCCTCGAACTCCGGTATGGGATCATCCGATCACAGGCTCTCAGCCCACGGCAGTCGAGAGCCTTCATCGAGAAAGTGCTGGGAGAGACATGAGCATCAAGCCCTCGGTCGACGACCTTTCCGCACTGGAGTGGGTGAAGAGCAGCTACAGCGCCAGTGACAGCAATGAGTGTGTCGAGGTCGCCTGGACCAAGAGCAGCTACAGCACCAACGACGGGCCCGACTGCGTCGAGGTCGCCCAGACCCCCGGCACCGTCCTCGTCCGCGACTCCAAGCGCCCCGGGGACGCCCGCCTGACGCTCACCCCGGCCGCCTGGACCGGCTTCGTCGCCCACGCGGCAGCCTAGGAGCCACCGGGCGTGAGAAGACTGGGATCCGCCGTCGAGGCCGTGTTGCGCTACCGGCGGCCGGATCCGTGGTGCTGGGAGGTCGTCGTCGCAGCCGTCTGCGGCAGGGAGACGCACTGGGACGCCGATGACGCGATGGTCCAGGCCGGCCGGGCCGTCTCCGTGCATGCCGATCGGATCGCCGAGTCCCTCGGCAAGGAGCTCAACGGCTTCGTCCGCAGCGGTCACACCATCAAGGTCCACGCCCTTGCCCTGGCCGGGATGGGCGACCTCCGGGCGCTGCCCGCCCTGCGGCGCCTCGCGAAGGACGACCAGCTTCCCTCCGAGCGCCCCCTGGCTCACCTCCTGGCCCCGCTGCCCGCCGCAGACCTGCTCCCCGCGGTGCTGCCTGCCCTGCGGCGCGAGCCGGCGCCGTACCAAGCCAGTACCTTCACCCTCGAACTCCTCGCCGCCTGGGGTCCGGCTGCCGCGCCCGCCGTGCCCGAGGTGGTCCGGCACCTGGACACGCCGTACGCCTACGACGCCCTGCGCGTCCTCGGCCGGATCGGCCCCCCGGCCGCCGCCGTCGCGGACCAGCTGGCCGCCTTCGCCACAGGTCGCGCCCCGCAAACGGGCCGCCACCACCCGAGGCGGGCCGCCTGGGCGCACTGGAGGGTCACGGGGGACCCCACCCTCGCCCTCGACGTGTGCGGCAAGGCCGTGGGGTCCGGGACCGCCGGCCACGGCCTGCCCTTCCTCGCCGATCTCGGCCCGCTGGCCGCAGCGCACGCGGACACCGTGCGCGGCCTGATGGAATCGCCCGGCGCGTGGACCAGGGTCGCCGCAGCGCACGCGTACTGGCGGATCACCGGAGACCCGGAGCCCGCCGTACCGGTGCTGCTGGCGGCCGTGGACCCGGCCTGGACGGGCCTGGCGGCCCTGCCGGTCCGCGAAGCAGTCCGCCACCTCGGGGAGATCGGCGCCCCGGCCGCCGCCGCGGCGCCCCTGCTGCCCCGGATCCTGGCGGCGGAGGAACGCCTCAGCTACCCCTTCGCGGGCGTGCGGATCCTGGCCGACGAGGCCTACACCCGCACCCTCACCGAGGCCCTGGAGCGGATCGGACCGAGCGCGGACGACCCCGTACGGGCGCTCGTACCGCGCTCGGGGATCTCGACGTGGGCAGTGCGCTCGGTCAGCTCGGTCATGGCGAACCTCCTTGAGAAAGTACCGCTGGTCGGTTCCGACGGCCTCTGGAAGCGAACCTAAGAGCTCAAGTTTGGTTCAGGTCAAGTGTCGATGTGCGACGTCGATGTGCGTGGTGCCCGGAGCCCCGCGGCAGGTCAGCGGGGGGTACGGAACCGGTTCACCACGGCCGCCGTCACCGGGTGCGGGGAGGTCTCCACCGGGCGGCGCGGCAGGTGGTGGGGGAGCGAGCCGTACCAGCTGCGCGACGCGGTGTAGCCGAAGGCGAGGCAGAGGAGGCCGCCCACCGCGTCGAGCCAGAAGTGGTTGGCGGTGGCCACGATGACGACGAGGGTCGCCGTCGGGTAGAGCAGGCCCAGGATCCGGGCCCAGGGGGCGGAGGCGACGGCGAAGATCGTCAGCCCGCACCAGAGCGACCACCCTATGTGCATGGACGGCATCGCGGCGTACTGGTTCGACATGTGCTTGAGGTCCCCGGAGGCCATGGAGCCCCAGGTGTGGTGGACGAGCACGGTGTCGACGAAGTTCTGGCCGTTCATCAGCCGGGGCGGCGCGAGCGGATAGAAGTAGTAGCCGACGAGCGCGACGCCCGTGGTGGCGAAGAGGACCAGGCGCGTGGCGGCGTAACGGCCGGGATGGAAGCGGTAGATCCACACCAGCACGCCGATGGTCACGACGAAGTGGAGCGTGGCGTAGTAGTAGTTCATCCCCACGATCAGCCACGTCACGGAGTTGACCGTGTGGTTGACCGACTCCTCGACGGCGATGCCGAGGCTCCGCTCGGCGCGCCAGATCCAGTCGGCGTTCGCGAGGGCGGCGGTCTTCTGCTCGGGCACCGCATTGCGGATCAGCGAGTACGTCCAGTAGCTGACCGCGATGAGGAGGACCTCGAACCAGATCCTCGGCCGGCGAGGGGCCCGCAGCCGGGAGAGGAGCGCGCGGTCCGCCCCCGGGCGGGTCTGCGTCCCGGTCACGGTGGGCGACGAGACATCCGTCCGGGTTTCCAGTGTCTTCACGCTCGATTCACCCATGGGGAGAGAGTCTGCCAGATGCGTTCCCGCCTCCGATCATCCCTCGGGACGGTCTTCGGCGCAGCCGCTCCGCCTCAGGGACGAGTCCGGCCCCGGCCCTGTCCGGGGCCCGAGGCCGTGGAACCGCGCACCACCAGCTCGGGCAGGAAGACGAACTCGCTGTGCGGAGCCGGAGTCCCGCCGATCTCCTCCAGCAGGGTCCGCACGGCCGCCTGCCCCATGGCCAGCACAGGCTGCCGGATGGTGGTCAGCGGCGGATCGGTGAAAGCTATCAGTGGGGAGTCGTCGAAGCCGACGACCGAGACATCCTGCGGCACCCGCAGCCCCTGCTGCCGGGCTGCCCGGATCGCGCCGAGCGCCATCATGTCGCTCGCGCACACCACCGCCGTGCAGCCGCGGGCGATGAGGGCGGTCGCCGCGGCCTGCCCGCCCTCCAGGCTGTACAGGGAATGCTGGATCAGTTCCCCGATCTCGGCGTCGCCGAGCCCGAGCCGCTCCCGCATCCCGAGCCGGAAGCCCTCGATCTTGCGGACGACCGGCACGAACCGGATGGGCCCGACCGCGAGGCCGATCCGGGTGTGCCCGAGCGCGGTCAGGTGGGTCACCGCGAGCTGCATCGCGGCCCGGTCGTCGGGGGAGACGAAGGGAGCCCGCACCTTGTCCGAGAAGCCGTTGATCAGGACGTACGGGACGCCCTGCCCGCGGAGTTGGTCGTAGCGGCCCATGTCGGCCGTTGTATCGGCATGCAGCCCGGACACGAAGATGATCCCGGAGACCCCGCGGTCGACCAGCATCTCCGTCAGCTCGTCCTCGGTGGACCCGCCGGGCGTCTGCGTGGCCAGCACGGGGGTGTACCCCTGCCGGGTCAGCGCCTGGCCGATGACCTGGGCGAGCGCCGGGAAGATGGGGTTGTCCAGCTCGGGGGTTATCAGGCCGACGAGCCCCGCGCTGCGCTGGCGCAGCCGTACGGGCCGCTCGTAGCCGAGCACGTCGAGCGCGGCCAGCACGGACTCACGGGTGCCCGCGGCCACACCGGGCTTGCCGTTGAGCACGCGGCTGACTGTGGCTTCGCTGACCCCCGCCTGGGCTGCGATGTCGGCAAGCCGTGCGGTCACGGGATTGGACTGTACCGGTAGCCGGCTCACAACGCCCACCACGTGCACGAATCAGCGGGAAGACGGACCGTGCGGCCGTCCGTCTCGACCGGGGCGCTGGAGAGTACGGGGCGGCCGGGGGAGGGGAGTTCGAGCGCCGTCGGCCGGGTGTTGAGGGTGCAGGCGAAGCCGGGGCGGGAGAAGAGGAGTACGCCCTCGGGCGCGGGCAGCCAGGTCAGCGGGCCTGCCTCCGGGGCGCCGAGGCCGGGCAGCGCGCGGCGCAGCTCCAGGGCGGCGCGGTACAGCTCCAGCGTGGAGTGCGGATCGCCGGTCTGGGCGGCGACGCTGAGGCCCGCCCACTCGGCCGGCTGCGGCAGCCAGCTGCCGCCGTCGCCGAAGCCGTACGGGGCCTCCGTACCGGACCAGGGCAGGGGGATCCGGCAGCCGTCGCGCAGCCCGTCCTGCCCGGCGGTGCGGTGGAAGGCCGGGTCCTGGCGGACGGCGTCCGGCAGGTCGACGACCTCGGGCAGGCCGAGCTCCTCGCCCTGGTAGACGTACGCGGAACCCGGCAGCGCCAGCATCAGCAGCGCGGCCGCCCGCGCCCGGGCCAGACCCTGCGCGCCGCCCCCGTACCGCGTGACGTGGCGTACGACGTCGTGGTTGGACAGCACCCACGTGGTCGGGGCGTCGACCGAGGCGGTCGCGGCCAGGGACTCGTCGATGACGGTCCGCATCGCGGCCGGGTCCCACGGGCAGTTCAGGAAGCGGAAGTTGAAGGCCTGGTGCATCTCGTCGGGGCGCAGGTACAGGGCGAGCCGGTCCGAGGTCGGCGCCCAGGCCTCGGCGACCCCGATGCGCGGGCCCTCGTAGGAGTCGAGGAGCCGCCGCCAGGAGCGGTGGATCTCGTGGACCCCGTCCTGGTCGAAGAAGGGGAGCGGCTCGGTGCCGATCAGGGTGGCCTGCGCGCCGCGGCCGATGTCGGGCAGGCCGGGGGCCTTGACCATGCCGTGGGCGACGTCCACGCGGAACCCGTCCACGCCGAGGTCCAGCCAGAAGCGCAGGACGGAGGCGAATTCGGCGGCGACCTCGGGGTGGTCCCAGTTCAGGTCGGGCTGCGCGGGGGCGAAGAGGTGCAGGTACCAGGCGCCGTCGGGGACCCGGGTCCAGGCGGGGCCGCCGAAGACGGACTCCCAGTCGTTGGGCGGCTCCGAACCGTCCGCGCCCCGCCCCGGGCGGAAGAGGTACCGCTCCCGGGCCCCGGGGGCGTCGGCCAGGGCGGCGCGGAACCAGGCGTGCTGCTCGGAGGTGTGGTTCGGCACCACGTCGACGATGACCCGCAGCCCCAGCGCGTGCGCGGCCCGGACGAGGTCGTCGGCGTCGGCGAGGTCCCCGAAGAGCGGGTCGACGGCCCGGTAGTCGGCGACGTCGTAGCCGCCGTCCGCCTGCGGGGAGACGTAGAAGGGAGTCAGCCACACGGCGTCGACCCCGAGCCGGGCCAGGTGCGGGAGGCGGCTCCGGACCCCGCGCAGGTCCCCGACGCCGTCGCCGTCGCTGTCGGCGAAGGAGCGTACATACACCTGATAGATGACGGCATCGCGCCACCAGCCCCCGTTCGCGGTGGCGTTGCTGGAAGCGCTTGCAAGCCGGGGTGTGATCAGCTCATGGGTCATATCGGGGTCAACGCGAGCACACACGCCCTGGTTGCGGGCCTGGGCAGTCGAAGCTGTCTCGAACTAACAGCAAGCTGCGGCAACCGTCCGGACACGTGGATGTAACGATCAGCAGCTCTTGCAGAAAAATCTCGCAAGCTCTTTCGGACGGCTTTCAGGCTTGTTACGTTCCTGGCAACTCAGGACCGCGAGGGCGCGGCCGGGATCATCGAAGGAGTTCATATGCGGCGTGGCATAGCGGCCACCGCGCTGGTCGCGACCCTGGCACTCGCGGCGACGGCTTGCGGCGGTGACACCAAGGACGGCGGCGAGACCAAGGCCGGCGGGGAGCTCTCCGGCACCGTTACGTGGTGGGACACCTCGAACGATGCCGAGAAGGCCAGCTTCCAGAAGATCGCCGAGGCGTTCACCGCGAAGCACCCGAAGGTGACCGTCAAGTACGTCAACGTCCCGTACGGCGACGCCCAGAACAAGGTCAAGAACGCCTTCAGCAGCGGCGCCGAAGCGCCCGACGTGATCCGCGCCGACGTCGGCTGGGTCGCCGACTTCGCCTCGCTCGGCTACCTCGACGAGGTCCCGGCTGACGAAGCCAAGAAGGTCGACGCCGAATTCCTCCCGCAGGCCGCGGCCAGCGGCAAGTACGAGGGCAAGACCTACGCGGTCCCGCAGGTCATCGACACCCTGGGCCTCTTCTACAACAAGAAGATGCTCGCGGACGCCGGCGTCAAGCCCCCCACCACGCTGGAGGAGCTCAAGACCGCCTCGGCGACCATCAAGGAGAAGACCGGCAAGCCCGGCATGTACCTCCGGGGCGACGACTCCTACTGGTTCCTGCCGTTCATCTACGGCGAGGGCGGCGACCTGGTCGACGCCAAGACCAAGACGGTCACCGTCGACAACGCGGCGGGCGTCAAGGCCTTCAAGGCCGCCCGTGACCTGGTCACCTCCGGCGCGGCGATCACCAACGCCACCGACGGCTGGAACAACATGCAGACCGCCTTCAAGTCCGGGCAGGTCGCGATGATGATCAACGGCCCGTGGGCGGTCGCCGACTCCTACGCCGGCGATCAGTTCAAGGACAAGGCCAACCTCGGCGTCGCCCCCGTCCCGGCCGGCTCGGTCAAGGCCGGTGCCCCGCAGGGCGGCCACGACCTCGCCGTGTACGCCGGCTCGAAGAACCGCGCCGCCGCGCACGCCTTCGTGGAGTACATGACCTCCCAGGACGTACAGGTGCAGTCCGCCAAGGAGCTGAGCCTGCTCCCCACCCGGACCGCCGCCTACGAGCAGCCCGACGTCAAGTCCGGCGAGATGGTCCAGTTCTTCAAGCCGGCCGTGGACAAGGCCGTCGAGCGCGCCTGGATCCCGGAGAACGGCTCCCTCTTCGAGCCGCTGAAGGTCGAATACACCAAGGCGGTCACCGGGGCGTCGAGCCCCGAGGACGCGGCCAAGGCGGCCGGGGCCGAGTTCCGCAAGATCCTCAAGGGCTGGAATTAACAAGAAGATGGCTGCTCACACCAGCCAGTCGGTGGCGAAGGCCGCGGGCGACGACGTGGATAACTCCCACGTCGCCCGCGGCCGGAGCCGCTGGACTGACAGCGGGAACCGGGGCGGGAACGGTGGCCGGAACGGCCGCGGGAACGGCGGCGGGCTCAGGCGCGCCCTCGCCACCCACTGGTACGCCTGGGCCATGGTCGCCCCGGTGGTGCTCGTCCTCGGCGTGATCATCGGCTGGCCGCTCGTCCGCGGCGTCTACCTGTCGCTGACCGACGCCAATGAGCGCAATGTCGCCCGTACGATCGGCGCCAACCACATCGAGGCGACGTACGAGTTCGTCGGGCTCGACAACTACACCGACGTCCTCGCCGACCCGGTGTTCCTGCAACGGCTGGTGTGGACGGTCACCTGGACCGTCCTGTGCGTGTCGATCACCTTCACGCTCGGCCTGGTCCTGGCCAACATGCTCAACCGGGAGTTCCGCGGCCGCGCCGCCTACCGGATGGCGCTCATCCTGCCCTGGGCCGTCCCCGGTTTCGTTTCCGTCTTCGCCTGGCGGTTCCTCTTCAACCGCGACAACGGCATCCTCAACAAACTCCTCGACGGCGGCGGCATCTCCGCCATCCCGTGGCTTGACGACCCGACCTGGGCCAAGGTCGCCGTCATCAGCGTCAACGTCTGGCTCGGCGTCCCCTTCATGATGGTCGCCCTGCTCGGCGGACTGCAGTCGATCCCCGGCGAGCTGTACGAGGCCGCCGAGATGGACGGCGCCAGCGCCTGGCAGCGGTTCCGGCACATCACCCTGCCGGGGCTCCGCTCGGTGAGCATGACGGTGATCCTGCTCTCCACCATCTGGACCTTCAACATGTTCCCGGTGATCTTCCTGCTCACCCGGGGCGGACCCGGTGACGCCACCGAGATCCTGGTGACCCAGGCCTTCAAGGAGGCCTTCGTGTCGAGCCCGCGCGACTTCGCCGGCTCCGCCACCTGGGGCGTGCTGATCCTCCTGCTGCTCATGATCTTCGCGCTGGTCTACCGGCGCTCGCCGCGCAAGCAGGGAGAGGTGTGGTGACCGTGACCACTGCTACGTCGACCCCCGCGGCCCGGGGCAAGGGCACCGGCACCGGCACCGGCACTGCCAACGGCACCGCCGACGCCGCTGTGTCCGTGCGCGGCAAGCGCTCCAGGCCGGCCTCCGTCGGCCTGCACGCCACCCTGATCGTGGCGTCCGTGATCGCCGTCTTCCCGGTGCTGTGGGTCGTGCTCACCTCGCTCAAGCCCGCGAAGCACGCCATCACCACGGACTTCGTGAAGGAACCCACCCTCGACAACTACCGCTACCTGGTGGAGTCGACCTCCTTCTTCACCTGGTTCGGCAACTCCGTGCTGGTCGCCGGCATCACCACCGTCCTCGGTGTGTTCATCGCCGCCACCACCGGATACGCCGTCAGCCGGTTCAAGTTCCCCGGCATGAAGCCGCTCATGTGGACCCTGCTCATCACGCAGATGTTCCCGATGGCCATCCTCATCGTCCCGCTCTACAACCTCATGGGACAGATGGGGCTGCTCAACCAGCCGCTCGGCCTGATCATCACGTACCTCACCATCGCCGTGCCGTTCTGCGCCTGGATGATGAAGGGCTTCTTCGACACCATCCCGGTGGAGATCGACGAATCCGGCCGGGTGGACGGGCTCAACCCCTTCGGCACGTTCTGGCGGCTGATCCTGCCGCTGGCCAAGCCCGGCCTCGCCGTCACCGGCTTCTACTCCTTCATCACCGCGTGGGGTGAAGTCGCGTACGCCTCCGCGTTCATGGTCGGCGACGAGAACCTGACCCTGGCCGGCGGCCTGCAGACCTTCGTCACCCAGTACACCGCCAACTGGGGACCGATGACGGCCGCCTCGGTCCTCATCGCCGTCCCCGCGGCGATCTTCTTCCTCTTCGCCCAGCGTCACCTCGTCGCCGGGATGACGGCAGGCGCGACCAAGGGCTGACCACCCTGACCAACCGGCGCCCTGCCCCCTCTCACCCCCGGCCCGATCTCTCCAAGGACGACATGACCCAGCACCTCGCCACACTGACCTCGGACAGTGGCCTCCCCACCCCCACCGGCACCCAGCCCGGTTGGTGGAGAGAAGCGGTGATCTACCAGGTCTATCCGCGCAGTTTCGCCGACTCCAACGGAGACGGCATGGGGGACCTCGAAGGCATCCGCAGCCGACTGCCCTACCTCAAGGAACTGGGCGTCGACGCCGTCTGGCTCAGCCCCTTCTACGCCTCTCCGCAGGCCGACGCGGGCTACGACGTCGCCGACTACCGGGCCATCGACCCCATGTTCGGAACCCTGCACGACGCCGACGCCGTGATCCGGGAAGCCCACGCGCTGGGCCTGCGGATCATCGTCGACCTCGTCCCCAACCACTGCTCCGACCAGCACGAATGGTTCAAGCAGGCGCTGCGGGAAGGCCCCGGCACCCCGCTGCGCGAGCGCTTCCACTTCCGCCCCGGGCGCGGCGCGGACGGCTCCGAGCCGCCGAACGACTGGGAGTCCATCTTCGGCGGGCCCGCTTGGACCCGCGTCGAGGACGGCGAGTGGTACCTGCACCTCTTCGCCCCCGAGCAGCCCGACTTCAATTGGGAACACCCCGCCGTCCAGGACGAGTTCCGCTCCATCCTGCGCTTCTGGCTCGACCTCGGCACCGACGGCTTCCGCATCGACGTCGCCCACGGACTGGTCAAGGCCCCCGGCCTGCCCGACCTCGGCCGCGGCGAGCAGCTCAAGCTCCTCGGCAACCAGGTGCTGCCCTTCTTCGACCAGGACGGCGTCCACGAGATCTACCGCTCCTGGCGCAAGGTCCTCGACGAGTACGCCGGGGACCGCATCGGCGTCGCCGAGGCGTGGACGCCCAGCGCCGAGCGCACCGCGCTCTACCTGCGCCCCGACGAACTGCACCAGGCCTTCAACTTCCACTACCTGAACACCGGCTGGGATGCGCAGGCGCTGCGCGCCGCCATCGACGACTCGCTCGACGCGATGCGGCCGGTGGGCGCCCCGACCACGTGGGTGCTGTCCAACCACGACGTCGTACGCCACGTCACGCGGTACGGGGGCGGCGCGCAGGGTCTGGCCCGGGCGCGGGCGGCCGCGCTGCTGATGCTGGCGCTGCCGGGTTCCGCGTACGTCTACCAGGGCGAGGAGCTCGGCCTGCCCGAGGTCGTCGACCTGCCGGACGCCGTCCGCCAGGACCCGTCCTTCTTCAAGGAGAACGGCCAGGACGGGCTGCGCGACGGCTGCCGGGTGCCGCTGCCCTGGTCCGGTACGGAGGCCCCGTACGGCTTCGGCGACGGCGGCAGCTGGCTGCCGCAGCCGGCCGAGTGGGCGGGCCTGAGCGTGGCCGCCCAGACCGGCGACCCCGGCTCCACCCTGGAGCTGTACCGGGCGGCGCTGCGGATCCGCCGGGAGCGGGCGGAGCTCGGCGCGGGCGACGCGGTGGAGTGGCTGGAGGCCCCGGCCGGCGTGCTGGCCTTCCGCAGGGGCGACTTCGTCTGCACGGTCAACACGACGGCGGACGCGGTACGCCTCCCCGCGCCGGGCACCGTACTCCTGGCCAGCGCGCAGCTTGCGGAACAGGACGTCATTCCGGGCGACACGGCGGTGTGGTGGCAGGGGTGACTTCCCCGCTGCGGCTGACGGACATCGCCGCGCAGGCCCAGGTCAGCGAGGCGACCGTCAGCCGGGTGCTCAACGGCAAGTCGGGCGTGGCGGCCGGCACCCGGCACAAGGTGCTGGCCGCCCTCGACCTGCTGGGCTACGAGCGCCCGGTGCGCCTGCGCCGCCGCAGCAACGGCCTCGTCGGCCTGCTCATTCCGGAGCTCACCAACCCCATCTTCCCGGCGTTCGCACAGGTCATAGAGCAGGCCCTGGCCGGACACGGGTACACGCCGGTGCTGTGCACGCAGACGCCGGGCGGCGCCACCGAGGACGAGCTGGTGGAGCAGCTGGTGGAACGTGGTGTCACCGGGATCATGTTCCTGTCCGGCCTGCACGCGGACTCGGCGGCGGACCCCTCCCGTTACCAGCGGCTGGCCGGGCGGGGGATCCCGTTCGTGCTGATCAACGGCTTCAACGAGCGGGTGAACGCCCCCTTCATCTCCCCGGACGACCGGGCGGCGGCGGACATGGCCGTCCGCCACCTGGAGGACCTGGGCCACGAGCGGATCGGCCTGGCCATCGGCCCGACCCGGTACGTCCCCTCGGCCCGCAAGGAGGCCGGCTTCACGGCGGCCCTGCCCTCGGCGGCCGCGGAAGGCCTGATCCAGCGCACCCTGTTCACGGTGGAGGGCGGCCACGCGGCGGGCGGCGCCCTGCTGGACCGCGGCTGCACGGGCATCGTGTGCGGCAGCGACCCGATGGCCCTCGGCGTCATCCGCGCGGCGCGCGAACGGGGCCTGCGGGTCCCGGAGGACGTCTCGGTGGTCGGTTTCGACGACTCGCCGCTGATCGCCTTCACGGACCCGCCACTGACCACGGTCCGCCAGCCGGTCCGCGCCATGGCGACGGCAGCGGTGGGCGCCCTCCTGGAGGCGGTCGGCGGCACCCCGGTCCAGCGCACGGAGTACATCTTCCAGCCGGAACTGGTGGTACGGGGCTCGACGGGGCAGGCGCCGGCGTAGCGCTGCCCTCAGCGTGCCCCGGGCCCGGCACCCGGCCCCGGGGCCGGAGGGAGTGTGCGCGACGTGCCGGACGGCCGGGCGGGGCCCGTCCATGGCGGCGAGGGTGCCCGGCCCGCAGCACGCGGAGCGGCACGGCGGCGAAACAATTCTGCAATGTCTTGCGCAAACTCTTGCAGCCCTCCCACCTGGCACCTACCGTCGCTGCAATCCCCACCTCTCCCGCCAGGAGGCCCCCCACATGCCTGCCAATGCTGTCAGTGCTGCAAGAACCGCCGGAACGCTCCTCGCCGCCACCGCCCTGGTCGCCGGAGCGGTCGCCGCCCTCGCGCCGCAGGCGGCCGCCACGCCCCCCGGCGGCAAGGACGTCACCGCCGTTCTCTTCGAGTGGAAGTTCGACTCCGTCGCCCGGGCCTGCACCGATGCCCTCGGGCCCGCCGGTTACGGGTACGTCCAGGTCTCGCCGCCGCAGGAGCACATCCAGGGCTCCCAGTGGTGGACCTCGTACCAGCCCGTCAGTTACAAGATCGCCGGGCGGCTCGGTGACCGGGCCGCCTTCAAGGCCATGGTCGACACCTGCCACGCCGCCGGGGTGAAGGTGGTCGCCGACTCCGTCATCAACCACATGGCGGCGGCCGACGGCACCGGAACCGGGGGCTCTTCGTACACGAAGTACAACTACCCGGGCCTGTACTCCGGCTCCGACATGGACGACTGCCGATCGGCCATCTCGAATTACGGCGACCGCGCGAACGTACAGAACTGCGAGCTCGTCCAGCTCGCCGACCTCGACACCGGCGAGGACTACGTACGCGGCCGGATCGCCGGGTACCTCAACGACCTGCTCTCCCTCGGCGTCGACGGCTTCCGGATCGACGCCGCCAAGCACATGCCCGCCGCCGACCTCGCCAACATCAAGTCCCGGCTGACCAACCCCTCCGCCTACTGGAAGCAGGAGGCGATCTTCGGCGCCGGCGAGGCGGTCCAGCCCAGTGAGTACCTCGGCAACGGCGATGTGCAGGAGTTCCGGTACGCCCGCGACCTCAAGCGCGTCTTCCAGAACGAGAACCTCGCCTACCTGAAGAACTTCGGCGAGGCCTGGGGCTACATGCCCGCCTCGCAGTCCGCCGTGTTCGTCGACAACCACGACACCGAGCGCGGCGGCGACACCCTCAACTACAA
This sequence comes from Streptomyces sp. ISL-87, assembly GCF_018614095.1. Classification (GTDB taxonomy): domain Bacteria; phylum Actinomycetota; class Actinomycetes; order Streptomycetales; family Streptomycetaceae; genus Streptomyces. The sequence goes on along the minus strand of NZ_JAGGOY010000043.1, from coordinate 22,896 downwards.
GGACGGCTCCGCCTACACCCTGGCGAGCGTCTTCATGCTGGCCTGGCCGTACGGGTCCCCGGACGTGCACTCCGGGTACGAGTGGACCGACAAGGACGCCGGCCCGCCGAACGGCGGCTCGGTGAACGCCTGTTACACCGACGGCTGGAAGTGCCAGCACGCCTGGCGGGAGATCTCCTCCATGGTCGCCTTCCGCAACGCGGCGAGCGGACAGGCCGTGACCGACTGGTGGGACAACGGCGGCGACCAGATCGCCTTCGGGCGGGGCGCCAAGGCGTACGTCGCCATCAACCACGAGGACGCGGCCCTGACCCGTACCTTCCAGACCTCCCTCCCCGGCGGCGACTACTGCGACGTGCAGAGCGGCCGTACGGTCACCGTCAGCTCGTCGGGCCAGTTCACCGCCACCCTCGGCGCCGGTACCGCCGTCGCCCTGCACGTGAACGCCCGCACCTGCGGTGGCGGTACGGCCCCGGCCCCCTCGGCCGGCGCCTCGTTCGCCGTCAACGCCACCACCGCCCTCGGCCAGAACATCTACGTCACCGGCGACCAGCCCGCCCTCGGCAACTGGAACACCGGCAGCGCCCTCAAGCTCGACCCGGCGGCCTACCCCGTCTGGAAGCTCGACGTGACGCTGGCGCCCGGCACGGCCTTCTCGTACAAGTACCTCCGCAAGGACGCCGCCGGAAACGTCACCTGGGAGAGCGGTGCCAACCGGACCGCCACCGTCCCCGCGAGCGGCACGGTCACGCTGAACGACACCTGGCGCAACTGACCCGCCCACAGACCAGGGCCGCCCGGCGCCGTAAGAACCCCGCCATCGCCGGGCGGCCCTCATCCTTGCCACGTCACGTAACCAAGGAGATCCGCCTTGATACGCCCTGCCGCAGGAGTCCTCGCCGCCACCCTGGCCGTGACCCTTCTGCCCGCCCTGCCCGCGGCGGCCTCCGCCGCCCGGCCGCCGGCCCCGCCCTCGGACGCGAAGCTGGCGGCCGAGCCCGCCCGGCACGACCTGACCCGGGAGCAGTTCTACTTCGTCCTCCCGGACCGGTTCGCCAACGGCGATCCGCGCAACGACCGGGGCGGCCTGACCGGCACCCGGCTGGAGACCGGCCTGGACCCGACGGACAAGGGCTTCTACCAGGGCGGCGACCTCAAGGGCCTGACCGACCGGCTCGACTACATCAAGGGGCTCGGCACCACGGCCATCTGGATGGCGCCGATCTTCAAGAACCAGCCGGTGCAGGGCAAGGGCGACGACGTCTCGGCCGGCTACCACGGCTACTGGATCACCGACTTCACCCAGGTCGACCCGCACTTCGGCACCAACGCCGACTTGGAGCGGCTGATCGACAAGGCGCACAAGAAGGGGATGAAGGTCTTCTTCGACGTCATCACCAACCACACGGCCGACGTCGTCGACTACAAGGAGAAGTCCTACGAGTACCTCTCCAAGGGCGCCTTCCCCTACCTGACAAAGGACGGCGTCCCCTTCGGCGACGCCGACTACGCCAACTCCGCCGACGGGAAGTGGAAGTTCCCGAAGACCGACGCCGAATCGTTCCCGCGCACGCCCTTCGTCCCCGACGCGAAGAAGAACCTCAAGGCCCCGGCCTGGCTCAACGACCCCGCGATGTACCACAACCGGGGCGACTCCACCTTCGCCGGGGAATCCTCCGGCCAGGGGGACTTCTTCGGCCTGGACGACCTGTGGACCGAACGTCCCGAGGTCGTCGGCGGGATGGAGAAGATCTACGAGAAGTGGGTCAGGGACTTCGACATCGACGGCTTCCGCATCGACACGGTCAAGCACGTCAACACCGAGTTCTGGACCCAGTGGGCCACCGCCCTCGACAGGTACGCGGCCCAGCGCGGCCGCAAGGACTTCTTCATGTTCGGCGAGGTCTACTCCGCCGACACCGCGGTCACCTCCCCGTACGTGACGCGGGGGCGCCTCGACGCCACCCTCGACTTCCCGTTCCAGGACGCGGTCCGCGCCTACGCCTCCCAAGGCGCGGCGGCCGGCCGGCTGGCCTCGGTCCTCGGTGACGACTACCGGTACACCACCGACAAGGCCAACGCCTACGAGCAGGTGACCTTCCTCGGCAACCACGACATGGGCCGTTTCGGGACCTTCCTGAAGCAGGACCGGCCGGGGGCGGGGGAGCAGGAGCTGCTCGACCGGTACCGGCTCGCGAACGAGCTGATGTTCTTCTCCCGTGGCAATCCGGTGATCTACTCCGGCGATGAGCAGGGCTTCACCGGCGCGGGCGGCGACAAGGACGCCCGTCAGCCGCTGTTCGCCTCGCAGGTCGCCGACTACCTGGACGACGACCAGCTCGGAACAGTGCGCACACACGCGAGCGACGCTTACGATCCGGGGCACCCGCTCTACAAGCAGATCAGTGCTCTCTCGAAGCTGACCAAGGACCACCCGGCCCTGCGCGACGGCATCCAGAGTGAACGTTTCTCCGACGGCTCGGTCTACGCCTTCGCCCGCACCGACTCCAAGACCCGCACCGAGTACCTGGTCGCCGCCAACAACGCCGCCGAATCCCGGACCGTGGAGATCGACGCCCCGGCCGGCGCCCAGTACCGCACCCTCTACGGCGGCACGGCCCTGATCCGGGCCTCCGCGGCCGGCAAGCTCACCGTCGTCGTCCCCGCCCTCGGCTCGGTGGTCCTCCAGGCCACCGCCCCGCTCGCCGCCCCCACCGCCAAGCCCGCCCTCACCCTGAAGGCCCCGGCCCCCGGCGCCACCGGCACCGTCGAGCTCTCCGCGGACGTCTCCGGCGGCGGCCCGGGTGCCCTGAACCGCGTGGTCTTCGCCGCCCAGGCGGGCACCGGCGCCTGGCAGGTCCTCGGCTCGGCCGACCACGCCCCGTACAAGGTCACCCAGCACATCACCGCCCCGGCCGGCACCCCCCTGCGCTACAAGGCCGTGGCCGTCGACTCTCCCCCAGCTACCGCTGGGGGTGCCCCCACCCGCCACACCGCGAGCGCCCTCGCCGAGTCCGTCTCCGGCCAGGCCCCGCCGACCGAGATCCCCACCGCCACCCAGCGCGACTACGCCGTCGTCCACTACAACCGTCCCGACGGCGACTACACCAACTGGCGGCTCTACGCCTGGGGCGACCTCGCCGACGGCGAAGCCACTCCCTGGCCGGCCGGCCACGACTTCACAGGCCGCGACGCGTACGGCGCCTTCGCCTACGTCAAGCTCAAGCCCGGCGCCTCCTCGGTCGGTTACCTCGTCATCGACAAGGACGGGAACAAGGACGTCGCCGCCGACCGCACCATCGACGTGACCAAGACCGGCGAGATCTGGCTGGAGCAGGGCAAGGAGCCCGCCCGCACCGACCGTCCCGCCTACCCGCCGCAGGACCAGACCAAGGCCGTCCTCCACTACAAGCGCGCCGACGGTGCCTACGACGGCTGGGGCCTGCACGTCTGGACCGGCGCCGCGACCCCGACCGACTGGTCCAAGCCGCTCCAGCCCACCCGCACCGACTCCTACGGCGCGGTGTACGAGGTCCCGCTCGCCGCCGGGGCGGCCGGCCTCAGCTACATCCTCCACAAGGGCGACGAGAAGGACCTCCCCTCCGACCAGTCCCTGGACCTGAAGGCCACCGGCCACGAGGTCTGGATGCTGGGCGGGCAGTCCGCGTACCTCCTCCCGCAGCCCGCCGGCTCGTCCGCCGCCCTGGACCTCACCAAGGCCCAGGCCGTCTGGATCGACCGCGACACCCTCGCCTGGAACGCACCCGCGGCCGCGGCGTCCGTCCAGCTCCTCGCCTCCCGCGAGGGCACGGTCAAGGCCGAGAACGGCGCCCTGACCGGCGCCGCCGGCGCCCAGTGGCTGCGGCTGGCCGCGTCCCGGCTCACCGACGCCCAGAAGCAGAAGTTCCCGCACCTGGCGACGTACACCGCCTACACCGTCGACCCGCGCGACCGCGACCGGGTCCGCGAGGCCCTGCGCGGTCAGCTCGTCGCGAGCGCCCGCGCCGCCAACGGCGCCGTCCTGGCCGCCACCGGCGTACAGCTGGCCGGCGTCCTGGACGACCTGTACGCGACGCAGGCCGCCCTCGGCCCCGTCTTCAAGGACGGCCGCCCCATCCTCTCCGTCTGGGCCCCCACGGCCCAGCAGGTCTCCCTCGAACTCGACGGCCGCACGGTCGCCATGCGCCGCGACGACACCACAGGCGTCTGGTCGGTGCGCGGCGAGCGCGGCTGGGCGGGCAAGCCCTACCGCTACGCCGTGACCGTCTGGGCCCCGAGCACCGGGCAGATCGTACGGAACCTGGTCACCGACCCGTACTCCACGGCCCTGACCACCGATTCCACGTACAGCCTGGCCGTCGACCTGGCCGACCCGAAGCTCGCCCCGCCCGGCTGGCGCGACCTGCGCAAGCCCGCGGCCGTCCCCTTCACCTCGGCGCAGATCCAGGAGCTGCACATCCGTGACTTCTCGGTCGCGGACCGCACCACCGCCCACCCCGGCCAGTACCTGGCCTTCACTGACTCGGACTCGGCGGGCATGCGCCACCTGCGCTCGCTGGCCGCCGCCGGTACCTCGTACGTCCACCTCCTCCCGGCCTTCGACATCGGCACCATCCCGGAGAACCCGGCGGACCGCACCGAACCCGCCTGCGACCTGAAGGCGTACGCCCCCGACTCGGAGGAACAGCAGGCCTGCGTGGCCGCCGCGGCCGCGAAGGACGCGTACAACTGGGGCTACGACCCGCTGCACTACACCGTGCCCGAGGGCTCGTACGCGAGCGATCCGAACGGCACCGCCCGTACGGTCGAGTTCCGCAAGATGGTCCAGTCGCTGAACGGCGCCGGGCTGCGCACCGTCATGGACGTGGTCTACAACCACACGGTGGCGTCCGGCCAGGCGGACAAGTCGGTCCTGGACCGCATCGTCCCGGGCTACTACCAGCGCCTGCTGGCCGACGGCAGCGTGGCCACCTCCAGCTGCTGCTCCAACACGGCGCCCGAGAACGCCATGATGGGCCGCCTCGTCGTGGACTCCGTCGTCACCTGGGCGAAGGAGTACAAGGTCGACGGCTTCCGCTTCGACCTGATGGGGCACCACCCGAAGGCGAACATCCTGGCCGTGCGCGCGGCCCTGGACGCCCTGACCGTCGCCAAGGACGGGGTGGACGGCAAGAAGATCGTCCTCTACGGGGAAGGCTGGAACTTCGGCGAGGTCGCGGACGACGCACGCTTCGTCCAGGCCACCCAGAAGAACATGGCAGGCACCGGCATCGCTACCTTCTCCGACCGGGCCCGCGACGCGGTCCGCGGCGGCGGCCCCTTCGACGAGGACCCGCGCGTGCAGGGCTTCGCGTCCGGCCTCTTCACGGCGCCGAACTCCTCGCCCGCGAACGGCACTCCGGAGCAGCAGCGCGCCCGTCTCCTGCACGCCCAGGACCTGATCAAGGTCGGCCTGTCCGGCAACCTCGCCTCGTACGTCTTCACGGACACCACCGGCCGCCGGATCAAGGGGTCCGAGCTGGACTACAACGGCGCCCCGGCCGGGTACGCGGCGGCTCCGGGCGACGCCCTGGCCTACGCGGACGCCCACGACAACGAGTCCCTCTACGACGCGCTGACGTACAAGCTCCCGCAGGGCACCTCGGAGGCCGACAAGGCCCGTATGCAGGTCCTGGCGATGGCCACGGCGGCTCTCTCGCAGGGCCCGGCCCTGTCCCAGGCGGGCACGGACCTGCTGCGTTCGAAGTCCCTGGACCGCAACTCGTTCGACAGCGGCGACTGGTTCAACGCCATCCAGTGGGACTGCGGCGACGGCAACGGCTTCGGCCGGGGTCTTCCTCCGGCCGCCGACAACCGTGCGAAGTGGCCGTACGCGAAGGCGCTTCTGACGAAGCCGTCCCCGACCTGTGCGCAGAGTGCCGCGACCTCGGCGTCCTACCGCGACCTGCTCAAGATCCGCACCACCGAGCCGGCGTTCGCCCTCACCACGGCGCAGGCGGTCCAGTCCGCCCTCGCCTTCCCCCTCTCGGGCAAGGAGGAGACCCCGGGCGTGATCACCATGACGCTCGGCGACCTGGTGGTGGTCTTCAACGCCACCCCTGCCGCCCAGGCCCAGCGCATCCCGGACCTCGCGGGCCGCGGCTACGCGCTGCACCGGGTGCAGGCCGCAGGCTCCGACCCCGCGGTGAAGGAGTCGGCGTACGACGCGAAGACGGGAGAGTTCACCGCGCCGGCCCGCACGGTAGCGGTCTTCAAGCGCTCCTGACCGACCGACCGACCGACCGACCGACCGACCGACTGATCGATCGACTGACTGACTGACTGACTGACGCGGCGGTGCCGGCCATGGTCCGGCACCGCCGCTTCATGCCGTCAGGACCGGCCTCACACCCAGATGCGGACGGCTTCCATCTGCCGGGACTGGCCCGTGGTCCCGACGTACACCGGGTTGCCGGCCAGCGAGTTCAGCCAGCCGTTGTCGGCGACATGCGCCTGCGCCCCCACGCTGCCCGACCCGACCTGGACGCCCAGTGCCTCCATCCGGCGGGACTGGCCGGTGGTGCCGACCGTCACGGCCGTGCCGTCCCCGGCACACGCCCAGCCCTGCCAGCCGATGTCGGCGAGGTGGGCGTTGGCGCAGACACCGCCGACGCCGCTCGTCGCGATCACCACGGCTTCCATCCGTCGGCTCTGCCCGGTCGTCCCGGCCACCTGGCCGTCGCACACCGCCGACTGCCAGCCGATGTCCTGGACATGGGCCGCGTAACAGACCCTCCGGGCGTTCGGGGCCAGCGCCCGCTGCCGGGCCGTCGCCGCCTCGACCTCCGCGATCACCGCGGCGGGCGCCTGTACGGCGGAACCTCCCGCGATCGCCTTGCTGCTCGCCGGGGCCGGCGCCGACGGCTGATCCTGCGCCTGAGCCGCCCCCGCGGCCCCCAGCACACTCGCCAGCGCCACACCTAAAACGGCGCCCGCGGCCCTGCTCATGGAATTCTTCAAGGCATTCCCCTCCTGGTACCGACTGGTCGCGCCCATCTGTACCGGCGCCTCGGAGAGAACGGCAACCGGTTGCGGGCGACGCGGCCGAGAGGGGACCCGACATGGCGCGTGCCGGATCCTTGCGCGCGCCCATTTCCCTGTGCGTCAGCAGTCGAGGAGCCGCTCCAGCAGGATCACTCCGTACACCCGCCCGTCCTTGGCCTGCTTGGACGGGAACTCGCCCACCACCCGGTAGCCCGCGCCCTGGTAGTACGCGAGCAGCCGCGGGTTGGTGGAGACGCAGTCCAGCCGCGCCCGCTCCCGCCCCGTCCGGGCGATCCGCCTCTCGGCGTGTTCGAGGATCCGCCGCCCGGCCCCGGCGGGCGCGGCCGAGCGCTCCACCATCAGCCGGTGCACATAGCCCGCGACGGGCGGCTGTATCCCCCAGGCCTCCTCGTCGGACCACCACAGCTCGTACCCGCCCACGACCCGCCCGTCGGCGTCCTCGGCGAGCCACACCTCACCGTCGCGCATCTTTTTGCGGAAGTGCGCGACGTCCTTCTCGCCCGGCTTCCACTGGTCGATGCCGTTCGCCCGCATCCACCGGGCAGCCTGGTCGTACAGCTTCACCAGCGTGCCGGCGTCCTTCTCCTCGGCCTGCCGGAACAACATCCCGTCGTCAATGATCACGCGGGCATTATCACGCGGCCCCCATCACCGCGTCATGATCATCGCGGCCCGGGCGCCGTCTCCGCCCCGCCGTCCCGCGCCGCCCCCGCGACACCCGGCACGAGCGCCGCCAGCCGCCCGACCAGCACACCGAACGGCCCGTCGGCCGGCTCGTGGGCCAGGATCCGTACCAGGATTGCGGCCATCTCCTCGTCGTACGCGGCACTTACGGCGGCCAGCGCGGCGAAGTCGTGCACGAGCTGGAGCTCCAGCTCGGCCCGGGGGATCTTCCGGCCGTCCAGCCAGATCAGCGCGGTGGACTCGGCGAGCGACACCCACGAGCGCACCACGAGCTCCAGCCGCGCGGGCGGCTTCTCGACTCCGAGGTGCTTGAGGATCTGCTCGTACGCGGCGTGCCGCACCTCGTCGATCATCGCGTTGGCCCGGCTGCTCCCGGCCGCCGGACCGCCCCGCATCAACGCCGAGAAACCGGGCCCGTGGTCGTCGACGAAGGCGAAGAACCGCCCCATCACCCGCAGCAGCCTCGACCCGAGCGGCCCCTCCTGCGGCTCCACGAACCGCAGCGCCAGCTCATCGGCCGCCCGCCGCAGCGCGGCCTCGTACAGGCTCAGCTTGCCCGGAAAGTAGTGGTAGACGAGCGGCCGCGATATCCCGGCCGCCGCCGCGATCTCGTCGATCGACACATCGTCGGGCGACCGGTGGCTGAACAGCTCCAGCGCCACCCCGATCAACTGCTGCCGCCGCTCCTCGACACCCATCCTGCGTCGCACCCCGGTTGTCATGCGGACACCCTACTTCGCCCCTCCCCATGCCTGACCAGGGCGCCGTCCGGCTGCCGGATGCCGATGGAACACCCCCGGCCGGTGACCGGATTCGGACAGTTGGGTGATTTGCGGGGGGAGCAGCTTCTTGCAAATCGAGAATCGGCCAACTGGCTCCATTGATGCGTCAGTTGGGCTGTGCCAGCATGCGCCGATGTGATCGGCTTCATGGCCGGATCACGCGGGTCTGGGGAGGACCCGGCATCAATGGGGGGATGGGGACATGTCTGCGATCAGAGGCAGAACGATCCGCCATGCCATGGCGACGGCGCTCGGCGCCGTACTCCTGGCGGGCGTCGTACCTGCGTACACGCCGAACGCGGCAGCGGCCGAAGCCGCAGCCGGCGTCGGAGCCGCGACCGCGGCACCCGCGCCTTCCGAGAGCCAGAAGGCCCTCGCGGAAGCCGCGAAATCCGGCCAGCCGGTCGAAGTGATCGGTGAACGGAGCGAATTCGCCACCACCTACGCCAATCCGGACGGCAAGTCCTTCCGCCTCGACCAGTCGGTCGTGCCCGTCCGGGTCAAGGCCGGGAGCGGCGACTGGGTCAAGCCCGACGCCACGCTGGAGGTCCGCCCTGACGGGACGGTGGGGCCGAAGGCCGCCGTCGCCGGGGTGAGCTTCTCGGGCGGCGGCGACAAGGCCGGCCTCGTCACGATCCGCCGCGGCGCGCACACCATGTCCCTCGGCTGGCCGGGCAAGCTGCCCAAGCCCGTCCTCGACGGGGACAGCGCCGTCTACCCGGAGGTGCTGCCCGGCGTCGACCTGCGGATGACCGCCACCGAGGTGGGCTTCCGCGAGGTCCTCGTCGTCAAGACCCCGCAAGCCGCGAAGAACCCGCGCCTCAAGCGCATCGAGTTCGCCCTCAAGGCCGACCGGCTGCGGGTCAACGCGAGCAAGGGCGGCGGCATGGTCGCCGCCGACGCCAACGGCAACCCGGTGTTCACCGCCCCGCCCGCCCGCATGTGGGACTCGAAGGGCGACCCCGCGGTCGCCACGCAGTCCCCGCGCACCAAGTCCCCGGCGCTCAAGGCGGAGGGCGGGGCCGCCCCGAAGAGCCGCGCCGCAGCCGCCCCGGAGGAGACGCCCGCCGACGGGCCGACGCCCGGGGACCAGGTCGCCGACATGCCCATCCAGGTCGGCGCCGAGTCGCTCGCCGTCGTCCCCGACGCCGGCCTGCTGGGCCAGACCGACCCCGCGGCGTTCCCGCTCTACATCGACCCGGACGTCTCCCTCGACGACGGCACCGAGCACACCGCGCTCCGCAACGACGGCGTCTCGTTCTGGAACTGGGACAACGGCTCCGACAACATGGGCAAGGGCATGGGCAAGTGCGGCTCCTGGAACGGCTACTACTGCGGACCGGGCTACGTACAGCGCCTCTACTTCGAGTTCTCGCCGAACAAGCTCGCCGGCAAGGAGGTCCTCTGGGCCCGCTTCCGGATCACCGAGCCGTGGGCCTTCCAGTGCAGCGTGCGCAATGTCTGGCTGGTCCGCATGGACGCGGAGATCAACCCGTCCACGACCTGGTCGAACAAGCCCAACTACGCCGACCTCATGGGCGACCGCTGGCTGTCCGCGGGCCGCGGATCGGCCTGTGACCCGGACTCGCCCGCCGCTCCCGTCGAGTTCTCCGACGCGGCGGACGAGCCGGACGAGAACCTGACCCCCACCGTCCGTGACTTCGCGAACGGCCGCTACAACCGCCTGGTGCTGGAGCTGCGCGCCGAGGACGAATCGGACACCGCCGCGTGGAAGCGCTTCCGCAACGACGCCGTCCTGTCCGTCGACTACATCAGCAAGCCCAACGTCCCCATCTACGTCGGCCTGGTCGCGGGCTCCGGCGAGGTCTGCACCGGCGACGCGTCCAAGCCGACGATCGTCTCGGACCCCACACCGGCCCTGACCGCGATCACGGAGACCGTGTGGGGCGGCGAACCGGGCGCCTCGCTGCGCATCGCGTTCCAGACGGAGAAGAAGGAGTCCGACGGCAGCTGGGGCCCGGTCCGGGCCAATCCGGAGGATCCCTGGGCCATCGAGCGGCCCAGCTCCGGCTACGTCGCCGACAACGTCAAGATCACCAGTGATCCGCCGGCCACCCTCCAGGAGGGCGCCCTGTACCGGTTCCGCGCCTGGACCAAATCCTTCGCGGGCTCGAACTGGCGGGACAGCGCCCCGAGCGGGGACTGCTACTTCAAGGTCGACCCGAGTGCCCCCAACGCCCCGGTGATCACCTTCGGCAGCCCGTACAGCGCCTGCACCAGCGTCAGCTGCACCGCCGCCGGCAAGCCGGGCACGCCCGGCCAGTTCACCTTCGGGCCGGGCAGTGGTGACACCAACACCGCCTACCAGTACAAGCTGGCCACCGCCTCCGCGTGGACGGAGGTCGCCGGGGCGCAGCCGACCGTCTCCATCACCCCGCCCCTCTCCGGGACCATGCGCCTGAGCGTGAAGGCCAAGGACTCCCTGGGCCGCTGGGGCGCCGAGAACATCGTCGACTTCGTGGTCAAGGAAGGGCCCGGTCCGGTCGCCCACTGGAACTTCGACGAGTTCGACGGCCAGGCCGTGGACGTGTCGACCACCGATCCGGCCCTGCGGGACAACGCCGATCTCGCCCCGGGCAGCCTGCGCACCGAGAGCGGCCGCCGCGGCTGGGTCGAGACCCCCACCCCGCACAACGACCGCACGCTCCAGCTGAGCGGCAGCGGCCAGTACGCCATCACCGCCAAGCCGGTGATCGACACCCGGGCCTCCTTCACGGTCGCCGGCTGGGTCCGGCTCGACCGCACGGACGGCAGCTTTTCGCTGGTGGGCCAGGCGGGCCAGAGCATGAGCGGTGTCGCCATCACGGCCTGGGCCGGCAAGCCGTGGATGATGCAGATGGCCACGGAGGACACCGTGGAGGGCTACAAGACCATGCGCCGGCTCACCGGGACGACTCCGGCTCAGGCCGGGGTGTGGACCCACGTGGCCGCGACGTACAACGACGTCACCGACATCGCGACGCTCTACGTCAACGGAGTCTCCCAGGGCTCGATGACCGTCAGCAACCCCATCGCCTCGCCCGGCGCGATGAGCATCGGCTTCATCAAGCACGCCGGAAACTGGGTGGACTACCTCCCCGGCCGGATCGACGAGCTCAAGGTCTGGCAGGAAGAGCTGACCGGCCCCGCCGTCAAGCAGGACGCCTCGCTCCTCGACCCGGCCACCGGCAAGGCGTACGTGGAACTGGCCGGGGCCTGGGACCTCTCCCAGCCCGGCACCCTCCCGGACACCTCCGGATACGGCCGCAACCTCACCACCACCGCGGGCACCTCGGTGACCGGCGGGGCCCTGGCGCTCAACGGCACCACCCAGGCGGCGACCGCCGCGGGCCCCCTGGTGGACGATTCGGGCTCGTTCTCGGTGACGGCCGAGGCCACGCTGGACAGGGCCGCTCTGCTGGCCCGTCCGAACGGCTCCAAGGCGCAGGTCCTGGGGCAGCGCACGACGTCCGGGTCCTCCTGGGGCCTGTGGTTCGAGAAGACCGCGAACGTCACCGTGCGCGACCCGGACGACCCCATGCAGACGCGCACCGAAGTGGAGGGCAAGTGGTACTTCGGCCGCCTGACCGCCGACGGCTCGGGTCCGTCGGTCGTCAGTGAGGCCGCCGTCCTGCCGGGCGCGCCCGTGCAGGTGACCGGGGTGCGCGACGCGCAGACGGGCACGGTCAGCCTGTACTTCGGCGCGACGCCGCAAGGGGCGCCGACCGCGTTCACCTCGGCCGTGGGAACCGCGGAGTTCGCCGTGGGCAAGGGCTTCACCGACGGCGCCTGGGGCCACTACCTCCCCGGGACGGTGAAGGGGATGCGGGTCTGGTCCGGTGCCTTCAGGAGCGCCGAGCAGGTCCACGACGTCGTACTCACTCCGAGCCTCTGAGGAAAACCGTGTCCACCGAAGAACTCGCAAGACGACTGCGCTACCGCGCTCCGCTGGTGGCGGCCCTGGCTCTCGCGCTCTCCGTGCCCGGGTACCTCGCCCCCCTCGCCGGCGCCGCCGAGCTCCCCGGCGCCCCCCGGCTCCCCAAGGCCCGTGACGCCAAGGTCCGGGCGGTGAACGCCGAGGGCGCCAAGGAGGCCCGCGAGCGGGTCGCCCGGGACAAGGCCGCCAACAAGGTCCAGGCCGACCGGGCCCGCGCCGAGGCCCGGGCCGCGTGGCCGAAGGCCGCGACCCTGGTCCAGGACGTGTCCGGCGCCCGGACGGCCACCCGGCCGCTGGTCGACGTACGCCCCTCCACGCGGGCCAGGAACCTGCCGCCCGCCGGCGCCGTCGGGGGCAAGGCCACCGTCAAGGTGCTCGACCAGCGGACGGCCGACCGCGCGGGCATCACGGGCGTGCTCTTCTCGGCCACGGCCGAACGGCCGGGGCCCGCCCAGATCACCGTCGACTACGCGCCCTTCGCCTCCGCCGTCGGCGGCGGCTGGTCCAACCGCCTGGGCCTGGTCACCCTGCCCGCCTGTGCGCTGACCACCCCCGAGAAGGAGGAATGCCGTAAGACGGCTCCGCTGCCCTCGGACAACAGCCTCAAGAACCGCTCCGTGACCGCGACCCTTGGGCGCGTTCCCGCCGGCACCGAGCAGCCGGCCGTCTTCGCCCTGATGGCGACCGACGCGGCCTCGCCGAAGGGCGGCGGCGACTTCAAGGCGACCCCGCTCTCGGCGTCCTCGACATGGGAGTCGGGTGCCTCGGCCGGCACGTTCAGCTGGTCGTACCCGCTCACCGTGCCGGCCGCCGTGGCCGGCCCCACCCCGTCGCTGGCGCTCTCGTACAACTCGGGCAGCATCGACGGCCGGACCGCCAACACGAACAACCAGGGCTCCCAGATCGGTGAGGGATTCGACCTGACCGCCTCGTACGTCGAGCGCAAGTACGGCTCCTGCGACGACGACGGGCAGGACGAGAAGTACGACCTCTGCTGGAAGTACGACAACGCCTCGCTGGTCCTGAACGGCAAGTCCACCGAACTCGTCAAGGACGCCACCACGGGCAAGTGGCGCCTGAAGGACGACGACGCCTCCCAGGTGACCCGCGAGAGCGGCGCCGACAACGGCGACGCCGACGGCGAGTACTGGAAGGTGGTCACCGGCGACGGCACGACCTACACCTTCGGCCTGAACAAGCTCCCCGGCGCCGGAGCCGACGGCACCAACTCCACCTGGACCGTCCCCGTGTTCGGCGACGACAAGGACGAGCCGGGCTACGCCAAGGGCTCCGCCTTCGCCGACCGCGCCGAGACCCAGGCCTGGCGCTGGAACCTCGACCTGGTCCAGGACGTCCACGGCAACGCGTCCAGCTACTGGTACGCCGCGGAGTCCAACCACTACGCGAAGAACGGCGACAAGACCAAGCTCGCCGGCTACGTCCGCGGCGGCTACCTGACGGAGATCCGCTACGGCCAGCGCGCCGACACGCTCTTCTCGGCCACCCCCTCCCACAAGGTGACCCTCGGCTACGCCGAGCGCTGCCTCGCCGCCACCTGCGACTCACTGACGAAGGAGACCTCGGACAACTGGCCCGACGTCCCCTTCGAGGCCCTCTGTGAGGCGTCCGAGACGGACTGCCGCCCCGTGGCACCCTCCTTCTTCACCCGCAAGCGCATGACGGGCGCCACCACCTACGCCTGGTCCACGGCCGCGGAGCCCGACGCCTTCACCCCCATCGACTCCTACGCCCTCACCCAGGAGTACCTGGACGCGGGCGACCTCGGGGACACCAGCGACCAGAGCCTGGTCCTGAAGTCCCTCAAGCGCACGGGCAGCACGGGTACCGCCGTGCCCCTGCCGCCCGTGGAATTCACCTACCACATGCGCCCGAACAGGGTGGACGCCGACGGCGACGACATCGTCCCGCTGAACCGCCCGCGCATCAACACGATCACCTCCGAGGCGGGATCGATCACCACCGTCACGCTCTCCGACCCGCAGTGCGTGCGCGGCAGCCGGATGCCCGCGGCCGAGGACGACAACAGCCTGTCCTGCTACCCGGTCTACTGGCCGGTCAACGGCGGCGAGATGGCGCTCGACTGGTTCCACAAGTACAACGTCACCGCCGTGACCGTCGCCGACCCGGCCGGTCAGAACGACCTGCTCGAATACTCCTACGAGTACGAGAACCCGGGCTGGCACTACAACGACGACCCGCTCACCCCCGAGGACCAGCGCACCTGGTCCGTCTGGCGCGGCTACGGCAAGGTCACCTCGTACACGGGCGCCAGCGGGAAGACCCGCGGCAAGGGCGTCAAGGTCTTCATGCGGGGCCTGAACGGGGACAAGCGCAAGGACACGACCGCGACCCGCACCGCCGTGGTCGCCGCCGTCCCGGTCTCCGGCCTGACCGTCCCCGACGTCAGCGACGACGACCAGTACGCCGGATCGATCCGCCAGGAGATCACCTACAACGGATCCACCCCGGTCTCCGTGACCGTCAACGGCTTCTGGAGCAAGCAGACCGCCGCCCAGCAGCAGTCCTACGGCAACACCAAGGCGTACTACGTCCGCACGGCGAGCACCCAGGCCCACACCTACCTGACGGCCGCCCACACCTGGCGCACCACGCAGAGCGACTTCACCTACGACGACACCTACGGAATGAAGACCCACGCGTCCTCGTCCGGAGACACCGCCAAGACCGGGGACGAGACCTGTACCCGCACCTGGTACGCCCGCAATGACGCCAAGGGCCTGACGGGCCTGACCTCCCGTGTCCGCACGGTCGGCGCCCTCTGCTCCGTCACCGACGACCAGCTGGTCCTGCCCGCCTCGGCGGCGACCCGCGGCGACGTCCTCGCCGACACGGCCACCGTCTACGACAACCCCGCCGCCACCGGCTGGGCGGCAGACCAGAGCCCCAGCCTGGGCCTGCCGACGTGGACCGGCCGCGCCCAGGCCTATCCGGCGGCCATCGGCACCGCCGACCGCCATCCGGCGGTCTCCGGCGGCTGGCAGACCGTCTCGAAGACGACGTACGACACGGCCGCCGCCAAGCTCGGCCGCCCGCTGTCGGTCTCGGACGCGGCAGGGAACACGACGACCACCAGCTACACGCCGGCCGGGTCCGGACCGCTGACGGCCACCCTGGTCACCGCGCCGAAACTGACGTCCAACGGCCAGCAGCACAAGGCCTACAGCGAGTTCGACCTCCGCGGTTCGCCACTGCTGTCCGTCGACGCCAACGGCAAGGAGACCCACCACAGCTACGACGGCCTCGGCCGCATCACCAGCACCTGGCTGCCCAACCGGAGCGTGAACAGCGAGAGTCCGAACGTCAAGTACGGGTACTCGCTGGTCCGCGGCTCGCAGCCGTGGACCTCGATCTCGACGCTCCAGGCGAACGGCACCTCGTACCGGACGGCCTACTCGATCGCCGACTCCCTGCTGCGCCCGCTCCAGACGCAGACCCCGTCGTCGAACGGCGGCCGGATCCTGACCGACACCCGCTACGACTCGCGCGGCCTGGCCTACGAGACGTACGCCGACATCTGGGACAAGGACAAGGCGGCCGAGGGCGTCTACGCCCGCGCCGAGTACGGCAGCACACCGTCCCAGACGCAGACCGTGTTCGACGGCGCCGGCCGGGCCACCACCACCGCCCTGCTGGTCTACGGCGTGCAGAAGTGGTCCACCACCACCAGCTACACCGGTGACTCGGTGGCCACGACCGCCGTCCAGGGCGGCACCGCGAGCCGTACCGTCACCGACGCCCTGGGCCGCACCACCGAGACCCGCACCTACGCGGGCGCCACCCCCGACGACCCCGCCTTCGGCGGCACGACCCCCGGCACGGCCTACACGAGCGTGTCCCACACCTACACCCGTGACGGGAAGCAGGCCTCGCTCACCGGCGCGGACAACACGAAGTGGACGTACACCTACGACCTCTTCGGCCGTGAGGCCACCAACACCGACCCGGACAAGGGGAAGTCCACCACCACCTACACGGCCCTGGACCAGATCGCGACGTTCAAGGACGCCCGCAACACGGTCCTGGAGTACGGGTACGACGAGCTGGGCCGCCGGACCGGTCTGTGGAAGTCGCCCAAGTCCGACGCGACCAAGCTCGCGGCGTGGACGTACGACACGGTCCTGCGCGGCCTGCCGACCGCGGCCATCCGCTACGAGGGCGGCCTGACGGGCAAGGCCTACACGAAGGCCGTCGCGGCGTACGACACGCTCGGGCGGCCCGCGAAGAACCAGCTGATCCTCCCCGCCGACGACCCGCTGGTCACCTCCGGAGCCATCGCGGCCACCACCGAGTACGGGGTCGGCCACCGGCTCGACGGCACGGTCAACACCACCTCGGTGCCGGCCGCCGGCGGACTGCCCGCGGAGATCCTCCAGATCGACTACAACGCCTTCGGCCTTCCCCAGCGACTCACCGGCACCAGCGACTACGTCCAGGACGTGGCCTACTCCCCGCTGGGAGACGTCCAGCAGCTCACCCTGGCCCGGTCCGGGGCGGCGGGAGTGAAGAAGACCTTCATCGGCAACACCTACGAGGAGGGCACGCGCCGCCTGCTGAAGTCCACGGTCAACGACCAGACCCACGCGGGCATGCTGCAAGAGCTGACCTACAACTACGACCAGGCGGGCAACGTCCTGTCCGTCTTCGACCCGGCCCCGCTGAGCGGCTTCACCAAGGCCGACAACCAGTGCTTCGCGTACGACGGCCAGCGCCGCCTGACCGAGGCCTGGACCCCGAAGACGGCCGACTGCTCCCCGGCCGGCCGCACCGTGGCCAACCTGGACGGCGCGGCCCCGTACTGGAGCAGCTACACCTACACGGCGTCGGGCCAGCGGGCGGCCGAGAAGACCAACGCGGCCACCCCGTCCACCCGCACCTACTGCTACGACCCGGTCCGGCCCCACGCCCTGGCGGCCACCACCACCGGCGGCACCTGCGCGGGAGTCTCCGCCCAGTACATCTACGACACGACGGGCAACACGACCCGGCGCGCCGAAACGCCGGGCAGCGGCACCTCACAGACGCTGACGTGGTCGGCGGAGGGCAAGCTCGGCAAGCTGGCCGAGGGCACGGGCTCGACGGACTACCTCTACGACGCCGAGGGAGACCTGCTGATCCGCCGTGCCGCCGGCGGGGAGACGGTCCTGTACACCGGCGCCACCGAGGTCCACGTCAAGGGCACCCAGAAGTGGGCCGTCCGCTCCTACACCCTGGGCAGCAGCAAGGTGGCGGTCCGGACCAACCAGTCCGGCACACCGCAGCTGTCCTTCACCGCGGGCGACAGCCACGGCACCTCCAGCCTGACGGTCTCCGGTGACGACAGCCAGACGGTGGCCAAGCGGTACACCACCGCCTTCGGGGCCGCCCGCGGCACCGGCCCGGCCACCTGGCCGGACGACCGGCGCTTCCTCGACAAGCCGGAGGACACCAACACGGGCCTCACCCACATCGGGGTCCGCGAGTACGACCCGGGGCTCGGCCAGTTCCTGAGCGCCGACCCGGTTCTCGTGAAGACCTCCGCGCAGTCGCTCAACGGCTACAGCTACGCCGGCAACAACCCGGTCACCACCTCCGACCCCAGTGGGGCCTGCGCCGAAGTCGACTGCCCGACCCGCCCCTGCCCCACCTGCCGCAACTCGACGCCGGGCCACGAACCCCGCGACGGTGACGATGTGCCCGGCAGCGGTGGTGGCGGCGGCGGTGGTGGCGGCGGCGGTGGCGGCAGTTCCTCGTCGCAGAAGGACCGAAACCGGTACGGGGACGCGATTCCGGGGCTGGACGACTCGCGCTCCTCGTGCGCGATGTATCCGGCGGTCCACGGATACTGCTCCGCGCTCCCCGTCTACCTCGGCCAGATCAAATACCCCGCCGGGTACCAGACGGACCCGGCGTTCCTCGACATGGTGAAGGAACTCGAACCGTATGACATAGCCCGGATGTGGCTGGACGGCAGCGGCGAGGACTATCCCCACCTCATCTTCGGACCCGATTCGAAAATGACGCGCGCCATCGCGGCGACGGACCACAACAAGGCCGTCGAAAAGGAAGTCATCGAGACGGCGAACGCCCTCAAGTCCGGGAAGGTCGGACTGGACTCCGACTGGCACGAAGCGAATCGGCACGGAGAGGCGATGGACGCCGTCGGCCTCTTCTCCCGGTTCGGCAACGGGGACTTCGAAACCGTGGTCGGCTCCTGGAGCGAGTCCTACCAGGTGGCGAAGATAAACAAGAAGGACCGTACGGTCACGGTCAACTTCCAGGCCTCGAACACCACCGGCTGGGTGTCGTTCTGTCACGACGGAGCCTGCTCCCGCCCCGATACGTCCAAGGGCAGGGGTGCCAGCGTCCGGCAGGACTACTACTGGACGAAGGTCCTGAGCCTGGACCAGTGGAGTGACAGGCGCTGAAAACCGGACGGCCCGGTGCGCACGTTCGGGAAACGTGCGCACCGGGCCGTCGTGCGTGTGAAGGGGGGTGACGCGCCGGACGCCCGTCAGAGGTCCAGGACCAGCCGGTCCTCCTTCTTGGCGCGGGAGACGCACAGCAGCATGGAGTCCTCGCGTTCCGCGTCGGTGAGGAGCTCGTCGCGGTGGTCCACCTCGCCCGCCAGGACCCGGTGCCGGCAGGTGCCGCAGAAGCCCTGCTCGCAGGAGTACGGGGTGTTGGGCAGCTCCCGGCGGACGGCCGCGAGGGTGCTTTCGTCCGCCGCGACCTCGACGGTGCGGCCCGAGCGGCGCAGTTCCGCCGTGAAGGGCCTGGCCTCGCCCGTGGGCGCGGCCGGGGTGAAGCGTTCCAGGTGGACGGGTGTGCCCGGCGGGGCGGCCTCGGTGACCGCCCGCATCAGCGGCTCCGGGCCGCAGCAGTACACCAGGGTGCCCGGCCGGATCCCGGCCAGGGGGGCCAGGCCGGGAAGGCCCGCCTCGTCCTGCGGGACGACCGTGACCCGGTCCCCGTACGCGGTGAGTTCCGACGCGAAGGGCATCGAGGCCCGGCTGCGGCCCCCGTACAGCAGGGTCCAGTCCGCGCCGGCCGCCGTAGCCGCCCGGAGCATCGGGAGGATCGGGGTGATGCCGATGCCGCCCGCGACGAAGGCGTACGAGGGGGCGGGGACCAGCTCGAAGCGGTTGCGGGGCGGCCGCAGTGCGAGCTCGGCGCCCTCGACCAGCTGGGCGTGGGCCTCGCGGGAGCCGCCTCGGCCGTCCTCGATCAGGCGGATCGCAAGGGTGTAGCGGCCCGCGTCGGCCGGGTCGCCGCACAGGGAGTACTGGCGGACCAGACCCGAGGGGAGCACCACGTCCACATGCGCGCCGGGGGTCCACGCCGGGAGGTCCGGTGATTCCAGGACCAGGTGCAGGATGCCCTCAGCCGGCTTCGTGCGCGAGACGATCAGGGCGTGCAGGAGCCGGCGCGGGGAGTAGCCGGAGACCGGGGTTTCCAGCGCCGGGAGGGGCCACAGCGGGGAACGGGTGATGCGGCGCCGCACGGCCCGCTTGGTCAGCCAGGCCGCACCGGCCACCGCCGTCACGGTCAGGGCGCGCCTCATGCCTTCACCCCGCCGGGTGCGCCGCCGGTCGCTGCGCCGTTCGCTCCGCTGTTGGCCCCGCCGTTCGCTCCGGGCGAGGAGGCCAGGTAGGCCACCGCCTGCGCCGTCGAGCCCTCCTGCGAGGGGTGGTAGGTGCGGGAGAGGTACGTCGGGATCGACCTCAGCATCGATCCCGCCGACGGGAGCACCCCCTGCTGCCCGGCCCGCAGGAACTGGCCCACCGAGGCCTTGGCGGCGGGCAGTTCCGGGTCGTTCTCCATGAAGAAGCGGGCGCCGCGCTGCCACAGGAAGACCAGCGCCGTGAAGGCGGTCGCCCATGTCCGGGCCCGGCGGCGGTAGTTGCCGTCCACGTGCATGAAGAGGTCGAAGGCCACCGAGCGGTGCTCCACCTCCTCCGCGCCGTGCCAGCGCAGCAGGTCCAGCATCATCGGGTCTGCGCCGCGCCGGTCCAGCTCCTCGGCGTTCAGCACCCAGTTGCCCAGGAACGCGGTGTAGTGCTCGATCGCCGCGATCATCGCGACCCGCTCCATGAGCCACCACTTGCGCGCCCTGCCCGGCGGCAGCGTCCGGTCGCCCAGCATCTTCTCGAAGAGCCAGTCCACCTGCGCCGTGTACGGCGTGGGGTCCAGGCCCAGCCGCTTCAGGTGGGGGAGTACGTCGTCGTGCGCGGCGGCGTGCATGGCCTCCTGGCCGATGAAGCCGATGACGTCCGCCCGCAGTCGCTCGTCCTTGATGTACGGGAGCACCTGCTTGTAGACGTGGACGAACCAGCGCTCACCCGCGGGGAGCAGCAGGTGCAGCACGTTGATGGTGTGCCCGGCGAACGGGTCGGAGGGCAGCCAGTGGAGCGGGGTGTCCTCCCAGCCGAAGGACACGTTCCGTGCCTTGAGCTCTATGTGTTCCGACGCCACGGGGGCGGGCGCGGGCGGCGTATTAGACATGGCGTCAATGTACTGATGGGTACTGGGAAGGAGAACCCCTCTGCAGCGACTTCCTGCCGCAGTCCGAGGCAGTGGCCGGCCCCTCTTCGACCCAGCCGTGTAAGAAATTATTGACATCATGTGCGATTGATTTTACATTCACCGTGTCAAAGTTGTTTTACACGGGAGTGGGTGCGGACGTGGCCTTCCAGGAGAAGCGCGCGTGGATCATGGGGGTGGTGGCCATCGCCGGCTACGCCGTGTACCTGGCCGTCGTACTGGGCCGGGCCCAGGACGGCGTGCCCCTCGCGGAGGTCTCGTACGTCGCGCCGCTGCTGTGGGCGGTCGGGGGCGCGATCGCGGCCTCGATCGCCCTGCACATCCTGGTCGCGATCGCCTCGCCCGGGGACGCCGACACCAAGGACCAGCGCGACAAGGAGATCGCCCGCCTCGGGGAGTACTCCGGGCAGTCCTTCCTCGTCATCGGCGCGGTGGCGGCGCTGGCCCTCTCGATGGCAGAGGCGGACCAGTTCTGGATCTCCAACGTGATCTACCTGGGCTTCGTGCTCTCCGCGGTGCTCGGCTCCGTCGTGAAGCTCGCCGCCTACCGGTGGGGGTTCCAGTCGTGGTGAAGCCGACCGGCATCACGAACCGGATCCGCACGCTGCGCTTCGAGCGCGCGGAGATGACCCAGGCAGAGCTGGCCGAGCGCATCGGTGTCACCCGCCAGACCGTCATCGCCATCGAGAAGGGCCGCTACTCGCCCTCCCTCGAAACGGCGTTCAGGATCGCCCGCGTCTTCGCGGTACCGCTTGAGCAGGTCTTCCAGTACACGGACGACGAAGGGACGGCGCCGTGAAGGCGATCGTGCAGGACGGATACGGCTCCAGCGATGTCCTCGGACTCCGGGACATCGAGACTCCGAAGCCCGGCCGCGGCGAGGTGCTCATAGCCGTCCGGGCGGCCGCCCTGGACGCCGGGGTCTGGCACCTCATGAGCGGGCGGCCCCGTCTGCTGCGCCTCATGGGATACGGGCTGCGCGCGCCCAAGGTCCGCGTGCGGGGCCGCGAGGTCGCCGGGCGGGTCGAGAGCGTCGGCGAGGGCGTGACCGGGCTGCGGCCGGGAGACGAGGTGTTCGGCATCTGCGAGGGGTCCTTCGCCGAGTACGCGACCGCCTCGCAGGACAAGCTCGCGCACAAGCCCGCCGGCCTCCCCCTGGAGCAGGCGGCCGCCCTGCCCATCTCCGGGCTCACGGCGCTCCAGGCCCTGCGCGACGCCGGCCGCGTCGAACCCGGGCAGCGGGTCCTGGTCATCGGCGCCGCGGGCGGGGTCGGCACCTTCGCGGTGCAGCTGGCCAAGGCCTACGGCGCTCACGTCACCGGCGTGTGCAGTACCGCGAAGACGGAGCTGGTGCGCTCCCTCGGCGCGGACGAGGCCATCGACTACACCCGCGAGGACTTCGCCGACGGCGACGTGCCCTACGACCTCATCCTCGACACCGCCGGCAACCGCCCCCTCTCGCACCTGCGGCGGGCCCTGACCCCGCGCGGCACCCTTGTCATCATCGGCGGCGAGGGCGGCGGTCAGTGGCTCGGCGGCATGGACCGGGTGCTGCGGGCGGCCCTGCTGAACCCGTTCGTGCGCCACAGCCTCAAGGGGTTCATGGCCTCGGAGCGGCGGGAGGACCTCGACGTGCTCAAGCGACACGTCGAGGACGGCACCCTGACCCCGGCGATCCAGCGCACCTGCCCCCTCGCAGGGGCGGCCGAGGCCATCGACCAGCTCCACCGGGGCGAGGCCCGCGGCAAGATCCTGATCGTGCCCTGAAGACCTGAGTCAGCGGGATCTTGCGAGGAACCCCGGGGCTTCAGCCCCGGGAGGAATCGCATCCTTGGCGCGGAGGCGCGGAGCGCCGGAGTTGCCTGTGCCTCCGTGGTGACGGTCAGT
>NZ_JAGGOY010000042.1 GCF_018614095.1 Streptomyces sp. ISL-87 | reverse complement strand
CTAGACGAGTCATTCCGATGTGATCAGTGGTCGTAGGCGATCAAGGATCGCGTGATGGGCTGACCTGTCTTGTGGTTGTGCCAGATTGCGGCGGCCATCGCGAGGATGCGCTGGGCGACTCGGACGGCGACGCCTTCGGAGGTCCGCCCTCCGTGTCGTTCCAGGTCGAGCTGGCCCTTGAGGGTGTCGTTGACCGACTCGATCAGCTGCCGCACCGACTTCAGGAGGCTCTCACCCTTGCGCTTTTTCTCGCGCTTGAACGACGGCCTCAGCAACTCGGCACCCCGCAAGGCCAGGTCGGCCTCGAACTCCTTGGAGGCGAAGCCTTTGTCCGAGATCATCAGCAACCCGGGCCTGTCCCTCGCCACGTCCGGCTCTCGGTCCAGCATCGCGGTCAGCACTTCGCGCTCGTCGAGCTTCGGGTTCGCCAGGGCCCACAGGATCGGCATCCCGGTCGGGGTGCATACCAGGAACAGGCGAAGGCCCCAGAAGAACCGGCTGTGGCTGGCGCAGTATCCGTATCCGGCCCAGCCGGCCATGTCCGAGCGTTTCACCGTCGGGCGCGAGCGACCGCATTCCACCGGGGTGGAGTCGACGATCCAGTGGTTGTCGAACCAGAAGTCCGTATCGACGGCCAGCAGCCGTATCACCTTCTTGACCAGCGGCAGAGCGGCCCTCAGCCGCTTGTTCCAGCCCGGCTGCTTTGGCACGTACGGGAACAGCGCACCCAGGCGGGAGTCCACGAACCGCAGCCACCGCGACTCCGAGGTGAAACCGAGCATCGCTTGGGCAACGGCAAGCGTGACCAGCTCGGAGTCCGTCAACCGTGGTGGGCGGCCCAGCCATCGGGTTCCTCCGATCTCGTCGTCGATCTTCACGTAAAGTGCTGTCAGCAGGGCGTCTAGGTTGTTCGTCACACAACGATCTTGGACGCCCTGCCTGCGTTCCCGGACACACCGTCAGCATTCTGATCACCTCGACGAGAGCGATGCCCCCAAGTCGAGCCGACTGCGTTAAGCACCCGTGACAGGGTGGACGAATGACGACGAATCGCGAGTACTCATCCGATCTCCACCCCAAACCGTGGTCGGACACCGCCCCGGCCCACGGAGATCTCATTGTGGCGAAGGCGCTCGTCTACGACCCCTGCGGGTTCACCTGCTCGCAGCCAGTGCCCGAAGCCGAGGGCGCCGCTTACGCCGCCCATGAATTCACCCTTGACGGCCTCTCCATCCGGTTCCGCGCAGCCAAGACGACCCCCACCAAGGTCGGCCAATTCGTCACCGTCTGGAAGAGGTCCCCGGCCGGGCCCATCCAGCCCTTCGACGCCACGGACCCCGTCGACCTCTTTATCATCAGCACCCGCGACCATCACCACCTCGGCCAGTTCGTCTTTCCCATGGACGCGCTCCGCCAACACGGTGTCGTGTCAGCAAACGATTCCGGTGGGAAACGAGCCTTCCGCGTCTACCCGCCCTGGGTGACCACCACCAACCGTCAGGCCAGCAGTGCGCAGGCGTGGCAGCTGGACTTCTTCCTGCACCTGCACCAGGACGGGCCTATCGACCTGGCCTGCGCCCAAGAGCTCTACCACCCGCAGGACGGCGCTGGCACAACCACAAGACCGGCCAGCCCATCACACGATCGCTGATCACCTACGACCACTGATCACATCGGAATAACTCGTCTAGTGGACAACGCCACGTCGTGCAAGAACCGCACCGGCGGCTCAGGAATGGGCCGAAGGGAGCAAGAATGAAGCTTTCAAGCAGCGGCGGTCACCCGCTCGTACACCCAGGGCTGATGCGTTCACACGGCGAGATCGAGCATGGCGGTGGCGTGATCGGGGCGTGATCTGTAGTGGTCGGTTGCGGCGGCGATGTTGGTCCAGCCGGCTTGCCGCATCAGGCCGATGGCCAGGTTGCGCAGGGTGGCCATGGCGCGCGGTGCGGTGCCGGTCCGCACCCGCGAGGAATCCTCGCCGTAGGTCACGTCCCTGACATGGTGCAGGGCCTCAACTGCCCAGTGGTTCTGCATTAGTTTGGCGAGTTGGGCGGGGGTGGCCTGGGCCGGGGTCAGGCTGGTGATGGCGTAGACGGTCTTCGCACCTCGACCCCGCAGAACGACGCCATCGAGGCAGCCGTCCTGCGCCGCCTCCTCCCGCACCGACCGGCCGTCACCTCGGCCAAGGGCGCGCTCGGCCACACGCTCGGTGCCGCGGGCGTCATCGAGGCGGCGCTGACCGTCCTCGCCCTGTCCGAGGACACCGTTCCGCCCACGGCCGGGCTGGACGAGACCGATGCCGACATGGACATCGACGTCGTCACGGGTACCGCCAGGAAGCACACGTCGTAGGTCGCGGTCAGCAACTCCTTCGGATTCGGCGGCCACAACGCCGTGGCGGTCTTCGCCCGGGGATGAACCGGCCGGCCCCGGGTAGTCGGAAGGCGGGACTCCGAATGCGGATCGTCCCAGGTCCGCCCCCGCGAGGGGAGGTACGGCGTGCTGTTCAGGGATCGTGTGGCTGCCGGGAGGCAGCTGGGGCGGGCCGTGGCCGGGCTGATGCTCGACCACCCCGTGGTGCTGGGCCTGCCGCGCGGGGGTGTTCCCGTCGCGGCCGAGGTCGCGGCGGCGCTGGGCGCGCCCATGGATGTCATCGTGATCCGCAAACTCGGGGTTCCGTACCAGCCGGAGCTGGGTTTCGGGGCCATCGGGGAGGGCGGGGTGCGGCTGGTGAACGACCGGATCGTCCGGCTGGCCGGGGTGAGCGACGCCGATGTGGCCCGGGTGGAACGCACCGAGCGCGCCGAGCTCAGCCGGCGGCTCGACCGCTACCGTGAGGGTCGCGCCCGGGTCCCGGTGGCGGGACGGACCGTGGTGATCGTCGACGACGGCATCGCCACGGGCGCCACCGCGGCCGCCGCCTGCCGGGTCGCGCGTGCGCAGGGGGCGGCCCGGGTCGTCCTGGCGGTCCCCGTGGCGCCGCCCGAGGCTTCGCAGGAGCTGGGGCAGGACGCCGACGACCTGGTGTGCCTGTCGCAGCCCCACCCGTTCCGGTCGGTCGGGGAGTGGTACGCGGACTTCACCCAGACCGGCGATGCCGAAGTCACGGCCCTGCTGGCCGGTGGCGGGGCGGCCGAAGGCCCGTAGCGTCCCGAGAAATCCCCTGCGGCTACCCCGCCGGGGTAGCCAGCTTGCCCCGAACGGGCACGGGCAGCGCTGTAAGCCGTACCCGGGGCGACCGGCAGTGCTACAAATGGTCTCGTGACCCATCCTTGCAACCCGTGCCGGGGACGTCGGTGCGGTCACTGAGCAGAAATCGCCCGCGAAGCGTCGCCAGACAGGTATTCGTCCTTCAGGTGGCGATCGTGGTGCTGCTCGCCGCCGGTGCGGTACTGGCCCTGGTCCTCCAGTCGCGTCACGACGTCGACCGAGAGGCCCGCAGCCGGTCGGTGGCGGTCGCACAGACCTTCGCCCATTCGCTCGGGCTTCGCCAGGCGCTCCAGTCCCCCGATCCCTCCAAGACCCTCCAGCCCCTCACCGAGGTGACGCGCAAGGACGCCGGGGTGGACTTCATCGTCGTGATGGACACCAACGGGATCCGCTACACCCATCCCCTCCCCGACCGCATCGGCAAGCGGTTCGTGGGCACGATCGAGCCCTCGTTGGCCGGCCAGGTCTACACCGAGAGCGTGGAGGGTCCCCTGGGCCAGGAGATCCAGGCCGTGGTGCCGGTGTTCGCCCCCGACGGGCAGGTGGTGGCACTGGTCTCGGCGGGCCTCACGGTGGAGAACGTCACGGGCGCGTTCGACCGGCAGCTCCCCGTCATCCTAGGAGCCTGCGCGGCTGGCCTTGCCCTGGCCACCGCGGGCACGGCACTGATCACCCGGCGTCTGCGGCGGCAGACCCACGGGCTCGGCCCGCTCGAGATGACACGGATGTACGAGCACCACGACGCGGTGCTGCACTCCGTCCGCGAAGGGGTGCTGATCACCGACGGCGCAGGCCTCCTGCTGCTCGCGAACGACGAGGCGAAACGGCTGCTCATGCTTCCGGCCGACGCCGAGGGGCAGCACCTGCGGCAGGTGTCGGGGCTCGACGGGCGGCTGGTCGACCTCCTGCTGTCCGGCCGGGTGGCCACCGACGAGGTGCACGAGGCCGGGGACCGGCTGCTGGTGATCAACCAGCGGCCGACCCGCCCCAAGGGCGGGCCCGAGGGGACGGCGGTCACCATCCGGGACTCCACCGAGATGCGCGTCCTCAGCACCCGGGCCGAGGCGGCCCGCAGGCGGCTGAGGCTGCTGTACGACGCCGGCGTCGGCGTGGGCACCACCCTCGATGTGGAGCAGACGGCCCAGGAGCTGGCCGATGTCGCCGTACCCCGGTTCGCGGACTTCGTGACCGTCGATCTGGCGGAGCCCGTACTCCACGGCGACGAGCCCACCGGCGCCGCCGCGGACCTGGTCCGAACCGCGGTCAGCGGCATCCGGGACGACTTGCCGCTGTACCCGCGCGGCCGGGTGATCGACTTCCTGCCGTCCACCCCGCAGGCCCGCGGCCTCAGCAGCGGGCAGGCCGAGGTCATCGGCGATCTCTCCGACGCGCCCGGCTGGTACGCGCAGGATCCGCCCCGGGCGCAGGCCGTCATCGACTACGGCATCCACTCGCTGATCACGGCCCCCCTCAAGGCTCGCGGCGTCGTATTCGGCGTGGTGAACTTCTGGCGCTCGCAGAAGCCGGAACCCTTCGACGAGGAGGATCTGTCGCTGGCGGAGGAGCTGGTGGCCCGGGCCGGGGTCACCATCGACAACGCCCGCCGCTACACCCGCGAGCACGCCCTGGCCGTGACCCTCCAGCGCAGCCTGCTGCCGCAGGAGCTGCCCGAGCAGAGCGCCGTGGAGGTGGCCCACTACTACCTGCCCGCGCAGTCCGGGGTGGGCGGCGACTGGTTCGACGTGATCCCGCTCCCCGGCAGCCGGGTGGCGCTCGTCGTCGGCGACGTCGTCGGCCACGGTTTGCACGCGGCGGCCACCATGGGCCGGCTACGCACGGCCGTGCTCAACTTCTCCTCCCTGGACCTGCCCCCCGATGAGCTCCTCGCCCGTCTCGACGACCTCGTCCAGTACATCGACCAGAGCGCGGAAGGCGGCGACACCGACGGCGGCCTGCTCGGAGCCACCTGCCTGTACGCCGTCTACGACGCCGTGACCCAGCGCTGCACCGTGGCACGGGCGGGGCACGTACCCCCGGTGGTGGTGCACCCGGACGGCACCGTGGAGATCCCCGAGCTGCCAGCGGGCGCGCCGCTGGGGCTGGGCGGGCTTCCCTTCGAGGCTGTGGAGCTGGACCTGGCCGAGGGAAGCCAGCTGGTGCTGTACACCGACGGGCTGATCGAGGACCGCACGCGCGACCTGGACGAGGGGCTCGACCTGCTCCGCTCGGCCCTGGCACACGCCGACCGGCGTCCGGAGGAGACCTGCCGGGCGATCCTCAAGGAGCTGCTGCCGGAGCGCCCCCGTGACGACGTGGCCCTGCTGGTGGCGCGGATGCAGGCGCTGGGGGCGGATCGCATCGCCGAGTGGGAGGTGGCGTTCCATCCGAGCGCGGTCGGGTCCATGCGGGCCGTCGCCGTGGCGAAGCTGGAGGAGTGGGGTCTGTCGGCGCTCGCCTTCGGCACGGAGCTGGTGCTGAGCGAGCTCATCACGAACGCCATCCGCCACGGCGCCGAGCCGGTGCGCGTGCGTCTGCTGCACGACCGGGTGCTGACCTGCGAGGTCTTCGACGGCAGCAGCACCTCGCCGCACCTGCGGTACGCCACCACCACGGACGAGGGGGGCCGCGGACTCTTCCTGGTGGCGCAGATCAGCCGGCGGTGGGGCGCCCGGTACACGCCCGAAGGGAAGGTCATCTGGTCCGAGCAGCCGCTGCCGGACCCGGAGGACAGCTGAGGGGGCCCCGGAGGACGGCTGATCGGGGCGTGCGTCAGACGGGACTCGGGTAGGTCCTGGACTGCTTGACACTGCCGTACGCGAAGCTCGATTCGATCGAGGCGATGCCGGGGATGGCGTGGATCCGGTCGCGCACCAGGGCCTCGTACGCCTGGAGGCTTTCGATGACGACCCTGAGCAGGTAGTCGCTGCTTCCGGCCATCAGGTAGCAGTCCTGGATGTGCTCGATGACCGCGACGTGCTCCTCGAAGATCCGGACCGCCTCCCCCGTGTGGCGTTCCAGCCGTATCCGGACGAAGACGGTGATCGGGAGCCCGAAGGCGACCTGGTCGACCATCGCCGTGTACCCGCGGATGAGGCCGGCCTCCTCCAGCCGCCGCACCCGGCGCAGACAGGGCGACGGGGACAGCCGGACCCGGTCGGCGAGGTCCTGGTTGGACAGCCTTCCGTCGTCCTGCAATTCGCGGATGATGTGCAGATCGACCGCGTCCATGGTCACTCCTTGGCAGATTCTGCCCCAAACCTATGCCGGGGAGGCAGAACTGGCAATCGGCTGCCCCAGGGAAAGACCTAGCGTTGCCCCATGGCCGAATCCGGCCCTTGAGGCTGGAGGAAGCTCCTTGGTCACCACGAACACCAGGCCCGCGACGATGCCCCCGGACGGCCGGGCCGCGGGCCGCCGCCGGCTCTCCCCGCAGGCGGAGGGCATGCTGGCGCTTCTGGTGACCGTGACGATCTGGGCCGCCTTCGCGCTCAGCGCCCGGGCCCTGAGCGCCTCCTCCCTACTGCCCGCCGACGCTGCCCTGCTGCGCTTCGGGGTCCCCGTCCTCGTCCTGGCGCCCGCCCTGTGGCGGCGCCGCCGGCGCATCGCCGCGGTGCCCCTGGCCACCGCAGCCAAGATCATCTGCGGGGCGGGCGTGCCGTTCTTCCTGGCGGCGATGTACGGCGGCTCCCTGACCTCGGCGGCATTCGTCGGCTCGATCGTCCCCGGGATGGTCCCGCTGTTCGTCTCCGCGCTCATGGTCGCCGGCGGCCGCGGCGCGCCCCGGGGAACCCAGACGGTCGGGCTCGCGCTGATCGCGGCCGGTGTGGTCGCCCTCGTCTGGCGCTACGTCGCCGCGCTGGACACGGACGTACTGGCCGGCGCCGGCATCCTGCTGGTCGCCAGCGGGCTGTGGGCCCTGTACACCGTGGGGCTGCGGGAGGTGGACCTCGACCCCGTCGGGTCGATCGGACTGCTGTGCCTGCCCTCGTTCGCGGTCATGGCGCTCCTGGTCCTCACCGGGATCCTCCCCACCGGCCTCGCGTCCGCGGCAGGCAGCGACATCGCGCTGTTCCTGGTGGTGCAGGGGCTCGGGGTCGGCTTGTGCGCCGGTCTGCTCTACGCGTTCGCCATCCGCCGGCTGGGCGCGGAGCGCAGCTCCGTCATCGGAAGCCTCAGCCCGGTCGCCGTCGTGCTGCTCGCCGTCCCGCTGCTGGACGAGTCGCCGACCCTCACCGTGCTCATCGGTGTTCCCCTCATCACCGCGGGCGTCGTTCTCGCCAACCGGCGCCCCCGGCTCCACGCCGCATCCGAATCCGCATCCGAATCCGAATCCAAGTCCGAGGGCCCCGCTGATGCTTGAGCTTCTCCTCCCGCCGCCCGTCGACCCGCTGTGGGACCTGACCGAGGCGTTCGGCGCCGACGCGCGGCCCGAACGCCTGAACCTCGTCCTCGGCGTGTACCGGGACCACACCGGCGGCACCCCCGTCATGGCGGCGGTGCGCGAGGCCGAGATACGCCTGGCGGAGCGTTCCGAGTCCAAGGAGTACCGCGGGCTCTCCGGCAACGGCGCGTTCAACCGCGCGATGGTGTCGATGGTGCTGGGGACCGGCGAAGCGGCCGAGCGGGCCGTTGCCGTCCAGACCGTCGCCGGCAGCGGCGCACTGCGGCTGCTGGCCGATCTGGTCTGCCGGACCCGCCCGGGCACCACGGTGTGGATCAGCGACCCCGCCTACGTCAACCACCGGCCCATCCTGGAGGCCGCCGGCCTGACGGTGCGTACGTACGGCTGGCTCGACGCGGAGGGCCGGTCCGACACCGCCGCCATGCTGCGGGACCTTGAGGACGCACGACGTGACGACGTCGTCCTGCTCCAGGGCTGCTGCCACAACCCCACCGGAGTCGACCCGTCGCCGCAGGCGTGGGAGGCCGTGGCGGAACTCTCGGTCCGCAACGGCTGGGTCCCGTTCGTCGACCTCGCGTACCACGGGCTCGGTGACGGCCTGGAAGCGGACCTGGCGGCCACCCGGATGCTCGCGGAGCGGGTGCCGGAGATGCTCATCGCCATCAGCTGTTCGAAGAACTTCGGCCTCTACAGCGACCGCACGGGCTGCGCCGTCGTACTCGGTGCGTCCCGTCAGGCGCTGCGGCACGCCGAGACGGCGTTGCAGAACGCCGCCCGCACGCTCTACTCGATGCCGCCGGAGCACGGCGCGGCGGTCGTGACGGCCATCCTGGAGGACGACGGGCTGCGGGCCGCCTGGCGGGCCGAACTGGATGCCATGCGGGGCCGGATCACGGCCAACAGGTCTGATCTGACAGCGCAGTTGATGGGCCTGGGCTGGGAGTCCCAGGCAGAGTCGCTCGCGCGTCAGAAGGGGATGTTTTCGATGCTGCCGCTGACGCCGGATCAGATGCTCCGGCTGCGCAGCCAGTTCGCCATCTACGGGACGACGTCGGGGCGGGTCAACATCGCGGGCATCCCGGCGGACCGGATCCCCTGCCTCGCACAGGGCATCGCCGGGGTCCTCGACGCGGTTCGCGACGGAGTTTCCGACAGGGCATAAGAACCACGTCTGTGACATTCCCAGGGACAATGGTCCTATAGCGCGCAGTAGCTCCCGAACGCCAAAGTAGTGACCACGGCGAGGGCAAGTGGCAAAGGCCATGACGGGAGTGATCATGTCACAGATATCCATCGATCCCGGGCGCTTCAGCCAGTTCGGCGAGGCCACCGGCAGCACGTTCTGTCTGGTCACGAACCCCGAGTTGGTCGATCAGTTCGAGATTGTCGAGTCCGCCTCGTACAAGAATTACCTCACCATCCCGATGGGGACGCAAGACCGGTTCGAGGATCTCCTCGAAAAGCGCATCCCGGAACCCGCCCACATTCTGGTGGTATCGCCTTACAGGTTCTTCGAGTCACCGGATCCCGATCTGGTGGGGCAGCGGAAGATCATGGGCATGGCGTGCAATTCGACGCCCACTTCCCTCGATGAGATCCGGCACTTCCTCGGAGTGATGGAGCGGACCTCGTCGGCCGACCAGGCGGCGTTCTGCGACACGTTCTTCGAGCTCGCCGAAGAGGCCGACCACCTGGTGTACGTCGACCCCGTGCACGGCACCCGGGCCGTGCTCGACCACCTGCGCGACGGTCTGGTGTGGAACCAGCAGGCCGGGCCGCTGGAGTGGGGCGACCAGCAGATCGTGCCGTCCGGCGAGATCAGCGTGCTGCCGGTGGAGATCAGGGAGTTCGACGAGGCCCTGAAACTGCCGCTGGAAGGCGAGATCACGCTGCGGGGGTACCCGATCCTGCACAACGGCACCCCGTCGTTCTCCCGGACCGACCAGGCCCGCATCCACTCCCAGCTCTGGGCGATGCGTGACAACGCCATCAAGGCCAAGGTCGAGGACGGCAGGATCACCCGCCTGGAGGCGCTGGACCCGGGCGCCGCGCCGGCCGTGGCGATGCTGGAGCAGATGTTCGCCGTGGACTCCCGCTACCGGATCGTGTGGGAGATCGGCCACGCCCTCAACACCTCTCTCGACATCCTGCCCGGCAACCACGCCATGAACGAGGTGTACGGCGGCACGGAGGGCTGTCTCCACTACGGCCTCGGCCTCACTCCGTACACCCAGTACCACCTGGACATCATTTCACCCGACACGCGCGTCCTTAGCAGTAATGGACTGGCGCTGATCGGCCACCCGGACCACCCCACGGTGGAGAGGGTCGTCACCGCGGATTAGCGGCTTTCGACCGTCGGACCGTTCGGGGTGAATGAAAAGAAATCCATTCAACAGGAGGTGACTGTCATGAAGAAGATCAAGGTGCAGAAGAACCGTAACTACCTGGGCACGCTCCTGGGCTGAGTACCGACCCGTGGCGGGGCATGTGAATGCCCCGCCACGGGGTTCCCGTCGTCTTTCACCAGGGAGTGCGCCGTGTCACCGCTGGAACTCACCCCACATGACTTCGGTCAATTCGGCGAGCCGGCCGAGACATTCTGTCTGATCACAAGTGAGGACGGCGGCGAGAGCGTTTCGCTGCTCCCCGGTGACGGGTATTCCCGCGTTCTCCACCTGACGCTGCCCCGCGGGACGCGGCTGGGCACACTGATCGCGGAAAGCGCCCCGCCGGACGCGCACGTACTGGCCGTCTGCCCCGGCCGCTTCCTCGATTCGCCGACGCCGCAAGAGCTGGGCCCGCGCAAGCTGGCCGTGCTGCCCGCCGGGTCCACCCCGCTCACCGACGAGTACGTCCGCTACTTCCTGCGTACCGCGGCGAAGACCGACATCGCCCAACAGGCCGCCACCGCCGAGGAGTTCTTCGACCTCGTCGGGGACAGCGACCGGCTGACGATCGTCGACGACTCGGCCGGCACCGAAGCCGAATTCGACCACACGGCCGGCGAGTGCGTCTGGAACCAGCAGGCGGGAGTCCTGGAGCCCGGCGATCAACAGATATTCCCCTCGGGCAAGTTGAGCGTCACCGCTGCGGAGATCACCACCTTCGAGCCGGAAGCCCGGCTGCTCGGTCTGAGCGGGGACCTGACGCTGCGCGGGTGGCCGATCGTGCACCGGCACGCGGACCCCGCCGACGGCGCCGAGCAGCAGCGGCTGTTCCAAGCCCTCTCGCCCCTCGTCTCGCACGCCGTGACGCTGCACGTCACCGCCGGAAGCATCGAGGGTGTCACCCCGCAGACTCCGGGGGCCGCGCCGGCCGCCGCGGAGCTGGAGAAGCTCCTTGACCACGATCCGCGTTACCGCGTCATCTGGGAACTCGGCTTCGGGATCAACACCACCACGGAGATCATTCCGGCGAACTGCGGACCCAACGAGGTGTACGGCGCCACCAGCGGCGTTGTGAACCTGGGGATCGGGATCACACCGGCCACACGCTTCGCACTGGCCTTCCTGTGCCCCCGCAGTTCGCTGCTGACATCGGACGGAACCGCTGTACTCGGCGCCCGCAAGGCGGTGCGCCGCGGCCGGATGCAGCGCGTGTCCAGCGCGAGTTGCGGCTGCCACTGACCACACAGGAGGGAAGCAAGCCCATGACGATCAACCCCGAACTGCGCAAGCGGGTCGACGCGATCCTCGACACCTTCATCAAGGACTTCTACGAGACGGTCCCGTTCGCCCAGCACCAGAAGAGTGCCGCCGAGCTGAACCTGGACTACTACAAGCGCCACAACATCGAAACCATCCTGCGGCTGCGCCGCAAGCGGACCATCGACGCGCTGGCCATCAAGTACTTCACCAAGGTCGACCCGGTGCAGGCCAAGGCGTGGGCCCACTACACGGACGACGAGATGCTGCACGACCGGCTGTTCGCCGCCGACCTCGCCAAGGTCGGCGTCACCAAGGACCAGATCTACTCCACCGAGCCGATGCTCTCCACCAAGCTGCTCACCGGATACCTCCAGTACGGCATGGAGTTCGAGGACAGCCCGCTCGCGCTGATCACCAGCGTGTACTTCGTGGAGTACGTGACCACGCGCACCCAGCCCGAATGGCTGGACAACCTGGAGAACGTCCTCGGCCAGGAGAACGTGAAGGGCGCGCGCGCCCACGTGAACACCGACCTGGACGACGACCACGACGACTTCGTGTGGCGGGTGATGTCCACCCTGGTCACCACGGACGCGGACGAGCAGAAGGTCGTCGAGCACCTCAACCACGTCTACTGGCTGTGGAAGCTCTACTTCGTCGAGCTGCACCAGCTCACCGTCCTCGGCCGCACCGAGGCCCAGATCCCGCTGCCCACCTCGGCCGACGTCTGAGCGGGTCACCCGTGGCGGACAACGACCGGGCCGCACGGCCGGACGGGCGGCGGGGAGTCGAGGTGATGGCCCTGCCGCCCGGCCGGGAGCTGCCGACCGAGACCGAGAAGTGGATCGTGGACGGCCTGGTGCAGAGCATGCCGGGCCTGCAGACCCGTCAGCTGTTCACGCTCCGCCGCGACATGCTGACCGAGGCCGACTACGTCGTCGTCGGGGTGGACAGGGAGCACGACCGCGTCGTCTCGCTGCTCACGTCCCATTGGGCGGAGATTCCCTCGGGGCGCTCCTGTCTGCACGTCATGATCCAGTTCGTCGGCGACAAGTACCGCAACGGCCCGGTCTTCGGTGAGAGCTGGTCCGTGCACTTCGCCCGGCTGCTGGCCGACGGCCGCCCCTTCCCCGAGGTGATCGCGCTCAAGACGTACAACCCGGTGGTGCACTGCGCGATGTCGGCGTTCAGCGGGCATCCGGACATCCGCATGTACCCGGATCTGGCGGGAAAGGACGACAGCGAGGCGGCGCTGGCGGCCGAGGTGGCCGGGGTACTGGCGCCCGGCGCCGCGTTCGACGCGGTGCGAGGTGTCATACCGGGCATCGGCCGCCCGCTGGACCTCTACCGGGAACGGCCCACCAGCTACGTTCCCGAGGCCAACGCGTACTTCGCCGAGCACGCCGCGCCGGGCGACCGGGTGCTGTGCATGCTGCACGTCCCCACGCAAGCCGGGGCGCACTCGATCCTCACGGCCCTGGGTGTGCCGCTGCCCTCCGGGCGCGGCTGAGCCCCGCGGGCTGCGGGCCCGGGCCCGCAGCCGGCAGCCGGCAGCCCGCATCGGAACTCCAGGAACGCGAGACAGCCATGGCAGACGCCTTTCCCTCCGACTACTCGCAGGCCCGCGCGGACTTCCTGCGCGCCGCCGAAGAGGCGGGCGCGCGGCTGAGGACCTTCGCGCTGCCCGGGCACACGGGGCCCGACGGCGGTGAACTCTGTGTCGACACCGCCTATGTGGGACCTCCTGATCCGGAGAAGCTGCTGGTGACGGTCTCCGGCACGCACGGCATCGAGGGCTTCTGCGGCTCGGCGTGCCAGACCGGGATCCTGCTCCGGGAGGGCTTGGCGAGGGCGGCCGGTCCGGCGACCGGCGTCCTGCTCGTGCACGCCCTCAATCCGTACGGCTTCGCGTATCTGCGGCGCGTCAACGAGGACAACATCGACCTCAACCGGAATTTCGTCGACCACGACGCCCCGCCGCACAACGACGCGTACGACGCCGTTCACGCCACGCTGGTGCCGCCGGACGCCGACGCGTTCTTCCCGGGCGAGCTGGTGGCCGGCCTGACCGCGCTCCGCGACCGGCTCGGCCCGGCGACCCTTCAGGAGGCCGTGACCCGGGGCCAGTACCGGCACGCCGACGGCCTGTTCTACGGCGGGTCGCGGCCGGCCTGGTCGCGGCGGGTGTTCCAGACGGTGGTGGCCGAGCAGATCGCCGGCGCCGCGCACATCGCGTACATCGACCTGCACACGGGGCTCGGCGAGCGCGGTGTCGGCGAACCCATCTTCCGCGGCGGCCGTGACGCCGACGCCCACCAACGGGCCCGGCGCTGGTACGGGGACGCGCTGACCGCCTCGGAGCTGGGCACCTCCTCCTCCACCCCGATCGTGGGCAACACCGCGACCGCGGTGGCGGACGGACTCGGCCCCGGCGCCCGGCTCACGGCCATCACCCTGGAGTTCGGCACCCGGCCCGGCCCCGAGGTGCTGCTCGCGCTGTGCGCGGACACGTGGCTGCACCAGCACCGCTCGCCGGCCGACGCCGTGCGCTCCGAACTCAAGCAGCTGATCCGCGCGGCGTTCTGCCCGGCGGACGACGCCACCTGGCGCGAGCAGATCCGCCGGCGGGCACGCGAGGTGTTCGGCCAGGCCCTCGCCGGGCTCGCCGACGCGAAGCAGGGAGACGCCGGGTGAGCTGGGGAGAGCCGGCGGCGGCGCGTGGCAGGAATTCGTGGTTGGACGTCAGTCTGGCCACTGTCGCCCGCGCCCGCCCCACCGCAGAGTAATCGCATGGCAAGCAGCGATACCCCCTCCGCATTGAACGAGCCGGAGCCGGAGCCCGTCCACGTCGGCGTCAAAACGGTCTGGCGGGAGTCTCCGACCGCCGTGAAGTCCCTTCTCGTCGGCACCGCGGTGAACAGACTCGGCGGTTTCATCCAGGTCTTCATGGTGCTGTACATGACGCAGCGCGGGTTCACCGACACCCAGGCCGGCGCCGCACTGGGCGTCTACGGCGCGGGGACCGTGCTGGGGGTGCTGACCGGCGGCTGGATGTCCGACCGGATCGGCCCGCGGCTGACCATCATGTCGACCCTGGTGAGCTCGGCGGTGCTGCTCCCCGCGGTCCTCTACCTGGACAGCTACCCGGCGATCCTGGCGATCATCGGTGTGGGCGGAGCCCTGAGCCAGGCCTACCGACCCGCCTCCACGAGCATGATCAGCCAGCTCATCCCCGCCGAACGGCAGGTCATGATCTTCGCCATGGTCCGGCTGGCGATCAATCTCGGCACGACGGCGGCCCCGCTGCTGGGTGCGGCCCTGGTCCAGGTGTCCTGGGACTTCCTCTTCTGGGGCGAGGCCGTGGCCATCCTGGTCTTCGCGACGGTGGCCGGGGTGACCCTGCCCCGCAAGGAGGAGAGCGCGGCCGGCGAGAAGGGGGCGCAGGCCACGGAGTCCGGGGTCCCGGGAGGCCGCAAGCCGAGCTATCTCGCCGTACTGGCGGACGGCCGCTATGTGCTGTTCCTGCTGGCGATGTTCGCGAGTTCCCTGATCTACATCCAGTACGTTTCGACCCTTCCGCTGACGGTGAAGCACCTCGGCCTGAGCACGGCCGTGTACGCGGCGATGGTCGCGCTGAACGGCGCGCTCGTCATCACCTGCGAGCTGCTGGTCGCCAAGGTGGTGCAGCGCTGGCCGGCCAGGATCGCGGTGATCGCCGGCGTGGCCCTGACCGGCATCGGGATGAGCCTGTACGCCCTGCCCTGGGGTCTCGCCGCGCTGGTGATCGCGACCCTCGTGTGGTCGCTCGGTGAGATCGTGGGCTACCCGACCCTCTTCTTCGCCTACCCGGCGCAGGCCGGACCGCCGGAGCTGCGCGGCCGCTACCTGGGGGCGTCGAACTCGCTGTACGGACTCGGCACGGCGGTGGGTCCGTTCGTCGGAGTCATGCTCTGGAACAAGTTCGGGGACGGCCTGTGGCTCGGCTGCGGGGCCGTCGGGCTGCTCGCGGTGGGCGCCGCCTGGCTGGGTGTGCGTCCCCCGGAGGCCGCCGGGCGCCAGCCGCGCAGGACGGAGCCGGCCGGGGACGCGGGGTCCGTCGGGAGCCTCGGCACCGACACGGAGGCCACCGTCGGCAAGTGAGGCAGGCAGGCAGCGCTGACGCACTACTCAGGAGGAAAAGAAATGCCCCGCTACGTCGTTCTCGTCGACCCCTACTCCGGCGCGGCCGAGTATGCGAATGCCTTCCGGGAGCGAGGCATCGAACCGGTGGCCGTGCTGAGCACGCCGGGCCCGCTGAATTCGTACCGGCGCACCTGGGCTCCGGACACGTTCTTCCGTACGCACCACCACGACGGGGATTTCAACGAGCTCGTCCGGACGGTGAAGGGCTATGACCCGGTCGCCATCGTCCCGGGCAACGAGTCCGCGGTGATGCTGGTCGACGCGCTGGTCGAGGAACTGATGCCGGGCACGGGCAACGTGTTCGAACTGTCCGAAGCCCGCCGGGACAAATGGCCCATGGCCCAGGCGGTCGCGGCGGCCGGAATCCCGCATCTGCGGCAGATCGCCACCGCGGACCCCGAAGAGGTCGCCGCATGGGTCCGGGACAACGGCCTGGAGGGCCGACCGCTGGTGCTCAAGCCGCGCCGCAGCGGGGGCACCGACGATGTGCACAAGGTCGGCACCGGGGAGGACTGGCGGCCGTACTTCGACCGCCTCCTCGGCTCGGTCAACCGGTTCGACATCCGCAATGACACCGTCCTGGTGCAGGAGTTCGCGGAGGGGACGGAGTACATCGTCGACACGTACTCGGTCGACGGGAAGTTCGGGCTGGTCTCGGTCAGCCGTTACAGCAAGTCGGCGAAGAACGACCGGATCGGGATCTACGACGCGGTCGACTACCTGGCCCCGCAGGACCCGATCACGACGCTGCTCGGCGAGTACACCCGGCAGGTCGCGCAGGCCGTCGGGGTCCGTACCGGCTGCACGCACACGGAGATCATGCTCACGGCCGGGGGACCACGGCTCATCGAGACGGCCGCGCGGCTGGCCGGAAGCTGTCTGCAGTACTCGGCCCGGCTGGCGACCGGGGACTGCCAGATCGACCGCACGGTCCGGCACCACCTGGACGGCACGTTCACCCCGGGCTACGAGATCGTGCAGCCGGTGCGCGTGGTGTGGCTGTCCAGCCCGCGCGAGGGGATCCTGCACAACGCCGAGGTGCTGGACGCGGTCCGGGAGCTGCCCACCTTCCAGCGGCTGGGCCTGCCCTACCGCAATGGTGAGCTCGTGCCCTGCACGGAGGACCTGTTCACCAGTCTGGGCTGGGTCATCCTCGGCGGACCGAGCCAGGAGTCCATCGACGCCGACACGGTCCGGGTCAAGGAGATCGAGGCACAGCTGACCGTGGCAGCTGCCTGACGGCCCGGGGGGGGCGGGGAACAGCGCGGGGCGGGGTGGAGATTCGGACACCCCGCCCCGTTCTGTGCGCCCGCGACGGGCACTCCACGCTTCCCGTATAGGACGAGAGTCCTATGGTGGGGGCGAATTCGCCGGACTAATGTGGCCCTCGCCCGATCAAATTCGGCGCGAATATGCAACGTAATGTTGCCAATCAGCTAAGAGGGCGAGGGCAGACGGTGGAGCCGGTTGCATGGGTCGGCGGAAATGCCCCGGAACACGAGCGAATCATTGGCTGGCAGGCTCCACCGCTCAAATTCGGTGTCGGCGCCACCCGGGAAATCGGTTACGAGCTCCGCAGGGCCGGCGTCCGGTCGGTACTGCTGGTGACCGACCGCGTGCTGGCCGGTCTCGGCCTTCCCGCCCGGGTCGCCAAGCTCATCGAGCAGGAGGGGATCTCGGTCTCGGTCTTCGACCGGGCCCAGGTGGAGCCCACCGACGAGAGCTGCACCGAGGCCGCCCGCGAACTGGCGTCGCTCCAGGTGGACGGTTACGTCGGCCTCGGCGGCGGCAGCTCGATCGACACGGCCAAGATGCTGAACCTACTGCTCAGTTACCCCGGCCGGTCGGTACGCGACTATCTGAACGCCCCGGTAGGCGCCGGAGCCAAGATCCCCGGCCCGCTGAAACCGCTGGTGGCGGTGCCCACGACAGCCGGGAGCGGGAGCGAGTGCACCGCCATGGTCGCCCTCGGCGTCTCGGGGCTGAACGTGAAGACGGGAATCAGTGATCTGCGGCTGCTGCCGTCCCTGGCACTGGTCGATCCCGCCAACACCCTCACGCTGCCGCCGGCCGTCACCGCCTCCTCGGGGTACGACGTGCTGACGCACGCCTGCGAGTCGTATACCGCCCGCGCCTACGACCGGCGTCCCCCCTACCCCACACCCGCGGACCGGCCGCTGTACATCGGTGCCAACCCGATCAGCGACGTGTGGGTGGAGCAGGCGCTGGGGCTGGTCGGCCGCTACCTCAGACGGGCCGTGCTCAACCCCGACGACCTGGAAGCCCGTATCGGAATGAGCCAGGCGGCGAGCTTCGCCGGGATGGGCTTCGGCAACGCCGGAACACATATTCCACACGCGTGCGCCTATCCGATAGCCGGACTGGTCCGCGACTACCGGCCCGAGGGGTATGCGGTCGATCACGCGATGGTGCCGCACGGCGCCGCGGTCGTCTCCACCGCCGCCGCGGCATTCGAATTCACGTATCTGACATCACCTGAACGCCACCTGCGCGCTGCCGAGTTGCTCGGTGCGAATCTCAACGGCGTGACGACGGCAAATGGTTCGGACGTGCTTCCGGCCACTTTGCAACGACTGGTGGCTGATACCGGAGGGCCAGGCGGCCTTGCGGCCTTCGGATATTCCGGCAAGGATCTCCCTGCGCTTGTCGAAGGTGCGCTCAAACAGCAGCGCCTGTTGGTGTGCTGCCCGCGCGACGTCGCCTCTCGTGATCTCCAGAGAATTCTCAGCGGTTCAATGGCCGGCTGACGACGAGCGCTGCGGTCCCCCACGCAAGGAGCTTGATGCCCCCGTGAGCGAAGCGGTATTACCTGAGTACACGGCTGTCATCGCCGGAAAGAACGTTCCCGCGGCGCAGTGGATCAATGTCCTCGACCCGTCGAACGGCCGTCCGTTCGCGCGAGTCGCCCGCTGTGGCGAGGCCGAGATCGCGGACGCCGTGGACGCGGCCCGGCACACTTACGAGTCCACCTGGCGGTTCGCCACGGTGGCGGAGCGGTCCGGGGCCTGCCGCCGGATCGCCGAGGCGATCCGCGCCGAACGCTCGGAACTGGCCAGGCTGGAAACCCTCGACACCGGAAAGCCGCTCAGCCAGTCGCTGGTCGACGCCGATGTCGCCGCACGCTACTTCGACTTCTACGCCAGTGCCGTGGAGGCGCTCGGCGGCGAAACGATTCTTCATCAGACGGACCGGTTCGCCTTCACCCTGCGGGAGCCGTACGGGGTGTGCGGGCACATCATCCCGTGGAACTACCCCCTGCAAATCGCCGCCAGGACCGTGGCGCCCGCCCTCGCGGCCGGAAACTGCTGCGTACTCAAGCCGGCCGAAGACGCGCCGTTGACCTCGCTGCGCCTGGCGGACATCGTTTTGGAAGCAGGACTTCCGGCCGGCGCGCTGAACGTCGTGCCGGGCTACGGAGAGGAGGCAGGCGCGGCACTGGCCGCACATCCCGACGTGGACCGCCTGGCGTTCACCGGTTCGCGGGAGACCGGCGAGGCCGTGATGACCGCGGCGGCGAGGAACATCGTGCCGGTCACCCTGGAGCTCGGCGGCAAGTCGCCGCACATCGTCCTCCCGGACTTCGACATGGCGCGAGCGGTACCCCTGATCGTCGACTCGATCACCGAGCACGCGGGGCAGAACTGTTCGGCCGGCAGCCGGCTGCTCGTTCACCGGTCCGTCCACGACGAGCTGGTGGCGGCGCTCGCGGACGCCTTCCGCGCCCTGCGCGTCGGCCCGGGAATCAGCGATCCCGACATGGGACCGCTCATCTCCGCCAAACAGCGCGACAGGGTGCTCGGCTACCTGGCCGAGGGCAGCAGGACCGGCGTAGTCCGCGCCGGCGGCGGGGTTCCCGAGGGCGAGGCGTACACCGGCGGGTTCTACGTGGAACCCACCATCCTGGACCACGTGAGTCCGGCGCACCGGGTGTTCAACGAGGAGATTTTCGGCCCGGTCCTCTGCGTATCGGTCTTCGATTCGCTGGACGAGGCGGTCGAACTCGCGGAGCACACCACCTATGGGCTCGCCGCCGGTGTCTGGACATCCGATGTGACCACCGCCCACTGGCTCGCCCAGCGGCTGCGGGTGGGTCAGGTGTTCGTCAACAACTACAGCGCGGCCGGGGGCGTGGAGCTGCCCTTCGGGGGGTTCAAGCGCTCCGGCATAGGAGTGGAGAAGGGGCTGGAGGCGCTGCGTGAATACACGCGGTGCAAGACGGTGGCCATACACACGCAGCTTCCTTCATGACGCATGAGAGCGGTTAGTTATCACATCCCCACGAAGGGAGTGCACCTGATGGCACGTGTTGTGCGTGGGCGAGTCGTGGAGTTGAGCGGCAAGAGGTGCTGTGAATTCTGCGGTGCGCCACCGCAGCCCGTCACGGCTCTCGCCGAGGCCGTCGACAGGATGCACAAGGCACTGGGCGAAGTGCAGGACGCCTTGGAAGCCCAAGAACAGATGATTGAGGACTTACGCACTGACAGCGGCGATGAGCATCAGACGTGCGCCGACACGTCCGCCCTCGACATGGATCCGACGTCCCGGGAATCCCTTTCCCTCTTGACGGCGCGCGAGCGCGAGATTCTGGTCCTCGTCTCCGAGGGAAAATCGAACCGGCGCGTGGCCAGCTCGCTCGGCATATCGGAGAAGACGGTGCGGAATCATTTGTCCGCGGTTTTCTCCAAGGTCGGCGCATCCGATCGCACACAAGCCGTGGTCATGGGAATCCGCGGCGGGATCGTTTCCATCGGCGAGCGATTCAGTGAGGCGGCTCCGTCCCGGGGCTCAGGTGAATAACTCCGTTTCACTGCCGGATCTATGCCGTTAGTGTGCGGGAGCTTCTGGCCACCTGACAG
This sequence comes from Streptomyces sp. ISL-87, assembly GCF_018614095.1. Lineage (GTDB taxonomy): Bacteria > Actinomycetota > Actinomycetes > Streptomycetales > Streptomycetaceae > Streptomyces. The sequence continues at coordinate 62,497 of NZ_JAGGOY010000042.1, read as the reverse complement.
TGGGGGGACTGTCAGAACACCACGAATCCCTGCCACATTGGATCCCATGCTGAAGAACGTAGCCGCAGTGCTGCTCGACAACGTCCACCCGTTCGAGCTGGGTGTCGTATGCGAAGTGTTCGGGATCGACCGCCAGGAGGAGGGGCTGCCCGCCTACGACTTCGCGCTCGTCGCCGCGGAATCCTCTTCCGTGCGAGCCGTCCCCGGTTTCACCATCAGCACGCCGTACGGCCTGGACCGACTCGCGGATGCGGATCTCATCGCCATCCCGGTGGGGGACGACTTCCACACCAGGGACTTCCCGCCGGACCTCCTGGAAGGGCTGCGCCAGGCAGTGGCGCGCGGGGCCCGGGTACTCAGTGTCTGCGTCGGCGCCTTCGTCCTGGGCGCCGCGGGGCTGCTCGACGGGCGGCGCTGCACCACGCATTGGCGGTACGCCGACGCGCTCGCCGAGCGGTATCCGAAGGCACAGGTCGAACCGGGTGTGCTGTACGTCGACGAGGATCCGGTCTTCACCTCGGCCGGCACCTCGGCGGGGATCGACGCCGCCCTTCACCTGGTGCGCAAGCTCCAGGGCAGCGACGTCGCCAATGCCATCGCCCGGCGCATGGTGGTACCGCCGCACCGGGACGGCGGGCAGGCCCAGTACATCGAAAGGCCCGTGGCGGAGTACCGCGAGGACGGGGTGCGCGACGTACTGGCCTGGGCCGAGGAACATCTGGACCAGGAGATCAGCGTCGAGCAGCTCTCGGCCCTGGCGTGCATGTCGCCGCGCACCTTCGCCCGGCGGTTCCGCATGGAGACCGGCACCACCCCGTACCGATGGCTGCTGGCGCAGCGGGTACTGAGCGCCCAGCGGCTCCTTGAGAACACGGACGAGACGATGGAGGCGGTGGCGGCCCGTACGGGATTCCCCAACGCGGCGGCCCTGCGCCACCAGTTCGTGCGCTCGCTGAACACCACCCCGAACGCCTATCGGCGCGCCTTCCGGGGCTCTCTCACCTGACGGACACACAGGAGGACGGGAATGCTGCGCATCGCGATAATCGGCGCCACCGGAGCCGTGGGCAGGGAATGCCTGGCCCTGCTCGACAGCGGGATCGTTCCGGTGGAGCAGGTGGTACCGGTCGGCTCGGCACGCAGCGTCGGCCGGGACCTCGGCGCCGAACTCGCGCTGTCCCTGCCCATGGCTCCGCTGGTCACCATCGGGGACCTCGACCCGCAGGGTCTGGATGTCGCCATTTTCTGCGCGGGCGTGGACGTGAGCAACCGGGAGGCGGAGCGGCTGGCCTCGGCCGGGGTGCTGATCGTCGACAACAGTTCCGCGTTCCGGATGCGCCCGGACGTCCCGCTCGTCGTACCGCAGGTCAACCCGGGTGCCCTCGCGGACCGGCCGGTCTCCCACCTCGTGGCGAATCCGAACTGCTCGACCATCCAGCTGGTACGCGCCCTCCACCCGTTGCACGAACTCGCGGCGCTGGAGAGCGTCGTGGTGGCGACCTACCAGGCGGCTTCCGGGGGCGGGCTGCGGGGACTGGAGGAACTGGCCGAGGGCTCCAGGAGGCTGCTGGAGGACCGCTCGGCCCCGAGCGGCCCCGGCGGGCGGTTCGGGCAGCCGCTGCCCTTCAACCTCGTGCCCGAGATCGGACTCCAGGACGACTCCGGGCTCACGCACGAGGAACGCAAACTCGTCCGCGAACCGCGCAAGATACTCGGCCTGCCCGAGCTGCGGGTGAGCGCCACGGCGGTACGGGTACCGGTCTTCGACTGCCATTCCGAGGCGGTGCACGTCAGGCTGCGGGAGCCCGTCACGACCGCGGCCGTCGAAGAGGCGCTGGCGGCCACCCCGGGCCTTCGGGTCTACTCCCGGTCGGACAGCCCCTCGTACCCGATGCCGCGCTCCGTCTTCGCCCGGCCGCAGGACCGGGCGCTGGTCCACGTCGGCCGCATCCGGGTCGAGCCGGAGGACCCGAGGGCGGTGGCGGTGTGGGTGGTCGCCGACAACCTCTGGGTGGGGGCCGCGCTCAACGCCGTGCAGATCGTCGAACTCGCCACGAAGAACGGGTGGTTGGGGTGAGCCGCGCCGCCCCCTTGGGAGGTGGCGGGCCCGAACGTCGTCCGCTGGTGATGAAGTTCGGCGGATCCGCCTTCGCGGACCTCGACGGCTACCGGCGGGTGGCCCGGTACACGGCCCGTCGGGTCGCCGAGGAGAAACGCCCCGTGGTCGTCGTGGTGAGTGCGATGTCCGGTACCACGGGCAGGCTCCAGCAGACCCTGGACGTCCTGGCCGACGATCCGCCCGCGCCCATCGCCGCCATGCTGCTGACCAGCGGCGAGACCGTGAGCGTCGCCCTGCTCGCGGCCGCGCTCGACGCCGAGGGCCTGCCCGCGCTCCCCCTGACCGCGGCGGGCACCGGGCTCCTGGGCGAGGGGCCGGCCGACCGGGCGCGGCTGAGCCGGGCCGACCCCGCGGTGCTGCGGGCCGCCCTGGAGGACTGCCCGATCCTGGTCGTACCCGGAGGACAGGCGGTCGACCCGGCCGGACAGACCGTGATGCTGGGCCGCAACAGCTCCGACCTCTCGGCGGCGGCGATGGCGGCGGCGCTGGGCGCCGGCACGTGCGAGCTCTTCTCCGACGTGCCCGGGGTGTGCACCGCCGACCCCTACGTGGTGCCGGCCGCGCGGACACTCCCCCGCATCAGCTACGAGGGTGTGCGCCAGATGTCCCGCTACGGCGCCAAGGTCGTCCACGAGAGCGCCGTGGACTGGGCGGAGCGCGGGGACGTACGGCTGCACTGCCGGCCCTTCCCGTGGACCGGCGAGGGAGAGGACGGGACCATGGTGGGTGAGGGTCCCGGGGCGGCAGCGGTGGTCACGCACAAGAGCAGCGACGTGTGGCGTTTCCGGTCCGGCCCGGAGCGCCGGGCGGCGGCGGAAGGGCTGCTGGCGGAGGGCCTGCCGACCACCGCGTTCGATTCGTCGAGCGGCACCTACCTGGTCGTACCGGCCGGCGTCCGGGGCGCGGCGCGGCACCTCGGCGCGGGGCGGCGGCACGACGACCTGTGCCTGATCACCACGGTGCGCGCCGACGGCCGGGCCGAACACGTCCTGGTGTGCCGCGCCGACGCCGAGGCCGAGGCCCGCCGGTGCCACGCCGTGCTGTACCCGGACCCGGCGAACGCCCGGGGGCCGGCCGTCCCGCCCCCGGCCAAGGCCCGCTCCGCGCACAGCGATCTCCTGTTCGGGTCCCGACCGGTGCCGGTGCCGGGGGACGGGGCGGATTGAGCGAGCCGGGCCTCAGCCGGGTCCCGCCGTCCGCCCCGCGTCGCCGTGGAGGCCGTCGGGATTTCCCATGCCCCTTCCCTGCCCGGCGATAGTCTGCCGACCCCCAGGCCGGGAAGGCGTTCGAGGCGCTCGACAGGACCGGGCGCTACCTGGTGATCCTGCCGTTGCTCCAGGCGCTCACGCCCGAGGCCAGGCAGGTCCGGCTCGACAAGGCCGTGCGCGCGCTGGGCAAGGGCGAGTAGAGCGCCCCTGGCCAGTATGTGACTGGTCATCAGGTCAGCTGTCCCGGACTCTTGACTCTGCTCGCGGGAGTCGCGATTCTCGACGCAATATTTGCGCGGGACATGACAATCGCGCCTCCGCTGACCAAAGACATGAGTGATGACCTTGACTCGACACTCGCACAGCAGGAGCAGGCCCCTCGCCGTTCTCTCGTTGCTCCTCACGGTGCTGGTCGTGGCGCTCGGCCCCGCGCCCAGCGCCACGGCCGACGACCCCGGCTGGTGGGCCCCGACCGCGCGGCCCGCGCCCGACTCCGAGATCAACGTCACCGGTGAGCCCTTCAAGGGGACCGACTCCCAGGGCCGGGTACGGGGCTTCGTCGACGCGCACGACCACCTGATGTCCAACGAGGGCTTCGGCGGCCGGCTCATCTGCGGCAAGCCGTTCTCCGAGATGGGGGTCGCGGACGCGCTCAGGGACTGTCCCGAGCACTACCCGGACGGCTCGCTCGCGATCTTCGACTTCATCACCAAGGGCGGCGACGGAAAGCACGACCCGAACGGCTGGCCGACGTTCAAGGACTGGCCGGCCCACGACTCACTGACCCACCAGCAGAACTACTACGCCTGGGTCGAACGGGCCTGGCGCGGCGGCCAGCGGGTGCTGGTCAACGACCTCGTCACCAACGGCGTGATCTGCTCGGTCTACTTCTTCAAGGACCGCGGCTGCGACGAGATGACCGCCATCCGCCTGGAGGCGCAGAAGACGTACGACATGCAGGCCTTCATCGACAAGATGTACGGCGGCCCGGGCAAGGGCTGGTTCAGGATCGTCACCGACTCCGCGCAGGCCCGCGAGGTCATCAAGCAGGGCAAGCTCGCCGTCGTCCTGGGGGTCGAGACCTCCGAGCCGTTCGGCTGCAAGCAGATCCTGGACATCTCCCAGTGCAGCAAGGAGGACATCGACCGCGGCCTGGACGAGCTGCACAAGCTCGGCGTGCGCAGCATGTTCCTGTGCCACAAGTTCGACAACGCCCTGTGCGGGGTCCGGTTCGACGAGGGCGCCCTCGGCACGGCGATCAACGTCGGGCAGTTCCTGTCGACCGGCACCTTCTGGGAGACGGAGCAGTGCGCCGGCCCCCAGCACGACAACCCCATCGGCCTCGCGCCGGCGCCCAACGCGCAGAAGGAACTGCCGGCAGGGGTGGCGGTCCCCACGTACGCGGCTGATGCGCAGTGCAACACCCGCGGCCTCACGGACCTCGGTGAGTACGCGGTGCGCGGCATGATGAAACGCAAGATGATGCTCGAAGTCGACCACATGAGCGTCAAGGCCGCGGGCCGGGCCTTCGACATCCTGGAGTCCGAGTCGTACCCCGGTGTGATCTCCTCGCACAGCTGGATGGACCTCGGCTGGACGGAGCGCCTGTACCGGCTCGGCGGCTTCGCCGCGCAGTACATGAACGGCGCCGAGGGGTTCAGCGCGGAGGCCAAGCGCACGGACGCGCTGCGCGAGAAGTACCACGTCGGCTACGGATACGGCACCGACATGAACGGCGTCGGCGGCTGGCCGGGCCCCCGGGGCGCGGCCACCCCGAACCCGGTGCGGTACCCGTTCCGCAGCGTCGACGGCGGCTCGGTCATCGACCGGCAGACCACCGGTCAGCGCACCTGGGACCTCAACACCGACGGAGCCGCGCACTACGGGCTGGTCCCGGACTGGCTGGAGGACATCCGGCTCGTCGGCGGCCAGGACGTCGTGGACGACCTCTTCCGCGGCGCGGAGTCCTACCTCGGCACCTGGGGGGCGTCCGAGCGGCACAAGGCGGGGGTGAACCTGGCCGCGGGCTCGTCCGCCTCGGCCAGCTCCTCGGAGTGGAACCCGTTCACGAGCTACGCACCCGACCGCGCCGTGGACGGCAACACGGGCACCCGCTGGGCGAGCGACTGGAGCGACGACCAGTGGCTCCGGATCGACCTCGGGTCCGCGAGCCTGATCAAGCGCGTCACCCTCGACTGGGAGCGCGCCTACGGGAAGTCGTACCGCGTCGAAGTCTCCGCCGACGGAACGAACTGGCAGTCCGTGTGGTCCACGACCACCGGTGACGGCGGCCTGGACACGGCGCAGTTCACCGGCGTTTCGGCCCGCCATGTACGCATCCACGGGCTGGAGCGCGGCACCAAGTGGGGCTACTCCCTCCACGAGGTCGGCATCTACAGCAGCTGACGGCGTCGCCGAGGTGTCCACGTGCCGGGGCCGGCCCCCCGCCCGCCCCGGCGCGGCCCGGCACGGCGCGGCCCGGCCCGGCACGGCCCGGCCCGGCACGGCACGGCCCGGCACGGCACGGCCCGGCACGGCACGGCTCTGCGCGGCACGTGAAAGAAGGGAACCGACATGGCACGGATGCCGTTGGCCGAGCGGCGCCGGCAGCTGACCGAGGCCGCGATCCGCGCGATGACCCGCGACGGCGTCGCCAGGACCACGACCAGGTCCATCGCCGCCGAGGCGGGCGTCTCGCTGAGCGTCTTCCACTACTGCTTCGACTCCAAGCAGGCCCTGCTGGAGTCCGTCATCGAGACGATCACCGATCACTACGTCACGGTGGTGAAGGCGGCGATCCGGCCGAGAGCCACCGTCCGGGAGACCATCCGGGCCGGATTCCAGGCCTATTGGGACCATGTGGCCGCCCACCCCGGCGAGCACATGCTCACGTACGAGCTCACGCAGTACGCCCTGCGCCAGCCCGGGTTCGAGCATCTGGCGCGTCGGCAGTACGAGCTGTACTGCGACACCTACGGCGAACTCATCGAACAGCTCGGCCGCAGCGTGGACTTCGAACTCCGCGTTCCCGTCCCCGTGCTGGCCCGCTATCTGGCGGCCATGACGGACGGACTGACCCTGAACTTCCTCGTTCTCGGCAATCACGCGGCCGCGGCGGAGATCCTCGACGTGATCGCCGATCACGTCGCCGCCCTCGTCCGCGACGACGTCGCCACAAGCGCCTGAGGAGACGCCCCGGCTACCGGTCCGGGCTCTCCGGCACGGGCCGGGTGGCCCGGGCGATCAGGAGGGCGACGTCATCGCGGTCGTCCGAGTGGCGCAGTTCGCCCAGGAGCAGGTCGCAGGTCTCCTCGATGGTGAGGCCGGGGCGGCTGAGCAGTGCGGTGAGGGCGTGCAGGCGGATGTCGATGTCCTGATCCCGGGTTTCGACGAGACCGTCGGTGTACAGGACCAGTTCGTCGCCGATGTCCAGATCGAGGGCGGTGGCCTCGAAGGCGACCCCACCGACTCCCAGCGGTGCTCCGGTCGGCAGGTCGAGCAGTTCGGGGGCCCGGCCGGGACGGGTCCGTACCGGGGGCAGGTGGCCGGCCGTGGCGATGCGGCAGCTGCCGCGGTGGGGGTCGTAGACGACGATGACGCAGGTGGCCATGGTGTGCCCCAGGCCGGTGGTGGTGTGGTCCAGGCGGGTCAGTACCGCGGCCGGGTCGAGGTCGAGTTCGGCCAGGGTGCGGGCGGCGGTGCGCAGTTGGCCCATGGTCGCGGCGGCGTTGATGCCGCTGCCCATGACGTCCCCGACCACGAGGGCGGTCTTGTCGTCGGGCAGGGGGATGACGTCGAACCAGTCGCCGCCGACCTCGCCGGCGGCCGCGGCGGGCTCATAGCGGTAGGCGATCTCCAGGCCGGGGGTGGGCGTGGGCTGGTGGGGCAGCAGGTGGCGCTGGAGGGTGAGGGCGGCGTGGCGCTGCCTCTGGTACCAGCGGGCGTTGTCGATGCAGACGGCGGCGCGCGCCGCCAGTTCACCCGCGAGCAGCACGTCGTCGTGGTCGAACGCCAGCGGATTGCGGGTGCGCTGGAGGCCCAGGACACCGATGACCTCGCCGCGGGCGATCAGCGGCACGGCGAGGTAGGAGTGGATTCCCGCCTCGGCGAGCAGGGCCGCGGCCTCGGCGTTCCGGGCGATGCCGGCCAGGTCCTGCGGCGAGACCTGTGCCACGAGGATGCTGCGGCCGGTACGCACGCACCGCGTGACCAGCCGGGTGGCGTCGTACCGGGCGAGCTCACCGACCGGGTCGGCGGCGAGCGTGGCGGGGGTGGGGTAGGCCGCCTTGATGGCGAGGGCGCGGAACTGCACGGCCTCGTCCTTCGGGGTCTCGGGCGGCCGGTCGCCCGAGAGGGCGGCGTCCAGGATGTCGACCGTGGCCAGGTCGGCGAGGGCCGGAACGGCGATCTCGCCCAGTTCGCGGGCTGTGACACCGAGGTCGAGGGTGGTCCCGATGCGCACGGAGGCATCGGCGATCAGGGCAAGCCGTTGCCGCGCCAGGGCGACGGCCGTCGACGCCTTGTGCTGTTCGGTGACGTCCACGACGGAGGAGGCGACCCCGATCGCCCGCCCGCCCGGGTCATCCAGCCGGTAGATCGAGACCGACCAGGCATGCTCCTGCCCGGGATCGGCGGGGGTACGGCCGGTGGTGAAGTGGTTCAGCTGCGGCGAGCCGGTGACCAGGACCTCGCGCATGGCGGACTCGATGGCCTTGGCGTCCAGATGGGGCAGCACCTCGTGGACGTGCCGGCCCATGTGCTGCTCGGCCGGCAGGCCGTTGATGCGCTCCAGCGCCGGGTTGACCAGGGCATAGCGGAGATCGGTGTCCATGACGGCCAGGCCGATCGGGGACTGGGCGACCAGCCGCACCGACAGGGCCAGGTCGCGCTCCAGGCGGCGCAGTGTGGCCTGGTCCGACGCGATGCCCAGGGCGTACAGCCGGCCGTGGCGGTCCTCCAGCCGCATATTGCGGAATTCCGCCAGCCGGGTGCTGCCGTCCTTGTGCAGCACGGGGAAGACACCGGCCCAGGGGCCCGCGCCGGCCATAACCTCGCTGAAGAGGGAGATCACCAGGTCCAGGTGCTGCTCGTCGACGAGCAGGCGCGCCGCGAACTGGCCCAGGGCCTCCTGCGCGGTGTAGCCGAAGAGCTCCTCGGCCTGCGGGCTCCACAGCGCGATCCGCCCTTCATCGTCGAGTACCACCGCCGCGACGCCCACCACGTCCAGCAGGCCCGGGCCCTCGGAAGGGGCGGCGCGCGCCGGGCCGGGACCGGCCCTGGAGGCATCCGCCGTACTCATGCCGGCCACTCCTTCCCATCCCCGGCTGAGAGGGCAGTGGGTCGGCCCGCTCGGTTCCAGGTCACGCACACTCACCCCGGGGTGTCTCCCATCGTCTCTCCACTCCGCGGGACCGGCACCGCAGCCGCCCCCGGATGCAGCCGTACGGCGGGCCGCGGCCTCGGGAACGGCCCGTCCGGCGGTGTTCCCTACGCCGCCCAGACCCCGCCCATACCGCACCGGGGTAGGTGCGACCGGCTCCGGCCTCAGACGCTCCGGCCTCAGACCAAGGATTCGTGTACGAAGCACCAGCGCCAGTCCTCGCCCCGCTCGAAGGACCGCACGACGGGGTGCCCGGCGTCCGCCGCGTGCGCGCGGGCGTGCTGCAGCGGGGAGGAGTCGCAGCATCCCACGTGGCCGCAGGTGAGGCACAGGCGCAGGTGCACCCAGTCCGTTCCGAGGCGCATGCACTCCTCGCATCCCTCCGGGGTGCGGGGCACGACACTGCGGATCATGGAGAGGTGCGGATCGGGCGGCGGGGTGCTCATGACGACTCCGGCGGTTCGTGGAGCGGATACGGGGAGCCGAGGTTGGGGGTCATGATGACGACCGTATTGCGGAAGCCGACGGTTCGCCCGGCCACCCGCCCGCCTCAGCCTCCGAGGGCCGGGTGCGCCTCGGGGTGGGCGTTCCACCACGCCCGGTGGAACGCGTTGTTGTCGATGTTGGCCAGGTACGCGCCGACCGCCGCGCGGTAGAGGAGTTCCGCCTGGTGCGCGGAGACGGCCGCGCGGTTCCAGGCGAGGCGGATGCGTCCGGTGACCGGGGTGCCGAGCAGCGGACGCATCACCGTGCCCTCCACCGCCGGGGCGGTGGGCTGGGTGAGGGAGATCGCCCGGCCCGCCGCGACCAGGTCGTGGCGCATCTTGCGGTCGGTGATCCGGTAGCGCAGTGAGGGCACGAAGCCGGCCTTCGCGCAGGCCTCGACGAGGGCCTCGGGGCCGCCGTCGTCGTCCTCCACCAGGGTCATCCACTGCTCGTGGGCCAGGTCGGCCAGGTCCAGCACCTCCCGCCCCGCCAGAGGATGCCGCGTGGACATCCGGATGCAGAACGGTTCCTTCGGGACCAGGGTCCGAGCCCGGGCCCCCTGGGGCAGCGCGACTTCATGCTCGTTCACCTCGCCGTACACGATGACGTCGTACCGACCCGCGCCGAGCATCCGCACGAGCGCCGTCACCGAGTGCTCCACGTCCACGGTGATCTCCCGCCCGGACAGGGTCAGGTCCGTCCGCGCGAGCAGTCCGTCGATCAGCACGAGCAGGATGCATCCGAGCCGCAGCGGCGTGTCGGTCGCCATGGCGCGCGCCTCCGCGCCGAGCGCGTCCATCTCGCTCAGCACGCGGCGGGCTTTGGCGAGGACGAACTGGCCCAGCGGGGTGGGATCCACGCCGTGCCGGCCGCGGACGAAGAGTTCGCCACCCGCGACCCGCTCGATCCTGCGCAGCTGGGCGGAGAGCGCCGGCTGGGAAACCCCGAGCCTGCGCGCCGCGCCACCCAGACTGCCGGACTCCGCTATCTGGCACACGGCTTGCAGATGCCTCAACTCCAGCTGCATCCAGGCAGCTTACGCAGCGTGACGCCACCGCACCATAACGCGGGTCTTATGCGCGCAGATATGTCCCAATCTCGCCATGTCCACGCTCATACTCGGCGGCGAACAGCCAGCCGCACCCCCCACACACGATCGGAGTGGACTCTTGCAGCCCACCAGATGGATGGCTTCCGTGGCGGCCATGGCGCTGACCGCGAGCCTCGCCGGCTCGCTGGCCGGCACCGCGTACGCCGCGCCACCCGCCCAGCCCTCACCGCCCCCGCAGGCCACGTCCGCGCAACGCGCCGTCGCCGCCGCCGACGCGGCCGTCAAGAGCGGTCTCGACGCCCTGGTCAACTCGCCTCAGCAGCAGTACGACCGGCGCCTGGTCACCCCCTGGGTGCAGGACCTGTACTCCGTCGCGTACGAGCGCAGCTACCGCGGCCTGCCGGTCGTCGGCGGCGACGCGGTCGTCATCGCCGACGGGCAGGGCCGGGTCCGCGCCCTTCAGTCGGCCTCCTCGACGGTGATCGACGTGTCGACCACCCCCTCGGTCGACGCGAAGGCGGCGGAAGCCGCTTCGCGGGCCGAGCTGGTGAAGGTCGACAAGGTGCTCGACAGCCGGCTCGTCGTCAAGCTCAAGGACGGCAAGCAGGTCCTGGCCTGGGAGACCGTTCTCTCCGGCCGTACCAGGACGGCGCCCAGCAAGCTGCACGTCTTCGTCGACGCGCGCACGGGCAAGGTCGTCGACCGCCACGACGAGGTCGTGGCCGGCAGCGGCACCAGCAAGTGGAACGGCCCGAACCCGCTGACCGTCGACACCACCGCCTCGGGCGGCACGTACTCCCTGCGCGACCCGAACCGCGCCGGTCTGAGCTGCGCCGACTACAGCACCGGCAGCGTCTTCTCCAAGTCGTCGGACTCCTGGGGCACCGGCAACGCCACCTCCAAGGAAACCGGCTGTACGGACCTGATGTTCGCGGCGCAGAAGCAGTGGGACATGCTGAGCCAGTGGCTCGGCCGCAACGGCGTCAGCGGCAACGGCCGCAGCTTCCCCGGCAAGGTCGGCCTGGGCGACCTCAACGCATACTGGGACGGCAGCTCGGTCACCATCGGGCACAACAGCGCCAATGAGTGGATCGCCGGTCTGGACGTGGTGGCCCACGAGTACGGGCACGCCATCGACTCCAACACCCCCGGCGGCACCAGCGGCCAGGAGGCCGGGCTCGGCGAGGGCACCGGCGACATCTTCGGCGCCCTGACCGAGGCGTACGCCAACGAGCCCGCCCCGTACGACACTCCCGACTACACCGTCGGCGAGATGATCAACCTCCAGGGCCGCGGGCCGATCCGGAACATGTACAATCCGCCGGCCGTCAACAACGACCCGGCCTGCTACAGCTCCGCGATACCCGGCACCGAGGTGCACGCGGCCGCCGGGCCCCTGAACCACTGGTTCTACCTGCTGGCCGAGGGGACCAACCCCGGCGGCGGCAAGCCGAGCAGCAGTACCTGCAACCAGTCCACGCTGACCGGTGTGGGCGTACAGAACGCCGGCAAGATCTTCTACGGCGGCATGCTGCTCAAGACCAGCAGCATGTCCTACAAGAAGTACCGGACGGCGACCCTCAGCTCCGCCAAGTCGCTCGATCCCACCACCTGCAACCTCTTCACCAAGACCAAGGCCGCCTGGGACGCGATCAGCGTGCCCGCCCAGTCCGGCGACCCGACCTGCACCCCGAGCGGCCAGAACGACGACTTCTCGCTGGCGCTGAACCCGTCCTCGGGCACCGTCCAGCAGGGCGGCTCGGTCACCACCACCGTGGCCACCAACACCACCACCGGCTCGGCCCAGCAGGTGACGCTCACCGCCGCCGGCCTGCCGTCCGGGGTGACCGCCTCCTTCAACCCGGCCACCGTGCAGTCCGGCCAGTCCTCGGTGCTGACCCTCTCCGCGAGCTCCAGCGCGGCGCCCGGCGCCTCCACGGTCACCGTCAAGGGCCAGGGCCCGAGCCTGGCGCACACCGTCGACTACACGCTCAACGTCGGCGGCACCCAGCCCGGCACCGACCCGCCGGACATCAACGTCGCCAACGTCCAGGCGCATCTGACCCAGCTGAACACCATCGCCTCGCAGAACGGCGGCAACCGCCGGGCCGGCAGCGCCGGATACACCCAGTCGGTGGCGTACATCAAGGGCAAGCTCCAGGCCGCCGGATACACCGTCACCGAGCAGAACTGCTCCTCCTGCACCTACCCGTCGAACAACCTGATCGCGGACTGGCCCGGCGGCCCCGACGACCAGACCGTCATGTTCGGCGCCCATCTCGACAGCGTCTCGGCGGGCCCCGGCATCAACGACAACGGCTCGGGCTCCGCGACCCTGCTGGAGAACGCGCTCGTCCTCGCGCAGAAGAACCCCACCATGACCAAGCACGTGCGCTTCGCCTGGTGGACCGACGAGGAACAGGGCCTGAACGGCTCGGAGTTCTACGTGGGCCGGCTCAGCAGCGCCCAGAAGGCGGCCATCAAGGGCTACTACAACTTCGACATGGTCGGCTCCCCCAACGGCGGCTACTTCATCAACAACCTGAACTCCACCACCGCCGCCCCCCTCAAGGCGTACTGGACCTCGCTGAACCTCGCCCCCGAGGAGAACACCGAGGGCCAGGGCCGCAGTGACGACTACTCCTTCCAGCAGGGCGGCATCCCCACCTCCGGCTACGCGGCCGGCGCCAGCGCCCGCAAGACCTCGGCGCAGGCCACCAAGTGGGGCGGCACCGCGAACGCGGCGTACGACTCCTGCTACCACAGCTCCTGCGACACCTCGAACAACATCAGCGCCACCGTCCTGGACCGCAGCGCCGACGGGGTCGCCTACGCGATCTGGAAGCAGGCGGTCGGCGGGAACACCCCGGCCCAGGACTTCTCCATCAGCACCTCGCCCTCGGCCGGCTCCGCGAACCCGGGCGGCAGCGTCACCTCCACGGTGAACACCACCACCGTGAGCGGCGCCGCCCAGACCGTCGCCCTGTCGGTCTCCGGCGCGCCCGCCGGCGTCACCGCGTCGCTCAGCCCGGCCTCCGTGCAGTCCGGCGGCTCCTCGACTCTCTCCGTACAGGTCGGCTCGGGCGCCGCGCAGGGCACGTACACCCTGACCGTCACGGGCTCCGGCACCGTCAGCCACAGCACCACGTACACCTTGACGGTCGGCGGCGGTGGCACCTGCACCCCGCGCCAGCTCGTCGTCAACGGCGGCTTCGAGAACGGCAGCAGCCCGTGGACGGCCACCTCGGGCGTCATCACCAACCAGTCCGGTGAGGCCCCGCACAGCGGCTCGTACATGGCGTGGCTGAACGGCTACGGCTCCTCGCACACGGACAGCGCCTCGCAGTCGCTGGCCGTCCCGTCCGGGTGCTCGGCGTACCAACTCGCCTTCTACCTGCACATCGACACCGACGAGACCGAGGACGTCGTCTACGACACCTTCACGGTCTCGGTGGGCGGCCAGACGTTGGAGACCCTGTCCAATGTGGACGCGGCCCCCGGCTACGTGCTCAAGAGCTACGACGTCTCCCGGTTCGCCGGCCAGACCGTCACCCTCCAGTTCAAGGGCGTGGAGGACCAGTCCCTCCAGACCTCCTTCGTCGTGGACGACGCTCTCCTCCAGGTGAGCTGACGCACGCCGGATCCCCCGCGCCGCATCGGGCGGTGCGGGGGATCCGGGAGGAAGCTCAGGACCGGCCCAGCAGGGTGCTCAGGACCTCGTACAGAACCGCCTCGGGATCTGCCACGGCCTGCGTCGAACGCCAGGCCACGAACCCGTCCGGGCGGACGAGGACCGCGCCCTGCGCCGTCGTGCCGTGGAGCTCGGCCCAGTCGCCCTCGTCCTCGGGGATCAGGTCGGCATCGGGTCCGGTGCCGATCGCGTACGCGTCCAGGCGCATTCCCAGCCGCTCGCCGGCCCGCCGCGCCGCCGTACGCCACGCCGTGCCCTCGGAGCTGAGCAGGACGAAGGCCCGCTCGTAGAGATCCAGGGTCGACGCGCGCTCGCCCGATCTCCCCATCCACATGTGCGGCGCCCGCGTGCCCGGATCGCCCGACAGCCGCATCCGTTCGGGCACGACGGGCTGGCGCGGGTCGGTGCCCAGCACGGCGCCCTGGTTGTAGCGGTATCCCATGGCCACGGAGAGCACCCCGCCCGGCCGCCCGCCGACGGCGCCGGGGGCGGGCTCGTACCCCGGGTGGCTGTGCTCCGCCGAGCGGGCCGAGGCGCGCTCGCTCGTCGCCCGGGCCACCGGCAGGCGCTCGGCCTCGTACGTCTGGAGCAGGCGCGGGTCCGCGGCGCCCTCCAGCACCGCGGCGAGCTTCCAGGCGAGGTTGTGCGCGTCCTGGATGCCGGTGTTGGAGCCGAACGCCCCGGTGGGGGACATTTCATGCGCCGCGTCCCCGACGAGGAACACCCGGCCGGCCCCATAGTGCCGCGCGACCCGTTCGGCGGCGTGCCACGGGGCCTTTCCGGTGATCTCGACATCCAGGTCGGGCGCCCCGATCGCCCGGCGGATGTGCGCGGCGCAGCGCTCGTCGGTGAAGTCCTCCAGGGTCTCCCCCTGGTCGGGGTGCCACGGTGCGTGGAACACCCACTGCTCCCGGTTGTCCACCGGCAGCAGCGCCCCGTCCGCGTCGGGCTTGGTCAGATAGCACACGATGAAACGCCGGTCCCCGACGACGGCCGCGAGCCCGCGGGACCGGAAAGTGATGCTGACGTTGTGGAACAGGTCCCCGTGGCCGCTCTGGCCGATCCCGAGCTGTTCCCGGACAGGGCTGCGCGGCCCGTCCGCGGCGACGAGGTAGTCCGCGCGCACGGTGCTGTGCTCCCCCGTCTCCCGGTTCTTCACCAGCGCGGTCACACCCGTGTCGTCCTGGTCGAAGGACATGAGTTCCGTGGAGAACCGCAGGTCTGCCCCCATCGTGGGGGTCAGGGACATCAGGACCGGCTCGATGTCGTTCTGGCTGCACAGGCACCACGTCGACGGGCTGAAGCGCGCGAGCGCGCCCCCCGCGTCGATCTCCTTGAACAGCCACTCCTGATCGTCGCCGGTCAGCGAGCCGCCCTGGAGGATGCCGTGATTGCCGGCGAGGACCGCGGCGGCCTCGCGGATCCGCGACTCGACGCCGGCGACCCGGAACACCTCCATGGTCCGTACGTTGATGCCGCGTCCGCGCGGGTGGACCGAGGTGCCCGCGTGCTTCTCGACCAGCATGTGCCTGATGCCGTGACGGCCCAGGAACAGCGAGGTGCACAAGCCCACCAGCGAGCCGCCCACGATGAGGACCGGCACGCGGTGGTCGACGTCTTCTTCCATCAGTTGCTCCAGCTCTGCCGCCTGAGTGGGAATGCTCTTTTCATGCCCTTTTCGGGGGCATTTCCCCCGCCTGTTCACTCGCTTGGTTCTCCCGTCTCGCGCCGCTGGCCGTACCGGACAACGATCGATTTCGGTAGTGCCACCCGTGACCGGGTGCTGACAGACCGCATCCGCAGGTGGTCACCCACGCGGATTCCACGAGCGACCGGCGACGTGCCACGGGGTGTGGCGACCGGGTCTCGAAGGAGTGTGAAAGATGACAACCGTGTCGGAACGGATATCGCAGTCCGCCTTCGACGGCTCCAGGCTTCGAGTCGTGCTGCTGCTGGACCTGTACGACGGCGCCCAGAAGCAGTTCCTGGAGGTGTACGAACATCTGCGGAGCCAGGTGTCGTCCGTCCCCGGACACATCAGCGAGGAGCTGTGCCAGTCGATAGAGAACCCCTCCCAGTGGCTCATCACCAGCGAATGGGAGAGCGCGTCACCCTTCCTGGCCTGGGTGAACAGCGAGGAACACGTGAAAACGGTCCAGCCGCTGCACGGCTGTGTACGGGACACCCGCTCGCTCCGCTTCAGCGTTCTGCAGGAGATGGGCAAGGCCTTCCGCAGCCTTCCGGAATCGGCCGGCGGCAGGCTCCAGGCCGCTCCCCGGCTGGGCGACGGCGTGGTCCGCCACGCCCTCACCTTCACCGTCAGACCCGGCAGCGAGGACATCGTCGCGAAACTGCTGGCCGGGTACACCTCCCCGCAGGCACGGGTCGACGAGAACACCCGGCTACGGCGCACCTCCCTCTTCATGCACGGCAACCGCGTCGTACGGGCCGTCGAGGTCGAGGGCGACCTCCTGGCGGCACTGCGGCACGTGGCGCAGCAACCCGAGGTCCAGGCCCTCGAGGAAGCCATCAACCCGTATCTGGAACAGGACCGGGACCTCACCGACCCCGATTCAGCGCGGGTGTTCTTCACCCGGGCGGCCCTTCCCGTGGTGCACCATGTGGGGGCCGGCGGGCACGAGCCCGCGGGCATCCGGCGGCACGCCCTCTTCTATCCCGCCAAAAAGGGGTGCGGTACGGCGCTCGCCCGGCTACTCGCGGGCCAGGACGAGGCGGCCGCCGACGACCCGACGAACCCCATAGCCGGCAGCACCGTCTTCCAGCGCGACGACATCGTCGTCCGGATGCTCGACATGAGCGGCCCCCTCGACGCCCGGCCCGCTCTCGCGCTGGGCATCGAGGGAGGCCACAAGGCGGCCGTGCTCGCCCGGCTGCTCGACGAGGCCAAGGACGGGGTCCTCGCCACCGACGAGGACATCTCGCGCTGCCTGGCACGCTCCAGCATGCGGATGATCACCGACCGGCGGGCGCCGGAGGAACCCTGACCCGGGTGTCCGGCCACCCGTTCCGGCCGCGCACGACGCCCCTGCGTACGACCTCCCCGCGTACGACCGCCCCGAGCCCGGCGCAGTGCCGGGTTCGGGGCGGTGTCGCGGGGACCGGCCGATGTCAGGCGGGCACGGTGCATTCGAAGGCGTGGAGATACGGGTTGACCTGACGGATCTCACCGAGCACCAGACCGGCGTCGGCCATCCGGCTGACGAGGCTCTCCTTGGTGTGCTTCGCGCCTCCGACGTTGAGCAGCAGGAGGAGGTCCATGGCCGTGGTGAACTTCATCGACGGAGTGTCGTCGACGAGGTTCTCGATGATGACTACCCTCGCTCCGGGGCGGGCCGCCGCGACGACGTTGCGCAGGGTTCTGCGGGTGCTGTCGTCGTCCCACTCCAGGATGTTCTTGATGATGTACATATCGGCGTCGACGGGGATGGCCTCCCGGCAGTCCCCGGGGACGATGGAGGCGCGCCCGCCGAGCGAGCCGCCCTCGCGCAGCCGGGGATCCGCCCGCTCCACCACGCCGGGCAGGTCGAGCAGGGTCCCCTTCACCTTCGGGTGCTTCTCCAGCAGGCTCGCGAGCACGTGCCCCTGGCCGCCCCCGATGTCCGCCACCACGGACACGCCGGTGAGGTCGAGGAGTTCCGCGACGTCCCGCGCCGACTGCTCGCTGGACGTGGTCATGGCCCGGTTGAACACGTGGGCCGACTCGTGCGCGTCCTGGTGCAGGTAGTCGAAGAAGCCCTTGCCGAACAGCTCGTGGAACACGCTCCCGCCGGAGCGCACCGCGTCGTCGAGCCGCGGCCACGCCTGCCAGGTCCAGGGCTCCGTGCACCACAGGGAGATGTAGCGCAGGCTGTTCGGATCGTCGTCGCGCAGCAGCCGCGACATCTCGGTGTGGACGAACTTCCCGTCCTCGGTCTCCGCGAAGATCCCGTAGCAGGACAGCGCCCGGAGCAGTCGGCGCAGCGGCTGCTCCTCGGAGTTCACGGCCTTGGCCAGCTCCGCCGCCGAGGCGGGTGACTCCCCGAGCGCGTCGGCGACGCCGAGGCGGGCGGCCGCCCGTACGGCCGCGGCGCAGGCCGCCCCGAAGACGAGCTCGCGCAGTCGCATCGCCGGCTGCGGGGTGGGCGCGGCGGAGGCCGCGGGCTTGGAGGGGGAGGTGGGGGTGGAACTTACCGTGGTCATACGGCCTCGTTTCTCCTGATGATGGCGGGGATCACCGGTCAGCACATCCCCGCGGGTTCGGAGACCAGGCACCTGTTGCCCTGGAACGTGTTGCCCGTTCCCTTGCCCCGGTTGGCCAGGTCCGCCGACTTGTTGCCCGTCACCACGTTGTCCCTGATGACGTTGTTCGTGTTCGCCGCGCCCACGAAGCTCTGGAACAGCACGATCCCGCCCGAGAGCGGCGAGGCGCCGACGTTGTCGCGGACGGTGTTCGAGCGCACGAGCGTGTCCTCGGCGCCGGTGAGCACGATGCCGCTGCCCTGGATGGCGGGGAGGCGGGTGGTGCCGGCGCAGAACTTGTTGTTCGCGATGACCCGGTTGTCCCGGACGGTCATGTCTCCGGCCGCCGGCTTGCCCTCGTCACCGACGACGAAGACGCCGCCGCAGTTGGCGGTGAGGGTGTTGTCGCTGACAGACAGGTTCCTGACCCGCCTGACGGTGATTCCGATCCGATTGCCGGTCAGCGTGTTGTGGCGGATCACGGCGCCCTTGGTGTCGGTGGCGCCGCCCTCGTGGTCGATGGTGTTGGCGATGAAGATGCCGGACTCCCCGTTGTCCCGGGCGAGGTTGTTGCGGAACACCCCCCGGGTGGACCTCTGCTGGGCGATGCCCCAGGTCCCGTTCTTCTCGGCGGTCACGCGCTCGACGCGCAGCCGGTCGGTGTAGGTGGCCCAGATTCCGCTCTTCTTGAAGCCGGACACGGTCAGGGAACGGATGTTCACCCAGTCGACGGTCTTCGCCGCGTCCCCCATGACGCAGATTCCATTGCCCGCCTGCGCACAGGCGTTGCCCGCGCGGACGCCCGCCGTCGGAGGCGTGATCACGGTCCGCTCCGGATACCCCACCCCCGTCAGGGTCAGCCTCTTCGTGATGAGGACGCTCTCGTGGTAGGTGCCGGGCAGCACGAGAATGCTGTCCCCCGGCCGTGCGGCGTCCACCGCCGCCTGGATCGATTGGCCTGGATGCACCAGGTGTCTGGCCGCCATGGAAGAGGGCGCGGCTGCGCCCACACCGGCGGCCATGACGACCGAGATGTATGCCAGGCACTTCAGCTGCCGATTCGTCATGATGCAGAAGTTATGGGCGATTAGCACCGTTCGCCACACATGGTAAGCGGATGGATACATCCGGCAGGGCAAATGGCTTCATACTGCGTCAGGCGGGTGAGAACCGCGACCCCGCGCCGGCCACGGGTGATGTGTGCACGCGCTCGCTCGACCGGCCGACGCTCCGTCACCTGTCACGGCATGGCCGGTACGCGAGAACGATCAGCGCGGTGTATCCAGGAGTCATGGATGACCGGCTGCCGCACCCACGTCTTCGCCGGTACCCGGAACCGCGCATGGCGATGCTGTCGGTTCCCTTCGCGCTGATCGCCATCGTCACGGTGGTCGACGTCCTGGCGCCACCCGATGTGCACCTGGGTCCGTTCCTCGTCGCCGCACCGGCCGTCACCGCCTCGTTCGCCGGGCCGCGGATGACGGGGTTCGTCGGCGCGGTGGCGGTCCTGGCGCAGTCGATGGTGGCCGTCGCGCGGACCACCCTCACGGATCTGAACCACACCTTCCAGATCATCGCCCTGGTCCTGATCTCGGCGTTCGTGACCTTCTTCGCGCATTTGCGCGAGGTCCACGAGGAGCAGCTCACCCAACTCCGGTCGGTGGCCGAGGCCGCACAGCAGGTGGTGCTCCGGCCGCTGCGCGACCGGATGGGCCCGCTGCGGGTGGCCTCCGTATATCTGGCGGCAGAGGCCGAGGCGCAGATCGGCGGCGATCTCTATGCCGCCGCGCGGACCGCGCACAGTACGCGGCTGATCATCGGGGACGTCCGCGGCAAGGGGCTGGAGGCGGTCGGGGAGGCCGCCATCGTCCTCGGCGCCTTCCGGGCCTCCGCCCATCAGGAGGCAGACCTGCCGGGACTGGTCTCCTACCTCGAGGCCGCCGTCACCGCGGATCCCGACGGCAGCGGAGACGACCCGGCCCCGCCGGGCGAGGGCTTCACCACGGCGGCCGTGCTCGACATCCGCGACCAGGAGATGACCTTGCAGCTGATCAGCTGCGGGCACCCGCCGCCCCTACTGCTGCGCGGCGGACGGGTCATTCCGCTGGAGGTGGACCACCCGGCGCCGCCGCTGGGCCTCACCCAGTTCGTGGACACCGGCTTCGCCCCGCAGTACTTCGGCTTCGAGACGGGCGACATCGTCCTCCTGTACACGGACGGCGTCGTCGAGGCCCGCGACGCGTCCGGCGCGTTCTACCCGCTGCCGGACCGGGTCGCCGACTGGCCGGGCGACGGACCGGAGGCGCTGCTGCGCCACCTGTGCGCGGACCTGCTCAGCCACTCACCGGGCGGCCGGCTGGGGGACGACGCGGCGATGGTGGCCATCGAACGGGTCGGCGGACAGTCCTGACGGTTCACCGGCGCCAGCGCCGACCCCGACCCCGACGGCGTCAGGCCACCGGGCCGGCCGTCTCGCCCTCGCCCTCGGTGTCCACGTGCGGCAGCAGCCGGTCGAGCCAGCCCGGGAGGGGGGCTGCGGCAGCGGCAGGCGGTCTCCAGAGGTGGGGCCGGCGCGCGCGGGGCCGCCGAGGTCTGGGGGCGGCCCCGCGGAGGGCCGCCTCGGACACCTGCATTGAAAGCCCCGTACGCCCGAGGCGGCACCTCGTAGCCGGAAACCGGGTGATCCGTACGCCTGGAGCTGTGACGTCAAGGTGTGACGGAAGTCTGACGGACACCCGCCAGGCCTGGTTTCGGGGCGGCCGCGGTGGTCGAATCGCCGGGTGAGCACAGAACAGCATGCGGACCCCGACGGGCGGGGCGCCCCGGTCGGACGTCGTCTGGTCCTGGGGATGGTCGGGCTCGGGGCAGCCGGTCTGGCGGGCGCGCCCTCTCTCCAGCGGGGCTTCGAAGCCGTCCTCGGCGCCACCGCCGACAAGGACCCCACGGGCCTGACCGGGCTGCTGCCCAATGGTGGCGGGTTCCGTTATTACTCGGTCGCCTCGTCCGTCCCCGAACGCGGCCCGGACGACTACCGGCTGACCGTCGACGGGCTGGTCGAGCGGCCGACGACGTACACCCTGGAAGCGCTCCGCCGGCTCCCGCAGGCCCGTGTGGTCCGCGATGTCCAGTGCGTCACCGGCTGGCGGGTCCCCGGCACGCCGTTCGAGGGGGTTCCGCTCTTCCAGCTGCTCGACGCCGCGGGGGTGCGGCCGGAGGCTCGGGCCATCCGCTTCAGCTGCTTCGACGGCACGTACACCGAGACCCTCACGCTCCCGCAGGCCAGGCGCGACGACGTCATGGTGGCGCTGCGGATGCAGGACAAGCCGCTGAACCATTCCCACGGCGGCCCGGTCCGGCTGTACGTGGCCCCGATGTACTTCTACAAGTCGGCCAAGTGGCTCTCCGGTATCACCGTGACCCGCGACGTCGAACCCGGCTACTGGGAGCGTCTCGGCTATGACATCGATGCCTGGGTCGGCAAGTCGAACGGACGCGACGATGCCCCTACTGTCTGAACAGCCCGCCCGGGTAGGCCGGTTCAGCCGCGCGGAGCGTCTGGTGCACCGGGGTACGGCCGCGCTGATGGGGTTGTGCGTCGCGTCCGCGGCCTGCCTGTACCTGCCGCCGCTCGCGGAGCTCGTCGGGCGCCGGCACCTCGTGGTCACCGTGCACGAGTGGTCGGGGCTGCTGACGGTCGTGCCGTTCCTGCTGGGGCTGGCCTCGCGGGCGTTCCGCGCCGACCTGGAGCGGCTGAACCGCTTCGGGCCGCACGACCGGGCCTGGCTGCGGGCCGCCCTGCGCCGCGACCGCTCGCCGCGGCGGCCGGCCGGAAAGTTCAACGCCGGGCAGAAGGTGTACGCGGGCTGGCTGGGCGGTGCGGTCCTCGTGATGCTCGGGACCGGGCTGCTGATGTGGTTCACCGGCCTCGCTCCGCTCGTCTGGCGGTCCGGCGCCACCTTCGTCCACGACTGGCTGGCCCTGACTCTCGGTGTCGTGCTCGCCGGGCACATCGCCCAGGCCCTGGCCGATCCGGAGGCTCGGCGCGGTATGCGCACGGGCTCCGTCGAGCGGGAGTGGGCCGAGCGCGAGCACCCGCTCTGGCGGCACGGCGGATGACACGCGCCGCGGGGGCCGAGGGGCCCCCGCGGCGGTCCGGGTTTCCGTCAGCCGCCGTCGCGGACCGCGACGATGCCGTTGAAGACGCCGACGTACGCCGTGCCGTCGGGGCCCAGGGTGATCGGGGCCCAGTTGTTGTCGTAGAGCGGTCCGGTGCCGGTCAGCTGCCTCCAGCGGCGCTCACCGGTGCGGATTCGCCGCCCAGCGCGGCGATCTTCTCACTGGTCACTCGGGGGTTCTTGCCGAGCGGCCCGGACCAGGGGGACGTGGCGCTGCCGGCCGCGTCGGAGTGCATGCCGCTGCGGCCGTTGGGTGCGAGGAAGGGGTGCTGCGGCGGGTTCTCGCCGGTCAGCGGCACGGCGGACGCGGGGCTGCCGTCGTAGTGGCTGACCAGGCGGTGGCCGGGGGCCTTGGGTATCTCCTCGGCCTGGGCCGGTGAGATCCCGTACATCGCCGTGAAGACGGCGATGACCGGGACCACCGCGCAGTTCAGCGCTCTTCGGAACATCCGGGCTTCCTCCCATTCTCTTCAGTTTTTATTGACGTGGTGTCTGACATCGCGCCGCCGCCAGACGCTAAATCGCGGAGCCCGAGGAGTCCATGGAAGAGCCGGATGATTCACGAACGCGCAACAGTTGATCACGCTGGGGCGCTCAGGGGTTGAGGCTGGAGACCACCTGGGCCGTGGCCGACAGGCCGTCGTGGATGGTCGCGGCCATGCTGCTGCTCGCGAGGTAGAAGCCGAGCAGGACGCAGACGAGGGCGTGCGAGAACTTGAGGCCGCCGCCGCGCAGGAAGATCCACGCGAGGACGAGGAGCAGGACGACAACGGAGAGGGAAATCACCATCGAAACCTCCTTACGCGGCGCCATGGTTGCGCAGGAGGGGCCGCCTTCGAGCGAAAGTCGTGTCCGCCGAACGGGTGTTGACCGTCCGTGACGGAGTCGGCCGGCCTCACGGGTCTTGCCCGGCCGCGGCGCCGCATGTCATAAATGTCTAGACCTTTGCGAGGAAGCCGAAGAGCCGAGGAAGGCGAGGAAGGCACCCGTGCGACGCACCGCCCCCACCCCCGCCCTCCGCCTGACCCTGACCGCCCTCGCGACCTTGACCGCGGGCGCCCTGGCCGCCTGCACCGCGGCCGACACCGAACCCCCGCCGCCCCCGGCCGGACTCATCGCCCAGGCCGGCAGCGCAGGCTCCGCGCACGTGATGTGGCAGGCGGCCGCGGAGGCCGACGGGGTGGCCGGCTACCAGGTCTTCCAGGGCGACCGCCTGGCCCGCGAACTCCCGGCCGACAAGACGATGGTGGACATCACCGGCCTCACCCCGCGAACCGGCTACACCTTCACGGTCCGGGCCAAGGATGCCGCCGGGAACCTCTCCCGGCCCAGCGCCGCAGCCGTGGTCACCACCCCGGCCGCCAAGGCCGACGACCGCCGGGCCCCCACCGCCCCCGGCGCCACGACGGGACGCCCGGACGGACCCCGCGCGGCCCGGCTGACCTGGACCGCGGCGACCGACGACACGGGCGTGACGGCGTACGACGTCTACCAGGGTGGCGTCCGGATCCACACGGCCGGCCCCGCCGAGACCGCCACCACCCTCACCGGCCTCCGGCCGGACACCGTCTACACCTTCACCGTCCGGGCCCGGGACGGCGCGGACAACTCCTCCCCCGACGGCCCGGCGGCGGACGTGACGACCCCGCCCGCCGGCGGCGACGGACCGGGCACCGCTCCAGCCGAGTTCACGGCGGTCGCGTCCCCGGGCACGGTCACCCTGTCCTGGACCGCCCCGGACACCGGCCGCGAAACCCGCGAGTACCAGCTCTACGTCAACGGGCGGCCCACCACCGTCATCCAGTTCGGCGCCGGGGCACCGGCCCCCTCCACGACCCGCCGGGCCGAACACCGGCTGACGGTGACGGAGCCGGCCGGCACCGAATGGGCCGTAAAACTGCGGGCCAGACTGCCCGACGGCAACTGGGGAGCCTTCTCCGCGGAGCGCCGGATCGTGCTCGCGGGTCAGTCCGCGGGCTGAGACATCCGGGGCGGACCTGACGAGGTATTGGCCTGAACGGCACTGTCGTGAAAGAAGATCACGCACAATTACATCCGTGTTCGGTGCGTACTCGTTCAACAACAATCAGGCAGACTCCACGGGTGGCGACCCTGAGCCAGACTCGGGCGCCGTGCTGGGGAATCTGCCGCCGGAAACGGCGAGCTTCGTCGGCCGGGAGTACGAACTCGGCCATCTCGAGGACCTGTTGCGCGAGGAGAGACTGATCACTCTCACCGGCGTGGGCGGCGTGGGCAAGTCCCGGCTCGCCCTCCGCGCCGCCGCGACCGCCTCCGTCCGGCAGGCCCGGCCCGACGGGAGCTGGTGGGTGGAGCTCTCGCCGCTGCGCGATCCCGGCCTGCTCACCACGACCGTGGCCCACGCCGTGGGTGTCGCCGACCACTCCGCTCGCTCCCTCGACGAGGAGCTGTGCGCGTGGATGGCCGACAAGGAACTCCTCCTCGTCCTCGACACCTGCGAGCACCTGGTGGCCGAATGCAGGCACCTGGTGGGTGAACTCCTGCAGTCCGCCCCCGGATTGACGGTGCTGGTCACCTCACGGGAGCCGCTCGGCTGCCCCATCGAGCAGGTGGTCGAGGTCAGGCCGCTGCCCTGCGAGGGCCCCGACAGCGACGCCCTCGCCCTCTTCCGCCAGCGCGCCCTCGCCGCCACCCCGCAGGCGGCGGCCGCCTTCGACGACCCCGGGCGGGCGGCCGTCGCCGCCGACGTGTGCCGCCGGCTGGACGGGATCCCGCTCGCCCTGGAGCTGGCCGGCGCGCGGCTGCGGCTGTGGACCCTGGAGCAGACGGCCCAGCGCCTCGGCGCCCGCTTCGACGTACTCACCGACGCCCGGACGGCGCTGCTGCCCCGGCACCAGACGATGCGGACCGCGATCGGCTGGAGCCACGAGCTGTGCGAGCCGCTGGAGCGGCTGCTGTGGGCCCGTCTCTCGGTATTCACCGGGGACTTCGACGTGGCCGCGGCCCGGGCGGTGTGCGCGGGCGGCCCGCTGCCCCCGTCCCGGGTGGAGCGGGTGCTGGCCGGCCTCGTCGCGAAGTCGGTCGTCCGGCGCAGCGAGGAGCGGGGTGCGGGGGCCCGCTACACGATGCTGGACACGATCCGCGAGTACGGGCACGACTGGCTGACCGAGCTCGGCGAGGTACGGACCGTCGCCGACCGGCACGCCCACTGGTACGCGGCGCTCTCCCAGGCCGCCGACCGGGGCTGGCTGGGTCCGGGCCAGGTGGACTGGTACCGCAGGATGACCTCCGAGCACGCGCAGCTGCGCACCGCCCTGGAGCACCTGCTCGGCTCGGATCCGACGGCGGCCCTGGAGATGGCCGGGGCCCTCTGGTTCTTCTGGTTCTCGTGCGGGCACCTCCACGAGGGCCGGGCCTTCCTGGAGCGGGCGATGCGGGCGGCCCCGCGCACGGGCGCCGCGTACACCCAGGCGCTGTGGGCCCTCGGGCTGACGGCAATGCTCCAGGGTGACTTGGACACGGCCCGGGAGCTCGGCGAGGAGTGCACCCGCGAGGCGGCCCGGCTGGCGGACCCGGAACGGGAGCTGCGCGCGGCCTATCTGCACGCGGTGTCGGTGATGATGCCCGGCGACGCGGCGCGGGCCCTCACACTGGCGGGCCCGCGGGCTCGGGCGGGCCACGGCGGCCGGACCAACGGCCCGGGATGGCTCCTGTGCCGGCTGGCCACCGGCTACGCCCTGTGCGACCTCGGGCGCTTCGAGGAGGCCGCGGAGGAGGCGCTGGGCCTGCGCGAGGCGTGCACCGAGCTGGGCGAGCGCTGGCTGCGGGCGTACGCGGACTACATCCTGGCCGTGGCCGCGCTGGGGCTCGGCGAGCACGGTGAGGCCGCCCGGCACGTACGGGCCATGCTGTCCGGCAAGCGGCTGCTCGGGGACCGCTTCGGTATCGCGCTGGGCCTGGACCTGCTCGCGGCGGCGGTGGCGGCCCTGGGCGACGGGGAACTGGCGGCGCGCCTGCTGGGCACCGGGCACGCCTGGTGGCGCACGGTGGGCCGGCCCCAGATGGGCGGCTCCCCCTCGCTGACGGCCCTGCGGGACCGGGGCGAGCGGCAGGCCCGCGCGGCCATCGGCGACGCGGCGTACGAGAGCGCCTTCCGGGGCGGCGCGGCTGCGTCCACCGGCTGATCTCCGGCCGGTGGACGGCTGCGGCGTGCCTGGGCGATGCCGGCGTGGGCTCCCGTCAGTACGGGAGGGGTCTTCCCGACGGTGTGCGCAGGTCCAGGTCTCGTGGGGCGGGCTTGGGGACGGGCTTGCGGATCAGCTGTTGGCGCATGCTGCCTCCTCGCTCAGACCAGGGCCAGGCGGTGGGGCTCCACCGTGCGGCCGTCGGGGAGCAGTTCGCCCGTGTCGTCGAAGACCACGGCGCCGTTGCAGAGCAGGCTCCAGCCCTGTTCGGGGTGGAAGGCCACGGTGCGGGCGGCGTCGTGATCGGCGTCGTCGGCGTTCGGGCAGGGGGGCTGGTGGGAGCACATGGTGCACCTCCTCGCAGTGTGGGGCGGGAGGGCCGGTGGTCACCCGGTCGAATCCGCGATCCACGGTGGCGGTGAGTATTACTGATCTCCGCCCCCGGACGGAACCCATATTCGAGGTCCAGTTCAGGGTGTGTATGCCCGATTACCATCCGCTCATGCCCGCTGTCCGGATCGTTCACCGTACGCTCCGGGCGCCGCAGGAGATGTGGCGGCTTCACGGCCCGCACGGGCGTGGGGAGAATCACGTCCGGCGACCCGGTGGGAGTCGCGGTCCGGCCCGCCTGCCGCGCCCCCGAGGGCCGCGGCTAGGGTGCCGTGATCACCGCGCCCGGTGATCACCGCGAGACCGAGGAGATGTTCCGTGGCCACTCCGCCACCGCAGCACGGCGCCGGCCCCTATCCCCCGTACGCCGCCCAACAGGGCGGCCCCTACGGCCCGCAGCCCACCCCGCCCCAGCAGGGCGGCCCCCACTGGCCGCACGGCCCGTACGCCGTGCCACCGCAGCAGCAGGCCGTCCCGTACGGCCTCTACCCGCCGCCGCAGGGCGCGTACGGCTGCCGCGTCTGCGGGGCCCAGCCCGCCGCGCACGCGACCGTACGCGGCCACCAGGGCATGATCGTTGTGATGCGGTTCCTGAGCCTGCCCGGGCCGTTCTGCCGGGACTGCGGGCTCTCCACCTACCGCCGGATGTCCGCGGACACCCTGTGGCAAGGCTGGTGGGGTCCGCTGTCGCTGTTCATCACGCCCGTCACCCTGCTGATGAACCTGGGCCCCCGGTCGGCCTTCCGGAAACTGGCGCCCCCGGCGGGCGGCTACCGGCCCGCCCTCGACCCGGGCAAGCCGATGTTGCGGCGCGCCCCGGTGCTGCTGTTCCTCGTGCCGCTGCTGCTGTTCTTCCTCGCGATCCCGACGCTGATCGTGATCGGCCTGCTCGTCGGCGAGGACAAGCCGGCGCTGTCGGTCGGTGAGTGCGTACGCAACAAGGGGACCTGGAGCGACCAGCGGCTGGAGGTCGTGGACTGCTACTCGTCGAGCGCCCAGTACAAGGTCACCAAGCGCCTTCATTCGTCCGAAGCGTCCTGCGCCCCTCTCGACTTCGTCGCCGACCCCGCGTACAGCTACGACGGGTCTACCCCTTCCTGCCTGACGCCGCTGCACTAGACGGCAAGCGCCCCCGGACTCCGTGAGGCATCCGGGGGCGCCATGCGCACAGGTCTACCGGATCGGCATCTGCGAGATCGTGCGGGCGATCACCAGCCGCTGGATCTCGCTGGTCCCCTCGAAGATCGTGTAGATCGCGCTGTCGCGGTGCATCCGCTCCACCGGGTACTCCCGGGTGAAGCCGTTCCCGCCGAGGATCTGCACCGCCTGCGCGGTGACCTTCTTGGCCACCTCGCTCGCGAACAGCTTCGACATCGATCCCTCCGCCGAGGTGAAGGGCTTGCCGGCGACCGCCATCCACGACGCCCGCCACACCAGCAGACGGGCCGCGTCGATCTGGGTCCGCATGTCGGCGAGCTGGAAGGCGACGCCCTGGTTGTCGATGATCGGACGGCCGAACTGCGTACGGGTCTTCGCGTAGTCGAGGGCGACCTCGTACGCGGCGCGTGCCGTGCCGACGGCCATGGCGCCGACCGCCGGACGGGAGGCCTCGAAGGTGGCCATGGCGGCGTTCTTCACTCGCTCGCCACCCCCCGCCTTGGCCCGCTCGCGGGCCCGGGCGAGGCGCTCGTCCAGCTTGTCCTTGCCGCCCAGCAGGCAGGAGCCGGGGATCCGGCAGTCCTCCAGCACCACCTCGGCGGTGTGCGAGGCCCGGATGCCGTGCTTCTTGAACTTCTGGCCCTGGGACAGGCCCGGGGTGTTCGGCGGCACGATGAAGGAGGCGTGCCCCTTGGTGCCCAGCTCCGGGTCCACCACGGCGACGACGATGTGGACGTTGGCGATGCCGCCGTTGGTCGCCCAGGTCTTGGTGCCGTTGAGAACCCACTCGTCCTTCGCCTCGTCGTAGACGGCGCGGGTGCGCATGGCGCCCACGTCGGATCCCGCGTCGGGCTCGGAGGAGCAGAAGGCGGCGACCTTCACATCGTTCTGGTCGCCGTACATCTGCGGGATCCAGGTGCCGATCTGCTCCTCGGTGCCGTTGGCGACGACGCCGATGGCGGCGAGACCTGTGCCCACGATCGACAGGGCGATGCCGGCGTCGCCCCAGAAGAGCTCCTCCATCGCCATCGGGATGCCGAGGCCGGTCGGGTCGAAGAACTGCTGCGCGTAGAAGTCGAGCGAGTAGATGCCGACCTTGGCGGCTTCCTGGATGACGGGCCACGGAGTCTCTTCGCGCTCGTCCCATTCCGCGGCCGCGGGCCGGATCACATCGGCGGCGAAGCCGTGGACCCAGTCCCGTACCTGCTTCTGGTCGTCGTTGAGCTCCATGGTGAACTCCGCCATGTCCCCTCCAGCTGCTTCACAAGGTAGTTACCACGGGTAACCAGAACGATGGCCACAGTCTGTTACCGACGAGTAAGCACTGTCAAGCGGCGTCGGCCGCCGCGAAGGACGACCGCCGATTCGATCGGCAGGGTGTGCCGGGTGTTACGTTGCGTGGGCGTCACGCACATCGCAAGGGCGGGGAGAGAACACGTCATGGAGACCACGCAACAGGCCGGTGAGCCGGGAGCGGCCGAGCGCCGGCGCCGGGAACTGCTCGAAGCGGCCGACCGGGTCGTCCTCAGGGACGGCCCCAAGGCCTCCATGAACGCCATCGCGGCGGAGGCCGGCATCACGAAGCCGATCCTCTACCGCCACTTCGGCGACAAGGCGGGCCTCTACCAGGCACTCGCCATCCGGCACACGGACGCACTGCTCGACTCGCTGCGGGCGGCACTGGACGCCCCGGCCGAGCGCCGGCGCCGGGTGGAGTCGACCCTCGACACCTATCTCGCCGCCATCGAGGCCCGCCCGCAGGTCTACCGGTTCCTGATGCACCCGGCCGAGGACTCGCACACCACCGAGCGCGGCTTCGACGTGGGCCTGCACTCGGCCCCGCTGCTGCGCCGGCTGGGCGAGGAGCTGGCCCAGGTGATCGGCGAGCGGGTCGATCTCGGCCCGGGCGGTGAACGCCTGGCCCGGGTCTGGGGCCACGGGATCGTGGGCATGATGCACGCCGCCGGCGACTGGTGGCTCGGCGAGCGCCCGTGCGAGCGCGCGGAACTCGTCGCCGGCCTCACCGACCTGCTGTGGGGCCGACTGGCCACCGCCGGCAACCGCGCCGACGGGCCGGGCTTCTAGGGCAGTCAGGGCCCAAGGCAGTGAGGGGCCCAAGGCAGTCGGGTTCTAAGACAGTTAGGGCCTAAGACAGTCCAGGCCTAACACCCCGTCAGGCCTGCGCGAGGGCCCGCGCACCCCACGGCGTCTTGCGGATCGCCCGCTGGAGCCTGCGCGCGCGCAGCCCGGTCACGCGGTCCGCGTACACGGTGCCGTCGAGGTGGTCGCACTCGTGCTGGAGGCAGCGGGCGAAGAAACCGGTGCCGTCGATCCGTACCGGCGCCCCGTCGGAGGTGACCCCTTCGACGACGGCGTGGTCGAAGCGGTCCGTGCCCGCCTCCAGGCCGGGCAGCGACAGGCACCCCTCGGGGCCGCGGAACTCGTCCCCGTCGGCTGTCACCAGGCGCGGGTTGACGATGTGCCCGACGTGGCGCACATCCTCGTCGTCGGGGCAGTCGTAGACGAACACCCGCTGCCCGACGCCGATCTGGTTCGCGGCGAGGCCGACGCCCTGGGCGGCGTACATCGTCGCGTACATGTCCTCGATGAGGCGGTCGAGGGCAGGGCCGAATTCGGTAACCTCCGCGCAGGCCGAGCGGAGCACCGGATCGCCCAGCAGGCTCATGGTGCGGACGATGCCGGTGGTACCGGGGATGGGGCGCTGTCGCATGGCCGTAAGCGTACGACGGGCGAATATATGAGGAGATCCGAGGCGGCACTGGGGCGCCGCGGTCAGGGCCCCGGCCGGTACTGGATAGGCTGGGGCCGACCGACGCAAGGAGGACAAGGGACGATGGCAGGCAACACAGAGCCGCTTTCGCCGCGGGCCAAGCTGGCCGTGACGGCGGGCAAGGCCGCGGCGGCGGTGTCGCGGGCCGCGGGACGCGGAAGCGGATCGGTGATCGGTGGCAAGGTCGCACTCAAACTCGACCCCGATCTTCTCGGAGCGCTGGCGCAGCATCTCGATGTCGTCCTCGTCTCCGCGACGAACGGCAAGACCACGACGACCCGGCTGATCGCGGAGGCCCTGCGGGCCAGCGGTCCGGTCGTGTCCAACGCGCTCGGCGCGAACATGCCGGCCGGCATCACCTCGGCGCTGGCGGGCGGCTCGGACTCCAAGTACGGCGTCATCGAGGTGGACGAGAAGTACCTGGCCGGAGTGGCCCGGGACGTCACCCCCAAGGTGATCGCCCTGCTGAACCTCTCCCGCGACCAGCTGGACCGCGCCGCCGAGACCCGCATGCTCGCGGAGAAGTGGCGCGAGGGGCTCTCGGGCTCCAAGGCGGTCATCGTCGCGAACTGCGACGACCCGCTGATCGTGTGGTCGGCCTCCTCGTCACAGAACGTGGTGTGGGTCGCGGCCGGCCAGGAGTGGAAGGACGACGCCTGGTCGTGCCCCTCCTGCGGTGGCGTCATGCAGCGCCCGGGCGACGACTGGTTCTGCGGCGAGTGCGGCTTCCGCCGCCCCGTCCCCAGCTGGGTGCTGTCCGGCGACCACGTCCTGGACCCGCACGGGTCTGCGTGGCCGATCCACCTCCAGCTGCCCGGACGCGCCAACAAGGCGAACGCCGCGACGTCGGCCGCCGTGGCCGCCGTCTTCGGTGTGCCGCCGCAGGTCGCGCTGGAGCGGATGTACCAGGTGCAGGCCGTCGCCGGCCGCTACGACGTGGTCAACTTCCAGGGCCGTGAGCTGCGGCTGCTGCTCGCCAAGAACCCGGCGGGCTGGCTCGAAACGTTTTCGCTGATCGACCCGCCGCCCACCCCGGTGATCCTCTCGGTGAACGCGCGCGGCGCCGACGGCACCGACACCTCCTGGCTGTGGGACGTGGACTACCCGCGCCTGGCCGGCCACCCGATCTTCGTGATCGGCGACCGCAAGCTGGACCTCGCGGTCCGCCTCGAGGTCGCGGGCCTGGACTTCCGGGTGTGCGAGACCCTCGACGAGGCCGTGCAGCTGGCGCCGCCCGGGCAGATCGAGCTGATCGCCAACTACACCGCCTTCCAGGACGTGCGCCGCCGCGTCGGCAACTAGAACTCTCACCTGAACCGCAGAGGAAAAGAGCATGAGCGACAACAGCCTGCGTCTGGTGTGGGTCTACCCGGACCTGCTGAGCACGTACGGAGACCAGGGCAACGCCCTCGTGGTGGAGCGCCGCGCGCGCCAGCGCGGCCTGGACGTGCACCGCGTGGACGTGCGCAGCGACCAGCCGATCCCCACCTCGGGCGACATCTACCTGATCGGCGGCGGCGAGGACCGGCCCCAGCGGCTGGCCGCCGAGCGGCTGCTGCGGGACGGCGGTCTGGAGCGGGCCGTCTCGAACGGGGCGATCGTCTTCTCCGTCTGCGCCGGCTACCAGATCCTCGGCAACGAGTTCGTCAACGACATGGGCGAGCGCCAGCAGGGCCTCGGCCTGCTGGACGTGGTCACCGTGCGCGGTGAGGGAGAGCGGTGCGTCGGCGACGTCCTCGCGGACATCGACCCGCGCCTGGGCCTGCCGCCGCTGACGGGCTTCGAGAACCACCAGGGCGTCACGCACCTCGGCCCGACGGCCAAGCCGTTCGCCCAGACCCGCCTGGGCCGCGGCAACGGCACCGGCGACGGCACCGAGGGCGCGTACAACGACACGGTGTTCGGCACGTACATGCACGGCCCGGTCATGGCGC
Organism: Streptomyces sp. ISL-87; assembly: GCF_018614095.1. Lineage (GTDB taxonomy): Bacteria > Actinomycetota > Actinomycetes > Streptomycetales > Streptomycetaceae > Streptomyces. The sequence goes on along the minus strand of NZ_JAGGOY010000042.1, from coordinate 29,712 downwards.
GCAACCCGCAGATCGCGGACCTGCTGCTGAAGCTGGCCCTCGATGTGAACGCGCTGCCGCCCATCGACGACCGGTGGTACGAGGCGCTGCGCGCCGAGCGCATCGCGGCGGCCACGCAGCCCGCGTAACCCGCGCTTTCCCTGGCATTCGGCCCGGATTCCCCTGGGGGAATCCGGGCCGACGTGCGTTCGTACGACCGGCCTGACCAGCATGTGGAGGATGGTTCAGTCCGGTGCGGATCCGCTTGTAGGGTGACAGGTAGTTCCAACCGGACGACGTGGTCCGGTCGTCGGCCCACGTTGCAAAGGTTTTTCCTGCCATGCGCATTGGTGTGCTCACTTCCGGCGGCGACTGCCCCGGCCTCAATGCCGTCATCCGTTCCGTCGTGCACCGCGCCGTCGTCGATCACGGTGACGAGGTCATCGGCTTCCACGACGGCTGGCGGGGCCTGCTGGAGTGCGACTACCGCAAGCTCGACCTGGACGCCGTAAGCGGAATCCTGGCCCGCGGCGGCACCATCCTCGGCTCCTCCCGGGTCCAGCCCGCGCATCTGCGCGACGGCGTGGAACGGGCCCGCGGCCATGTGGCCGACCTCGGCCTGGACGCCATCATCCCGATCGGCGGCGAGGGCACCCTGAAGGCCGCGAACCTGCTCTCGCAGGCCGGCCTGCCGATCGTGGGCGTCCCGAAGACCATCGACAACGACATCGCCTCGACCGATGTCACCTTCGGCTTCGACACGGCCGTCGGGGTCGCCACCGAGGCCCTGGACCGGCTGAAGACGACCGCCGAGTCGCACCAGCGCGTGATGGTCGTCGAGGTCATGGGCCGCCACACGGGCTGGATCGCCCTGCACTCGGGCATGGCGGCCGGCGCGCACGCGATCGTCGTTCCGGAACGGCCCTTCGACATCGAGGAGCTGACGGCGATCGTCGGCGAGCGCTTCTCGGCGGGCAAGCGGTTCGCGATCGTCGTGGTCGCCGAGGGCGCCAAGCCCGCGGAGGGCTCGATGGCCTTCGAGGACGGCGGCACGGACATGTACGGACACGAGCGGTTCGCCGGCATCGGCAACCGGCTCGCGGTCGAGCTGGAGCACCGCCTCGGCAAGGAGGCACGGCCGGTCATCCTCGGCCACGTCCAGCGCGGCGGCACGCCCACCGCGTACGACCGGGTCCTCGCCACCCGCTTCGGCTGGCACGCGGTGGAGGCCGCGCACCGCGGCGAGTTCGGCATGCTGACCGCCCTGCGCGGCACCGACATCGAGATGGTGCCGCTCGCCCAGGCCGTAGAGACCCTCAAGACGGTCCCGGCCGAGCGGTACGCCGAGGCGCAGACCGTTCTGTGATCTTTCCCCCCTTCTGTCACCGCCCCCGGACGCGATAGCGCCCGGGGGCGGCACTACTGTGGTGGGGCACCACGGGTCAAGGGAGTGAAGAGATGGATCACAGCGGTCACGGCATGGACATGAACATGGACATGGACCTGCCGCCGTTCACTCTCGGGCGCGGGCTGGAGTTCTCCTTCGACGCCTTCTTCCTGATCGGCTCCCTGGTGGGGCTCGGCCTGTACGGGTGGGGCGTGCTGCGGCTGCGCCGGCGCGGGGACTCCTGGCCGCTGGGCCGGACCATCGCCTTCGCCGTCGGCGTGCTGACCGTGGTCCTGGTGATGTGTACGAAGCTGAACGACTACGGCATGGTCATGTTCAGCGTGCACATGGTCCAGCACATGGTCATCAGCATGATCACCCCGATCCTGCTGCTGCTCGGCGCCCCGATGACGCTGGCGCTGCGCGCCCTGCCGCCGGCCGCCCGCGGCCGGAAGGGGCCGCGCGAGCTGCTCCTGATGGTGCTGCACAGCCGGTACATGAAGGTGATCACCCACCCGGCCTTCACGATCCCGATGTTCATCGCTAGCCTCTACGCGCTGTACTTCACCCCGATCTTCGACTTCCTGATGGAGAGCCGGACCGGGCACATCGCGATGATGGTGCACTTCCTCGCGGTCGGCGTCATCTTCTTCTGGCCGATCATGGGCGTGGACCCGGGCCCGCAGCGCCCCGGCTATGTCATGCGAATGCTGGAGCTGTTCGCCGGGATGCCGTTCCACGCCTTCTTCGGCATCGCGCTGATGATGGCGAGCGAGCCGATGATCAAGACGTACGCGAACCCGTCGCCCTCCCTCGACATCGACGCCCTCCTGGACCAGCAGTGGGGCGGCGGCATCGCCTGGGCCTTCAGCGAGATCCCCTCGGTGCTGGTGCTGATCGCCCTGGTCTACCAGTGGTACCACTCCGAGCAGCGGGCGGCGAAGCGCTCCGACCGGGCCGCGGACCGCGACGGCGACCAGGAGCTCGAGGCGTACAACTCTTATCTGGCCTCGCTCCAAGCGCGTGGCCAGTAGCGGAGGACCGCCTTCGCGCGCCACCATGGGGCATGACCGGATCCGTTAAGGCGATGGCTATCACGACCTTCGCCGCTCTGGTGGCCGTCGCCACGTATTCCGTGGCCCTCGGCAGCAACGGCTGGCTGTGGTTCGGCTGGGTGGTGCTGGGGCTGCTGACCGCCGGGATGGCCGCCTCGCGCGGCGCCTGAACCGAGCCGCACCGAACCGGGTCGGCCGCTGCTCCGTGGGCGCCGTCCGGTCGGATTCTGATTCGCCATGCCCATCCGGCACCGGGTGCGTCACACTGATCCGACCGCCAGGTGAAGGGGAATGGCCCGGTGTTCTACCACTTGCTCAAGCACGTGCTGCTCGGTCCGCTGCTGCGACTGCTGTTCCGGCCGCGGATCGAGGGTCTGGAGAACATCCCGGCCGAGGGGGCCGCGATCGTCGCGGGCAATCATCTGTCGTTCTCCGACCACTTCCTGATGCCCGCGATCCTCAAGCGCCGCATCACGTTCCTCGCCAAGGCCGAGTACTTCACCGGCCCCGGGGTGAAGGGCCGGCTGACCGCCGCCTTCTTCCGCAGCGCCGGACAGATTCCCGTGGACCGTTCGGGGAAGAACGCCGGGCAGGCCGCGCTCCGGGAGGGGCTGGGCGTGCTGGCCAAGGACGAGCTGCTGGGCATCTACCCGGAGGGCACCCGCTCGCACGACGGCCGGCTCTACAAGGGGAAGGTGGGCGTGGCCGCGATGGCGCTGGGCGCCGGGGTGCCGGTCATCCCCTGCGCGATGCTCGGCACCTTCGAGATCCAGCCGCCCGGGCAGAAGATCCCGAAGATCAGGCGGGTGACGATCCGGTTCGGCAGGCCGATGGACTTCTCCCGGTACGCCGGACTGGAGGGCGAGCGGGCCGTCCTGCGTGCCGTCACCGACGAGATCATGTACGCGATCCTCGAACTGTCCGGCCAGGAGTACGTCGACCGGTACGCCGCCGAGGTCAAGGCCGAGGAGGAGGAAGCACGGAAGAAGGCCCGGCGCAGAACGCGCTGAGCCCTCTCCCGTGCTGTGCGGTCTCCCGCGGGGTACCGCCCGGCCTTAGCGAACGGCCGGGAGTTCCTCACGCGCCGCGACGTCGGCGCCCGCGGCACGGGCGAGCGACTTCGCGGCGGCCGGGGCCGGCGCCACCGGGGTGGCGTGCGGGGCGCACGTCACGTCCTTGGCGTCGACCTTGCCGGTCAGCAGGTAGGTGTCCACCCGGGTGTTGATGCAGGGGTTCAGCAGGCTGGTGACACCGTGCGAGCCGGCGTTCTGCTCGGTGATCAGACGCGAGCCGGCGAGGCGGCGGTGCAGGGAGACCGCACCGTCGTACGGCGTGGCCGCGTCCCGCTCGGACTGGACGATCAGCACCGGCGGCAGACCGCGCTTGGCACCGACCTCGATCGGGGTGCTCTGCTTGGACTTCCAGGTCGCGCAGGGCAGGTTCATCCACGCGTTGGACCAGGTCAGGAACGGGTACTTCTCGTGCAGCTTGGTGTTGTCCCGGTCCCACTTGGTCCAGCTGGTGGGCCACTTGGCGTCGGCGCACTCGACCGCGGTGTAGACCGCGTTGCCGTTCTCCGAGGCGACGTTGCCCTGGATGTCGGTCATGTCCGGGGCGATGGCGTCGACCAGGGCCTGCTCGTCACCGGCGAGGTACTTGCTCCAGGTCTGGGCGACGGGCACCCAGGAGGAGTCGTAGTACGGGGCGCCCTGGAAGAAGCCGATGAGCTCGGCCGGGCCGACGACCCCGCCGATCGGGTTCGCCTTGGCCTTGGCGCGCAGCTCCTGGTACTTGGCCTCGACCTTGGCGCGGGTGTCGCCGATGTGGAAGGACGCGTCGTTCTTGGCGACCCAGTCCTGCCAGTCGTTCCAGCGCATCTGGAAGGCGACGTCCTGGCCGAGGTTGGCCTCGTACCAGATGTTGTCCTGGTCCGGGTTGACCACGCTGTCGACGATCATGCGGCGCACGTGCGTCGGGAACAGGGTCGCGTAGACCCCGCCGAGGTAGGTGCCGTACGAGACGCCGAGGTAGTTCAGCTTCTTCTCGCCGAGGGCGGCGCGGATGACGTCGAGGTCACGCGCGGTGTTCGGCGTCGTCATGTGCGGCAGCATCTCGCCGCTGCGCTCCTTGCAGCCGTCCGCGTACTCCGCGGCGAGCTTGCGCTGGGCGAGCTTGTCGGCCTCGTTGGACGGGACCGGGTCGGCCTTGGGGGCCTTCACGAACTCCTGCGGGTCGATGCAGGAGATGGGAGCCGAGTGGCCGACGCCGCGGGGGTCGAAGCCCACGAAGTCGTACGCCTTGGAGGTGTTGACCCACAGCGGGCTCTTGGTGGTGATCCGGCGCGGGAAGCGCATGCCGGAACCGCCGGGGCCGCCCGGGTTGTAGACGAGCGCGCCCTGGCGCTCCTCCTTGGTACCGGTGCTGACGGCCCGGTCGACCGCGAGCTCGATGGTCTTGCCGAACGGCTTGCGGTAGTCCAGCGGGACCTTCACCCAGCCGCACTGGATGGGCTTCGCGAAGCCCCAGTCCTCGGGGCAGTCCTTCCAGTCGATCCCCGCGCGGGCGGCGCGGGCGGCGGCGATCTGAGCGCCGACCGCCTCCGCGTTCCCGTTGTCGCGGCCGGCCGAGGCCGCCGAGGCGGACGGGGCCAGCAGCAGGCCGGCCGCCAGCGCGCCGGTGATCAAAGTGGCGGCGCTGCCCAGCGCCGCGTTGCGTATCACGTGGTTGTTCCCCCTGCTCATGTGCCGCCGTGGGCGGCTGCGTTGGTCGAGTGCCGTCGGTTTCGGTCGTCGACGTGCAGGGGGATCCTCGCTCCTGACCGATGCCGTGCGACAGGGCCTGGGCGCGTTCTTTGCCAACCCGATAACCGGAAACGTGTGTACCGCTGAGCGGTGTCTGGTTCGTCCCCGGTCCCGGGGCTCTCACCAGCCGTATGTACGACAGGCCGCGTCGAGCAGCTCGCGCAACCGGAGGGCGTCCTGGGCCAGTGCGGTGACGAGGACGGCAGGACCGGCCAGCGGGGTGACCGCCGCGAACTCCCCCAGCACTGCGGCGGTCGGCGGTGACTGCGCGAAGGCCGGGTCCACGACGAGGAGTTGACCGAGTGCGCGGTGGCCCGCCAGCCCCGCCGGGCCGTCCCAGCCGGCGGGCGCGCCGGGGCCGCAGGCCAGCTCCTGGTCCAGCAGCGGGCGGCCGTCGCGGGCGACGGTGAGCCGGCTGCTCAGCAGCCCCCCGGCCTCGCCGGTGCGTCCCAGCACCTGCTCCTCGCGCAGCAGCAGCCGGGCGGTGGGGGCGAGTTCGGCGCGGGTGCGGACGCGCAGGTCGCTGCCGCGTACGGAGACCAGCGGCTCCGGCAGCCACCGCACGGCCGAGTCCTCCGCCAGGGTCAGCCGTACGTCGTACCGCGCGGGCTCACCGCCCCGGCCGGGCAGCGCCAGGGTGGCCGCCGCCGAGGCGAGGGACAGCCGCGCCCCCGGGCCGGTGGTGGCCTCGACGGTGAGGTGGTCACCGCCCAGCGGGGCGCTCATCGCGCCGACCAGCATGACCCCGGCCTCGCCGACCGCGCCCCGGGTGCGGCGCAGCGCGAGCGGCCCCTCCCCGGCTAGCAGGGGCAGGGCGGTGCCGCCCCGCCCGTCGGCGACGGCGCCGATCCGGGCGGTGGCCCGCAGGCCCGCGGTGGCGAGGGCCGGCGTGCTGATTACCGGCGCGGTCACCGGCGGACCCAGGCGGCGATCCGCTCGCGCACCCAGTCGGCCACCGGGGCGATGCCGTCGGGGCCGCGCAGCGACTGGAAGGCGACGGGCAGTTCACCGCGCTGCTCGGCGGCGTCGCGGGCCATCCGGTCCAGGTCGGAGCCGACGTGGGGGGCGAGGTCGGTCTTGTTGACGATGAGCAGGTCGGCGGTGGTGACGCCGGGGCCGCCCTTGCGCGGGATGTCGTCCCCGCCGGCCACGTCGATGACGAAGATCTGGGCGTCCACCAGCCCGCGGGAGAAGGTGGCGGTGAGGTTGTCACCGCCGGACTCGACGAGGATCAGGTCGAGCGGGCCGACGTTCTCCTCCAGTTCCTCGACCGCCTCCAGATTGGCGGAGATGTCGTCGCGGATGGCGGTGTGCGGGCAGGCCCCGGTCTCGACGGCGGTGATCCGTTCGGGCGGCAGGACGGCCTCGCGGAGCAGGAACTCGGCGTCTTCACGGGTGTAGATGTCGTTGGTGACGACGGCCATGGACAGTTCGGTGCGCAGCGCGTGGCAGAGGGCGGCGACGGTCGCGGTCTTCCCGGATCCGACGGGGCCGCCGAGTCCGATGCGCAGGGCACGGCGCGAACCGTCCGGCCGCAGCGGGGCGGCGCTGTGGGTGTGGCGGTGGGGGTAGGTCACACCGTGGTCGAGGTGCACGGGTTCTCCTTGAGGTGGTGGGGGTTCGGGCCGGTCGGGGCGCTCAGGAGGCGAAGAGGCGTACCGGCCAGTCGGCATGGACCTCGGCCGCGATCTCCAGCAGGGGCGAGGAGGCCGCGGGCAGGGCGTCCGGGCCTTCCGAGCGGGCGCGCAGGGCGGCCGCCTCCGCCTGGGCGGCGACGGCGTCGAGTTCGGGGGCCAGGCGGGCCAGTACCCCGCTCGCCTCGAACGGGTCGAGGCCCAGCAGCCGTACGGTCGCGGTCGCCGGCCCGCCCACGCTCTCGTACGCGGCCACGTGCGCGGCGTCACGCGGCCCGAGCCCGGCCGCCCGGGCGGTCAGGCCGAGCACCACGGGCTGGTGTGCCCCGCGCGGGAAGGCGGCGGCCAGCGCGTCGAGTTCGGCGGCGGGCCAGGTGGCCCGGGCGGCCCGCAGCAGCTGCCGGCCCAGCCGCCGCCCGGCGGTGCGCAGGGCGGGCGAGGGGGTGCGGGCGTCCGCCGCGGCGTCGAGCTCCGCCGGGTCGAGCCCGAGGGCGGCGGCCGCGGCGAGCCCGGCAGCGGTGAGCCCCGCCGTGTGGAGCCTGCCACGGCAGAACTCCGCGAGGGTGGCGGCGTCGTGGATCCGGCCCGCCTTGCAGGCGGCCTCGGCCCCGCCGGAGTGGGCGTGCCCTCCGGCGGGGAAGCGGCCGTCGGCGAGGACGAGCAGCGCGGCGAGACTCATCAGAAGAGGAAGTATCTCTGTGCCATGGGCAGTTCCACCGCGGGCGCCGGCTCCACGGCCTCCCCGTCGATGGTGACGGTGAAGGTGTCGGCGTCCACCTCGACCCTGGGCATGGCGTCGTTGTTGCGCATGTCCGCCTTGGTCACCTTGCGGGTGCTCTCGATGGCGACGAACTCCTTCGCCAGTCCCAGCCGTTCGGGCAGCCCGTCGTCGAGCGCGGCCTGCGCGGTGAAGTTGACCGAGTTCAGGCCGGGCGCGCGGCCGTGGCTGCCGAACATCGGGCGGGGCAGGACCGGCTGCGGGGTGGGGATGGAGGCGTTGGCGTCGCCCATCTGCGCGTAGGCGATCTGGCCGCCCTTGATGACCAGCTCGGGTTTGACCCCGAAGAAGGCGGGGTTCCACAGCGCCAGGTCGGCGAGCTTTCCGGTCTCGACCGAGCCGATCTCGCGCGCGAGGCCCTGGGCCACGGCGGGGTTGATCGTGTACTTGGCGACGTAGCGCCGGGCCCGGTGGTTGTCGGCGGGCCCGTCACCGGGCAGGAATCCGCGCCGCTTCTTCATCACATGGGCGGTCTGCCAGGTGCGCAGCACGACCTCACCGACCCGGCCCATGGCCTGGGAGTCGGAGGAGATGATGGAGATGGCGCCGAGGTCGTGCAGGATGTCCTCGGCGGCGATCGTCGAGGGCCGGATCCGCGACTCGGCGAAGGCGAGGTCCTCGGGGACGGCCGGGTTGAGGTGGTGGCAGACCATCAGCATGTCGAGGTGTTCCTCGACCGTGTTGACGGTGTGCGGCCGCGTCGGGTTGGTGGAGCTGGGCAGGATGTTCGGCTCGGAGACCACGGTGATGATGTCCGGGGCGTGCCCCCCGCCGGCGCCCTCGGTGTGGTACGAGTGGATGGTCCGACCCGCGATGGCGGCGAGGGTGTCGGCGACGAATCCGGCCTCGTTGAGGGTGTCCGTGTGAATGGCGGCCTGGGCACCGGTCTCCTCGCAGACGCTCAGGCAGGCGTCGATGACGGCGGGGGTGGACCCCCAGTCCTCGTGGAGCTTGAAGCCGAGGGCGCCGCCGCGCAGCTGGGAGTACATGCCCTCGCGGGACATGGTGTTGCCCTTGCCGAGCAGGCCGATGTTCACGGGGTAGGCCTCCAGCGCCGCGAACATCCGGGCCGCGTGCCACGGTCCGGGGGTGACGGTGGTGGCCTTGGTGCCGTCGGCGGGTCCGGTGCCGCCGCCGACGAGGGTGGTGATTCCGGAGGCGAGGGCCTCGTCGATGATGGTCGGGGAGATGAAGTGCACGTGGGCGTCGATGGCGCCGGCGGTGACGATCTTCCCGTTGCCCGCGATGATCTCGGTCTCGGGGCCGATGACGAGTGCGCGGTCCACCCCGTCCATGGTGTCGGGGTTGCCGGCCTTGCCGATGCCGCAGATCCGGCCGTCCCGGATGCCGAGGTCGGCCTTGACGATGCCCCAGTGGTCGAGGATCACCACCCCGGTGATCACGGTGTCGGGGGCGCCCTCGGCACGGGTGGTGCGGGCTTGGCCCATGGACTCGCGGATCACCTTGCCGCCGCCGAAGACGGCCTCGTCACCGGCCCGGCCGGGGCCGCCGCCGAGGTCCTGTTCGATCTCGACGAACAGGTCGGTGTCGGCGAGCCGGATCCGGTCCCCGACGGTCGGCCCGAAGAGGTCGGCGTACACCTGGCGGGAGATGTCAGTCATCGAGCGGCCCTCCGGTCTCCCCGCGCAGCCCCGGTACGGCGCGCAGCCCTCCGAGGGGTACGAGTTCCACCGCGACCGGGATGCCCGGCTCGAAGCGGACGGCGGTGCCGGCGGCGATGTTGAGGCGCAGCCCGCGGGCGGCCGCGCGGTCGAAGTCCAGGCCGGGGTTGGCCTCGGCGAAGTGGTAGTGGGAGCCGACCTGGACGGGCCGGTCGGCCGCGTTGAGGACGGTGAGGCGGGTGACGGGGCGGCCCTCGTTCAGGCGCACCGGACCGTCCCCGTAGGCGATTTCGCCGGGGATCATGGGGGTACGCCCTTCAGACGATCGGGTCGTGGACGGTGACGAGTTTGGTGCCGTCCGGGAAGGTCGCCTCGACCTGGACGTCGTGGATCATCTCGGGGATCCCCTCCATGACCTCCTCGCGGCTGAGCACGGTACGGCCGGAGGCCATCAGCTCGGCCACGGTCCGCCCGTCGCGGGCGCCTTCGAGGATGTGCGATGTGATCAGGGCGATCGCCTCAGGATGGTTGAGCAGGACCCCGCGCGCCCTTCGCTTCGCGGCCACGTCGGCGGCCACGTGGATGAGCAGTCTCTCCTGCTCATGCGGTGTCAATTGCACACGTATCACCAAGCTTCCGGGACAAGATCAACTCCGTGCCGAGCCGACCCTAGCGGCCGTCAACGCTTTGTTGACCTGCGCATATCCGAGCCAAGCATGTCTTGCCCAACGCAGAGAGAGGCTTTCCGTCCCGACCACCGTCGCTTTGCCTGCACATGGGTGATCATTGGCGGAGAACCGTGGCCGCCACGCTAGGGGCCGCACTTTTCCGCTGAGTTAACCCACGTTTCGGGAAGGTACCCGGCTCAGCCCCCGGGCGCCCGGACCGGGTTCCCGTATACAGACCCGCCATCAAGGAGACGCATGTTTCTCAATCCCGTCCGCCACATCACCTTCGACGCCCTCGACCCGTACAAGACGGCCGAGTTCTGGTCGGCCGTGACGGGCTATGCGATTCACCCGGACGATGTGGAGGGCGACGACGAGATCCTGCTGGAGCCGGGGCAGCCCGGGGCGCCGGGACTGCTGTTCATCCGGGTGCCGGACGCCAAGTCCGTGAAGAACCGGGTCCACCTGGACATCCAGCCGCCCTCGGGCACCCGGGACGAGACCGTTCTGCGGCTGATCGGGCTCGGTGCGAGGATCGTCGACGACCGGCGCGCCGAGGACGGCGTCATGGGCTGGGTGGTCCTCGCGGACCCGGAGGGCAATGAGCTGTGCATAGAGCGCGGCGCCGCGGAGCGCGGCCTCCTCTGACCGAAAGCCGGATCAGCAGCCCGTTGGGCTCTTCACCGGGGCGCCGACCGGCCAGGGCAGCGCGATCCACACCGTTTTGCCGCCGTCCTCGGTGGGGCTGACGGAGAGCCGGCCGCCCGCCTCGGCCGTGAGCCACCGGATGATGACCATCCCACGGCCGTTGTCCTGCTGGACGGCCGCGGGAAGGCGCCTGGGCCAGCGCGGGTGACTGTCCGTCACTCCGACGCGGAGCCACTCCCCGCGCTCCAGCCGGACATCGACGGTGAAGGTGGGCGACTGGCCGAAGGTGTGCTGGACGGAGTTGGTCGCGAGCTCCGAGACGATCAGCCGGACGGTGTCGGCGGTCTCGGCGTCCTCGGGCAGTCCCCATTCGCTCAGCACCTCCGCGACGAGGCGGCGGGCGGCAGCGACCGAAGCGGGATCGCTCGGCAGAGTGACGGATACTTCCTGCTGATCTGCCATGGCGACGTCCCTTTCCCACCGGAGCGCAGCCGCCCCGGATCTGTACTGAGCGCCAGAGTGCCACCCATCGTGCCGCCGTTTCTGCCGTTCTCCCAAGATATGCATATATCTGTCGCTCAATGCGGTGAACTCTGCTACGGAAGAGCGTATTTGGACGGCAGACTGGTGCGAGCTGTGCCGGTGGAAGGAGAGCGGGTATGCAGCACGGTCCCGCGGTACGCCGACGCAAGCTCGGCGAGGAACTGCGCGCCCTGCGCGACCGGTCCGGGCTCACCAGCGGTGAGGTGGCCCGGATCGTGGGGTGGCACCAGTCGAAAGTCAGCCGGATCGAGACGGGGCGCAGTGGCGTGAAACCGGAGGACATCCGGCTGCTCCTCGATGCCTACGGAGACGTGGTGAGCGCCCAGCAGCGGGCCCTGCTGGAGGCCCTGTCGGCCTCGGCGGCCGGCCCCGCGCCCGACTCCGACACCGGGCGCGGCCGCCAGTGGTGGCACGACTACAGGGGGCTGCTGCCGCAGGAGTACCGGGATTTCATCAGCCTGGAGGCCGGGGCCCGGTCGGCCCGTACCGTGGAGCTCTCGGTCGTGCCCGGCCTCTTGCAGACCCCCGGGTACGCGCGGGCCGTGACCCGGGCCGCGCTGGGCGGGCTCCCGGAGCCGAAGGTGGACGCGCTGGTCGACGTACGGCTGGCACGTCAGTCCGTACTGCGGGCGGATCCGCCGCTGAAGCTGAGTGCGGTGCTGGACGAGGCGGTGCTGCGCCGCCAGATCGGCGGGCCCCGGGTGATGGCGGAGCAGCTGCGGCATCTGGTGGAGGTGGCCCGGCTGCCTCAAGTGGATTTGCAGGTGCTGCCGTTCAGCGTGGGGGGACATCTCGGCCTGACTGGACCGTTTGTCATTTTCTCATTTCCGAACATCGCCGATCTGGATGTGGTGGTACTCGACCATTTGACGAGTAGCCTCTATCTGGAGCGGAAGGAAGACCTTGAGGCGTACAGCGCCGCGTTCCGCACCATCCAGGCGCACGCCCTCCCGCCCCGTGACTCGTCGGATCTCATCAGCTCACTCGCTGACGACGCGTAAGGAGGCACCCCCGTGTCCGCAACCCCCTTATCCACCAGCGGACTTCTGATCAGCGCGCGGTGGCGGCGGAGCAGCCGCAGCACCGGAATGAACAACTGCGTGGAAGCGGCCGCCCTCAGCGGCGGCCTGCTCGCCGTTCGCGACTCCAAGCGGACGGACGGCCCGGCCGTGCTCTTCACCGGGCCGGCCTGGGACGGCTTCCTCGCCTGTGTACGGGCGGACGGGCTCGCGTAACTCCGCCTACCGGTCCGTGGCTCCGGCCGGAGCGGTCCGCAGGATCGTCTCAACGGCCCGGTTGATCTCGTCCCCCGTGAGATCGGCCCGAGCCGTCAGCCGCAGCCGGGAGATACCGTCCGGCACCGACGGCGGACGGAAGCACCCCACGGACAGACCTGCCTCGCGGCAGTCGGCGGCCCAGCGCAGTGCCGCCGAAGCCGACGGGGCCCGCACCGACACCACGGCCGCGTCCGGCCGGGCCGCGGTCAGGCCGGACGCGGTGAGCCGTCCGTACAACCGGTCGGCCACCTCGCGGGCCAGGCCCGCGCGCTCCGGTTCCCGCTGGAGCAGGCGCAGGCTCGCCAGCGCCGCGCCCGCGGCGGCCGGGGCCAGCCCGGTGTCGAAGATGAAGGTCCGGGCCGTGTTGATCAGGTGCCGGATCACCTTGGCCGGCCCGAGCACGGCGCCGCCCTGGCTGCCCAGCGACTTCGACAGGGTCAGCGTGGCGACCACCCCGGGCGCGCCCGCGAGACCGGCTGCGTACAGCGCTCCCCGGCCGCCCTCGCCCAGCACGCCCAGCCCGTGCGCGTCGTCCACGAGCAGCGCCGCGCCTTCGTCACGGCAGGCCGCGGCATACGCGGCGAGCGGGGCGGCGTCGCCGTCCACGGAGAACACCGAGTCGCTGACCAGCAGCGCCCTGCCCTCGTGCGAGGCGAGCGTCTTGCGCGCGGTGTCCGGGTCGGAGTGCGGGATCACCGCGGTCTCGGCGCGCGAGAGGCGGCAGCCGTCGACGATCGAGGCGTGGTTCCCGGCGTCCGAGACGACCAGGGTGCCCCGGTCGCTGAGCGCGGTGACGGCGGCGAGGTTGGCGGCGTACCCGGAGGAGAGCACGAGCGCGGCCTCGAAGCCGCAGTAAGCGGCGAGCTCCCGCTCGAGCTCCGCATGAAGCTCGGTCGTGCCGGTGACCAAACGCGATCCAGTGGCTCCGGCGCCCCAGCGTTCGGCCGCCTCCCGCGCGCCCCGGACGGTCTCGGGGTGCCGGGACAAACCGAGGTAGTCGTTGCTCGCCAGGTCCAGCAGTGGTGAGGCGGCCGGGCGGGGGCGCAGCGTCCGGACAAGTCCTGCCTGCTCACGGGCCTTCTCGGCGTCGTCGATCCAGGCGAAGACATCCACGGCGTCGGGGGTGTGCTGGGGCATCGGCGGGTCCTCGCGTTTTGTCGGCTGTCCACAGAGCTTCGACCGACCCTAATCGCCGTGACTCGTGCGTCAGGTGTGGTGATACACACACTCCGTTCCGGCCATGTTGTCCGATCTCTCCTTGGCCGGGAGTGGTCGTGTGGTCCAGGATCGGGACCATGGACCTGCTGAACACCCTGGTGGACAAGGGGCTGCGGCGCGAGCTGCCGACCCGCGAAGAGGCACTCGCCGTGCTGGCGACCTCTGACGACGAACTGCTCGACGTTGTGGCCGCGGCCGGCAAGGTGCGCCGCCAGTGGTTCGGGCGTCGGGTCAAGCTGAACTACCTGGTCAACCTGAAGTCTGGGCTCTGCCCGGAGGACTGCTCCTACTGTTCCCAGCGCCTGGGCTCGAAGGCGGAGATCCTCAAGTACACGTGGCTGAAACCGGAGGAGGCCTCGCAGGCCGCCGCGGCCGGGGTCGCGGGTGGCGCGAAGCGGGTCTGCCTGGTGGCGAGCGGCCGCGGTCCGACGGACCGGGACGTGGACCGGGTCGGCAAGACCATCGAGGCGATCAAGGAGCAGAACGAGGGCATCGAGGTCTGCGCCTGCCTGGGTCTGCTCTCGGACGGCCAGGCGGAGCGGCTGAAGGACGCCGGCGCCGACGCGTACAACCACAACCTCAACACCTCCGAGGCCACGTACGGTCAGATCACCAAGACCCACACGTACGCGGACCGCGTCGACACCGTGCAGAAGGCACACGCGGCGGGGCTGTCGGCCTGCTCGGGCCTGATCGCGGGCATGGGCGAGAGCGACGAGGACCTGGTCGACGTCGTCTACTCGCTGCGCGAGCTCGACCCGGACTCGGTGCCGGTCAACTTCCTGATCCCCTTCGAGGGCACTCCGCTCGCCAAGGAGTGGAACCTCACCCCGCAGCGCGCGCTGCGGATCCTGGCGATGGTGCGCTTCGTCTGCCCCGACGCGGAGGTCCGGCTGGCGGGCGGCCGCGAGGTGCACCTGCGCACGATGCAGCCCCTCGCTCTGCACCTGGTCAACTCGATCTTCCTCGGCGACTACCTCACCAGCGAGGGCCAGGCCGGTCAGGCCGACCTCGACATGATCGCCGACGCCGGTTTCGAGGTGGAGGGCGCCGGTACGTCGACCCTTCCCGCGCACCGCTCCGACGCGGCGGCCGGGGCGGGGGGCTGCGGCTCGCACGGCGGCGGCGGCGGCTCGGTGTGCGGCGGTTCCGCGGGCTCGGCGGGCTCCGCCGATGAGGCGGGCTGCGGTTCGGCGTGCGGAGGCTGCTCCGGTAGCTCTGGTCGCTCCGAGCACTCCGAGCACTCCGAGCACGAGGTCCCCGTTCCGGCTCAGGCGGATGCGGGCGAGGTGCGTCCGGAGCTGGTGGCCGTGCGCCGCCGCGGCGCGGGAACGGATCTCGCCCCCAATGCCTGAGCACCACCGCCACGACCCGCTGCCGGCCTCGGAACTACTCGCCCTGGACCGGCAGCACGTCTGGCACCCGTACGGCCCGATGCCCGGGCGGCAGGCGCCGCTGGTCGTCTCCTCCGCCTCGGGTGTCCGGCTGCGGCTCGCCGAGGCCTCGGAGGGCCAGGACGAACTGGTCGACGGCATGTCCTCCTGGTGGTCGGCGATCCACGGCTACAACCACCCGGCGCTGAACGAGGCCGCGACCGACCAACTCGGCCGCATGTCACACGTGATGTTCGGCGGGCTCACCCACGAGCCCGCCGTCCGGCTGGCCGCCAAGCTGGTCGAGATCACCCCGCCGGGGCTGGAACACGTCTTCCTCGCCGACTCGGGCTCGGTCTCGGTCGAAGTCGCGGTGAAGATGTGCCTCCAGTACTGGCGTTCACTCGGCCGGACGGGGAAGACCCGCCTCCTCACCTGGCGGGGCGGCTACCACGGGGACACCTGGCAGCCGATGGCCGTCTGCGACCCCGAGGGCGGGATGCACGAGCTGTGGTCGGGCGTCCTCCCGCGCCAGCTCTTTGCCGACGCCCCGCCGAGCGGCTTCGACACCGAGGTGGACCCGTCCTACGTGGCCCACCTGCGCTCCCTGTTCACCGCACACGCCGACGAGCTGGCGGCGATGATCGTGGAGCCGGTGGTCCAGGGCGCGGGCGGCATGCGCTTCCACAATCCGGGCTACCTCCGCGTACTGCGCGAGCTGTGCGACGAGTTCGACGTCCTCCTGATCCTGGACGAGATCGCGACCGGCTTCGGCCGCACCGGGGCCCTGTTCGCGGCGGACCACGCGGGGATCACCCCGGACGTGATGTGCGTGGGCAAGTCCCTGACCGGCGGCTACCTCACCCTGGCGGCCACCATCTGCACGGAGCGGGTGGCGGCCGGCATCTCCCAGGGCGAGGTCCCGGTCCTGGCCCACGGGCCGACGTTCATGGGCAACCCCCTGGCCACGGCCGTGGCGCTGGCCTCGATCGGCCTCCTCCTCAGCCAGGACTGGCAGCGCGAGATCAAGCGCATCGAGGCGGGCCTCCTGGAAGGGCTGGCTCCGGCAGCGAACCTCCCCGGTGTCCGGGATGTCCGAGTGCTGGGCGCGATCGGCGTCGTCCAACTCGACCACGAGGCCGACGTGTCCCTCGCCACGCGGGCGGCGGTCCGGGAGGGCGTCTGGCTGCGCCCGTTCCGGGACCTGATCTACACGATGCCCCCGTACGTCACGGGCGACGCCGACGTGTCCCGCATCTGCCGCGCGGTGCTCGCGGCGGCACGGGAGGGCTGAGCCATGACGGTGATCGTCGTGTCGGGCACCGGCACGGAAATCGGCAAGACGGTGGTCACCTCGGCGATCGCGGCCTCCGCGGTGGCCGCTGGCCGCTCGGTGGCGGTCCTCAAGCCCGCCCAGACGGGCGTCGGCCCCACCGAACCGGGCGACACCGCCGAAGTGATACGCCTGGCGGGGGCGGGGGTGACGGGCGTGGAACTGGCCCGCTACCCGGAGCCGTTGGCCCCGGACAGGGCAGCCAGCCGCTCGGGCCTGCCCACGCTGTCGCCCGGCGACATCGCGGAGGCGGCGGAGCGACTCGCCCTGGACCATGACCTGGTCCTGGTCGAAGGCGCGGGCGGCCTCCTGGTCCGCTTCGACGAGGCGGGCCACACCCTGGCCGACGCCGCCCGGCTCCTCTCGGCCCCGGTCCTGATCGTCACCCCGGCGGCGCTCGGCACCCTCAACTCCACAGCGCTCACGGCGGAAGCCCTGCGCGCCCGGCAGTTGGAGGCACTGGGCGTGGTGATCGGCAGCTGGCCCGCCTCCCCGGACCTGGCCTCCCGCTGCAACCTGGCCGACCTCCCGAAGGTCGCGGCCACCCCCCTCCTGGGCGCCGTCCCGCAGGGCGCGGGCACCCTGTCCCCCACCACCTTCCGCACATCGGCCCCCACCTGGCTGGCCCCACCCCTCCACGGCACCTGGTCCCAGCCCACCTTCCTGTCCACCTGGCCGTCTTAACCACCCCCCGCCGTCCACGACCGCCAACGCTCCGAACCCTGCCGGACCAGGCGGCGGCGCCGAACCCTTCCCGGGCCAGGGCCGGACTGACTCTCCCGGTGCCGGGGCGGCGCCGAACCCCTTCCCGGCCAGGGCCGCGCGGGACACTCCCGGTGCCGGGGGCGGGGTGGGGTGTTGTCCGGGACGTAAAACGTGATTTGTGGCGCGCAGTCCCGCCCCGCATGTCCACCCGGCCAGGGCGCCAAAAATCATGCAGTCCCGGACAACACCCCACCCCGCCCCCGTCACCAGCCCCCACACCGCTCCCGGCAAACCCCGGCCAAGGCCCGGCCAGGCCCCGGCCAGGCAAGGCACGGCCCCGGAGGGATGACCCGCCCAATACCGGGCAACCTGGTGGTACGCGCCCCTCCACACAGCGGCCAGCGCAGAGGCGGCCAGCGCACCGGCGTTCCCACCCCCGGAGGCCCGTCATGCAACCGCGCAACAACCCGCCCCCGCCCCATGACGCCGTCCACCACCCCCTCTTCGCCCGCTTCTACGCCCGCATAAGCGTCCAGGCCGACACCCGCGGCGGAATCGCCCCCCTCCGCCGCGAACTCCTGCACGGCCTCTCCGGCCGCGTCATCGAGATCGGCGCCGGCAACGGCCTCAACTTCGCCCACTACCCCCGCGCCGTGTCCGAAGTGGTCGCCGTCGAACCCGAACGCACCCTCCGCCGCCTCGCGGTCGAGGCCGCCCTCCGCTCCGAGGTTCCCGTGGACGTCGTACCCGGCGCCGCCGAGGCCCTCCCCGTCAAGAGCGAGGCCTTCGACGGCGCCGTCGCCTCCCTCGTGCTGTGCACCGTACGAGACCTGGCCCGCTCCCTCGCGGAGCTCCACCGCGTGCTCCGCCCCGACGCCGAGCTGCGCTTCTTCGAGCACGGCCTGGCCCCCGACCGCCCCGGCATGGCCACCCTCCAGCGCACGCTGGACCGGACCATCTGGCCCCACCTCTTCGGCGGGTGCCACACCGCCCGCGACCCCCTCGCCGCCATCGAGGCCGCCGGCTTCCGGATCGTCTCGCGGCGCAGCTTCCGGCTGCCCGACCGCGGCCCGGCCCTGCCCACCTCGTACTGCGTCATCGGCACGGCCCGCCGGTCCCCCGAGTAACACCTACCTCGTCTACCTCATCGGCTTGACCCAGCGCGTCCAGTGCTCCTCGGGGTGGTAGCCGCCCGCCTCCCACGCCCGGTGGGCCTGCTCGTTGCGGTCGAGCACCATCGCGTCCACGCGCCGCCCGCCCAGCGCCGCGAAGCGCTCCTCGGCGGCGGCCAGCAGTGCCGAGCCGATTCCCCGGCGGCGGTGCTCCGGGTGCACGGCGAGCCGGTACATGTGGCAGCGCCAGCCGTCGAACCCGGCGATCACGGTGCCGACCAGTTCGCCGTCGCGCCATGCGAGCAGCAGCGCGTGCGGGTCGCGGTCGTGGAGCCGCTCGACGCCGGCCAGGTCGTCGCTGATACTCGTTCCCTCGGCGGCCGTTTTCCAGAAGTCCAGCACGGCGGTGAGATCGGCCGTGGACGCGGGCCCGACGCGGAGATCGCTCATATGAGGATCCCATCATCCGGGTGCGCTCCGCCAAAAGAATGATCCATCGCCTTTGCCTGTCCTTTACCATGTAGGCAACAGTTCCTCTTGAGTGAAAGGTGTGAGCGTCCGCCCATGGGCGAGCCTCCAAGTACCCGACATCGCGCGGCACCCCTCCTCCTGGCTGATCATGGGACGGAGGTGAACGACCGATGACCGAAGTGCTCCTGCTCGTCGTGGCGCTGCTGCTCTGCCTTGCCTGCGGAGTCTTCGTCGCGGCCGAGTTCTCGCTGACCACCATCGAGCGCAGCGAGCTCGAACGAGCCGTCGAGCGCGGCGAGCGCGGCGCCGACAGCGCCCTGGCAGCGGTCCGCAGCCTGACGTTCCAGCTCTCCGGCGCCCAGCTCGGCATCACCGTGACCGGCCTGGTCATCGGCATGATCTCCAAGCCCTCGATCGCCGCCCTGCTGGAGGGCCCGTTCAAGGCCATGGGACTGTCGGAGAGCACCGCCTCCTCCACCGCCCTCATCCTCAGCACCGTGCTGTCGACCGTGGTACTGATGGTCGTCGGCGAGCTGGTGCCCAAGAACTGGGCGATCTCATCGCCGCTGGCCATCGCCAAACGGGTGGCCACCGCGCAACGGGTCTTCAGCCGGGTCTTCAAGCCGCTCATCGGCCATCTGAACAGCACCGCGAACCACACGGTGCGCCGGTTCGGCCTCGAACCGGCCGAGGAACTGGCCTCCGCGCGCACCCCCCAGGAGCTGGTGGCACTGGCGCGGCACTCGGCCAGGGCGGGCGCGCTGGAGAAGGACACCGCCGAGCTTTTCGTGCGGACCCTGAACCTGGCCGACCTGACCGCGGAGAACGTGATGACCCCGCGCGTCCAGGTGACCGCCCTCGACGTGCAGACCACCGCCGAGGACGTGGCGAACGCGACCCTGGCCACCGGCCTCTCGCGCTTCCCCGTCTACCGGGGCAGCCTCGACTCGGTGGTGGGCACCGTCCACATCAAGGACGTCCTGGCGCTTCCGGCCGAGGAGCGGCACCGCCACCCGGTCTCCCAGCTGCTGCGCGAGCCTCTCCTCGTACCGGAGTCGCTGACGGTGGACCGGCTGCTGGACTGGCTGTCCGGCAAGCAGACGATGGCCGTGGTGATCGACGAGTACGGCGGCACGGCCGGTGTGGCCACGCTGGAGGACATCGTCGAGGAGGTCGTCGGCGAGGTCCGCGACGAGCACGACCCGCACGAGACCCCGGACCTGGCCCCGGCCGGTACGGACGCCTCCGGGCGCCTCCTGTACTCCGCGGACGGCGCCGCGCGCACAGACCAGCTGCGGCGGATAGGGCTGCGGGTGCCGGACGGCCCGTACGAGACGCTCGCCGGACTGATAGCGACCGAGCTGGGCCGGATCCCGGCCGTCGGCGACAGCCTGGAGCTGGACGGCTGGCGCCTCGACGTGGTGGACGCGAGCGGGCGGCGGGCCGCGCGGGTGCTGCTGCACGCGCCGGTGGAGCCGGCTGACGAGGGTGGGAGGGGGACCCGATGACCGCGATCCAGCTGCTGATCGGCCTGGCGACCCTGGTCGTCAACGCCTTCTTCGTCGGCGCGGAGTTCGCTCTGATCTCGGTCCGGCGCAGCCAGATCGAGCCGTACGCCGAACAGGGCGACCGGCGGGCCCGCGCCGTGGTGTGGGGCCTGGAGCACGTGTCGGCGCTGATGGCGGCGGCCCAGCTGGGCATCACGCTGTGCACCCTGGTGCTGGGTGTGGTGGCCGAGCCGGCCATCGCGCACCTGCTGACCCCGGTGTTCGACTTCTTCGGGGTACCGGGCGGCGTGTCGCACGCGATCTCCTTCGTGGTGGCGCTGTCGCTGGCGACGTACCTGCACATGCTCTTCGGCGAGATGGTGCCGAAGAACGTGGCGCTGGCCGAGCCGGTGCGCACCGCGCTGCTGCTGGGGCCGCCGCTGGTGACGCTGACCCGGGCGCTGAGGCCGGTGATCTTCGCGATCAACGCCTTCGCCAACGCCCTGCTGCGGCTGCTGCGGGTGGATGTGAAGGGCGAGGTCTTGGCGACCTTCTCGGACGACGAGCTGGCCCTGATCGTCAAGGACTCCAGTGCCGCCGGGCTCATCGACGAGCGGGCCAGCGAGCGGCTGCACGACGCCCTTGAGCTGGGGCGCCGGCCGGTCACCGATGTGGTGCTGCCGGCGCACCGGGTGGTCTCGGCCGGGGAGGGCATCACGCCGGCCGGGCTGGAGCGGCTGTCCGCGAAGTCGGGGTACTCGCGCTTCCCCGTGGTCGACGCGGACCACAGGATCCTCGGCTACCTGCACGTCAAGGACACCCTGGACGCGGTCTCGACGGAACGCGACCAGCCGTTCCCGGTGTCCGCGCTGCGGCCAATCGCGCAGGTGCGCGCCGAGACCCCGCTGGACGACGTGCTGACCGCCATGCGGCGCAGCCGTACGCATCTGGCGGCGGTACTCGGGCCCGACGGCGCCATGACGGGCCTGGTGACCATGGAGGACGTGCTGCGCGAGCTGTTCGGCAGGCCGGCCTCCGCCTGACGGTGACGACGTCGCGTACCCCTGCCCCGCCTACGGGACAGGGGTACTGCGCGGTAGCATCGCTCCCGCCATGGAGATGAATGCGTCTTACACCAGTTTTGTCGCTGTCGGCGACTCCTTCACCGAGGGCATGTCCGACGCGCTCCCGGACGGCTCCTACCGGGGCTGGGCCGATCTGCTCGCCGCCCGGCTCGCCAACCGCGCGCCCGGCTTCCGCTACGCGAACCTCGCGGTCCGCGGCAAGCTGATCGGACAGATCACCGAGGAGCAGGCCCCCCTGGCAGCGGCGATGGGCGCCGACGTGGTGACCCTGGTGGGCGGGCTGAACGACGCGCTGCGCCCCAAGGTCGACATGGGCCGGGTGCGCGGGCAGCTGGAAGAAGCCGTGGCCCTCCTCGCCCCCTCCTGCAAGCACCTCGTCCTGATGCGCTCCCCCGGGCGCAACGGGCCGGTGATGGAGCGGTTCCGGCCCCGCATGGAAGAGCTCTTCGCCATCATCGAGGAGCTCGCGGAGCAGCACGGGGCGCTGGTGGTGGACCTGTACGGGGCCCCCGCGCTCGCCGATCAGCGCATGTGGGACGTCGACCGGCTGCACCTGACGGCCGAGGGCCACCGCAGGGTCGCCGAGGCCGTGTGGCAGACCCTGGGTCTGCCGCCCGAGGAGGACTGGCGCGCCGAACTGCCGGCCGCGGTGCCGCCGGGCTGGGCCGTGCGCCGTTCCCAGGACCTGAGCTTCGCCCGGCAACACCTCATCCCCTGGGTCGGCCGCCGCCTGACGGGCCGCTCCAGCGGTGACGGCCGCCCGGCCAAGCGCCCGGAGCTGCTGCCGTTCGAGACTCCGGCGGCCGACCCGCTCTCGTAGCAAGGCACAATCGGGGGCCGGGTCCCTACCTGCGTAAATACACAGCCGCGGCCCAAGTAGAATTCCTCCACGTGACAGCCAAGCCCCGCATCCCCAATGTCCTGGCCGGCCGCTACGCCTCCGCGGAGCTCGCCGTCCTGTGGTCCCCCGAGTACAAGGTGACGCTGGAGCGGCGGCTGTGGCTCGCCGTCCTGCGCGCCCAGAAGGACCTCGGTATCGAGGTTCCGGACGCCGCCCTCGCCGACTACGAGCGCGTCCTGGAGACGGTCGACCTCGCCTCCATCGCCGAGCGCGAGAAGGTCACCCGGCACGATGTGAAGGCCCGGATCGAGGAGTTCAACGCCCTCGCCGGCCACGAGCACGTCCACAAGGGAATGACCTCCCGCGACCTCACCGAGAACGTCGAGCAGCTCCAGATCCGGCTCTCGCTGGAACTGGCCCGGGACCGCACGGTCGCCGTCCTCACCCGCCTCGGCAAGCTGGCCGGCGAGCACGCCGAGCTGGTCATGGCCGGCCGCTCCCACAACGTCGCCGCGCAGGCGACCACTCTGGGCAAGCGTTTCGCCACCGCGGCCGACGAACTGCTGGTCGCCTACGACCGCCTTGAGGACCTGCTGGGCCGCTACCCGCTGCGCGGCATCAAGGGCCCGGTCGGCACCGCCCAGGACATGCTCGACCTGCTGGGCGGCGACGCCGCCAAGCTGGCCGACCTGGAACAGCGGATCGCCGCCCACCTCGGCTTCGCCCAGGCCTTCACCTCCGTCGGCCAGGTCTACCCGCGCTCGCTCGACTACGACGTGGTCACCGCCCTGGTGCAGCTGGCCGCCGCCCCGTCCTCGATCTCCAAGACGATCCGCCTGATGGCCGGCCACGAGCTGGTCACCGAGGGCTTCAAGCCCGGCCAGGTCGGCTCCTCAGCGATGCCGCACAAGATGAACACCCGCTCCTGCGAGCGCGTGAACGGCCTGATGGTCATCCTGCGCGGCTACGCCTCGATGACCGGCGAGCTGGCCGGCGACCAGTGGAACGAGGGCGACGTCTCCTGTTCCGTGGTCCGCCGGGTGGCCCTGCCCGACGCGTTCTTCGCCTTCGACGGCCTGCTGGAGACCTTCCTGACGGTCCTCGACGAGTTCGGCGCCTTCCCGGCCGTCGTGGCCCGCGAGCTGGACCGCTACCTGCCGTTCCTCGCGACCACCAAGGTCCTGATGGGCGCGGTGCGGGCGGGTGTCGGTCGCGAGGCCGCCCACGAGGTCATCAAGGAGCACGCGGTCGCCTCCGCGCTCGCCATGCGCGAGCAGGGCGCCGAGCGCAACGAGCTGCTGGACAAGCTGGCCGCCGACGAGCGGATGCCGCTGGACCGTGCCCAGCTCGACGCGCTGATGGCCGACAAGCTGTCCTTCACGGGCGCCGCGGGCGACCAGGTCGCGGCAGTGGTCTCCCGTATCGAGGCGATCGCCAAGCAGCACCCGGAGGCCGCCGGGTACACGCCGGGGTCGATCCTCTGACCCCCGACGAGCTCAACGCCGCCCGTGACCGCGTCCTCCCGGACGTGGTCGCGGGCGGTCTGCGTGTCCTCTTCTGCGGAATCAATCCAGGTCTCCTCTCCGCCGCGACGGGCCACCACTTCGCCCGCCCCGGCAACCGTTTCTGGCCTGTCCTGCACCTGTCGGGCTTCACCCCGCGCCGCCTGGCTCCCGCCGAGCAGGAGGAGCTGCTGGCCTACCGCCTCGGCATCACCAACGTCGTGGCCCGCGCCACGGCCCGGGCCGATGAGCTGAGCGCCGAGGAGTTCCGCGAGGGCGGCCGCATCCTGACGGCCAAGGTGGAACTGCTGCGCCCCCAGTGGCTGGCGGTGGTCGGGGTGACCGCGTACCGCACCGCCTTCGGCGAACGACTGGCCCAAATCGGCCCCCAGGACCGGACCATCGGCTCCACCCGGATCTGGGCCCTCCCCAACCCCAGCGGCCTCAACGCCCACTGGACCGCGGAGTCCATGGCCCAGGAGTACGCCCGCCTCCGCGCAGCCGCCGAACCCTCCCCGGGCACCTTCTAGGGCGGGTCGATCACGGTGACCGCCGCCATCAGCTGCGGGGAGTGGTCGGCTCCCCACCGGGCCGCGTAGACCGCGACCCAGCGGTCACCGGCCCGCCAGAGGTTGAGGTGGTCGCAGGTGTCGCCGATCTCCCGCCACGGCGAAGCCACCTCCCCGCTGCCCGCTCTCAGCCTCAGTCCGTCGAGGCTGAATGTGTCGGCCGCCCCCCAGCGCTCCTCCAGCCGCAGGGTCAGAGCCCCGAACTCGGCGGAGATCTGGTCCTCCTGCGCTATCCGGTCGGCTGCGTCCTCGTCCCCGTACCAGCGGCTCGCGCCCAACTCGGCGAGGTGGTAGCCAGGGCCGCTGATACCCGCTTCGGACCTGCCCCGGACCTCGGGGAATCCCTGTTCCCGGAGCCGGTCGATCGTGTCGAGATGCTCTGCCGTGGTCATACCGTCAGTATTCCGGGCCCCACTGACAACTGGTGCGGCGTCACGCGTCACGCCGTCGCACGGCCAGCCAGCCTCCGATCAGGGCTGCCACCACCCACACGGCCGCCACGCCGAGTCCGGTCCAGGGACCGAGGTCGCCCACAGGCTCCGCGCGCATCATGATCTGCCCGGCGCGGTCCGGCAGGAACTGGGCCACGCCCCCGGCAGTCGCGCCGATGACGAAGGACACCATCAGGACGAAGGGTATGAGCAGGCTCAGTACGGCCGTTGCGTTGCGCAGTACCGCCGTGAGCCCGGCCGCGAACAGAGCCATGAGCGCGAGGTACAGACCGCTACCGAAGATCGCGCGGACGGTGCCCGGGGCACCCAGATCGAGGCGGTAGGGCCCCATGAACGCCTGACCGGCCACGAAAGTGACCCATCCGGTGATCTGGCCCACCACGAAGGCGAGTCCGCCCACCATGGCGATCTTCGACAGGTAGAACCGGGTGCGGTTGGGCACCGCGGACAGCGAGGTGCGCAGGGCTCCGTTGTGGAACTCGGCGGACAGGGCGCTCGCGCCGAAGGCGAAGGCGGCCACCTGGCCGAAGTTGATGCCGTAGAAGGCCGCGAGGAGAGGGTCGTCCCCCATGGCGCCGGCCTCGGACTGGCCTATCGCCGCGGCCGTCAGCGCCTGGATCCCGGCGGTGGCGGCGAAGATGGCTATCAGCGCCCCGAGGGTGCCTCGAAGGGACCGCATCTTGATCCATTCTGAGTGCAGGACGGGGATGGTGGGCAGGGCGGCGCTCATGGCGAAGCCTCCTTGGAAGTGAAAGGGGTCAGTGGTTGGCGGTGAACTGGGCGTGGTCGGCCGTCAGATCGAGATAGGCCTGCTCCAGCGAGGCGCGCTCGTCGGCCAGTTCCAGCACGGGGATTCCCTCGCGAGCCGCCATGCTGCCGATCTCGCCGGCCTGAATGCCGTCGACGGTCCAGCGCCCGTCGTCGGCGGTCACCAGCTCGAAGCCGTCCCGGGCTAGGGCCGCCCGCAGGCGTATGGGGTCGGAGGTGCGCAGCCGGACCCGCGGGGTGCTGCGGGCATCGATAAACTCCTCCATCGAGGTGTTGGCGAGCAGCTTTCCCTGGCCGAGTACGACGAGGTGGTCGGCGAACGAGGCGGTCTCGGACATCAGGTGGCTGGAGACCAGGACGGTGCGTCCCTCCGCGGCGAGGGCGCGCAGCAGCTCACGTATCCAGATGATGCCCTCGGGATCGAGGCCGTTGGTCGGCTCGTCGAGCAGCAGGACACCTGGATCGCCCAGCAGCGCGGCCGCTATGCCGAGGCGCTGGCGCATCCCGAGCGAGAAGGACTTGATCCGGCGCTTGGCCGCCGACGCGATCCCCGCCTGCTCCAGGACCTCGTCCACCCGCCGCATCGGGATGCCGTTGCCGGCGGCAAGGAAGCGGAGATGGTCCCGGGCGGTGCGCCCGCCGTGGGCGGACTGAGCGTCCAGGAGTGCGCCAACCCGGCGGAGCGGCTCGGTGAAGTCGGTGAACCGATGCCCGCCGATGGTCGCCGTCCCGGAGGTGATCCGGTCGAGCCCAAGCAGCAGGCGCATCGTGGTGGACTTCCCGGCGCCGTTGGGGCCCAGGAAGCCGGTGACCCGCCCGGGCAGAACGTCGAAGGTGAGGTGGTCCACGGCCCGGGTGCGGCCGTATTCCTTGGTCAGTTCTCGGATCTCGATGCTGTTCATGGCTCAAGATTCGCCGCCCGCCCCATCCCTCCTCCTCCCCCACGCGAGGGTCCTGTCTCCCCCACGTGGGGGAGACGCCGCTGAGCTGCCCCCTGTCACGATGTGTGCATGTACCGACTGCTCCGTGCCCCACTTCGGCCAGTGACCTACTCACGATGGCTGCACCTGTGCGTGCCCACCCTGATGCTGGCCGTCTGGATGTTCATAGAGCCCCGGACTCCGTGGGTGCCGTTGCTCATCGTCATACCGCTGGGACTGGTTCCCTGGGTGCGGTTGGCCGAGGGGCTGCAGGCACGGTTCCTGCTCACCCCGAACGACCAGGACGCCGCCGACAGCAGCATCAGCACCGCCGCGTCGGCGCGGTGGAGCGACCGGTGGCGGACCCTGCTGTGGCTGGAGATACGGCTTGTCGTCTCCATCGCCGCGATGATGCCCACGGTGTTGCTCCCGGTCATGACCGTCGAACTGACGGCGCTCGCGCTCGGACAGCCGTTGAACGCGGATCCGCTGCTGCCCTTCGTTCCCCCGCGCTGGGCCGCCGCGCTGCTCGCGCCCGTGCCGTTGATCCTGCTCATCGTCATCGTGATCCTGCTCGGTGAGGTGATCACCGTTTTCGCCCGCCGGCTGTTGGGGCCGTCGGCCGCCGAGCGGCTCACCGCGCTGGAGGCGCGTACCGAGCAGCTGTTGGAACGGACCCGCATAGCGCGGGAGCTGCACGATTCGATCGGACACGCGCTGACCGTGGCAGTGGTGCAGGCGGGAGCCGCGCGGGCCGCCGGGGATCCGGAGTTCACCGACCGGGCTTTGAGCACGATCGAGGAGACCGGCCGGGCCGCGCTGGAGGATCTGGAACGGGTACTGCTGGTACTGCGGGAGTCGGCTCAGCCGCCGTCGCAGCGGCCGACGCTGGCCGAGGCGGACCGGCTGCTGGAGTCGGCCCGGGCCTCCGGCGCGGCCGTCGACGCACAACTGACGGGGCCGCTGGAGAAGTTGCCCGGGCCGGTCACCCGGGAGGGGTACCGGATCCTCCAGGAGGCGCTGACCAATGTGCTGCGGCACTGCGGATCCGTGCCCGTACGAGTACGGATCGAGATGACCGCGGACCGGCTGGACCTGGAGGTGGCCAACCCCCTGCCGGAGCGGCCCACCGTCATGTCGGGCAGCGGTAGCGGGCTGCGCGGGATGCGGGAGCGGGCCGCACTGCTCGGCGGGGAGGCCGAGACCGGACCGCACGAGGGCAGTTGGAGGGTGCGCGCCCGGCTTCCGCTGGACCGAATACGCTGACCGGATGCCGGTTACCGTACTGCTCGTCGATGACGAACCCCTGGTGCGCGCAGGTCTGCGTGCCGTCCTGGATGCCCAGCCCGACATCGAAGTGGTGGGTGAGGCCGCCGACGGGGCCTCCGTGGTCCCGCTCGTCCGGCAGTTGCGGCCGGACGTGGTGGCGATGGACGTGCGGATGCCCCTGCTCGACGGGATCGAGGCCACCCGGGCGGTCCTGAAGACGGTGGACTCGCCGCCGAAGATCCTCGTGGTGACCACGTTCGAGAACGACGAGTACGTCTACCAGGCGCTGCGGGCCGGGGCGGACGGGTTCCTGCTGAAGCGGGCCCGGCCCGCGGAGATCGTGCACGCGGTGCGGCTGGTGGCGGAGGGGGAAACCCTTCTGTTCCCCGCGGCGGTGCGGGCCCTGGCCGCGGAGTACGGCAACCGGAAGGCGCGGGCGGCACTGGAACGGGCCGCGCTGACCGACCGTGAGGAGTCGGTGCTGCGGCTGATGGCGAAGGGGCTGACCAATGTGGAGATCGCCCGCGAGCTGATCGTCGGTACGGAGACGGTGAAGTCTCACGTGAGCGCGATCCTGGCGAAGCTGGGGGCGCGGGACCGGACCCAGGCCGTCATCACGGCGTACGAGTCCGGATTCGTCGCTCCCGCGTGAGGGGATCGGCTGATTCTGGCCGATGGGGGGCCGCTTCTCGCCGCCGCACCGACTGGGCAGTACGATCCGGCTGACATGCTCGCTAGCTGGGAGGACACACGTTGGGGCAGCTGACCGGCGGGGACCCCTCTCTGCTCCGGCGGATCAATTCCGCCGTGGTACTGCGTGCGCTGCGCGCGGCCGAATCGCCGACACTCACCGACCTGACCCGGGTGACCGGGCTCTCCCGACCCACCGTCGAGGGGGTCGTGGAGGGGCTGATCGCCACCGGGCTCGTCGTCGAGGCCGGCGTCGAGGAAGGCACACGGCGTCAAGGGCGGCCGGCCAGGAGGTTCCGGTTCCGGACCGAGGCGGGCCATCTGCTCGGCATCGAGATCGGCTCGCACCGGATCGCGGTGCTGCTGTCCGGGCTCAACGGGCGGGTGATCGGCGCCGGCACCAAAGAGGTCGCCGAGACGGCGTCCGCCGACGAGCGGCTGGAGAAGGTCCGGGCGGCGGTGGCTGATCTGCTGCGCCGGGCCGGAGTCCCGCGGGACTCCCTGCGGGCGGTCGGGGTCGGCAGCCCCGGGATCGTGGAGGCGGACGGCACCGTCCGCCTCGGTACGGCCCTGCCTGGCTGGACCGGGCTCCCGCTCGGGGAGCGGCTGCGGCGCTCGTTCCGCTGCCCGGTGCAGGTGGAGAACGACGCCAACGCGGCGGCGGTCGCCGAGCACTGGAAGGGCGCCGCGCAGGACACCGACGACATGGTGTTCGTGATGGCGGGGCTGAGCCCCGGGGCCGGCTCGCTGATCGGGGGGCGGCTGCACCGGGGGTTCGGCGGGGCGGCCGGCGAGATCGGAGCCCTGCATCTGCTGGGGCGGGAGGTCACGCCCGAGCGGCTGCTGTCGACGACCGGAGAACCGCTGCATCCGCTGGACGAACCGGCCGTCGCCGAGGTCTTCGCCAAGGCCAAGCGGGGCGACGCGCAGGCGGTGGCCGCGGTGGAGCGATTCATTCAGCGGCTGGTGCACGACGTGGCGGCGCTGGTCCTGGCCATGGATCCGGAGCTGGTGGTGGTCGGCGGCTGGGCGGCCGGGCTCGACGGCGTCCTGGACCCGTTGCGCCGGGAGCTGGAGCGGTACTGCCTGCGCCCGCCGCGGGTGGCGCTGTCCCTGCTGGGCGAGGCCGCGGTGGCCACGGGTGCGCTGCGGCTGGCGCTGGACCATGTGGAGGAAGAGCTCTTCGCGGTGGAAAAGACGGTCACGGCCCGCCGCCGCTGACCCTCCGGGGCCCCGGGCTCAGATTCGGCGCAGGCATCGCACCCCGGGGTAGCTGCCCGAGGTACCGCACCCCGAGAATGCGGAGCCAGCCCTCGCGCCCTGGGCTGCAGCCCCAGGTTTCACACCCGGGCGCGGGCCCCAGGATTCACTCCCCCGGGAGGCCCCACGTCTCACACCCGGGCACGGCCCCAGGTTTCACACCCGGTCACGGCCCCAGGTTTCACACGCGGGCACGGCCCCAGGTTTGGCAACCGGGGAGCAGCCCCAGGTCTCGCACCCCGGACTAGTGCTGCTCCGCGTTAGT
>NZ_JAGGOY010000041.1 GCF_018614095.1 Streptomyces sp. ISL-87 | reverse complement strand
TCGGCCCCGGCCCTGTCTCCCGCAGCCACGGCAGGTCTCCTCCCGCCGTCGCCGCCCGCCGCCTCAGCCCCGCCTTCTCACCTGTCGGCTTCTGCGGACGCGTCGCCCCGCGCCACGGCGTCCCCGCCCGACATCTCGGCCCCGGCCCTGTCTCCCACAGCCACGGCAGGCTTCCTCCCGCCGTCGCCGCCCGGCGTCTCGGCCCCGACGCCCTACCCGTCGGCTTCTGCGGATGTGCCGGCCCGGGCCACGGTGTCCCCGCCCGACATCTCGGGCTCGGCCCTGTCTGCCCTAGCCGCGGCGGGCCTCCTCCCGACGTTGCCGCCTGTCGCCTCGGCCCTGCCGTCCCGCCCGGCGGCCCCGTCTGCCGTGGAGGTGTCGGCCCCCCTCCCGGCGGCCCCGCCCGACATCTCGGGGGCAGCCCTTTCGGCCGCAGCCGCCTCGGCCCCTCTCCCGACGCCTACGGTCTCGGCCCCGCCGTCCCGCCCGTCGGCCCTGGCTGCTGACGCGTCAGCATGCGCGACGGCGGCTGCGCCCGGCATCTCGGGACCGGCCCTGTCGGCCGCAGCCGCAGCTGTACCCCTCCCGGCGTTGCCGTCTTCCACCTTGGGTACGCCGCACGACCCGTTGGCCCTGTCTGCTGCAGACGCGTCGGCTCTCCTTCCTGTGTCGCCTCCTTCCACCTCGGGCATGCTGCTCCCCCCACCGGCCTGCTCTGCCCCAGCCGCAGCGGACCGCCTCCCGGCGTCCCCCCCTTCCGTGTTGGCCCGCCCCACCGAGGCCCCGCCCGGTGACCTGGGTTCCTCGCCCCTCCCGCTGGCCGCGCCGCAGCAGGCCGGGACTCCCTCCGCGCACGCGGACCCGGGTCCGACGCCGCCCGCCGGGGCACCCGGTCAGGCTCCCGACTTCGGGGCCGCCCCCGGGCACGCCCAGGCGGCGTCACCCTCCTCTGCCCGGGCCGGTGTGCCGGAGGAGGCCCCGGCCGCAGGGCAGGGGTACAAGGCCACTCCGCCCCCGGTGCCGGCCCTGCCGGCGTCCGACGCCGCCGTGTCGCGATACCCGGCGGGCTCGGCCCCGCAGGACGGTCCGGAGACTGGGCCCGGC
This sequence comes from Streptomyces sp. ISL-87, assembly GCF_018614095.1. GTDB lineage: Bacteria > Actinomycetota > Actinomycetes > Streptomycetales > Streptomycetaceae > Streptomyces. The sequence continues at coordinate 51,639 of NZ_JAGGOY010000041.1, read as the reverse complement.
CATGGACCCGCGCGCCCGCAGCACCCGGCGGGCTCGGCCCCGCAGGACGATCCGGAGACTGCGTCCGGCCACGTACCCGCGCGCCCGCAGCACCCGAGGGACTCGGCCCCGCACGAAGGCCCGGAGACTGAGCCCGGCCACGTACCCGCGCACCCGCAGCACCCGACGGGTTCGGCCCCGCACGACGGCCCGGAGCCGTACCCGACGGGCTCGGCCCCGCAAAGCGGTCCGGTGCCCGCGCGCGGTCATGGCGTACCCGCCCCGCAGTACCCCTCGGCCTGGTCGGCGGCGGAGCAGCCTGCCGGGGCGGGCCGCGAGGGTGAGCCGGCAGAGGCTCAGGCGCAGGCGGCCATCGTGCCGCGGCAGAAGGACGGCACGGCCAGACCCCGGGTGGGTGGCGTGGGACCCGTGGGGCCCGAACCGGCCGCGCTGCCCGACCTCCTCGACCACCCCGACCCGGCGATCGCCGCCGAGGCCGCAGCCGTGGAGAACCTGCTGCGGTGCTGGGTCCGCGAAACCGGTCTCGGCCGGCCCGACGGGCCCGTCGGTACTCTGCTGCGCATCCCCCTCCCCGCATCCGGCTCAGCCCTCCTCGTCGCCGTCCGGCACTGGTCCCTGGCCGGCTGGCACCGCTTCTCCCCACCCCGGCTCGAAGGCGCCCCCGCCAACGCCCCCGCCCTGGACGCCGTCACCCTCGCCGCCCTGATCGCCCGCGAGGGCAACGTCGGCGGCCGTGGCGGCGCCGACCTCGTCGGCCGGGTCGCCGACTCGCTCCACTGCACCGCCGAGTTCATCGCCGACCGGCGCGAACGCCCCGCCGCGCCCGCCCCCGTCGCCGCGGACCTCTTCCTCACCTCCGAGCAGTCCCTCCTCCTCGGCCACCCCCTCCAGCCGGACCCGAAGAGCCGCCAAGGCCTCTCCGAAGCCGAAGTGCGCCGCTACTCACCCGAGCTCCACGGCTCCTTCCCGCTCCACTGGCTCGCTGTCGCCCCGGCCGCCCTCGCCACGGACTCCGCCTGGACCGAACGCGGCCGCCCGGTCTCCGCCGCACAACTCCTCGCACGACTCGCCCCCGGGCTCCCGCTGCCCGAAGGCACCACCCCCCTTCCCCTGCACCCCTGGCAGGCCCGCGACCTGCTTCAGCGCCCCGCCGTCGCCGCGCTCCGCGACGCAGGACTCCTCACCGACCTGGGCCCGTACGGAGAGCCCTGGTACCCCACCTCCTCCGTCCGCACGGTCCACCGCCCCGGCGCCCCCGCGATGGTCAAGCTCTCCCTGGGCCTGCGCATCACCAACTCCCGCCGCGAGAACCTCCGCAAGGAACTCCACCGAGGCGTCGAGGTGCACCGGCTGCTTCGCACCGGCCTCGCCGAGCACTGGCAGGCGGCCCACCCCGGCTTCGACATCGTCCGCGACCCAGCGTGGGTCGCCGTCGACGCCCCGGACGGAACCCCCGTCCCAGGACTCGACGCCCTGCTGCGCCACAACCCCTTCCGCTCCGACGACGACGCCGTCTGCATCGCCGCACTCACCACACCCCGACCGTGGCCCGGCCGGACCACGATGCGCTCCCGGCTCGCCGAGACCGTCACCCGGCTCGCCGCCGCCACAGGACGCCCCCTCTCCGCCGTCGCCGCCGAGTGGTTCCTGCGCTACCTCGATCACGTCGTGCTGCCGGTCCTCGCCTTCGACGCGCTCGCCGGGATCGCCCTGGAAGCGCACCAGCAGAACACCCTCGTCCTCCTCGACAGGGCCGGCTGGCCGGTCGGCGGCCGCTACCGCGACAACCAGGGCTACTACTTCCGCGACTCCCACCGTGCGGAACTAGAGCACCGGCTTCCCGGCATCGGCAGCGCCAGCGACACCTTCGTCTCCGACTCCGTCACCGACGAACGCTTCGCCTACTACCTCGGCATCAACAACGTCCTCGGCCTCATCGGCGCCTTCGGATCCCAGCGGCTCGCCGACGAGCGCGTGCTCCTCGCCGCCTTCCGCCGCTTCCTCGGCAAGGCCTCGAACCTCGGCCCGCTGCCCGCGCGGTTGCTCGACTCGCCCACCCTGCGATGCAAGGCGAACCTGCTCACCCGCCTGGGCGGCCTCGACGAGCTCGTCGGCCCCGTCGACACCCAGTCCGTCTACGTCACCATCGCCAACCCCCTTCACGATTGACGCGTCACCACTGACGCGGAGAAGAGCCCCGATGTCCTCCACCGACGACACCGTCGAACTGCACCTCACCGCCGAGCTGCTGCCCCTGCTCGCCGAGGCGGACCTCCTCGACTCCCCGGCGGACTGGGGGACCGCCGCCACCCCGGAAGGAGCCTTCCGCCTCGAACCCGTACGGCTCGAACGCGACTTGGAGCTCCTCACCGGCTGGATGAACGACCCCGCGGTGGCCTCGTACTGGGAACTCGCCGGCCCCGCCTCCGTCACCGCCGCCCACCTGCGGGCCCAGCTCGACGGAGACGGCCGCAGCATCCCCTGCCTCGGCCTCCTCGACAGCACGCCGATGAGCTACTGGGAGATCTACCGGGCCGACCTCGACCCGCTCTCCCGCCACTACGCGGCGCGCCCCCACGACACGGGTATCCATCTGCTCATCGGAGACGGCACGAACCGCGGCCGCGGCCTGGGCACCGCACTGTTGCGCGCCGTCGCCGACCTGGTATTCGACAACCGGCCTCGCTGCACACGCGTCATCGCCGAACCGGACATCCGCAACACCCCCTCCGTATCAGCCTTTCTGAACTCCGGTTTCCGCTCTTCCACTGAAATCGACCTCCCCGAGAAGCGCGCCGCGCTGATGATCCGGGAACGGGCGCTGCGCAACCTCCTCTGAGTGCCGCCCCGCAGTCCCGGATCTCCCTCGCTCACGTCGCTTCGCCTCGCTCACGTCGCTTCACGTCGCTTCGCCTCGCTTCGCGTCTCGCCGCTTCACTTCGTTTCGCGCCTCTCACTTCGAAAACTCTGCGTCGCGCAGCAAAGTTCCCGATTCCCGAGGAGCCCCGTGCCGAATTTCCCCGCCGCCCCCGACTCCGCAGAGCCCGATGTGCCCCCGTCGCCCCAGCACCCCCGTACCCCGCCCGAACTCAACCCTGTGACCTGGGACTTCGCCACCCGCACCCTGCTCGCCAAAATGCTCGGCGAGTTCGCCTACGAGGAGATCATCAGCCCCGTCCCGGCCCCGGCCCCGGCCGCGGCCGGCGACGCCTGGTCGCTCACCCTCGATGACGGCAGCAGCCTCGGCTTCCGGGCCCGCCGCCGCTCGTACGGCAGTTGGCAGGTGACCCCCGACACCATCACCCTGACTCCGGCGCCGCCCTCGACGGACACCACGACCGCCTTCGGGGACCCGTACGCGTTCCTGATCCGCGCCCGGACCCTGCTCGGCCTCGACGGCGCGACCCTCGGCCACCTGGTCCGCGAGCTGAGCGCCACCCTCGCCGCCGACGCCCGCATCGCCCACACCGCACTCACCGCCGACGTCCTCGCCGACCTCGACTACGCCGACCTCGAAGGCCACCAGACCGGCCACCCCTGGCTCGTCCTGAACAAGGGCCGCATCGGACTGTCCGCCGCCGACACCGCCGCCTGGGCACCCGAGGCCCGCGCCCGCCAGCGGCTGCCCTGGCTCGCCGCCCACACCTCCCTCGCCGCCTACCGCGGCACCGTCGGCCTCGAGGACCCGGCACACCTCTACTCCGCCGAGCTCGACCCCGTCACCAGGGCCGCCTTCGAGCAGGCCCTGCGCGATCGCGGCCTCGACCCGCGCGGCTACCTCTACTTCCCAGTCCACCCCTGGCAGTGGGACGAGGTCGTGCTCCCCCTCTTCTCGTCGGCCCTCGCCTCCGGCGCCCTCGTCCCGCTGCCCGCCGATCCCGACGTACGCCTGCCCCAGCAGTCGATCCGTACCTTCCTCAACCTCACCCGCCCCGACCGGCACAGCGTCAAGCTGCCGCTCTCCGTCTTCAACACCATGGTCTGGCGCGGCCTGCCCTCCGACCTCGCCCTGGCCGCCCCCGCCGTCACCGCCTGGATCCACTCCCTCCGCGACGCCGACCCCTTCCTGCACGACGAATGCGGGGTCGTCCTGCTGGGCGAGGTCGCCTCCGTCACCGTCCGCCACCCCGTCTACGACGCGCTCCCCGAGGTCCCGTACCAGTACAAGGAGCTCCTCGGTGCGATCTGGCGCGAGCCCCTGACCGGCTGCCTGGCCCCCGGCGAGCGTGCCCGCACCCTCGCTTCGCTCCTCCACACCGACCCGCGCGGCCGCTCCTTCACCGCCGAACTCGTCGCCCGGTCCGGACTCGCCCCCGCCGTCTGGTTGCAGCGGCTCTTCGCCGCCCTGCTGCCCCCTCTCCTCCGCTTCCTCTACCGCTACGGCACCGTCTTCTCCCCGCACGGCGAGAACGTCATCGTGATCTTCGACGAGCACGACGTCCCCGTCCGGCTCGCGGTCAAGGACTTCGTCGACGACATCAACATCAGCCGTGAACCGCTGCCCGAGCACGATTCCATGCCCGACGAGGTACGCGCGGCCCTGCTCACCGAGCCGCCAGCCTTCCTCACCCAGTTCATCCACTCCGGACTGTTCATCGGCGTCTTCCGCTACCTCTCCGCACTGTGCGAGGACCGCCTCGGTGTCCCCGAGAGTGATTTCTGGTCCCTCGTTCGGGCGGAGATCCTCCGCCACCAGGCGCTCTTCCCGGAGCTCAAGGACCGCTACGAGCTCTTCGACCTGCTCACCGAGCGGATCGACCGGCTCTGCCTGAACCGGAACCGGCTCCACAAGGACGGCTACCGAGATCGCCCGGACCGCCCGCACGCCGTCACCCACGGCACCGTGCCCAACCCCCTGCACGAGCCGTGACGGCTCACCGATGCGGCCGCTGTCGGTGCGGCCCCGTAGGGTTGGCAGTGCTATGACGAAGCCCTCCCTCCCCGACCTGCTGCACGCCGCCGTCTCCGCCGTCGGCGGCACGGAGCGGCCCGGCCAGGTAGCCATGGCCGAAGCCGTCGCGGAAGCGATCGACGACAACTCCCACCGGCTGATCCAGGCAGGCACCGGCACCGGAAAGTCCCTCGGCTACCTGGTGCCGGCCCTCGCGCACGGCGAGCGCGTGGTCGTGGCCACCGCGACCCTGGCCCTCCAGCGGCAGCTCGTCGAGCGTGACCTGCCGCGCACGGTGGAGGCGCTGCATCCGCAGCTGCGCCGCCGCCCGCAGTTCGCCATGCTCAAGGGCCGTTCCAACTACCTGTGCCTGCACCGCCTGCACGAGGGCGCCCCGCAGGACGAGGAGGAGGGCCTCTTCGACCAGTTCGAGGCGGCCACCCCCACCAGCAAGCTCGGCAAGGATCTGCTGCGCCTGCGCGACTGGGCGGACGAGACGGAGACCGGGGACCGCGACGACCTGACCCCCGGCGTCTCCGACAAGGCGTGGGCGCAGATCTCGGTCTCCTCCCGCGAATGCCTGGGCGCGACGAAATGCGCCTACGGGGCCGAGTGCTTCGCGGAGGCCGCCCGGGAGCGGGCCAAGCTCGCGGACGTCGTCGTCACCAACCACGCCCTGCTCGCCATCGACGCCATCGAGGGCGCCCCGGTGCTCCCGCAGCACGAAGTGCTGATCGTCGACGAGGCGCACGAGCTGGTCTCCCGGGTGACCGGCGTCGCCACCGGCGAGCTCACCCCGGGGCAGGTCAACCGGGCCGTGAAGCGGTCGGCGAAGCTGGTCGACGAGAAGACGGCGGACTCCCTGCAGACTGCCTCCGAGTCGTTCGAGCGGGTCATGGAGCTGGCGCTTCCCGGCCGGCTGGAGGAACTTCCCGAGGACCTCGGGTACGCCCTGATGTCCCTGCGGGACGCCGCGCGCAACGTGATCTCGGCGATCGGCGCCACCCGCGACAAGTCCGTCCACGACGAGGACGCGGTCCGCAAGCAGGCCCTCGCCGCGGTGGAGAGCATCCACGGCGTGGCGGAGCGGATCGTCAACGGCTCCGAGTACGACGTCGTCTGGTACGAGCGCCACGACCGCTTCGGCGCCACCCTCCGGGTCGCCCCGCTGTCGGTGTCCGGGCTGCTGCGCGAGAAGCTGTTCGAGGAACGCTCGGTGGTCCTCACCTCCGCGACGCTCAAGCTTGGCGGCGATTTCAACGGGGTCGCGGCCTCGCTGGGACTGTCCCCCGAGGGGGTCGAGGGGGACGACGTGCCGGCCTGGAAGGGCCTGGATGTCGGCTCCCCGTTCGACTATCCCAAGCAGGGCATCCTGTACGTCGCCAAGCACCTGGCCACCCCCGGACGGGAGGGCACGCGCGGGGACATGATGGACGAGCTCGCCGAGCTGATCGAGGCGGCCGGCGGCCGCACCCTCGGGCTCTTCTCCTCCATGCGCGGGGCCAAGGCTGCGGCCGAGGAACTGCGAGGCCGGCTCGACAACCCGATCCTGCTCCAGGGCGAGGAGACGCTGGGCGAGCTGATCAAGGCCTTCGCCGCGGATCCGAAGACCTGCCTGTTCGGGACGCTCTCGCTCTGGCAGGGCGTGGACGTGCCGGGGCCGAGCTGCCAGCTCGTGATCATGGACCGAATCCCGTTCCCGCGCCCCGACGACCCGCTGATGAGCGCCCGCCAGAAGTCGGTCGAGGAGCACGGCGGCAACGGCTTCATGGCCGTCGCGGCCACGCACGCGGCGCTCCTGATGGCCCAGGGCGCGGGCCGGCTCGTACGGGCCAGCGGCGACCGGGGCGTCGTCGCGGTGCTCGACCCCCGGCTGGCCACGGCCCGGTACGGGAGCTTCCTGCGGGCCACCCTGCCGGACTTCTGGTACACCACGGACCGTAACCAGGTACGCCGCTCCCTGGCAGCCATCGACGCCGCCGCGCAGGCGGACGGCAAATAGCCCCTGCCGACGTGCAGACAGGGGCGGCCAATGGTGTCCGGAGGCCAGCCACCACAAAGGGGACAGCTCCGGGACCGGCGCAGTAGGTCCCGGAGCTGGCTAGGGGCGCGGGGTCAGACCCGGCGCAGTACGGCGACCACCTTGCCGAGGATGGTCGCCTCATCGCCGGGGATCGGCTGGTAGGCGGCGTTGTGCGGGAGCAGCCAGACATGGCCGTCTTCGCGCTTGAAGCGCTTGACCGTGGCCTCGCCGTCCAGCATCGCGGCGACGATGTCGCCGTTCTCCGCGACCGGCTGGCGACGGACCGTGACCCAGTCGCCGTCACAGATCGCGGCCTCGATCATCGAGTCGCCGACGACCTTGAGGACGAACAGCTCGCCGTCGCCCACCAGCTGGCGCGGGAGGGGGAACACATCCTCGACCGACTCCTCGGCGAGAATCGGGCCGCCGGCAGCGATCCGGCCGACCAGGGGAACGTAGGAGGCGGCGGGCTTGCCGGTGGTGTCCGTGGGCTGCGAGCTGGGCTGGTCGGAGCCGCGCACCTCGTAGGCCCGCGGGCGGTGCGGGTCGCGGCGCAGGAAGCCCTTGCGCTCCAGGGCCATCAGCTGGTGAGCGACCGACGACGTGCTCGACAGGCCGACCGCCTGACCGATCTCCCGCATCGACGGCGGGTAGCCGCGCCGCTGCACCGAGTCGCGAATGACCTCGATGACCCTCCGCTGCCGGTCCGTGAGCCCGGAGCTGTCGGCGCGGATGCCTGGAGGTCGCCCTGGCAGCGAACGTGCGGGGCGTACGGGCTCCGCCTCCGGGTTGAGGCTTGCGTCATTCATGGCATGCACCGGCTCGAGTCGGCTCTGGCTCTGGGAGCGGTTCTGGGCAGTGATGGTGGCACTGTCTGCGGTGGTGGTCACGTCGGCCCCTCTCGAAATGTTCTCCCTAGCTGGACAACGGTAGTTGCTTTCGAAAGGTTGCGCCAAACACACGTTCGAGTGAAAAATCGCAGATCGTCCGACGTGGTCACATCGCGGGGTGTATAGACGATCGGTCCGCCGAACACGGGTTCGGCCCGGCATCCGGTGCCTACGGTACCCTTCCGGGTCGGGTCGCCACCGTTGGGTCTGTGCTCAGTGTGGCACCGCGAGGTCGCGTATCCGGGTATCGGACGCCGCGACACGCAGAGCGCAGTAAATCCGCCACAACACAAGATCTAGTGGTTGGATGAGCGCTGCCACCCAGAAGTTGGGGTCCTCGGTCTGCTGGGGTCCCCGACATCGCATATGCTTGTGGCTGCTTCACAAGCCCCCGACAGAGCCTCGTCTCTGCCGTTCAGGGGCCTCGTGAGGTGATTCAGTCGTGCCAAGAGGGAGGGTGAGGGAATCATGCACTGCCCCTTCTGCAGGCACCCCGACAGCCGCGTCGTCGACAGTCGCACCACGGACGACGGCACATCGATCCGCCGGCGCCGTCAGTGCCCCGACTGCTCCCGTCGTTTCACGACGGTGGAGACGGCCTCGCTGATGGTGATCAAGCGCAGCGGGGTGACCGAACCCTTCAGCCGTACCAAGGTCATCTCTGGGGTGCGCAAGGCATGCCAGGGGCGGCCCGTCACCGAGGACGCCCTCGCCAAACTCGGCCAGCGGGTCGAAGAGGCGGTGCGCGCCACCGGGAGCGCCGAGCTGACCACCCATGACGTGGGTCTGGCCATACTCGGCCCGTTGCAGGAGCTCGACCTGGTCGCCTACCTCCGGTTCGCGTCCGTTTACAAGGCGTTCGACACACTCGAAGACTTCGAGACCGCCATCGCGGAACTCCGCGTGCCCCGGCCTCACCCCGAAGAGTGCGAGCCCGGTGGGACCCCTCCGGTCCCCGTGCCCGCCTCCGCCGCCGACTGACCGGAAGGCCGCAGTCCAGCGCGGCCGCTCAGCTCAGCCAGGCGAAGAAACGCAGATACAAGACACAGCACCGTGCCGCGGAATAACGCTGGCACTTTAGGGCGTTTTTGCCCGCATATGGGAGGCGGCATGACAGAGACGGCGAGCGGCTCGGCACGAGGTTCCCGCGCCAAGGGGACCAAGGCTGCCAAGAGCGGCCTGCGTATCGAGCGCATCCACACCACCCCGGGCGTGCACCCGTACGACGAGGTGAGCTGGGAGCGTCGTGACGTCGTCATGACCAACTGGCGCGACGGCTCGGTGAACTTCGAGCAGCGTGGCGTCGAGTTCCCCGACTTCTGGTCGGTGAACGCGGTCAACATCGTCACCAGCAAGTACTTCCGCGGCGCGGTCGGCACCCCGCAGCGCGAGACCGGTCTGAAGCAGCTCATCGACCGGATCGTGAAGACCTACACGAAGGCCGGCGAGGACTTCGACTACTTCTCCTCGCCCGCTGACGCGGAGATCTTCGAACACGAGCTGACGTACGCGCTCCTGCACCAGATCTTCAGCTTCAACTCGCCGGTGTGGTTCAACGTCGGCACGCCCCAGCCGCAGCAGGTCTCCGCGTGCTTCATCCTGGCCGTCGACGACTCCATGGAGTCGATCCTCGACTGGTACAAGGAAGAGGGCATGATCTTCAAGGGCGGCTCCGGCGCCGGCCTGAACCTCTCCCGCATCCGCTCCTCCAAGGAGCTCCTCTCCTCCGGTGGCAACGCCTCCGGTCCGGTCTCCTTCATGCGTGGCGCCGACGCGTCCGCCGGAACGATCAAGTCGGGCGGCGCCACCCGCCGCGCGGCCAAGATGGTCGTCCTGGACGTGGACCACCCGGACGTCGAGGACTTCATCGCCACCAAGGTGAAGGAAGAGGAGAAGATCCGCGCCCTGCGTGACGCGGGCTTCGACATGGACCTGGGCGGCGACGACATCACGTCCGTCCAGTACCAGAACGCCAACAACTCCGTCCGCGTGAACGACGAGTTCATGACGGCCGTCGAGAACGGCACCGAGTTCGGCCTGCGTGCCCGCATGACCGGCGAGGTCATCGAGAAGGTCGACGCCAAGGCGCTCTTCCGCAAGCTCGCCGAGGCGGCGTGGGCCTGCGCCGACCCGGGCATCCAGTACGACGGTGTGATCAACAGCTGGCACACCTGCCCGGAGTCCGGCCGCATCACCGCGTCCAACCCGTGCAGCGAGTACATGCACCTGGACAACACGTCCTGCAACCTCGCCTCGCTGAACCTGATGAAGTTCCTGCACGACGACGGCAAGAGCAACCAGTCCTTCGACGCCGAGCGCTTCTCCAAGGTCGTCGAGCTCGTCATCACCGCGATGGACATCTCCATCTGCTTCGCGGACTTCCCGACGCAGAAGATCGGCGAGAACACCCGCGCCTTCCGCCAGCTGGGCATCGGCTACGCCAACCTCGGCGCCCTGCTGATGGCCACCGGCCACGCCTACGACTCGGACGGCGGTCGCACCCTCGCCGCCTCGATCACCTCGCTGATGACCGGTACCGCGTACAAGCGCTCCGCCGAGCTGGCCGCCATCGTCGGCCCGTACGACGGATACGCCCGCAACGCCGAGTCGCACAAGCGCGTCATGAAGCAGCACGCCGACGCCAACGCGGTCGCGCCGCGCACCGACGACCTGGACAACTCGATCTGGGCCGCGGCCACCGAGGCCTGGCAGGACGTCCTGCGCCTCGGCGAGAAGAACGGCTTCCGCAACTCCCAGGCCTCCGTCCTCGCGCCGACCGGCACCATCGGTCTCGCGATGTCCTGCGACACCACCGGTGTCGAGCCGGACCTGGCCCTGGTCAAGTTCAAGAAGCTCGTCGGCGGCGGCTCGATGCAGATCGTCAACGGCACCGTCCCGCAGGCCCTGCGCCGCCTGGGATACCAGGAGGAGCAGATCGAGGCGATCGTCGCGCACATCGCCGAGCACGGCGTGGTCGTCGACGCCCCGGGCCTGAAGGCCGAGCACTACTCGATCTTCGACTGCGCCATGGGCGAGCGCTCCATCTCCCCGATGGGCCACGTCCGCATGATGGCCGCGATCCAGCCCTGGATCTCCGGCGCGATCTCGAAGACGGTCAACATGCCGGAGACGGCGACCGTCGAGGAGATCGAGGAGATCTACTTCGAGGCGTGGAAGATGGGCGTCAAGGCGCTCGCGATCTACCGCGACAACTGCAAGGTCGGCCAGCCCCTCTCCGCGAAGAAGAAGGAAGAGGAGAAGACCGAGGTCACCGAGAAGGCCGAGGAGACCATCCGCGCGGCGGTCGAGAAGGTCATCGAGTACCGCCCGGTCCGCAAGCGCCTCCCGAAGGGCCGCCCGGGGATCACCACCTCCTTCACGGTCGGCGGCGCCGAGGGCTACATGACCGCCAACTCCTACCCGGACGACGGTCTCGGTGAGGTCTTCCTGAAGATGTCCAAGCAGGGTTCGACCCTCGCGGGCATGATGGACGCCTTCTCGATCGCCGTCTCGGTCGGTCTGCAGTACGGCGTCCCGCTGGAGACGTACGTCGCGAAGTTCACGAACATGCGCTTCGAGCCGGCCGGTATGACGGACGACCCGGACGTGCGGATGGCGCAGTCGATCGTCGACTACATCTTCCGCCGCGTGGCGCTGGACTTCCTGCCGTTCGAGACCCGCTCGGCGCTCGGCATCCACTCCGCCGAGGAGCGCCAGCGCCACCTCGACACCGGGTCGTACGAGCCGCTCGAGGAGGAGATCGACACGGAGTCCCTGTCCCAGTCGGCTCCGCTGGCCGCGGTCCCGTCGTTCCCGTCGGTCCCGCAGCCGGTCGTCGAGGTCCCGGCCCCGAAGACGGCGCACAGCAACGCGGAACTGGTCGAGATGCAGCTCGGTGTCTCCGCCGACGCCCCGCTCTGCTTCTCGTGCGGTACGAAGATGCAGCGCGCAGGCTCCTGCTACATCTGCGAGGGCTGCGGCTCCACGAGCGGCTGCAGCTGACTCCCCGAAGTCATCCGGTCTAACCGGAACTCGACGCATCTGCTGAGGTCTTGGTGATGCTGGGTTTGTGAGGAGGTCCGGCCTTTTGGCCGGACCTCCTCGCTATTGACGAACGCAGGGCCCCCACATGCTAGCCTCCGGTTTAACCGGCACTTCAGCGGTTAAACCGGAAGAGGTTTTGTGGCGGATTCTCGCCTTCGTCTCGTGCAGGGAAGCCCTCAACAGGGGAAGCAGGCGGAGTTCTTCGCCGACATGCTGCGGGGCTACGGCACCATGCTTCTGGCGGCCGGCAGGGATCGGCAATCAGTCGGCAAGCTCCTACAGATGCTCCGCGGATTCGTCGTGTGGTCGGACGCCTGGCCTTGGGAGTGGACTGCTCAGGACGTCGACGAATGGTCGGCTGACATGCGCGAACGTGAGATCGCACTGTCTATGCTGCGCAACCGCCAAGGGGTAGTTCGCCGGTTCTGCGAGTACGCCGTCAACCCGCAGTACCCGTGGATTGAGCGGTGCCAGGCGGCGTTCGGCTAGGTGCCGAAACAGGTCTGCCACGAATAAATCCGGTTCGCCAAGCAGGTCCAGGAACTGCTGACGGCCCAAGGGGTCCAGATCGGACACAGCCGCGTTCACGAGCTGGTGACCCAAGCGCCGGCACGACTCACCGTCGAGGTTCAGTTCGCGCTCTGCCGGATCTTCGATTGCACGCCGTCCGATCTGTGGCTCGACCTCGGGCAGGTCGCAACTGATCACGAGCCCGACCCCGCAGCCCGGCAACGGCTGCGCGGTGCGAAGGTCCAAGGCCCGAAGCGCTGATCCCAGCAGACCGACCTGCCCGGCCGGGCTCCACAGGATGCCAGCATTGGCCTCCCGCTGTGACAACTGCGCCGACGATCAGGACACCGCTCTTGTCGAGCACCCGATCGTGCAGCTCGGTGCCAGCACCGACGCCGCGCGAAAGGTCGTCGTAGACGTCCTGATCCACCGAATATCCCGACGCCGGGTCGCGGAATGGCTGCGCGCTGGCGGGTCACTGACCCAGGACCACGCACCCCGCCACTGGTCCAACGGCTTCGGCACGCCCTTGCCGACGGGCTGCCACACATTGCCCGGACCCGCTGCGCGGGTTGCGGAAGAGAGCGTCGCGCCCTTCCGCATCGAAGTGAAGACGGCCGTATCTGCGAGAACTGATATCGGAAGACCCCAGGACGAATCGAGACCTGCCGGTCCTGCCGGAAGGAGCGCAACGTCGTCTGGCGGGACGAAGACGGCTGGTCCTGGTGCGCCCCATGCCGCCGACGCCATCCTGATGTCGTTGAACCATGCATCCGCTGCGGGCAGATCGGACAAGTCACCGCGCGAACACCGGACGGGCCGATTGGGCTCTGCTGCTATCAGACCCCTGTGGAGCAGTGTCGTGGTTGCCTACGGCACCGTCCTGTCTCCGCCCGGACCGACGACGGACCGCTCTGCAAGTCCTGCGCCGGACGCCCCTTGGAGATCTGCGCCAATTGCGGACAAGGACGGCTGATTCCTCGACTGAGGACCCGTGGCCGTTCCGGCTGTGTTTCGGCTGCATCGCGCAGGCCACAGCGGCGTTCGCCACGGTCGGCGAGATCTCTGTGGAGGCCGCAGATGTCGACAGTGTGCGATGGGCGGTATGCGTCACTTGCGGCAGGGACCACGGCATCAACTTCCTCCCAGACGGCCCGAGATGCTCCAGTTGCCGAGATCGGGCAATGCGTCGACGGGAGGAGTGCAGCCGCTGCGGGAAGACTGGGCGTGTCTTCTTCGCTCCTGGAGTCTGCAGAGAGTGTCTCGGTGTCGACGTCGGTGGCACTTGCACCGGATGCGGACTCGAGGATCGGCTCTACTCGGGCGGTCGTTGCGAAAGATGCGTGCTGACCGGGCACATTGGCAAAGTCTTCAACGATTGCGGAGACGCGGGCCGCGCAGTCGCTGAGCGGTTGGCTGCCAGCCCCAACCCCAGATCCAGCCTGAACTGGCTCGAGCAGAGCCCCACGGCACAGCTTCTTATCGGACTCCTTCGGCGTGAGAACAAACCCACTCACGAAGATCTCGACGCGATCGAAAGCCCGGAGCGTGCCGATGGCAAGGCAGATCGGCGCCAAGCCGTCGAGAACGCCAGGATGATTCTTGTCTCGACCGGAGTTCTCGAACCCCGACATGCTTTCACCGGCCGCTACGAAGCCTGGGCGCGACAAGTGCTGGCCAAGGTCGGCCAGGCTGCGGACCGCTGGACTCTTCAACAGTTCTACCGTCACCGGCTCCTACCATCCGTCGAAGGTCCGTGCGAAGTCGGCAAGGCGACTCGTGGCACAGTGAGGCGAGCCCAGAATCAGCTGCGTGCTGCGATCGACCTGCTGGCCTGGGCTCAGCTGCGAGGCGGGGCTGGCTGGGCTCGACCGATCGGGCGTCGACGAGTGGCTGGCAGGCCCGAGCACCCGCCACTGGGCCCGGGAGTTCTTGCTTTGGGCAATCCGTCAACGTCTGCTGGACCTTCCGATATCCGCCATTCCGTTGCGGTTGCCCCAATCCCCACCTGCAGTCGAGGACTACCAGCTGCGCATCGACTTGGCTCACAGACTGCTTCATGAAGAAGGGTTTCCGGCAGACGTTCGCGTTGCCGGTCTTCTCGTCGTCCTCTACGGCCAGCACCTTTCTCGGATCGCCAGCATCGAACGAAAGAGCGTCGACCCAGCATCCACGCCCTCACGGATCAAGCTGGGTAAGGACTGGCTGGAGCTCCCCGAGCCGATGGGTCGACACCTTGCCGAGCTGCTCGCGCAGGGGCCTCGACGGAATGCGCCTTTCATCGAAAACGCCAGGTGGCTCTTCCTCGGAGACGGCGCCGGAACTCATCTGTCCTCCGACCGACTTGGCGTCCGGCTGGCCAAGTACGGCATCCGAGCCCGACCGATGCGTAACACCGTGCTGTTCCAGCTGGGCACGACCGTTCAACCAAGGACTCTGGCCCGGCTCCTCGACCTCCACATCAACACCGCCGTGGACTGGGTCGACAAGGCCGGCGGGATCTACGCGAACTACTGGGGACAAGTCCTCCGCGATGAAGACGCCGAGGATCTTGACCTCTTCGACCCAGGACTTGAAACACTCGACGAGGATGGCGATGTCGATGGTGATCCGGAGGATCTCCTCGACGAACTCGGAATCCTATGACGAGCACGCGGACCACATGAGCACCGTCGCTGTGTCTACGCCCGTGGCATCGGAGCGGGTGGCCACCGACGACATGTGCGCCCGGCTCTCGCCGATCGCCTACGAGCACATCAACTTCCTGGGCCGCTACGCCTTCACCCGCGCCGACTCGGGCGCCGGCTTGCGGCCCTTCCACGACCCGACCCAAGAAGCGGACGCTCCCGGCGCCCCGATGGCAGCACCAACGTTATGAGGGTGGCGGCGCAAGCCCGCACGGTCCGTGGACACCGACCCCGGCCTCGCTCACATTCGGCAAGAGCTGAGCGTCACGCCGGCGGCCGGGTGAGTTTGGCGGCCACGGCGTCGAGGACCCAGTCCAGGCCGGTCGCGAAGGATGTCTCGGCGTCCACGTCCGTGCCGTCGTACACGGCCTTGGTCAGCGCCGGGAAGCGGCCCGTGGCCAACATTCTCATCACATGCGGGCCGGAGGCGCGCTGCCAGTCGCGCTTGGACAGGCCCGTGGCGCGCTCGGCCCGCAGGTTCGCGATCTCGCGCCTGATCGCGCCAGTGAAGTAGGCGCTGACAGTCTCCACAGCGCGCATGACAGTGTCGATGTCGGCGAGGCCGTCGAGGGCGGCCAGCGTGGCCTCGGTCACGGCGAGGCCGTTCGGGCCCAGGGTCGGGCGGCCGCCGAGCAGGTCGGCCAGCCATTCGTGACGGAGAGCTGCCTGCCTGGTGCGGTGGGCGAGGATGCGCAGCGCCTCCCGCCAGTCACCGGGCTGCTCCGCGGGGAGAATCTCGGCCTGGACCTCGTCCACCATGAGGTCGAACAGCTCCTGCTTGGTGGAGATGTATCCGTACAGCCGCATCGGGCCAGCGTTCAGCCGGGCGGCGACCTTGCGCAACGACACCGCCTCCAGCCCGCCCTCGTCGGCCAGCGCGATGGCGGCGGCGACGATCCGCTCCCGGTCGAGCGGCACAGGGCGAGTCGGCGGCTCCGGCCGGTCCCACACAGTCATGTTCACACCGTTCTGTTGCGATGCATCGCAATGGGGAAATACAGTGTATCGACATGAGGCACCGCATCGCTGTTGTCGGGAGCGGCCCTGCCGGCCTTACCTTCGCCCGCGTCCTGCACCGCCATGATTACCCCGTCGCCGTCCTCGAACGAGATCCCGCCCCCGACGCCCGCCCCCCGGGCGGCACGCTGGACCTGCACGAAGGGCTGGGCCAGCTCGCGCTGGACAAGGCGGGGCTGCTGGCGGAGTTCCAGGCGCTGTCTCGTCCCGAGGGGCAGGCCATGCGCATCCTGGACACGGCCGGGACCGTCCTGCGTGACTGGCGACCCCGTCCAGACGACCGGGCCAATCCCGAGATCGACCGCGGTCAACTCCGTGACCTGCTGCTCGGCCCTCTCGACGTCCGGTGGGGGCGGGGCGTGACGCAGGTGGTGTCGGGGACCCGGGATGGCGTACTGGTCCATTTCGCGGACGGGCGACAGGAGACGTTCGACCTCGTGGTCGGCGCGGACGGCGCCTGGTCCCGGATCCGCCCGGCAGTCTCGTCGGTGACGCCGCACTACACCGGCGTCACCTTGGTCGAGACCTCCCTGGACGACGTCGACACCCGCCACCCTGACCTCGCCCGGTTGATCGGCGACGGTTCAGTGGCTGTGTACGGCGTGAACCGAGCTCTCGTCGCCCAGCGCAACAGCGGCGGCCACGTCAAGGTGTACGCCCAGTTCCGCGCGCCGCTGGACTGGCACACGAACCTGGACCTGGCCGACGTCGAGGCCGTGCGATCGAGCCTGCTGGCTCTGTTCGACGGCTGGGCCGCTCCCGTCCTGGCCCTCCTCCGCCACGGCACCGCTTTCGTCCACCGCCCCCTCTACGTCCTGCCCGTGTCCCACACCTGGACCCACGTCCCCGGGGTGACGCTACTGGGCGACGCCGCTCACCTGATGCCCCCGTTGGGGGCGGGCGCGAACCTCGCGATGCTGGAAGGCGCCGAACTCGCCGAGTCCATCGCCACCGGCCCTGGAGATCTGGACGAGGCCGTCCGCGCCTTCGAGGAACAGATGTGGGCACGGGCCGGCAGGTGGGCGAAGATGACGATGGCCGGTCTGGAACGCCTCGTGAGCCCGGACCCCGCCGAAGCCCTCGCCCTCTTCGACCAAGTCCAGCCATCCTGACTGCCAAGCGCGAGAGCACCAGCACTAACAGCTCGCCACGGCTTCACGAGACAGTACGGCACCGCTGCGGTCCCTTCCGGCAAAAAACCACCGTTAGACGAACGCACGACACCTGCACCGAACGCAGCCCTCAGCCCGTTACCGCCAAAATCCGGTCCGATCCTCCTCGCGGGCCGACTGCTCAGTCGTCTGGGATGAGTCGAACTCGGCGTACCTACGACTCCCAGCAGGTCCCAGTATTTCGGGCGTCGGCAGCTGGACGTGAACTAGCTGGTCAGGGCGGTGGAGCCGGGGTTTCCGGGCTCCACCGCCCTCGGCGTTTTCCGCGCTCCACCGCCCTCGGCGTTATTTCGGGCTCCACCGGCCTCGTCGTTATTTCGGCCCGGGGCTGCTCTGTTTTCTGTTTCTGCGCGAAATGATCACCGGTTAGGCTCCCCCAGCGCGCATAGGGCGCGACCGGCAGGGTGATCGGGCGCCTCGTCCTTTCACGAGCGGGGGACCGGGGGACCGGGGGAGCGGGGGAGTCATGTGGAGCGGTGACGAGCTGGATCTGGATGCCTACCTGGAGCGGATCGGGTACGGCGGGCCGGTCGGGGAGGGCGGGGAACTCCGGCCGGACCTCCCGACGTTGTACGCAGTGCACCGGGCCCACACCGGTGCCATCACCTTCGAAAGCCTGGATGTCCTTCTCGGCCGCCCCGTAGAGCTGGAGGTCAAGGCCGTCGAGGACAAGCTCGTGCACGGCCTGCACGGCCTGCGCGGTGGCTACTGCTACGAGCAGAACTCGCTGCTGGCCGCTGCCCTGGAGCGGATCGGCTTCGAGGTCTCCGGGCGCGGTGCCCGCAACCGCACCCGCGGGGACTCCCTGCTGGCGGTGACACACGCCGTCCTCGTCGTCACCGTCGAGGGTGAACCGTGGCTGTGCGACGCCGGGTTCGGCTACCAGGGCCCGCGCGAGCCGGTCCCGCTGGCGCGCCCGGGCGTCGAAGTGCGGCAGGAGGACTGGACGTACACCGTCCGCGAGGAGGACGGCGGCGTTCTCGCGCTGTGTCTGCTGCGGGGGGAAACCTGGCGGGACCTGTACGCGTTCTCACCGCAGCCGTACCACCCCGTCGACTACGTGGTGCTGAACCACTACAGCTCCTCGCACCCCCGCTCCGCTTTCGTCGGCCAGGTCATCGTCCAGCTCCCGGGCGATGCCGTCCGGCTGGCGCTCGTAGGGCGGGAGCTGACCCGCCTGTACCCCGACGGGCGGATCGAGCGGCAGCCCGTGGCCTCCGGCGAGCTGCTCGCTCTGCTCGACCGGGAGTTCGGGCTTCGGCTGCCCGAGCGGGATGCGGCCGAACTGGTGCGGATCCACCGCGCCGGGGACTGACCGGGGCCGCGCCGGGCCCGTACGATGGCTCGGTGCTGGTCAAGTGGATTCGCTGCACGGTGACGGACCGACGCGGGTTCGAGCGTGGACAGCGCAAATGGGCGGGGTTGCCTGGCGAACCGGGGTTCCGGGGACAGGGCGGCGGTTGGAGCCGGGGCCGGCAGGGGGTCGCGCATGTCTTCGCGTTCTGGGAGAGCCGTTCCTTCTACGACTCCTTCATGGCCCGCTCGCACGACCGGCTGGCCGCCGCCCAGAACGGGACCTACACCGATCTGCGGGTCACGCTCTTCGATCACCGCTTCGATGTGAAGACGGGCTTCGAACCGCGCTTCACCGATGCCGATGTCGTCCGCGTCGCGCACACCCGGGTGCGGGACGGCCGGGTGGACCACTTCGCCCACATGCAGGAGAAGGTGTGGAACCCGGCCATGGCGGGTTCGCCCGGAATGATCCGCGGCCTCTTCGGGGAGGCGCCTGGCCGGGAGTTCCTCGTGCTGTCGATGTGGCGCGCGGCCGCCGAGCACGGAAAGTACCGGCAGGAACGCGTCGAGCGGCTCTCGCTGCGTGCGCAGACCGAGGCCGACGTAGAGGCGCTCACCGGTGACGTCGTCGACCTCGAACCGTCCTGGACGGTATGACCGTACGACTGTACTTGGAACGGCGATCCCACCGGCGTGCCCGGATGCCCGGCCCGCCGGTGGCCGAATAGGGTCGTGGAATGGCACGACCACGGCGCATCGTCCTTGTCCGGCACGGGGAATCGGAGGGCAATGCCGATGACACGGTCTACGAGCGGCAGCCCGACCACGCCCTGAGGCTGACCGCGAGGGGGCGCGAGCAGGCCGCCGAGGCAGGCGTACGGCTGCGCGCGCTCTTCGGCGACGAGCGCATCAGCGCGTACGTCTCCCCGTACCGCCGGACCCTGCAGACCTTCCGGGAACTGCGGCTGGATCCGACGCGGGTCCGGATGCGCGAGGAGCCCAGGCTGCGCGAGCAGGACTGGGGAAACTGGCAGGACCACGACGACGTGCGCCTCCAGAAGGCGTACCGGGACGCGTACGGGCACTTCTTCTACCGCTTCGCGCAGGGCGAGTCGGGGGCGGACGTGTACGACCGGGTCGGGTCCTTCCTGGAGAGCCTCTACCGCAGTTTCGAGGCGCCGGACCATCCGGAGAACGTGCTGCTGGTGACGCACGGTCTGACCATGAGGCTGTTCTGCATGCGCTGGTTCCATTGGTCGGTGGCCGAGTTCGAGTCCCTCTCCAACCCGGGGAACGGCGAATTCCGGGTGCTGACGCTGGGAGTGGACGGCCGGTACCGGATGGACCGCCCGTTTGAGCGGTGGACCACACCCGAGCCTTATGACCTGGACGGCTAGAGTGACGCGCGATGACCGCTGACTCCTCTCCCGAAAGGCGCTACGCACGCGCCATGTCCAGCCTCCGCGGGCTGGCTCTGGGTGACGCCCTGGGCTCCCAGTACTTCGTCCCCGTGAACTACCCCCTGCTCAAGCGGCGCGAGCTGCCCGCCGGGACCGAGCCCTGGCAGTGGACCGACGACACCGAGATGGCCTGCTCCGTCGTCGCCGTCCTCGCCGAGCACGGGCGCATAGACCAGGACGCCCTGGCCGCCTCCTTCGCCCACCACCACGACTTCGACCGCGGCTACGGGCCCGCCGTGAACCGCATGCTCCGTCTCGTCCGGGAGGGCGAGGACTGGCGCACGCTCGCCGCCGAGCTGTTCAACGGGCAGGGATCGTGGGGCAACGGCGCGGCCATGCGGATCGCGCCGCTCGGCGCCTGGTACGCCGACGACCCCGAACAAGCCACGCACCAGGCGGAGATCTCCGCCTACACCACCCACCAGCACCGCGAGGCGGTGTGCGGGGCGATGGCCGTCGCGGCGGCGACCGCCCTGGCGGCGGCCCCGGCTGGCCCGCCGAAGGCATCCGACCTGCTGGACGGGGTGATCGCCCTGGTGCCGCGCAGCGCGGTGGGCGCGGGGCTGCGGCGGGCGCGGGACATGCTGGACTACGGCGACGCGACCACCGTCGCGGCGGTCCTCGGCTGCGGGCGGCGCACCAGCGCCCACGACACCGTGCCGTTCGCCCTGTGGTCGGCGGCGCGGGCGCTGGACGACTACGAGCGGGCGTTCTGGACCACCGCCCAGGTGGGCGGGGACGTCGACACCAACTGCGCGATCGTCGGCGGTGTGCTGGGGGCGCGCGGGGACGAGGTGCTTCCGCAGGCCTGGCTGGCACGGACCGAGGCGCTCCCGGCCTGGCTGCCGGAGGCCGCGGCGCGCTAGCCGGTTGGCCTCTTGGGGGTGTGCCCGGCGGGGAGTCCGGCGGTGGGAGGGCGCGTGCGGGGGGCGTGCCGGGGATTGTCACGGTCCTGCCACAGGGGCCTGCTTGCCTGGTCAAAGCCGCATGTCACGGGCCTACTCTGTCCGCTTCGCCGCCTCCACCGGAGCCACCGGGGGCGGCCGACAGGGAGGGGAACCCGATGCCAGAGAACGCCGACGGGGCGGATGCCGGGGCGGCCGCGGGGGCTGCCGCCGAACCGGTGAAGCCAGGTCCGCCATCCGCCGACGGGTCGCCCGCAGGCGGGGGCGGGGGCGCGAGCGGGGGCGCAACGGGCGAACCTGCGCCCCCTGCTCCTTCGCCTGGCGGCCACTCCAGACCTGCTGCCGATTCGCCCGCGGGCGCGCCCGAGCCGGCTGCCGCCGGCGGTTCCGCTGCCGCCGCCGGGACCGCCGCCGATGCCGCCGCGTGGCGCGCCCAGCAGGCGCAGCGTCAGCAGCAGTCGGGGCACGCTGGAGCGCGCCCCTCCGCGGCGCCGCCCGCATGGGTCGTGCGGATCCGGCCCGCCGAGGCCGCCCCGATCCGGAGCGCCACGCTCGGAGCCGCGCTCGTCGCGGGTCTTGCCGCCGCCCTGCTGCTCGGCGATGGCATGGGCCCCGGCCTGCTGCTCGCCGTGGTGCCCGCCATCGTCGCCGCGTACGTTGCCGCCCGCGCGGCCGGCCGTACCGCCCGCCCCTGGACGGTGGCCTGGTCCATCGGATGTGTCGTCCTCCTCGCCATACCGGCGCTGCGCGACTCCGCCTGGCCGTCCACGCTCGCCATCCTCTCCGCCGTCTCCCTGGCCGCCTTGGCTCTCCACGGCAGCCGCACCTGGCCCGGCGTCCTGTTCAGCCCGTTCGGCTTCGTCGACGCCGCGGTCAACGGCGTCGGCTGGGCCTGGACCGGCCTGCGCTCCCGCAGCGGCGGGGTCAGCCGGGACCGCTGGCTGCCCATCGTCAAGGCGGCCGCGGTGGCCGTGGTGCTGCTCGTAATCTTCGGCACCCTGTTCGCCTCCGCCGACGCCGCCTTCGCCGACTTGCTGGGCGACCTGACGCCCGAAGTCTCCGTCGGCGACGGCCCGGTCCGGGTCCTGCTCTTCATCCTCGGCGCCGCCCTCGCACTCGCCGGCGCCCGCGCCGCCGCCGCCCCGCTGCGCTGGGACCGGATCGAGGTGACCCCCGGCAAACCGCGGTCCCGGGTCGAATGGGCGCTTCCGCTGATCGTGCTCAACCTGCTCTTCGCCGGGTTCAACGCCGTCCAGCTGGCCGTCCTGTTCGGTGGCTACGACAAGGTCCTGGAGAGCACCGGCCTCACCTACGCCGAGTACGCCCGCCAGGGCTTCTGGCAGCTGCTCTGGGCGACCCTGCTCACCCTCGCCGTGATCGCGCTCGCCCTGCGCTGGGCCCCGCGCGCCGGAGCCGGTGACCGCCGCTTCGTCCGCGTCGTCCTCGGGACGCTGTGCGTGCTCACCCTGGTCGTGGTCGCTTCCGCCCTGCGCCGCATGAACCTGTACGTGGACGCGTACGGGCTGACCCGGCTGCGTGTGTCGGTGGCCGCGATGGAGCTGTGGCTCGGGCTGGTCCTCGTACTGATCATGGCGGCCGGGGTGTTCGGCGCCCGCTGGCTGCCGCGCGCGGTCGTGGGGAGCGCGGCAGCGGCCGTACTGGCCTTCGGGCTGCTGTCCCCGGACGGGATGGTGGCCGAGCGGAACGTGACCCGGTACCAGCAGGACGGCAAGATCGATCTGGCGTATTTCCAGTCCCTGTCGGCGGACGCGGCACCCGCCCTGGACCGGCTGCCCGAGCCCCAGAGGTCCTGCGCCCTGCGCGGGATCAACAACGACCTGGCACAGGCCGGCGACGTGCCCTGGTACGCCATGAGCCTGGGCGAGTACCGGGCCCGGCGGATCCTGCACGAGCGCCCGGCGAAGGCCTCGTACGAGGAGTGCTCGCGCCTCGGCGCGTTCAGCGGCCGCGTCGAGTAGGACGAGTAGAAACGGCAACGGCCCGACCATCGGCCGTGGCGGGATCTTGTACGAAGACCCGGGCGCGGGTTCACTCCCCCCGCCCGGGCCCGTACGGCGATCAGGGCTCAAGCCCCCGGACCGGCCTCGGTGGTGGCCCCGTTCAGGGCCGCCAGGTCGCTCTTGCGCACCCGGATCACCAGCAGCGCGGTGGCCAGGGCGAGCCCGGCCATGGCCACGGCGGCGGTGAACGCGGTGGACATGCCCTGGGTGAGTACGTAGTCCCCCCAGGGGTCGGGAAGCCGCCCGGTCTCCTTGAAGGCGGCCAGCTGACCGGCGTCGGCCTGCGCCAAGAAGGCGGGGGCCTGCTTCTGCCCCTCCGTGCGGGCGGCCGTGCCGAAGACGGTGACCAGGATGGACAGGCCGAGCGAACCGCCCACCTGCTGGCTGGCGTTGAGCAGCCCCGAGGCCGCGCCGGCCTCCCTCGGCGCCACCCCCGAGACGGCGGTCAGCGTGAGGGTCACGAAGTTGAGGCCCATGCCGAAGCCGAACACCACCATCGGGCCCAGCACCCCGGAGAGGTACGAACTGTCGGTCTGGATGAAGGTCAGCCAGGTCAGCCCGGCGCCGGTGAGCGCGGAGCCGGCCACCATGAACGGCTTGGGCCCGAAGCGCGGCAGGAACCGCTGCGAGAGG
Source organism: Streptomyces sp. ISL-87 (assembly GCF_018614095.1). Taxonomy (GTDB): domain Bacteria; phylum Actinomycetota; class Actinomycetes; order Streptomycetales; family Streptomycetaceae; genus Streptomyces. The sequence goes on along the minus strand of NZ_JAGGOY010000041.1, from coordinate 28,090 downwards.
CCCGCGGCGGTGATGATGGCGACGGTCACGGGGAGGAAGCCGAGTCCGGACTGGATCGGCGAGAACCCCAGCACGTTCTGCACGAACTGGACGATGAAGAAGAACATGCCGAACATCGCGGCGGCGAGCCCGAGCATGATCAGGTAAGTGCCTGCGCGGTTGCGGTCGGCGAACATCCGCAGCGGGATGATCGGCTCGCGGGCCTGGGTCTCGACGGCCACGAAGACGCCGAGCAGCACCACGGCCGCGGTGAAGGAGCCGATGGTGACGGTGTCGCGCCAGCCGTCCTCGGAGGCGCGGATGAACCCGTAGACGAGCGAGGCCATGCCCCCGGTGGACGTGAGCGCTCCGGCGATGTCGAAGCGGCCGGGATGCCGTTCGGACTCGTTGATGTAGAGGGGCGCGAGGGCCGCGATCGCCACGCCGATCGGCACGTTGACGAAGAGGACCCAGCGCCAGTCGAGCCACTCGGTCAGCATGCCGCCGGCCAGCAGACCGATCGCGCCGCCGCCCGCGGAGACCGCGGCGAACACCCCGAAGGCCCGATTGCGTTCGGGTCCTTCGTCGAAGGTGGTGGTGATCAGGGCCAACGAGGTCGGCGAGGCGATCGCGCCGCCGACCCCCTGGAGGGCACGGGCGGCCAGCAGCTGCCAGGGCTCCTGGGCGAAGCCGCCGAGGAGGGAGGCCAGAGTGAAGAGGAGGATTCCGGCCATGAACACGCGGCGCCGGCCCAGGATGTCGCCGGCCCGGCCGCCGAGCAGCAGCAGGCCGCCGAAGGTCAGGGTGTACGCGCTCAGGACCCAGGACAGGTCGGTGGTGGAGAATTCGAGGGCGGTCTGGATGTGCGGGAGTGCGATGTTCACGATGGTGGCGTCGAGGACGACCATGAGCTGACATGCGGCGATGACGGTGAGCGCCACTCCGGGGCGCCCTTCCCGGCGGGCCGCGCCCGGTATCCGGGGCGTGGCGAGTTGAGACCTTGTCACCGAGGATCCCCCCAAGTGAAATAGTGAACGCAATCGTTCACGGCAGCTCCAAGGTAGGAGCCTCACTTAGTGAACACAAGCGTTCACTAAGGCTGAAAACGCGTGCGGGGGACGCTCGTGTTGGTCGGAGGTTTGGGCGATGGTGGGTTCGCGCTGGTCACCGGCGTCACCGGGGCGCAGGCGGGGTTCGGAACTCGAACGGGCGATTCTCGACACCGCCTTGGAGCAGCTCGGCACGGCCGGCTGGAACGCGCTCACGATGGAGGGCGTGGCGGCCGGCGCGCACACCGGCAAGGCGGCGCTGTACCGCCGCTGGCCCTCGAAGGCCGACCTCGTGGCGGAGGTGCTGCGGACCCGGCTGCCCCCGCTCGGGTCGATCCCCGACGGCGGGTCGATCCGTGAGGATCTCTACGAGCTGTGCGTGCGGATGCGGGAGGCGATGGATTCGCGCGCCGGACAGGCCCTGCGTGCTGTTCTTCACGAATGCGACCACGCCAACGCGGACCGGTTCCGCGAGGTGATCTGGGACGGGTTGCACAAGCCGGCCCACCGGCTGATCGAGGAGCTCGTCCAGCGCGGAATCCGGCGGGGCGATGTCCGGCCGGATGCGGACAGCCCGCTGGTTTTCGGCGTCATTCCGGCGATGCTGATGTATCGCGCGAAGGTGTGCGGGAGCGAATGGAAGGACGCGGAGATCGCGGAAATGATCGATCAGGTAATGGTGCCGCTGCTCAGGACGTGACCCCGGCCGCGGGTGGGGACGCGGACCCGCTTGCGGGCTTGGCCCGGGCCGGGGTGTGCAGGCGGCCCGGGGCGGCGTAACCTTGCTGGCGCCATGCCGTACGAAGCACCCACCCACGCCGTCGAACGCTCCATCCGTGCAACCACCGGCGCCAAGGTCATCGCCGGGGTCGACGAAGTCGGACGAGGGGCCTGGGCCGGTCCCGTCACCGTGTGCGCGGCGATCACCGGTCTGCGCCGGCCGCCCGAGGGGCTCACCGACTCCAAACTGCTCACCCCCAAGCGCCGCGACGTGCTGATCGAGGTCCTGGAGGACTGGGTCACGGCTCACGCCCTGGGACACGCCTCCCCGGAGGAGATCGACGAGCTCGGCATGACCGCTGCCCTGCGGCTCGCGGCGGTGCGAGCCCTGGAGGCCCTGCCGGTGCGACCCGACGCGGTGATCCTCGACGGCAAGCACGACTACCTCGGCGGGGCCTGGCGGGTCCGCACGGTGATCAAGGGCGACCAGTCCTGCGTCGCCGTCGCCGCAGCCTCGGTGATCGCCAAGGTCCGGCGCGACCGGATGATGGCCGAACTCGGCGAACAGGGCGGCGGAATCGAGGACTTCGCCTTCGCCGCCAACGCCGGATACCCCTCGCCCGTGCACCGCGCGGCACTGGAGGTGCTGGGGCCCACCCCGTACCACCGGCTCTCGTGGTCGTACCTCGACGCGCTGCCCCAGTGGCGGCACTTGAAGAAGGTCCGGCGCAGCGAGGAATCGTTGGAGCTGGAAAACGGAGGCCAACTCGGCTTCGATTTCTGATCGCACCCACGTGCCCCCAACCGGTACGTTTCGTACCGGTGTTTGATAGACATCAACTCATGCCTCTCACCCCCGAGGAGCCTCAGATTCACGAGAGTGCCCAGGGTCCCCGCGTCACGTCGGCCGCGAGCCGCACCGCGCAGACCCCCCGCCCCGTACCTGGTCCGCGTCCCGCCGCCGTACCCCGGCCCGGGCGCCCCGGTCCCTCCCCCGCAGCGGCAAGCCGCGCGGGAGGTGCCCCCCGGCCCGCCCCGCCCGCGCAGCGCGCGGCGCAGGCCACCCCCGGACCCGTCCCCGCAGCCCCCACCGCACCGTCCGTCTCCGCGTCGGTGCCGCAGGTGCAGCTGATCCCGGCCTCTGTCGAAGGCGCGCTGGACGCGGCCGAAGAGGCCGTGGACCTGCTGCTCGACACTGGGCGCGCGCCCGGCGACATCCTGGTGCTCACCACCGGCGACCCGCACCCGTGGGCCGCGCACGAACTGTCCTTCGGTGAGGCCGCGTACTGGGCCCAGCACGATGCCCTGGACGACGTCTTCTATGCGGACGCGGCGCAGATCCAGCGCGCCGCCGGCCGTCCGGTCGTGGTCTTCGCTGCCAACGGCGGACCGGCCGAGGCGGCCGCCGGCGCACTGCCGGTCGCGCTCGCACGGGCCGGTGCGCTGCTGATCGTGTGCGGCGACGCGCAGCAGATCAACTCCGTGCTGGGCGCGGGCGTCTGACGCCCCGTATCCCGGCGCGGGCGAGGGGCGGGGCGGGCCAGGCGCCGGCCCCGCTGAAGTCCGAGGCCTGACCCGCCGTACGCCTGATCCCGGATGTGCGGCTGTTCGGCCTGCCGTGGTGGCGTGCCCGCGGTGCCGTGTCCGTGCGCCCGTCCGCGTACGCACGCGCGGTGCGACGGTAAGAGGTCCAGCGCGCGGCGGTACGAGCCTCAGCGCGCGGCGGTACGAGCCTCAGGGTGCGGCGGTACGAGGTTCAGCGCGCGGCGGTACGGCGCAGGGCCTCGGCCGCGCCGCCGCCGGTGCGCAGGGGCAGCGGGGCGATCTCGGCCGCGGTGTCACCGAGGCGTTCGGGCCGCGAGTCGGAGCCGGGCCGACGGCCGCCCCGGCCGTCGCCGACCACCTGCCAACCGCCGCGGGTCAGCGTGATGTACGCCCCGCAGCGCAGGCCGTGCAGGGTGCAGGCGTCCCGCAGTCCCCACATCCAGGCGCCGTCCTCCTCGGTCCACCGCTCGTCGCCGTCGCGGCAGTACAGCAGCACTGCCGTCCGCACCGGGCTCCGGCGCCGCAGGTCGTGCGGGATCACCCGGCGCAGCCCGGACAGCAGGGCGTTGCGGTACTCCCAGCCGTCGGCCGTGACCGACCGCTGCACGAAGGAGGCACTCGCGACGAGTCTCTCCTCCGGGCCGAGGACGGCGATCACCGCGGTGGACGGCACCGGGCTGTGCCGGGAGTGCAGTCCGCTGACGACCTCGCGCGGATTGCTCAGCAGCGGCACTCCGGCCGCGGTCCACTCGGCGGGTTCGAGCAGTCGGCCGTGCCGGCTGGCGCCGCCGTTGGCCGTTGTCAGGGACGTGGTCGAGGGCGGGGCGAATCCGAAGGTCACGGTCCTCCCTTCGGGTACACGCCCGCGGACGGGCACAACTGAGTTGTGGGCGCGCCGCGGCGCGGCCCTTGAAAGTGCCGTCGAGCCGAACGGGAGCTCCCCAATTCTCGCGTGGCGCGCGAGGATGCGGCAACGAGCAATTGGCGCAGCCGACCGGAATTCGCCGGTATGCCGTTCATATCCTTGCCCCGCCACGCCGCGTATGACGCATCCGGCTACGGCTGGAGCGCCGGCACCAGCGGAAACAACTCCTTCGCGCCCGCCCGACCGCCGCAGCAGCCGGGCCAACTGCCCGGGCCGCGGACCCAGTCGGCGAGGACCGCCACCACGGCCTGCGCGACATCGTCCGGAATCCGTCCAGCGGGCCGCGCGGCTCCCAGTGCGTCCGTCCCGGCGCCGGAGCGAGCTGTTCGGCGACATCCCGCAAGGCCGGTGGACCGTTCGCGAGCCCATGGTCACGCTGGGTGAGCTGGCCCTTTGTCCTGGCTATCGGGTTGCATGGGGGCATGGACAACCTGGAGCTCCGCATTGAAGCCGACGCCATCCTCGCTGAGCTCGTCGGTGCCCCGGGGGGTTCGGCGCGGCTGCGGGAGGACCAGTGGCAGGCGGTGGCGGCCCTGGTGGAGGAGCGACGGCGGGCACTGGTGGTGCAGCGCACCGGGTGGGGCAAGTCGGCGGTGTATTTCGTTGCCACAGCTCTGCTGCGCCGCCGTGGCTCCGGCCCCACGGTGATCATTTCGCCGCTGCTGGCGCTGATGCGCAACCAGGTCGAGGCGGCGGCGCGGGCCGGTATCCAGGCTCGCACCATCAACTCCGCCAACCCGGAGGAATGGGACACCATCTACGGAGAGGTCGAGCGCGGTGAGACCGACGTTCTCCTCGTGAGTCCGGAACGCCTCAATTCCGTGGATTTCCGCGAGCAGGTGCTGCCCAAGCTCGCGGCCACGACCGGCCTGCTGGTGGTCGACGAGGCACACTGCATCTCCGACTGGGGCCATGACTTCCGCCCTGACTACCGCCGCCTGCGGGCGATGCTCGCCGAGCTCGCCCCCGGCGTGCCGGTGCTGGCCACCACCGCGACCGCCAACGCTCGGGTAACGGCGGATGTGGCCGAGCAGCTGGGCACCGGTGCCGGCGAGGCCCTGGTGCTGCGCGGCCCGCTGGAGCGGGAAAGCCTGCGGCTGGGCGTGGTCCAGCTGCCGGACGCCGCGCACCGCCTGGCCTGGCTCGCCGAGCACCTGGACGAGCTGCCGGGCTCCGGGATCATCTACACGCTGACGGTGGCCGCGGCCGAGGAGGCCGCCGCTTTCCTGCGGCAGCGCGGCTTCCCAGTGGCCTCGTACACCGGGAAGACGGAGAACGCCGACCGGCTGCAGGCCGAGGTCGACCTGCAAGAGAACCGCGTCAAGGCGCTGGTCGCGACGTCGGCGCTGGGCATGGGATTCGACAAGCCGGACCTGGGTTTCGTGATCCATCTCGGCTCGCCGTCCTCGCCGATCGCCTATTACCAGCAGGTCGGCCGCGCCGGGCGCGGGGTCGAGCACGCCGACGTCCTGCTGCTGCCGGGCAAGGAGGACGAGGCCATCTGGCGCTACTTCGCCGATACCGCCTTCCCGCCCGAGGCCCAGGTTCGCCAGACCCTCTCGGCCCTCGCCGATGCGGGACGGCCGCTGTCCGTGCCGGCACTGGAAGCGGCCGTGGAGCTTCGGCGCACCCGGCTGGAGACCATGCTCAAGGTGCTCGACGTCGACGGGGCCGTCAAGCGGGTGAAGGGCGGCTGGACCTCCACCGGTCAGCAGTGGACCTACGACTCCGAGCGGTACGCCTGGGTCGCCCGCCAGCGGGCCGCCGAGCAGCAGGCCATGCGCGACTACGTGAGCACGTCCGAGTGCCGGATGGAGTTCCTGCGCCGGCAGCTGGACGACGAGGGGGCGACCCCGTGCGGCCGATGCGACAACTGCGCGGGCGCCTGGGCGGATTCCGCCGTTTCGGCCGAGACGCTGACCGGGGCGGCGAAGGAACTGGACCGCCCGGGCGTGGAGGTCGAGCCGCGCCGGATGTGGCCGACGGGGATGGCCGCTCTGGGCATTAACCTCAAGGGGCGCATCCCGGCCAAGGAGCAGTGTTCCACCGGGCGCGCCCTGGGGCGTCTCTCGGACATCGGCTGGGGCAACCGGCTGCGCCCGCTACTGGCTGAGAACGCGCCCGATACACCGGTCCCGGACGACGTCCTGCAGGCCGCGGTGGCCGTACTCGCCGACTGGGCGCGCTCTCCGGGCGGCTGGGCGCCGAACGTCCCGGACGCCGCTGCCCGGCCGGTAGGAGTCGTCGCCGTGCCGTCCCTGACCCGCCCGCAACTGGTCGGCTCCCTTGCCCAGGGAATCGCGACCATCGGCCGCCTCCCCTTCCTGGGCACCCTGACGTACACAGGGGCGGACGGGGCGCACTCGGCACGCCGCAGCAACTCCGCCCAGCGCCTCAGGGCGCTCTCCGGCGCCTTCACCGTCTCCGAGGAGCTGGCCGGTGCGCTGGCCGGCTCTCCCGGCCCGGTCTTGCTCGTGGACGACTACACCGACTCCGGCTGGACCCTCGCAGTCGCTGCCCGCCTACTCCGCCAGGCGGGCAGCGAACAGGTTCTTCCGTTGGTCCTCGCCGCGGCCGCCTGAGCTTTCCCGGACCACCGAGCCGCTTCTGCACACCAGTTGACGGTCCGGAGGGGCTGCCCGGTACTGCGGAAGGAGTACGCCAACCGTCGTAGTGACATCGGCTGCACCATCAGCGTTTGCCGCTCGTGCGCCACGAGGGCCTCGATCGCCTGCAAGTGGTCCTCGCGCAGACAACGTGCCCTGAGCCTGTGGATGTTGAAGCTTGGATGAGTTATCCACAGGGGTTTCGGGATCGGATCACGCGCGGGACCGTCGACGCATGACGAAGAACCACGAATCACGCATCCCGTCCGGCGGGGCCTCAAAAGGCAGCCCGTCCGGATCCGCGACCGAACCGCAGATCACGCTGCGCAGCCCGGCCGAACTGGCCGACGCGCTGCCCTACATGCTCGGGTTCCATCCGACCGACTCCCTCGTCATGGTCGCCGTGCACGGGGAGGGCGGGCGCTTCGGCGGCCGGCTCCGCGTAGGCATCCCCACGGCACCCGCCGAATGGGAGGACACCGCCCGGCAGGTGGCCGAGACCCTGGTCCAGGGCAGCCGGCGGCGCGGAGCCGAGCCCGACGGCATCGTCGTCTACCTCTGCCAGGATCCGCGCGGCGGCGAGAGCGGCCAGCGGGTGATGACCCGGCTTCGGCCGCTCGCCCAACGCCTCCGGCTGGCCTGCGGCGCGCTGGACGTGCCGGTGCTGGAAGCCCTGTGCCTCTCCGGAGGCCGCTTCTGGTCGTACACCTGCTCCGACGAACTCTGCTGCCCCGCCGAAGGCCATCCGCTCGCCGCGTACGGCACCTCGGTGATGGCCGCGGCCGCCACCTTCGCCGGGCTCCAGGTCAGGGGCTCGCTGAGGGAGATCGAGGGCCGGCTGACACCGCTGCGCGGAGCGATGGCCGAGGAGCAGGAGCGGGCCCTGGACCGGGCGGCCGCCGCCCTGGTCCCGAAGATCCTCGACGGGGCCACCCGGGCGGAGGTGGGCGCCGAGACCATCACTCTCGCCCGGGCCCTGATGCAGCGCATGGTCCTCTCCCCGCCCGCCGAGGCCGGGCCCGGCGCCGATGACTGGGACGACGCGCTGCTCGGTCCCGACGAGGCCGCCGCCGTCATCCTCGGCCTCCAGGACCGCGAGATCCGGGACATCGGGGCCGAGTGGATGGAGGACGAGGAGGCAGGCCCGGCACTGCGCCTCTGGCGGGCCCTGGCCCGGCGCTGCGTCGGGGCCTACCGGGAGCACGCCGCGGCCCCGCTCACCCTCGCCGGGTGGGTCTCCTGGTCCACCGGGGACGAGCCGACCGCCCGGATCGCCCTCGGGATGGCCCTGCGGGCGGACGCCGAATACCGCTTCGCCCAACTGCTCCACCACGCCTGCAACGAGGGAATCGACCCGGAGGGGCTACGGCAGTGCCTGCGGGAGGAGCGGCGGCGCCGGGAGCCCCGGCGCAAGCGCCCGGCAGCCGCCAACCGCCCGCCCGGCCGCCGGGAGAGGCCGGCCCGCCGCGGGAACCGCCGCACCGAGGGGAGCGAGCAGTGAGCCGGGACCTGGGGAGTCGCGCACGGCGGCTCTGGAACGCCGTCGGCGCGGCCCCGCGCCGCACACGTCACCCTCGCCGCGCGCAGCCGCCCCCCGGGCCCGTGACCCGGGCGGGGGTGGGGGCGTTCAGCTGGGGGGTGGTGGGGGCCCGGCCGCGCCGCCGCCCCGCGAATCCGTCCGGAGCGCAGACAAGGCACCGCATGGCTCATCCCGTACCTCCCGCCCGCAGGCCCGAGTTGCCGCCCGTGCACGGGGCCGTCATCTGTGTCGCCGCGCCCAGCCTCGTCATCTCCCCGGAGCACGGCCAGCTGACCGGGCAGGGGATCGACGGGATCTACCGCTCGGGTCGCCGGCTGCTCTCCCGGTGTGTGCTGCGCGTCGGCGGCCGGGACCCGGTCGCCGTGCAGGGGCGCAGCCTCGGCGCCGACCGGGCCGCCTTCACCGCCACCGTCCGCACCGGGGCCGAGGCCGGACCCGACCCGGACATCGGCGTCGAGCGGATCCGGCACGCGGACGGCACCGAGCGGATCACCCTGCGCAGCTTCGCGGCCCGGCCGCTGCGCCTGCCCGTGGAAGTCTCCCTGGGCACCGACCTGGCCGAGCTGGCCGCAGTGGCGGCGGGCAGAGCCGGGCCCGAGCTGCCCGCCGGAGTGCACACCTGTGGGCTGCGCTGGAGCACCGGCGAGGCGCAGGCCGTCACCGCGGCCGAGCCCGCCCCGGACGACGCGCTCGCCTCGGCGGGCCTGCTGCGGTGGCAGCTCGAACTGGGTCCTGGCGAGACCCGCACGATCGAGTTGCGGACCACGCAGGACCGCACGACGCGGGCCCCGGCCGGCCACGTGGCCAATCCACTGGCCGACGCCCGCGCCGAGGGCGACGACCCTAGGGCCGAAGCCTGGTTCCGCACCGGGATCGAGGACCTGGGCGCACTGTTGCTGCGCGATCCCGACGAGCCGGGCGACGCCTTCGCGGCCGCCGGAGTGCCGTGGCGGCTCGGACTGGCTCCCGCGGAGTCCCTGTGGGCGGCCAGGATGGCGCTGCCGCTCGGCACCGGGCTCGCCGCCGCCACCCTGCGCACCCTGGCCCGGACCCAGGCCGGCGGGCGCAGCCCCGGTGGCGGAAAGATCCCGGGGCCGCTGCGCGGGGCGGGCCCCCAGCTGCCGCCGGGGTGCACCGGGACGGAGGCGACCCTCGCCTTCCCCGCGGTGCTCGCCGAGGCCCGGCGGTGGGGGATGCCCGAGGGGGAGGTGGACAGGCTGCTCCCGGCCGCGGAGCGGTGCCTGGACTGGCTGCGCGGGGCCCTGGGGGAGGACGGCTTCCTGGCCGACCCCGACCCGGGACCGCGGCGCTGCGAGACCCAGGCCCACGCCCACCGGGCCGCGCTGCTCGGCGCCGACCTGCTCGCCGGATGCGGGCGGCCCGGCGCTGAGGAGTGGCGGGAGTGGGCGGCCGCGCTGCGGGAGAAGTTCCGGGACCGCTTCTGGGTCGACGGCCCGGACGGCGGCCGGCCCGCGGCGGCCCTGCACCCCGACGGGCGACCGCTGTCCCGGCTGACGGGGGCTGCCGCCCATCTGCTCGACACCGGACTGCTGGGTGGCGGCCGGCTGGCCCCGGGGCTGCTGGACCGGGTCCGTACGGAGCAGCTCGCCCGGCTGCTCGGAGCCCCCGGAATGGATTCCGGATGGGGGCTGAGGAGCATGGCGGCCCGCGAGCCGGGGCACAACCCGTTCGGCCACCGCTCGGGCGCGGTCCGGGTGTACGAGAGCGCCGTCGCGGTGGCCGGCCTGGCCCAGGCCGGCTTCGAGAAGGAGGCCGCCGGGCTGCTCCGGGGCCTGCTGGACGCGGCCGAGACCTTCGGGTACCGGCTGCCGGAGATGTACGCGGCCGAGCAGCGCACCTCGGGCAGCGCGCCGCTTCCGCACCCGGCGGCCTGCCGCCCGGCGGCGGTGGCCGCTGCCGCCGGGATCCATGTGCTGACCGCACTCGCCGGGATCCGCCCGGACGCCCCGGCGGGCACGGTCGCCCTCTCCCCGCTCCCCGGCGCCCCACTCGGCGCCCTCCGGCTGTCCGGCCTGCGGGTGTCCGGGGAACCTTTCGCCGTCCGGATCAGCCGGCTCGGCCTCGGCATGGTGGAGGAGGCCGCAGATGCGCTGCAATTGGGTGGCTAGTTCGTGTCCGCGGATCGCCTCTCCCAGCTGCCGCTGGGAGGCGCCCCCGGGCCAGCGACGCCCTGCGGGACCCCCGGGCGCCGCTGTGCGGACACGGTCCAGGGGGTGGCTTTCGGGCCGGGCCGGGGTGGTCGACAGCATCCGGAAGACACGTGTCGGCTACGGATCGCCGTCTTCGGGATCACCAAAGCTCTGTTTATCGTCAAGCAGACGACTATGATCGCGGCATGTCGCCCTACGACCCGTCGGCCTTTCCGCCCTTTGCCGTCACCGTCGACCTGGTCGTGCTCACCGTGCGGCGCCACGCGCTCTGCGCGCTGGTCGTCCGACGGGGTGAGCAGCCGTTCCAGGGGCGCTGGGCCCTGCCCGGCGGCTTTGTGCGCGATGAGGAGGATCTGGCGGCGGCCGCGGCCCGGGAGCTCTCCGAGGAGACCGGGCTCTGTGCGCACGACCCGGCCGTGCCCGGCGTGGACAACGGGGCGCACCTCGAACAGCTCGCCACGTACGGGGACCCGAAGCGGGACCCCCGGATGCGGGTGGTCAGCGTGGCGCACCTGGTGCTGGCCCCTGACCTGCCCGCGCCCCGGGCCGGCGGGGACGCCAACAGCGCGCGCTGGGCGCCCGTCGACGAGCTCCTGGCGCCTGACGACGAGGCGTCCGCGGGGCTCGCGTTCGACCACGCCCGGATCCTCGGCGACGGCGTGGAGCGAGCCCGCTCCAAGATCGAGTACTCCTCCCTGGCCACGGCCTTCTGCCCGCCCGAGTTCACCGTCGGCGAGCTGCGCCGGGTGTACGAGGCCGTCTGGGGAGTGGCTCTCGACCCGCGCAACTTCCACCGCAAGGTCACCGGCACCCCCGGGTTCCTGGTGCCGGCCGGGGGGACGACGACGCGTCAGGGCGGCCGCCCCGCTCAGCTGTTCCGGGCCGGCGGGGCCACCCTGCTCAACCCGCCGATGCTGCGCCCGGAGGTCTGACGCCCCGACAGCCGCAACAGCGGCAGCGGGAACGGCGCCACCGAGGGCAATGGCGGGAACGGCGCGGAGCGGCTGCGTTGAAAATCGGACATATCGCGTTATCTTGCTTGCGGTACCCACCGTGCCGCAGAGCGGTCTCACCCCCCGCGAGAGAAGCGATGCTCCAGGCCATCGGACTCACCAGCACACCCCGTCGAGACCTCCCGCCCCTCGTCGACGACCTCACCTTCGAGGCCCGTCCCGGGAGCGTGACCGCCCTGCTCGGAGATCCGGGCTCGGGCAAGACCACCGCGCTGCGGCTCATGCTCGAACTCGAACCGGGCCGCGGCGTCACCTACTTCCGCGGTCGCCCGCTGCACCGGATCCCGCATCCCGGCCGTGAGGTGGGCGTGCTGCTCGGGGACGTCCCCGGCAACCCGTCGCGGACCGTCCGCAACCAGCTGCGGATGCTCTGCGCCGCCGCAGGGGTGCCGGCCTCCCGGGCCGACACCATGCTGGAGGTCGTCGGCATCGCGGGTCTGCGCGACCAGCGCCTCGGGTCGCTCTCCCTGGGCATGGACCGCCGGGTGGGACTGGCCGCGGCACTGCTCGCCGACCCCTGCACCCTGATCCTCGACGAGCCCGCCGCCGGACTCTCCCCACGCGAACGCGGCTGGCTGCACGGGCTTCTGCGCGGCCACGCCTCCCTCGGCGGCGCGGTGCTCTTCACCACCGACGACGCGAAGGAGGCCGCCCGCTGCGCCGACCGGGTCGTCTCCATCGAGTCGGGCCGGCTCGTCGCCGACCAGGACGCCGCGGACTTCGCCCGCACCCGGCTGCGCCCGCGCGTCGCCGTGCGCACCCCCCACGCCGCCCGGCTGGCCGACGTACTGGGCCGCGAGGCCCGGGCCGCCCAGCGCGCGGTGGAGATCGTGGAGGAGAGCGGCAGCAGGCTGTCGGTCTACGGCAGCAACTGCGCGGAGGTCGGCGAGGCTGCCTTCCGGCACGGCGTGCTGGTCCACCAGCTCGCCGACGAGACGGGCGACGCCGGCGCGCCTGCGTCCCCGCCTCCGCCGGAGACCGCCGCCTGTGCCGAAGGCGGAGCCCTGGCCGAGCCCGCCGCGGGGCCTCACCGGGCCTCCGGCGGGCAGCGGCGGCACGCCCGCTCAGGGCGGCCCGCCTCGACGGTGCGCCGGGTCGGCGGCCCGCTGCGGCCGCTGCGCTACGAGCTGCGCCGGGTCTTCGGCACGGCCGCCCCCGCCCTGACCGCGGCCCTTGTCGTCGTCGCCTCCGCCGTCACCGCCCTGGCGCTGGCCCGCACCGGCCAGACCTCGCAGAACCGGTTGCTCGCCGCCTGGCCGGAGCTGCTGCCGCTGCCGCCCGCCGCCCTCGGCGCCGGACTGCTCGGGGCCCTGGCCTTCGGCGAGGAGTACCGCTACCCGGCGCTGGCCGCCGACCGCGGCACCGTGCCGCGCCGGATGGGACTCCTCACCGCCAAGCTCGCCGTCACCGCCGTCCTCGCGCTGCTGCTGGGCACGCTCGCGGTGGCCGCCGACGCCGCCGCCTTGAAGCTCGTCTTCGACAGCGGCCCGCTGCGCTCCCCGGCGGAGTGGGTCTCCCCGGCCGCGAGTTGGGCGGGCCTGCTCATCGGCTGCGCCTGGGCCGGCGTACTGGCCTCCGGGGTCTTCCGCTCCGCCTCGGCGGGCCTGGCCGCGGTGCTCGCCGTACCGGTGATGGTCGTACCGCTGGTGCGCAAGGTGCTCGACGGGCCGTCCGCGTACCCCGCGCGCGGACTCGCGGCCCGGCTGCGCGGCCTGTCCTGGGCACAGTGGCCCCCGGAGGCCGACCGGCTGGTCCTGGGCGCCCTACGGGTGATGGCACAACCCGTCGGGACGGCACTGGTGTTGTCGCTGATGGTCCTGTTGTGCGCCTATGGGTTCACAGGACTGCGCAGCCGAGTCCGTTGGTGACCGTTCCGAGGCGAGACGAGGCGCCAACGAGACCGTTGTAGTCCGCATCACGCGAAGCGGACCGCAACTCCACGTAAAAGGCCCGGTTATTTACGATAAGTCGTCAATTGCGCAGGTGGCACCGATCACCCTTTCGTGTGCTTTTCACCAAAGACCTCAAGGGCGATGAAGGCACGGCCGACAAAGGATTCGTGAGTACCCTTGCGCACACCATGATGACCGCCGCCCGCCATGCCGACACAGGCCTCGCCGGTTCGGGCGAACTCGACCGCTACCCCTACGCGGAGACCCCCGGGTCCGACCGCGTCGGAGTGCCCCACTGGGACGGAGGCGACGTCGAGTTGAGCCGGGTCGGGCGCCGCGCGGCAGGCAGCCGCGGTCGCGGACTCCACGGCCAACTCGTCCAGCAGCTCGGCCAGATGATCGTTTCCGGCGACCTCGGCGCGGACCGCCCGCTGGTCCCCGAGGAGATCGGCCAGCGCTTCGAGGTCTCCCGTACGGTCGTCCGTGAATCGCTGCGGGTCCTGGAGGCCAAGGGCCTCGTCAGCGCCCGCCCCAACGTCGGCACCCGGGTCCGACCGGTCGCCGACTGGAACCTGCTCGACCCCGACATCATCGAGTGGCGGGCCTTCGGCCCCCAGCGCGACGAGCAGCGCCGCGAGCTCAACGAGCTCCGCTGGACCATCGAGCCGCTCGCCGCCCGCCTGGCCGCCGGCCACGGCCGCCCGGACATCCAGCAGCGCCTCGCCGACATGGTCGAGATCATGGGGCACGCCCTCGGCCAGGGCGACACGATCACCTTCGCGCGCGCCGACAATGAGTTCCACGCGCTCCTCATCCAGGTCGCGGGCAACCGCATGCTGGAGCACCTGTCGGGCATCGTCTCCTCCGCCCTCCAGGTCTCCGGCAGCCCCATCACCGCCTGCGACCGGCCCGGCGAGACCTGCGTCGCGCACCACGCGCGGATGGTCGAGGCCCTCGCCGCCGGCGACGCGACGGGCGCCGAGAACGCCATGCGCCAGCTCCTGATGGTGCATCCGGAGGTCGAGCGCGTGGTCCCCGCACCGCGCGAGCACTGACGGCGAACGCGCGGGGGCGCAGAGGCGCGGGGTGCGCACAGGTCGCCGGGCCTGGGGGAGGGCCCGGCGCACCGGTGTCCGGCGAGAGAGTCGTCTGGCAGCACAGGAGAGGCGTCCGGCGGCACACCTGTGCGGCCGCACAGGTGTCCGGCCGCACAGGTGTCCGGCGACACCGGCGCCCGGCAGCGCCGCGGCCGTCTCTCGGGCTGCGCCGGCCGACCCCCGCGGGCCGCTTTGCCCGCGCGTATGACCGTATGACCGGCATTGGCGCAAACGGGGTGTGACTCGGGCCACGAAGATTGGGCGTAACGCTCCGCGACGTCACGCGATGACTTAAGAGGTGATGGCCGACGGAGGGAATACAGCAGCCCTTGGGGGTGCTGTGCAGCTCCCCGGCCCCTGCCCGCGCCCCCGGCCCATCCCCAGTCGGTGGTCGTCGGCTCCGGTCGAGCACCACCAGGCCGGGGTCGGAAGCCGTTCCCATCGTTCCGAGAGGTTGTTCGTGTCGGCCAGCACATCCCGTACGCTCCCGCCGGAGATCGCCGATTCCGAGTCTGTGATGGCGCTCATCGAGCGGGGCAAGGCCGAGGGGCAGATCGCCGGCGATGACGTGCGTCGGGCCTTCGAGGCTGACCAGATTCCTGCGACCCAGTGGAAGAATGTTCTGCGCAGCCTCAACCAGATCCTCGAGGAAGAGGGTGTGACGCTGATGGTCAGTGCCGCGGAGTCGCCCAAGCGCGCCACCCGCAAGAGCGTCGCAGCGAAGAGCCCGGCCAAGCGGACGGCCACGAAGACCGTCGCGGCGAAGACGGAGGCCGCGCCGGCTGCCGCCGCGGCGTCGGAGGCCGATACGGCGGAGCCCGCCACCTCGGACGCCCTGGCGGAGGAGCCCGCAACCGAGACCCCGGTCAAGAAGACGGCGGCGAAGAAGACGGCGGCGAAGAAGGCCGCGCCCGCCAAGAAGACCGCCGCGAAGAAGACGGCGGCGAAGAAGACCGCCTCCAAGAAGGACGCCGACGAGGCCGGCGAGGAGGAGTCCTCCGAGGAGGGCCCCGTCGCGGCCAAGGCCGAAGCCGAGGACGAAGAGGACGGCGGCGAGAGCAAGGGCTTCGTCATCTCGGACGACGAGGACGACGCACCGGCCCAGCAGGTCGCCGTGGCCGGCGCCACCGCCGACCCGGTCAAGGACTACCTCAAGCAGATCGGCAAGGTGCCCCTCCTCAACGCCGAGCAGGAGGTGGAGCTCGCCAAGCGCATCGAGGCGGGTCTGTTCGCCGAGGACAAACTGGCGAACTCCGACAAGCTGGCACCCAAGCTCAAGCGTGAGCTGGAGATCATCGCCGAGGACGGCCGCCGCGCGAAGAACCACCTGCTGGAGGCCAACCTCCGCCTCGTGGTCTCCCTCGCCAAGCGCTACACCGGCCGCGGCATGCTCTTCCTGGACCTGATCCAGGAGGGCAACCTGGGCCTGATCCGCGCGGTCGAGAAGTTCGACTACACCAAGGGATACAAGTTCTCCACGTACGCGACGTGGTGGATCCGGCAGGCGATCACCCGCGCCATGGCCGACCAGGCCCGCACCATCCGTATCCCGGTGCACATGGTCGAGGTCATCAACAAGCTCGCCCGCGTGCAGCGCCAGATGCTCCAGGACCTGGGCCGCGAGCCCACCCCGGAGGAGCTGGCCAAGGAACTCGACATGACCCCCGAGAAGGTCATCGAGGTCCAGAAGTACGGCCGGGAGCCGATCTCCCTGCACACCCCGCTCGGCGAGGACGGCGACAGCGAGTTCGGCGACCTGATCGAGGACTCCGAGGCGGTCGTCCCGGCCGACGCGGTCTCCTTCACGCTCCTCCAGGAGCAGCTGCACTCGGTGCTCGACACCCTCAGCGAGCGCGAGGCCGGCGTGGTCTCGATGCGCTTCGGCCTCACGGACGGCCAGCCCAAGACCCTCGACGAGATCGGCAAGGTCTACGGCGTCACGCGTGAGCGGATCCGCCAGATCGAGTCCAAGACGATGTCGAAGCTGCGCCACCCGTCCCGCTCCCAGGTCCTGCGCGACTACCTCGACTGACCGGCCCGAGCCGCCGAGGGGCGGCGTACGCCGGTGGCCGCGCGGGTGCGCACGGCCACCGGGCATCCCACTCTGGGTGGAGTCATGCACACTCGGAGTCAGGAGGCCACATGCGTCGTCCCTTTGCCCGTGTTCTGGCGGGCGCGCTGACCCTGGTGGCTGGAGCGGCCGCGGCGCCGCTGGCCCAGGGTCCCAAGGCAGCCGCGGACAGCGTGGTGATCGGCGGGAAGCCGGTGCAGGTGGCCGACAGTCCCTGGGTCGTGGCCCTCGCCAGCCGTGACCGGTTCGGGGGTACGCGGGGCGGGCAGTTCTGCGGGGGCGTGATCGTCGGCCCGACCAAGGTGCTGACCGCGGCGCACTGCCTCGGCCGCCAGGTGCTGGGTGGCCCGGTCGAATCCGTCACGGACTTCCGGGTGATCACCGGGCGGACGGAGCTGCACGCGACCGAGGGCCGGGAGATCGCGGTGCGCGCGGCCCGGGTGAACCCGGCCTACGACCCCCGGAGCAATGCCGGGGATCTCGCCGTACTGGAACTCGCCGAGGCCGTGCCGGCGCACGACGTACTGCCCATGGCCGCGGCCGGGCATCCCGGCTACGCGGCGGGGACCGAGGCGGATGTGTACGGGTGGGGCGACACCAGCGGGTTCGGCGACTACTCCTACGGTCTGCGCGCCGCGCAGGTGACGGTGCTGTCGGACGAGGCCTGCCGGGCCGCCTACCCGGGGGACGCCGACGGACAGTACCGGGCCGACTCCATGCTGTGCGCGGGGGATGAGGAGGGTGGCAAGGACGCCTGTCAGGGGGACAGCGGGGGGCCGCTGGTGGCCCGGGGCCGGCTCATCGGGCTGGTTTCCTGGGGGCGCGGCTGCGGGCGCGCCGACAGCCCGGGCGTTTACACCCGGATCGCCCCACTGGCCGGCTTCGCGAGCGGCCCTGAGGCGGCCTTGCAGCGGGGGATCGGGCTGGACACCCGGCACAGGGCCCGCGGCGCCTCCGGACCCTCGGCATGGGCCGCCAAGGGGCCATAGCGCACGTCGGCCCGGATCGAACATGAGGACGGGCGGTACCCCTGGGTCTCAGAGGTCCCGCCCGTCGACCGGCCTGGCCGGTCCTGGCTCGTCGGATGCGAGGTATAGGCCTGTGTCAGCGGTCCTCGGTGTCGGCGTTTACAGCCGGAGCGGACGTGAGCCGCTCGGTCTCATCCTGTATTTCCGCGGCGATCTTCTTGAGTTCCGGCTCGAACTTGCGCCCGTGGTGGGCGCAGAAGAGCAGTTCACCGCCGCTCAGCAGGACGACGCGCAGATATGCCTGGGCGCCGCAACGGTCGCATCGGTCAGCGGCCGTCAGCGGGGTCGCGGGTGTCAGAACAGTAGTCACGTCGCCTCTTCTCTAGCTCGACGAGCTGTCGTACCAGGGTCAACATCCAACCAGGCCGAAAACGTTCCCGCTCGCGGCTTTTCCTCGAAACTTCCTTCCGAAGCTGGCCGGCTGTTGCCGGTTGGCGGCGAAGGAGCCGTATTGCGTTGCTTTACGGTTTCGCGTTGTCAGTCGTTCGCTTGTAGCAGTTCCCGTCCACCCCGGCGTGAGTGCCGGTTGTTCATGAGGACGTGCCCGAACCCTAAATGGTTCATGCCTGGAAGGGAACGTGATGTTTGCTTCACCCCCACGGGGGATCGAACGTGCGTGCGGGTCTGCACTAGGCTGATGAAGGGCGAGGGTGGCGTTGCATCGGCTCTACCAGGCCTCGGTACCCTCTGACGGGCACCCCAGCCACCCCTGCGCCCGACCGGGCCAGAAAAGAAATTCAGCGAGGAGCGAACTGCGTGACCGCCGACACGTCCGTGCCTTCCAGCGCACTGCTGACCGGAGCAGACCGGGACGGCTCCAACTACACCGCGCGGCACCTGCTCGTCCTCGAAGGCCTCGAGGCCGTCCGCAAGCGCCCCGGCATGTATATCGGGTCCACCGACAGCCGAGGCCTGATGCACTGCCTCTGGGAGATCATCGACAACTCCGTCGATGAGGCCCTGGGCGGCTACTGCGACCACATCGAGGTGATCCTCCACGAGGACTCCTCCGTGGAGGTCCGCGACAACGGCCGCGGCATCCCGGTCGACGCCGAGCCCAAGACCGGCCTGTCCGGCATCGAGGTCGTCATGACCAAGCTGCACGCCGGCGGCAAATTCGGCGGCGGCTCGTACGCCGCCTCCGGCGGCCTGCACGGCGTCGGCGCCTCCGTCGTGAACGCACTCTCCGCCCGCCTCGACGTCGAGGTCGACCGCAACAGCTCCACGCACGCCATCAGCTTCCGCCGCGGCGTCCCCGGCATGTTCACCGAGCAGGGCCCCGACAGCCCCTTCGACCCCGCCAACGGCCTGCGCAAGGTCAAGCGGATCGCCAAGGGCAAGACGGGCACCCGGGTCCGGTACTGGGCCGATCGCCAGATCTTCCTCAAGGACGCCCGGCTCGGCCTGGAGACGCTGTACCAGCGCGCCCGCCAGACCGCCTTCCTCGTCCCGGGCCTGACCATCGTCGTCCGCGACGAGCGGGGCATCGACGGAGCCGGCAAGACCGAGGAGACCTTCCGCTTCGACGGGGGCATCAGCGAGTTCTGCGAGTACCTCGCCCAGGACAAGGCCGTCTGCGACGTGCTGCGCCTGACCGGCACGGGCACCTTCAAGGAGACCGTCCCGGTCCTCGACGACCGCGGCCACATGACCCCCACCGAGGTCACCCGCGAGCTCGGCGTGGACATCGCCCTGCGCTGGGGCACGGGGTACGAGACCAACGTCAAGTCCTTCGTGAACATCATCGCCACCCCCAAGGGCGGCACCCACGTCTCCGGCTTCGAGCGCTCGGTCGCCAAGACCGTGAACGAGGTGCTGCGCTCGGCGAAGCTGCTGCGCGTGGCCGAGGACGACGTGGTCAAGGACGACGCGATGGAGGGCATGACGGCCGTCATCACCGTCCGCCTCGCCGAGCCGCAGTTCGAGGGCCAGACCAAGGAGGTGCTCGGCACCTCGGCCGCCACCCGGATCGTCTCCGCCGTGGTCGCCAAGGAGCTCAAGGCGTTCCTGACCTCCACCAAGCGGGACGACAAGCAGCAGGCCCGCTCCGTGATGGAGAAGATCGTCGCGGCCGCCCGGACCCGCATCGCGGCCCGTCAGCACAAGGAGGCGCAGCGTCGCAAGACCGCGCTGGAGTCCTCCTCGCTGCCCGCGAAGCTGGCCGACTGCCGCAGTGACGACGTGGAGCGCAGCGAGCTCTTCATCGTCGAGGGTGACTCCGCCCTCGGTACCGCCAAGCTCGCTCGGAATTCGGAATTCCAGGCACTCCTGCCGATCCGCGGCAAGATCCTCAACGTCCAGAAGTCGTCCGTCTCGGACATGCTCAAGAACGCCGAGTGCGGCGCGATCATCCAGGTCATAGGAGCCGGCTCGGGCCGCACCTTCGACATCGACGCAGCCCGCTACGGGAAGATCGTCCTGCTCGTCGACGCCGATGTCGACGGCGCGCACATCCGCTGCCTGCTGCTCACACTGTTCCAGCGGTACATGCGGCCGATGGTCGAGGCGGGCAGGGTCTTCGCGGCCGTGCCGCCGCTGCACCGGATCGAGCTCGTCCAGCCCAAGAAGGGCCAGGACAAGTACGTCTACACGTACTCGGACAACGAGCTGCGCCAGACCCTTCTCGAGTTCCAGCGCAAGAACATCCGGTTCAAGGACTCGATCCAGCGCTACAAGGGTCTCGGCGAGATGGACGCAGACCAGCTGGCGGAGACCACCATGGACCCCCGGTTCCGTACCCTGCGCCGGATCAACATCGGTGACCTGGATTCGGCGGAGTCGGTCTTCGACATGCTCATGGGCAATGAGGTCGCGCCCCGCAAGGAGTTCATCACCGGCTCCGCGGCGACCCTGGACCGCTCGCGCATCGACGCCTGATCCGACGGGCTCCCCGGCACACCGGCGCTCTTCCCTCCATCACCTGAAGGAGTGAAGAGCGCCGGGACACCAGTCCGGAAACCGTCCATTCCGCACATCCTTGTGGACACGCGGCCAATGCGGCAGCGGGCAAGGAGAGTTCGGTGGACAAGCACGAAGGTCGTGATGCCGGAACGATCCGGCTGGACGACCCCTGGTACGACGCGCTGGCCGTCGGCTGGGGCGAGGGCGAGGACACCGCCCTCCAGCGCCCGGCCCCTGGAGGCCGCCCCGCGCCCGGCGCATCCGACATCTACGTCGAAGTGCAGCGCAGCGCTGCCTTCCAGGAGGTCCGCAGCCGATACCGCAGGTTCGTCGTCCCCGCGACCGTCGGCTTCTTCCTCTGGTACTTCGCCTACGTGATCGCGGCCACCGCGGCGCCCGGGATGATGGCCCGGCCCGTGGTCGGCTCGGTCAATGTGGCCCTGCTGGCAGGACTCGGCCAGTTCCTCAGCACCTTCCTGCTGACCTGGGCCTACGCCCGGCACGCGCGGCTGCGCCGGGACAGGGCCGCGCTCGACCTGCGCTGGACGGTCTTCGAGCAGGAGCGCGGCCAGGAGCGGTCCCGTAGCCGCGGGGAGGGCCGGTGACCACCGAACACCAGACTCTCGCGCTGATCCTGTTCAGCCTCTTCATCGCGGTCACCCTGGGCATCACCACGTGGGTCAGCCGGAACCGGCGCGGCTCGGCGGAAGAGTTCTACGCGGGCGGGCGGCTGTTCTCCCCACTGGAGAACGGTTTCGCCATCGCCGGCGACTACATGTCCGCCGCGTCCTTTCTCGGCATCTCCGGCCTGATCGCGCTCTACGGCTACGACGGGATGCTGTACTCGGTCGGGTTCCTCGTCGCGTGGCTCGTCGTGCTGTTCCTCGTCGCCGAACTGGTCCGCAACTGCGGGCGCTTCACGCTCGCCGACGTGGTCGCGGCCCGGATGAGCGAGCGGCCGGTGCGGATCGCCGCCGGGACCTCCTCGGTCACCGTCTCGGTGCTGTACCTCGTCGCGCAGATGGTCGGCGCGGGCAGCCTGGTCGGCCTGCTGCTGGGGGATTCGGGCACCGCCGCCCGGACGCTGACCGTCATCGGGGTCGGCGCCCTGATGGTGGTGTACGTGTCCTTCGGCGGGATGCGGGCCACCACCTGGATCCAGATCGTGAAGGCCGTGCTGCTGATGGGCGGGGCGATCACCCTGACCGTGCTGGTGCTGCTGCGCTTCCACGGGAACTTCGACCAGCTGCTCGCCGGCGCCGCGGAGCGCAGCGGATACGGGGCCCGGTTCCTGAGCCCAGGGCTCAAGTACGGCGGGGGCTGGACCGCCCGCGTCGATTTCATGAGTCTCGGGCTCGCCCTGGTCCTCGGGACGGCGGGGCTGCCGCACATCCTGTCCCGCTTCTACACGGTGCCGACCGCGCGGGCGGCGCGCCGGTCGGTGGTGTGGGCGATCGTGCTGATCGGCGGCTTCTACCTCATGACCATCGTGCTCGGCTTCGGTGCGGCCGCGCTGCTGGGACCGGAGCAGGTCCGGGCCTCCAACGCCTCCGGGAACACGGCGGTTCCGCTGCTCGCCGCCCATCTGGGCGGTGGCGCGGAATCCACCGGGGGCGCGGTGCTGTTCGCGTTCGTGGCCGCCATCGCCTTCGCCACCATCCTCGCGGTGGTGGCCGGGATCACCCTGGCGTCGTCGGCGTCCGTCGCGCACGACCTGTACGCCTCGCTGAAGCGCAGGCACGCCAGGCAGCGCAGCGAGGTGGCGGTGGCGAAGGCCGCGGCCGTCGGGATCGGGGCGGTGGCCATCGCCCTCGGGTTGCTCGCCCAGGACCTGAACGTGGCCTTCCTGGTGGGGCTGGCCTTCGCGGTGGCCGCCTCGGCGAATCTGCCGGTGCTGATGTACTCGCTGTTCTGGCGCGGCTTCACCACGCGGGGCGCGGTGTGGTCGGTGTACGGGGGGCTGGTGCCCGCGGTACTGCTGGTGGTGCTCTCGCCGGTGGTGTCCGGCAGCCCTGAATCCCTGTTCCCCGGCGTGGACTTCCAGTACTTCCCGCTGCAGAACCCGGGTATCGTCTCGATCCCGCTGGGCTTCCTGGCGGGCTGGCTGGGGACGGTCACCTCGGCGGAGGAACCGGACGAGCGCAAGCACGCCGAGACGGAGGTTCGGTCCCTGACCGGAGCCGGCGCGGTGTGACCCTTCAGGTCCCTTCAGGTCCCCGACGCGGGATGCCAGCTGTACCGGTGCTCCGGGCGGCCCGTTTCGCCGTAGCGAAGAGCCAGGGTGACGAGGCCGGTGCGGTCGAGGAGCTTCAGGTAGCGCTGGGCGGTCTGGCGGCTGACACCGGCGCGGTCGGCGATCTGCTGGGTGGACAGCGGGCCTTCGGCCGTGCGGAGGACCTGGCGGATCAGTTCCGCGGTGCTGGCGGAGTGGCCCTTGGGGAGCTCGTTCGGGGCGCCGGCCGAGGCGAGGGCGCCGAAGATGCGGTCCACCTCGGCCTGTTCGGCCTCGCCGCCGGTCTCCAGACTGCGGCGCAGCGACCTGTACGCCTCCAGCCGGGCGCGCAGACCGCCGAAGGTGAACGGCTTGACCAGGTACTGGAGGGCGCCGAGGCGCATCGCGGCCTGGACGGTGGCCAGGTCGCGGGCGGCCGTGACCATGATGACGTCGGTGTGGTGGCCCGACTGGCGCAGGCGGCGTACCAGGTCGAGGCCGTTCTCGTCGGGGAGGTAGTGGTCGAGGAGGATCAGGTCAACCGGGTGGGCTGCGAGGAAGTCCAGGGCCTCGGCCGCCGAATGGGCCTGCGCGGCCACCGTGAAACCGGGAACCTTCGCCACGTACGCCGCGTTGATCCGGGCAACGCGGCTGTCGTCGTCGACGACCAGTACGGCCAGGACGCCGCTCGGGGTCTCGTTCATCGCAGGGCCTCCGGGAGTACGACGGAGAACTCCGCCCCTCCGTCCGCTGCCTCGCCGGCCCGGACCGTGCCGCCCTGCCGCTCCACCAGGCGCCGCACGAGCGCGAGACCCAGCCCGCGCTCGCGGTGAGCGCTGGGCTGCTTGGTCGACCAGCCCTCGGTGAAGATCTCCTCGCGCCGCGCGGCGGGGACTCCGGGGCCGCTGTCACGGACGCGCAGCACGGCGGTGCGGCCTTCGGTGTGTATGTCGACCTCGACCAGGGGCGCCGCCGAGCCCGCGACCGCGTCCAGCGCGTTGTCGACCAGGTTGCCGACGATGGTGACGAGACCGCCGGGGTCCACCAGGCGGTCGGGGAGGAGGGCGGTGTCGGCGAGGCGGAGCGGGACCCCGCGTTCGGCTGCGACGGTGGCCTTGCCAACGAGGAGTGCGGCCAGCAGTGGGTCGTGGACCTTCTCGGTGACCTGCTCGGCGGTGCTGCGGTGCACCCCGACGACCTCGGTCACGAACTCCACCGCCTCCTCGTGCAGGCCCAGCTCCAGCAGGCCCAGCAGGGTGTGGAGGCGGTTGGCGTGCTCGTGGTCCTGCGCGCGCAGGGCGTCGATCAGGCCCCGCGTCGAGTCGAGCTCGCGGCCCAGGTGCTCCAGTTCGGTGCGGTCCCGCAGGGTGGCCACCGCGCCACCGTCCTCGGTGGGCATCCGGTTCGCGACCAGCACCCGCGGGCCCTGGACGGTGAGCAGGTCGCGGCCGGTGACCCGGCCGGACAGGACATCGGCGGTCCGGCCCGCGCCGAGTACGTCGTCCAGCGGGCGCCCGGCGACGGCGCCGGCGGAGTCCGGCGCGAGACCCAGCAGCCTGGCGGCCTCGTCGTTGACCAGCCGGATCCGGCCACCCCGGTCGAGGGCGATCACGCCTTCGCGGATGGAGTGCAGCATGGCCTCGCGCTCGGCGAGCAGCCCGGCGATATCAGAGAAGGCCAGGTCACGGGTCTGCCGCTGGATCCTGCGGGACAGCAGGTAGGCGGCGAGTGCTCCCGCGGCCAGCGCGCCGCCCGCGTAGGCGAGCAGGCCGGGGATGGCGCCCAGCAGCCGGTCGTGGACGCTGTCGTAGGCGATGCCGACCGAGACGGCCCCGACGATCTCCCCGTCGGCGGCGACGAGCGGGACTTTGCCGCGGGCGGAGCGGCCCAGGGTGCCCTCGTCGATCTCCATGACCTCGCGGCCCGCCAGGGCGTCGCCCGGGTCGGTGGAGACGGGCAGCCCGATCCGGTCGGGGCTGGGGTGCGAACGGCGGATTCCGTCCAGGTCGAGGACGACCACGTACTCGGCGCCCGTGGCCCGGCGGATCCGCTCGGCCGAGGACTGTACCGGGCTGTCCGCCGAGGGCCCGGAGGCCAGCAGGTCGGCGGCCAGCGACGGGTCGGCCGCAGCGCTCTGCGCGATGGCGAGGGCGCGCCGCATGGCCTGGTCGTCGAGCTGGGCGCCGAGCGGGGCCAGGAAGAGCCCCGTGGCCAGCACGGCGACCCCGGCGGCGATGGCCAGCTGGGTCAGCAGGATCTGCGAGACGGCCCGTCTGGGCAGCCCGAGGCGCCGAGCGCTCATGAGATGGAACCGCATGACCAGCAACCGTAGGCCGCCTTCGGCCTAAGCGGAATGTCCCAGGTGCACGGATATCCTCGCGGCCCCGTCAGGGCATCGGCTGGGGCGGGCGAGGCCCGGTGTAGTGGCCGCTCGGGCGCATCCGCAGCGGGCGCTCCTGGTACTCCTCCAGCGCGTGCGCGATCCAGCCCGCCGTCCGGGCCACCGCGAACACCGTCTCCCCGGCCTCCGCCGACATCCCGCAGGACAGCGTCAGCACCGCCAGCGCCAGATCCACATTGGCGTGCAGCCCGCCCCCCTGCCGGGCCATCACCGCGGCCACCTCCCGTGCCGCGGCCAGCGCCGGCCCGGCTTGCGGGAGCCCCTCCAGCCGCCCGAACAGGGCTGCCGCACGCGGGTCCTCGCCCTGGTACAGCCGGTGTCCGAGCCCCGGCACCCGGCGCCCCGCGCGCAGGTACTCCGCCACCACCGGGGCCGCCCCGCCGCGCTCCAGCACCTCCACCAGCATCCGGTGCGCGAGCCGCCCGGCCGCGCCGTGCAGGGGCCCTTCGAGTACGCCGAGCCCGGCCGACACCGCCGCGTACGGGTGGGCGCGGGCCGACGCGGCCACCCGCACGGCCAGGGTCGAGGCGGCCAGGTCGTGGTCGGTGAGGAGCGACAGGGACAGGTCCAGCAGGGCCAGGGCGTCCGGATCCGGTTCCCGCGCCGTCAGCCGGGGCCACAGCCGCCGGGCCAGCCTGCCGTCCCCGCCCCACTGGGCCGGGCCCACCTCGGGCAGCGCGCCGACGAGCGTGGGGATCAGGCAGCGCGCGGAGGCCAGAACGGCTCCCTCCGACAGGTCGAAGCGGAGCGGATCCGCGACCGCCGCAGCGGCGACGGCCACCCGCAGCCGGTCGACCGGACCACTGTGTTCCGGCAGCGCGGCAACCGCCCGGCGGGCGGCGGCAAGGGGCTCCGGGGGAGCGGTGAAGCGGGCTCCGCGCACCAGCTTGCCCGTCCAGAGCCACTCGGCGACCTCCTCGTAGGCGTACCGCGAGGCCAGCTCCACCGCGTCGACGCCCCGGAAGTAGTACCGGTCGGACTCGATCAGCGTGAGCGCGGTGCGTACGGAGAGCTCCCCGGAGGGCGCGGCCGCCGCCTCGCGCCGACTGCGCCGGGCCAGAGCCTCCACCTCGGCCGCGTCGAAGCTGCTGCCGCGCCCGACCGGGTCGCGGCGGCTGGTGAGCTGGCCGCGGCTGACGTACGCGTACACGGTCGCGGGCTTCACGCCGAGCAGTTCCGCCGCCTGCCGGGTGCTGAGCCGTCGCCCGCTTCCCCGCTGCTCTGCCGCCCCGTCCGTCCGACCCGACTGGTCCGCCTCTTCCGCGTGGTCTGTCTGGTCCGCGTGGTCCGCGTGGTCGTTCATGACGACCACCCTACACATATTGATTCAATCAACATTGACAGGGATTGAGTCAACCATGGATGGTCAATCCATGAACACCACCGTCGATGTACCCCGCGGTCTCGCGGGAGTCGTGGTCACCGAGACCGAGCTCGGCGACGTCCGTGGCCGCGAGGGCTTCTACCACTACCGCCAGTACTCGGCCGTCGAGCTCGCCGAGAGCCGCACCTTCGAGGACGTGTGGCACTTGATGGTTCGCGGCGCCCTGCCGGCGGACTTCGCCGAGCGAGCCGCCTTCGCCGCCGAGATCGCCCCGCTGCGCCGCCTGCCCGCCGAGGTGTGCGACGCCCTGCCCGCCCTCGCCCGGGCCACCGCCCTGTCCGGCCCGCTCGCCGGGCTGCGCACCGCGCTCTCCCTGCTCGGCGCCTCGGCCGGTTTCCGACCGGTCTACGACCTGGCTCCCGAGCGCCGGGCCGCCGACGCGCTGACCGCGTGCGCGGCCGTGCCGACCCTGCTCACCGCCCTGCACCGGCTGGGGCAGGGCCTGGAGCCGGTCGACCCCCGC
Organism: Streptomyces sp. ISL-87; assembly: GCF_018614095.1. GTDB lineage: Bacteria > Actinomycetota > Actinomycetes > Streptomycetales > Streptomycetaceae > Streptomyces. Next base: position 1,093 of record NZ_JAGGOY010000041.1, on the reverse strand, counting down.
GAGGACCTCCCGTACGCCGCCAACTACCTCTACATGCTGACCGGGCAGGAACCCGACCCGGTCAAGGCCCGCGCGGTCGAGCAGTACCTGATCTCCACGATCGACCACGGCTTCAACGCCTCGACCTTCACCGCCCGCGTGATCGCCTCCACCGGCGCCGATGTCGCGGCCTGCCTGACCGGCGCGATCGGCGCGCTCTCCGGCCCCCTCCACGGAGGCGCCCCCAGCCGCGCCCTGGACACGCTCGACGCCATCGGCACCGCGGACCAGATCGATGCGTGGATCCGCGACCGGGTCCTCTCCGGGGACCGGATCATGGGCTTCGGCCACCCCGTGTACCGCACCGAGGACCCGCGTTCCCGCATGCTGCGCGATATCGCCCGCCGGTTCGGGGGCCCGCTCGTGGACTTCGCCGTAGAGGTGGAGCGGCACGTCGAGGCGATCCTCGCCGAACTCAAGCCGGGCCGTGAGCTGCACACCAACGTGGAGTTCTACGCGGGCGTGGTCATGGAGCTGTGCGGGCTGCCCCGCGAGATGTTCACCCCCACCTTCTGCGCGGCGCGTGTGGTCGGCTGGAGCGCGAACATCCTTGAACAGGCCGCCGACTCGAAGATCATCCGGCCGGCCGCCCGGTACACCGGCCCCACCCCGCCGCAACCCGTGCCCGCGCTGCGCTGACTACGATCGGCCGGGTGAACAGCAGGCAGCCCATCCCCGTCGTCGTGCTCACCGGATTCCTCGGATCCGGCAAGACCACCGTCCTCAACCACCTCCTGGGCAACAGAGGAGGCACCCGGATCGGGGTCGTCGTCAACGACTTCGGGTCGATCGAGATCGACGCGATGTCGGTGGCCGGCCAGGTCGGAGACTCGATGGTCTCGCTCGGCGGCGGCTGCCTCTGCTGCGCGGTCGACGGCAGCGAGCTGGACGCGTACCTGGAGAAGCTCTCCGCGCCCGTCCACGGGATCGATGTCATCGTCATCGAGGCGAGCGGGCTGGCCGAGCCGCAGGAAATGATCAAGATGCTGATGGCCGGCGAGAATCCGGCGGTCCGCTACGGCGGCATGGTGCACAACACCGGTGCGTTTACGTC
>NZ_JAGGOY010000040.1 GCF_018614095.1 Streptomyces sp. ISL-87 | reverse complement strand
CCCCGCCGCCGCCCCCGCCGAAGCCCCCGCCCCGCCCCCGCCCGCCGCCCAGGATCTCGCCGAGGATGATCCCGCCGAGCACCGCGCCGCCCATGCCGCCGCCGCCGCTCTGGCGTCGGCCGCCGTCGGCGTACGGGTCCCCGTACGCCCGTACGTCCTGCTCGGCCAGCTGCTGCGCCTGGCGGGCCAGCCCGTCCGCCTGCTGGGCCTCCGAAAGGGCCGCCGCCGGGTCCGAGCCGCTCAGCGAAGCCGACCGCTCCAGGTGCCGCTGCGCCTCCGCCAGCCGGGTGCGGGCCCGGCTGCCGACCGCGCCCCGGCTGGTGGTGACGTAGTCCGTCGCCGCCCCGATCGCACTGCGCGCCGAGAGCAGGGCCTGATCCAGCAGGGCGGCCGCGCGCTGCCGGCCCGACTCGCGTTCCCGCGCGCCCGCCAGCGCCGCGTCGAGAGCCGCGTCGGCCTCCTCCACCCGGCGCAGGGCGTCGATCGGGTCGTACCGGCCGGCCGCCTGCTCCTGCCGTACGTCGGCCAGGACCGACTCCGCCCGGCCGATCCGGCCCCGCAGATCCGCCGTGGAGGTTCCCTCCGTGGTGCCGGTCAGGAGGCCGTGCGCGTCCGCGAGGTCGGTCTCCGTCTCGTCCAGGGCGCCCGGCAGCTTCCCAGCCGCCTCCGCCAGCTCCTGTGCCCGCCGCTCCACCGCGTCCACCAGGGTCGCCGCCTGGTCCACCGCGCCCTCGGCGGCCCGTACGTGCACGGCCGCCTTGCCGTTGTCCCCTCCGTCGATCGCCGCCCGCGCCTCGCCGAGGCTGGTCGTCGCGAACAGCAGCCGGTCCTCGGCCTGCTCGGCGTTGGAGGTCACCGGGGACGACGCCGAGTCCGAATACCGCCGCGCGAGGGCGGTCAAGGTCGCCTGCGCCGTCGTCGTACGGCCCGTCAGCGCCCGGAAATGCGCCTCTACGGTCGCCAGCGCCTGTGGTGCGTTCTTCTCCAGGTCCCGCAGCCGGTCGAAGTCCGCCGACTCGGCGTCGAGCCGCCGGTTCGCCTCCGCGCACCGGGCCACGATCTCGTCCAGCATCCGGCGCCGGGTGGCGTCGTCCTCCGGGTACGCGTCGTCGAGCTGCTGGCGCAGCCGGAAGGCGGCCGTCAGCTCGCTCCTCCCGTACGCCACCGCCTCGGTGAAGGCACCCACCGCGGCCTCGCCGAACTGGGCGGTGGCGAAGCCGAGTTCCTCGGTGCTGGTGCGGATCGCGTCGTCGGTCTCCACCAGCAGCGCCGCCGCCTTGGCGTCCAGCTCGGGCAGCGGGAGAGTGGTGGTGGTCGCCGGCTGGTCGCCCCAGCCCGTCGTGGTCCTCGTACCGCCGCCCCCGGCCGGGCCCCCGCCAGCGCGCTTGCGGCGGGTGTACGAGTACACCGCGAGCGCCCCCGCCGCGCCGACGGCGACCACCGGGAGCACGAAATCGCCGGCGCCGCTCTGCCCGCTCGCCCCGCCGCCCGGGTCCGCCTCGCCGGGGGTGATGGCAGGGACGGGCACGGGCTTCCCGCCGAGCACGGCGTCGTAGCCGTTGGCCGCGCCGATCGCGGCGCCGGCCCAGTCGTTCTCCCGCAGGGCGGGCTCGATGGCGGTACGGGCGACGGCCGCGAGCTGTTCCTCGGTGAACCCGGAGTCCACATCGGCCGAATAGGCGTACTGCCGGGCCCCGGTCGCCACGGCCAGCAGCACGTCGTTCTGGCCCAGGCCGTTCTTCTGCGCGGTGGCGTCGGCCCAGCTCTGGGGGGAGCGGTCGGAGAAGTCGCGTACGTAGGTGACGAAGAGCTGGATCCTCCGGTCGGCGTACAGCTTGTCCAGCGCCGTGGTGACCGCGGCCTTCCGGTCGCCGAGCGCCCCGACGCGGTCGGTGATCTGCCCTTGTGCGGACAGCGTGACGGGATCCTCCGCCCGGGCCGCCGGAGCCCCGGCCACCCCCCACCCGCCGAACGCCAGCAGGGCTGCGGCCAGGGCGAGCCCGGACCGTACGGCCATCCCGGCCCGGCCGGTGGTGCGTCTCTTCGGCGGCATCACATTTCGGAGCGTATGGGTCGTTTCTGGCCCCCGCACCCGGAGATCGCCTGCCTCAGGGCAGCGCGATGGCCGTCAACTCGGGCAGCGGAAGGTCGATGCTGTCGCCGGTCAGGACCGCGTTGCCCACGCCGATGCCGGGGTTCTCCCACTGCCAGCCCGGCTTCCCGGACGCCACGTTCAAGCCGGCCAGGAAGGGCGGCGACGGCCGGCCCAGCAGCCCGCGCCCGCCACACCTCACCCATGCCGCCCTGCCCGAGCCGCTGCTCCAGCCGGTAACGGCCGGCCAGCTGATCCCCCACCTCCACCGCGAAGCCCCCTGACAGCACGTCAATGACGTTTTCCCAGGGGGCATTGTCCATCGCGGAACGAACGGGCGGGGGAACTACCGTGGGTCGGTCCGGCGCAGGATCTTGTTCCCCAGCCAGACCAGCGGGTCGTACTTGCGGTCCACCGCCCGCTCCTTGAGCGGGATCAGGGCGTTGTCGGTGATCTTGATGCCCTCGGGGCAGACCTCCGTACAGCACTTGGTGATGTTGCAGTAGCCCAGCCCGTGCTCCTCCTGGGCCGTGCGCTTGCGGTCCAGGCCCGCCTCGGCGGCCGCGTCCAGCGGGTGCATGTCCAGCTCGGCCACCCGCATCAGGAAGCGCGGACCGGCGAAGGCGTTCTTGTTCTCCTCGTGGTCACGCACCACGTGGCAGGTGTCCTGGCACAGGAAGCACTCGATGCACTTGCGGAACTCCTGCGAGCGCTCGACGTCCATCTGCTGCATCCGGTACGCGCCCGGAGCCACCCCCTCCGGCGGTACGAAGGCCGGGACCTCCCGGGCCTTGCGGTAGTTGAAGGACACGTCCGTCACCAGGTCGCGGACGACCGGGAAGGCGCGCAGCGGGGTCACGGTGATGGTCTCGTCCCGCGAGAACGTCGACATACGGGTCATGCACATGAGCCGCGGCCGCCCGTTGACCTCGGCGCTGCACGAGCCGCACTTGCCCGCCTTGCAGTTCCAGCGCACCGCGAGGTCCGAGGCCTGGGTGGCCTGGAGCCGGTGGACGATGTCCAGGATCACCTCGCCGTCGTGCACCTCGACGGTGAAGTCCCGCAGTTCCCCGCCCTCCGCGTCGCCCCGCCAGATACGGAAGCTCGCGTCGTACGTACTCATTCGTACAGCTCCTCTTCGGCGAGGTACTTGACCAGCTCTTCCTTCTCGAAAAGCGCGAGCAGGTCGGGGCGGATGGGATCGGTGCGGACCCTGGTGAGCTCGATCCGGTCGGCCGCCGGGTCGGCCGGAGCCGGGTCCACCGGCCGGCACAGCAGGTTCACCGGGCGCCAGCTCCGCTCCATCGCCGGGCAGTCCTCGCGGGTGTGCCCGCCCCGGCTCTCGGTTCGCTCCAGGGCCGCGCGGGCCACGCACTCGCTGACCAGCAGCATGTTCCGAAGGTCCAGCGCGAGGTGCCAGCCCGGGTTGAACTGCCGGTGCCCCTCGACACCGGCACGGGAGGCCCGTAGGCGCAGCGTGGCGAGCTTCTCCAGCGCCTCAGCCATCTCGCCCTCGCGGCGGATGATGCCGACGAGGTCGTTCATGGTCGTCTGGAGCTCCTGGTGGAGCGTGTACGGGTTCTCCGCGCCATCGTCGGCGTGGAAGGGGGCCAGCGCCTCCGCGGCCGCCGCGTCGATCTCCGCCTGGGAGACGGCCGGGCGCCCGGCGGGGGAGGCGGCGTACTCGGCCGCGTGCAGACCGGCCCGCCGCCCGAAGACCAGCAGGTCGGAGAGGGAGTTCCCGCCGAGCCGGTTCGAGCCGTGCATCCCGCCGGCGACCTCACCGGCCGCGAAGAGCCCCGGGACGCCGACCGTGGCGGCGGTGTCGGAGTCGACCGCGATCCCGCCCATCACGTAGTGGCAGGTCGGGCCGACCTCCATCGGCTCCGCCGTGATGTCCACGTCCGCCAGCTCCTTGAACTGGTGGTACATCGACGGGAGCCGCCGCTTGATCTTCTCGGCCGGCATCCGGGTCGACACGTCCAGGAAGACCCCGCCGTGCGGGGAGCCCCGGCCCGCCTTCACCTCGGAGTTGATGGCCCGGGCCACCTCGTCGCGCGGCAGCAGCTCGGGCGGACGCCGGTTGTGGTCCGGGTCCTCGTACCAGCGGTCGCCCTCCTCCTCCGACTGGGCGTACTTCTCCTTGAAGACGTCCGGGATGTAGTCGAACATGAACCGCTTGCCCTCGCTGTTGCGCAGCACCCCGCCGTCGCCGCGCACCGACTCGGTGACGAGGATGCCCTTCACCGACGGCGGCCAGACCATGCCCGTCGGGTGGAACTGCACGAATTCCATGTTCAGCAGCGGCGCCCCGGCGAGCAGGGCCAGCGCGTGGCCGTCACCGGTGTACTCCCAGGAGTTCGAGGTGGTCTTGAAGGACTTGCCGATCCCGCCCGTGGCGAGGACGACCGCGGGGGCCTCCAGGACGAAGAAGCGGCCGGACTCGCGCTCGTAGCAGAAGGCGCCGGAGACTCGCTCCCCGTCCTTCGGGCTGCGATCCTTCAAAACCCTGGTGACCGTGCACTCCTGGAAGACCTTGAGCCGGGCCTCGTAGTCCCCGTACTCCTTGAAGTCCTCCTGCTGGAGGGCGACGATCTTCTGCTGGAGGGTGCGGATCAGCTCCAGGCCCGTCCGGTCGCCCACGTGCGCGAGCCGCGGGTACTCGTGCCCGCCGAAGTTGCGCTGCGAGATCTTCCCGTCGGGCGTGCGGTCGAAGAGGGCGCCCCAGGTCTCCAGCTCCCAGACCCGGTCCGGGGCCTCCTTCGCGTGCAGTTCCGCCATCCGCCACTGGTTCAGGAACTTGCCGCCGCGCATGGTGTCGCGGAAGTGCACCTGCCAGTTGTCGCCCTCGTTGACGTTGCCCATGGAGGCGGCGATCCCGCCCTCCGCCATCACCGTGTGGGCCTTGCCGAACAGGGACTTGCAGATCACCGCGGTACGGGCGCCCCGCTCCCGGGCCTCGATCGCGGCCCGCAGTCCGGCGCCGCCCGCGCCGACCACCACCACGTCCCACTGCTGCCGTTCCACTTGAGCCATCTCAGAAGATCCTCGGGTCGGTGAAGGCGCCGCTGGCCAGCAGGTACACGTAGAAGTCGCACAGGGCCACGCTGACCAGGGAGGCCCACGCCAGCTGCATGTGGCGGGCGTTGAGACTGCTCACCCAGCCCCACAGCCGGTAGCGCACCGGGTGCTTGGAGAAGTGCTTCAGGCGGCCGCCCATGATGTGCCGGCAGGAGTGGCAGGACACCGTGTAGGCCCAGATCAGCACGATGTTGACGACGAACAGGAGCGTCCCGAGGCCCATGTGGCCCCACTCGTACTGGTCGTTGCGGAAGGTCAGCACGGTGTCGTACGTGAGGATGCCCGCGACCGGCACCGCGGCGTAGAAGAAGTACCGGTGCACGTTCTGGAAGATCAGCGGGAAGCGGGTCTCGCCGGTGTACGTGGCGTGCGGCTCGGCGACGGCGCAGGCGGGCGGCGAGGCCCAGAAGCCCCGGTAGTACGCCTTGCGGTAGTAGTAGCAGGTCAGCCGGAAGCCGAGTGGGAAGACCAGGATCAGCAGGGCGGGGGAGAGGCCCCACCAGCTGCCGAAGAGGTCCAGGTTCGGGCCGCCGCGCATCTCCTCACAGTTCTCCGCGAGGCACGGGGAGTAGAACGGGGAGACGTACGGGGCCGCGTAGTAGTCGGCGTTCGCGAAGGCCCGCCAGGTCGAGTAGACGACGAAGGCGAGCAGCCCGGCCGCGGTGCCGGCGGGGGCGAGCCACCACCGGTCGGTCCGCAGGTGCCGGGCCGCGATCGCGGCGCGGGAGGCGCCGTGGACGCCGGACGGCCGCTGTTGGGGTGGTTCCGTGCCTGTGGCCAAAGGGGACTCCGGGTGGAGTGATGAGGGGTGACCCAGGAGGCCCAGCCGCGGACGGCTGGGCCAGATGGGTGGTGCGGGTTGTCAGGGGCTTGTCTGGGGGTTGTCCGGCGGACGCCGTCAGGGTGCGCGGCGATCGCGCGCGCCGAGCCCCTCGTCGTCGGAGTCCGTCCACAGCGAACTGTCGTACGGAGTGTCCGGGACGGTGACCATCCCCGCCGGGCCCGGAGGCTTCGGCGCGGCCGGGGCCTGCCGGGCGACATCCTTCTCCAGCTGCTCCACGGAGCGGACCAGCTCGTTCAGGTTGCGTCGTACGGCGGTCAAATCATCTTGCAGGGACATGACTTGCCCTCACTTCCGCAGGGTGCGGTGGCAACGCTCATGTGCGCCTGCGAGTGTCGCGCTTCCCGTCCCCGGTTGTGAAGGGACGTGCAGCGATTGCGGGCGCGCAGGCGCGAACTGTGCGCCCCTCCCTGCCCCCATTTTGATCCCTCTTGAGGGGGAACGCTCGCTCATACCGCAAGCCGGATTGGTCCGCACGGGTGGGCTTCGCGGCGTGGCGAGGGTCCCCTGCGGGGGGCGCGGCGGGCTGTGGATTTCAGTGGTTTTCGGCACCCAGTGTGATCAGCTCCATATACCGCCAAACGTGATCAAGGCCCTCGGTCTTGTGACCGGCCGAGCTCACGTTCCCCCACGCCCCGCCCCGGAGGTACCACCCATGTCCCAGAGAAGGCGCAGGTCCTTGGCGCTCCTGACCTCGGGAGTCCTCGCACTGCCGCTCCTCACGGGCTGCGGCGCGGGTGACGAGGAGGGCGGCCCCGTCGCCGCCGGCCAGGACATCGCGACGACCGCCCGCGAGAAGGTGGCCGACGGCGGCGTGGTGCGCTGGGCCGTGGACGCCCTCCCGGAGACCCTCAACACCTTCCAGGCCGACGCGGACGCCACCACGGCCCGGATCGCCGGGGCCGTGCTGCCGCAACTGTTCGTCCTGGACGGCAAGGGGCGGCCGGTGGCCAATCCCGACTACCTGGAGAAGGCGGAGGTCGTTGAGCGGGAGCCCAAGCAGGTCGTCGTCTACAAGCTGAACCAGCAGGCGGTGTGGAGCGACGGCCGCGAGATCGGCGCCGCCGACTTCGTCGCGCAGTGGCGGGCCCTGAACGGCAAAGACTCGGCGTACTGGACGGCCCGCAACGCCGGCTACGACCGGGTCGAGAAGATCGAGCGGGGCAAGACCGACTTGGAGGTCAAGGTCACCTTCGCCAAGCCGTACACCGACTGGCGCTCCCTCTTCACCCCCCTGTACCCCAAGCAGGTCACGGGCACCCCGGACGCCTTCAACGAGGGGGCGCGCGGCACGCTCAAGGTCACCGCGGGACCCTTCGGGCTCGGGGCCATCGATAAGAAGACCGGTACCGCGGCGCTGACCCGCAACCCGCGCTGGTGGGGACGGCCGGCCAAGCTGGACACGCTGGTACTGACCGCCGTGCCGCGGGCCGAACGCCCGGCCGCGCTGGCCGCCGGCAAGCTCGACCTGGCCGAGATCGACCGCGTGGGCGCCGACCGGATCGCCCTGGCCCACCGGGACGCCGCAGCCGGCAAGGGGCCGGGCGGCAAGGGGGCCGGCGGGGCCCCGGCCCATGGTCCCGGCGCCTCGATGACGGCCGCGCAGGCCACGCTGTCCTGGGCGATCGCCTACGGCGCGGACGAGAGCAAGGCCAAGGCCGAGCAGGAGGCCCGCGAGAAGAACGCCGCGGCGGCGAAGCGGTACGCCGACGAGCAGGCGGCCCTGCGCAATTTCACGGTCCGCAAGTCCCTGGAGCCGGCCTACACCCAGCTCGCCATGAACGGAGCCTCCGGCCCGCTGGCCGACGAGCGGGTCCGGCGGGCGGTGGCCCGCGCCCTGGACCGCAAGGCGCTGGCCGAGATCGTGCTGAAGCCCCTGGGCCTGCCCGCGAAGCCGGTCGGCAGCCACCTGGCGCTGGCCGGGCAGCCCGCGTACGCCGACAACAGCGACGCCCTCGGCGGCCAGGACACCCAGGCGGCCCAGGCCCTGCTCGCGGACGCGGGCTGGCGCCGGGGCGGCAAGCTCACCGAACCGTCGGGGGCCAAGGCGGGCCCCGAGAGCTCCGAGACCGATAAGCAGGACGACGGGAAGACCCCGGCCGGGCCGGGCACCGGGAACGACGGCCTCTACATCGTGGGCCAGGACGACGAGCGCAACGGCGACGACGCCAAGCCCGCCGCGGCCGGGAGGCCCGGAGCGTTCGGCGGCCACGAGGGCGTGATCGGCATGCAGGGCATGCAGGGCATGAACGGCTTGCAGGGCATGAAGGGCATGGCGGGCCGCTCCGGCGTCTTCCCCATGGACCAGCCCATCCAGGAGGGCGCCCCGTACGCCCCATACGCCCAGTCCGGCCCGGACGGGGAGATCGTCGACGCCGACCAGTTCGCCCAGGGCACCCGGCCCTCCCCGGTGCTCGCCCCGGCTCCCCTCGTCGCCCAGGAGGAGGCCTCGCTGCTGGCCCAGGCCGCGGCCGTGGAGGCCGCCGCCGGGGACGACGGCAAGCGCAACCCGGCCCGCGACGGCGACGCGGCCGACCCCGCCAAGGCCCCGCAGGCCCCGCAGGCCTCCCAGGCCCCTGCCCCGGCCGCCCCGGGCAAGCAGCCCGTCCGTACCTCCGGCTCCATGCTGGCCAAGGACGGCAAGGCGCTGACCCTGCGCTTCGTCCTCCCGGCGGGCCCCGGATCGGAATCCCTGCGCACCGTGGGCGAGCGGATCTCCCAGATGCTCCAGAAGGTCGGCGTCGACACCGAGCTGACCAAGGTGGCCGACGAGAGCTTCTTCAAGGACCACATCGCCTCGGGCCAGTACGACCTGGCCCTCTACTCCTGGCCCGCGACCGCCTACCCCGCCACCGACGCCCGGCCGATCTTCGCCAAGCCGGAGCCGGCCGCCGACGGCTCGCTCCTCGTCGAGCAGAACTACACGCGGGTCGGCACCGACCACATCGACCAGCTCTTCGACCAGGCGCTCGGCGAGCTGGACGAGGAACAGTCCCGCGAGCTGATGCGCAAGGCGGACGCCCGGATCTGGGCCGCCGCCGGCTCCATCCCGCTCTACCAGCGCCCCGAGCTGGTGGCGGCCAAGCCGAGCCTGGCCAACGCCGGCGCCTTCGGCCTCGGTACCCCCCGCTTCCAGGACATCGGCTGGAAGAAGGCCCCGACCGCCAAGGACAAGGGCGGCGACGAGAAGAAGAAGTAGTGACAAAGGGGTGCCAGTCAGGTTGACCCACGGGTCACAAGCTCAGATGTGACTCAAGTCCCTTGCCCGCCGGACACCCCGGCGGGCAAGGTCGTGGATACCCGTTGACCCGCGTGTATACCCGCTCAGCCCCTGTACTTCCGATGGCCGGGAACCCCCACCCCACACCCGGCCTTCCTCAGTCTTCCGGCCTCTTGACAGCCCCCCGGGAGGCGGTTCCCGCCACGCGACGTACCATGGGGTAAGGCCGTGGCAGGTTTTCCGCCCGGTCGAGGCGCGCGTGCCGGACCGTACGCGACGCCATCCACGATCCCGGGAGAAGCGCCGAAGTGCCCACGCGCCACGACATCCGTAACGTCGCCATCGTCGCCCACGTCGACCATGGCAAGACGACCATCGTCGATGCCATGCTCAAGCAGGCCGGTGCCTTCGCCGCCCACCAGCACCTCGACGACCGCATGATGGACTCGAACGACCTGGAGCGTGAGAAGGGCATCACGATCCTCGCCAAGAACACGGCGGTGAAGTACCACCCCAAGGACGGGTCGGCCCCGATCACGATCAACATCATCGACACCCCCGGCCACGCCGACTTCGGTGGTGAGGTCGAGCGCGGTCTGTCGATGGTGGACGCCGTCGTTCTGCTGGTGGACGCTTCCGAGGGTCCGCTGCCCCAGACCCGCTTCGTCCTGCGCAAGGCCCTGCAGGCGAAGATGCCGGTCATCCTCTGCATCAACAAGACCGACCGCCCGGACTCCCGGATCGACGAGGTCGTCAACGAGACGTACGACCTCTTCCTGGACCTGGACGCCGACGAGGACCAGATCGAGTTCCCGATCGTCTACGCCTGCGGCCGTGACGGCGTGGCCTCGCTGACCAAGCCCGAGGACGGCACCGTCCCCGCGGACAGCGACAGCCTGGAGCCCTTCTTCTCCACCATCCTGGCCCACGTCCCCGCCCCGGTGTACGACGACGAGGCGCCCCTCCAGGCCCACGTCACCAACCTGGACGCTGACAACTTCCTCGGCCGTATCGCCCTGGTCCGCGTCGAGCAGGGCGAGCTGCGCAAGGGCCAGACGGTCGCGTGGATCAAGCGTGACGGCACGATCTCCAACGTCCGCATCACCGAGCTGATGATGACCGAGGCGCTCACCCGCAAGCCGGCCGAGGTGGCGGGCCCGGGTGACATCTGCGCGGTCGCCGGTTTCCCCGACATCATGATCGGTGAGACCCTGGCCGACCCGGAGAACCCGATCGCGCTTCCGCTGATCTCGGTGGACGAGCCGGCGATCTCCATGACCATCGGTACGAACACCTCCCCGATGGTCGGCCGCGGCGGCAGCGGCAAGGGCGCGGACGCCAAGGCCGCGGTCAAGGACCGCAAGGTCACCGCGCGCCAGGTGAAGGACCGTCTGGACCGCGAGCTGGTCGGCAACGTCTCGCTCCGCGTGCTCGACACCGAGCGCCCGGACGCCTGGGAGGTCCAGGGCCGCGGTGAGCTCGCGCTCGCCATCCTGGTTGAGCAGATGCGCCGCGAGGGCTTCGAGCTGACCATCGGCAAGCCGCAGGTGGTCACGCAGGAAGTCGACGGCAAGGTGCACGAGCCGGTCGAGCGCATGACCATCGACGTCCCCGAGGAGCACATGGGCGCGGTCACGCAGCTCATGGGCGTCCGCAAGGGCCGCATGGACAACATGTCGAACCACGGCTCCGGCTGGGTCCGCATGGAGTTCGTCGTCCCGTCCCGCGGCCTCATCGGCTTCCGTACGGAGTTCCTCACGGGCACGCGCGGTACCGGTATCGCCCACTCGATCCACGAGGGCCACGAGCCGTGGTTCGGCCCGCTGGTGACCCGTAACAACGGTTCGCTGGTCGCCGACCGCTCCGGTTCGGTCACGCCGTTCGCGATGATCAACCTCCAGGAGCGCGGTGTCCTGTTCACCGAGCCCGGCACCGAGGTGTACGAGGGCATGATCGTCGGCGAGAACTCGCGCTCCGACGACATGGACGTGAACATCACTAAGGAGAAGAAGCTCACCAACATGCGTGCGGCTTCCGCGGACAACACCGAGAACGTGGTGCCGCCCCGCAAGCTCTCCCTGGAGCAGTCCCTGGAGTTCTGCCGCGACGACGAGTGCGTCGAGGTGACCCCGGAGGCCGTCCGCATCCGCAAGGTCGTCCTGGACCAGAAGGACCGCTCGCGCACCGCGTCGCGCGCCAAGTCCGGCAAGTAGCACCCCGGGCACCTCAGGCCTCGCTTGAGTACCGCCCGACCTGCGGCTGAACCGACAGCCCCTCCCGCCATGTGCTCTGTGGCAGGAGGGGCTGTTCGCTTTTGTCAAGCGGATTGTTTCGTTCTCGCGTCCGCATACCGACCGTGACACTCCGGATGGTGAGCTAACCGTCCGTTTCGCACGTGTCTGTCTCCTATCCGTTTGTCCGGATTTCGGGTTTTCGCCATGCGGTGATGTTGTGAAAACGAGACCACTTAAGTGTGGTTTACGGTCTGGGCGTCCCTGAGGATGGCTCCATTGAGCTCGGGTCAATGGGTCACACGCTGTGGGGAGCGTCGACTCACGAGCACACACCGATGGGACCGGATTTCGCTGTCAGGGGTGTCAGCGGAGGCCGGGTCCTTCACATATCGACAGTGACTCCTGAGGAGGCAATTACCCATGCGCGGAGCAACGAGCGCCAAGTGGGTCGCTGGTGCCATTGTCGTGGCGCTGGCCGCCACGGCCTGCAGCACCAGCAAGGACTCGAACGCCGGCGGCAAGTCCGGCGGCAACATCACCGTGGTGCTCGGCGAGCCCCAGCACGGCCTGGTGGGTCAGAACACCGCCGAGTCCGAGGGCAACGAGGTTCTCCACGCGCTCTTCACCGGTCTGGTCGAGTACGACAAGAAGACCAACGAGCCGAAGCTCGCGGTCGCCGAGTCCATCGAGACCACGGACTCGAAGACGTGGACCATCAAGATCAAGGATGGCTACACCTTCCACAACGGCGAGAAGGTCGACGCGCAGTCGTTCGTCCGCGCCTGGAACTGGGGTGCCAACCAGGACAACGCCGCTGAGGGCATGCCGTTCTTCTCGAAGATCGAGGGCTCGGCCGACCTGGCGCCCGGCAAGGACAAGAAGCCCACGGCCACCGAGCTCAAGGGCCTGAAGGTCGTCGACGAGAAGACCTTCACGGTCACGCTGACGGACCCGTTCTCCCAGTTCAAGACCATGCTGGGTTACAACGTCTTCTACCCGCTGCCCAAGGCCTTCGAAGCCGACCCGAAGAAGTTCGGCGAGGCCCCGATCGGCAACGGCCCGTTCCAGATGGACGGCGCCTGGGAGCACAACAAGCAGATCAAGATCAAGAAGTACGACAAGTACCCGGCTGAGGGCCGCGCGAAGCTTGACGGCGTCACCTTCAAGATCTACGACAACCTGGACACGGCGTACAACGACCTGCGCGCCGACACCATCCAGATCGTCGACAAGCTCCCGATCTCGGCGATGGCCACCGTCTCCCAGGAGTTCGGCGACCGCTACATCTACAAGCCGGAGTCCGGCGTCGGCTACATCGGCCTGCCGCTGTCCACCAACCCGGAGTCCTTCGGCAAGGTCGAGATCCGCAAGGCCATCTCGATGGCCATCGACCGGGACGCCATCACGAAGACCATCTTCAACGGCACCCGCAAGCCGGCTGACGACTTCATCAGCCCGATCGTTCCGGGTTACCGCAAGGGCGCGCTGGGCGAGGTCGGTACCTACAACCCGGCCAAGGCCAAGGAGCTCTACCAGCAGGCCGGCGGTATCCCCGGCAACAAGCTGGAGCTCGGCTACAACGCCGACGGCGGCCACAAGGAGTGGATCGAGGCCGTCGCCAACCAGCTGAAGGCGAACCTCGGCCTCGAGGTCACCGCCAAGCCGTTCGCCAAGTTCGGCGACATGCTGGACGACCTGGGCGCCGCGAAGTACAAGGGCGGCTTCCGCATGGCGTGGTCCATGGACTACCCGGCGGCGGAGAACTACCTCCGTCCGATCTTCTCGAAGGTCGCGATCGAGAACGGCTCCAACTACGGTCACTACGTGAACGAGGACTTCGAGACCACCCTCGCGAAGGCCGACCAGGCGACGGACCCGGCTGAGGGTCTGAAGCTGTACCAGGCCGCCGATGACATCGTCATCAAGGACCTGCCGTACATCCCGGTCTTCACGTACATGTCTTCTTCGGCCTACTCCAAGTCGGTGAAGAACGTCGAGGTTGACGCCCAGGGCCGCATGGACCTGGCGAACGTCGAGCTCAACTAACACCCCTCTTCACCAAGGGGATCTCGGGGGCGGGCAGGCGGAATCAGGTTTCCGTCTCCCCGCCCCTTCCCCCTGTTCTTCGCTGGAGGTCTGATGGGCCGCTACCTCATCCGCCGACTCATACAGGCGATCCCTGTATTGCTCGGTGCCACTTTTCTGATTTACGTACTGACCTTCTGGTTGCCGGGTGACCCGATCCAGGCGCTGGCCGGCGAGAAGCGGGCCGACCCGGTCGTGGCAGCGATGCTGCGCGAGAAGTACCACCTGAACGACCCGTTCCTGGCGCAGTACTGGAACTACATCACCAATGTGTTCCAGGGCGACTTCGGTGAGACCTTCAACGGCCGCAAGGTCTTTGACCTCATCACCGAGGCGTTCCCGTACACCCTGAACCTCGCCCTGGTGGCCTTCGCCATCGAGGCGGTCGTCGGAGTCGCCGCAGGCATCATGGCCGCGCTGCGCCGAGGCAAGTTCCTCGACCAGCTGGTCCTGCTCTCCACGCTGATGGTCATCTCGATCCCGGTGTTCGTCACCGGCTTCATCCTTCAGCTCACTCTCGGCGTCGAGCTGAAGAACAGCTGGGGAATCGATTTCTTCCCCGTCTCCTTCAACGAGGCGGACGGCCTGCGCGCGTACCTCCTCCCGGCGTTCGTGCTCGCCTCCACCTCGCTGGCGTACGTGGCCCGACTGACCCGTACCAGCCTCATGGAGACGATGCGTTCGGACTACGTCCGCACCGCGACGGCCAAGGGCCTGCCTCGTCGACGCGTCGTCGTGAACCACGCGCTGCGCAACGCCCTGATCCCGATCGTCACCTTCCTCGGCTCGGACCTCGGCTCCCTGATGGGCGGAGCGGTCATCACCGAGAGAATCTTCAACATCCACGGCATCGGCGGCTTGATCGCCCAGTCCATTCACCTGCAGCAGGGCACGGTCCTGGTGGGAGTGGTGACCCTCCTCGTCCTCGTCTACGTGGTGGCAAACCTCGTTGTGGACCTTCTGTACGCAGTGCTCGACCCGAGGATCCGGTATGCGTGACACAAATACGGTGGGGGACGAGATGACCGACGTTCGGACCTCCAGCGAACCCCAGACCGGCGCGCCCGTCGCCAAGGACGACAAGAAGAAGGAGCGTGTGGCCAGCCTCTGGTCGGATGCTCTGAGCGACCTGCGCCGCAACCCGGTGTTCCTGGTCGGTGCCTTCCTTGTCGTATTCCTGCTGGTGCTCTCCGCAGTACCCCAGTGGTTCACCGACGGCAGCCCGTTCGCGTCCGACGCCTGCATCCTCCAGGATTCCCTGAAGCGTCCGAGCAGCGGTCACTGGTTCGGCTACGACATCCAGGGCTGCGACATTTACACCCGCACGGTGTGGGCCACCCGCAACTCCGTGACCGTCGGAATCGTGACCACGACGCTGGTTGTCGTCGTCGGTGTCGTTCTCGGCCTGGTGGCCGGCTGGGTCGGCGGATTCGTCGACAGCATCCTGTCGCGTTTCACCGAGATCTTCTTCGCCATCCCGCTGCTCCTCGGCGGCATGCTGATCATGTCCGGCCTGGGCAAGGGCAACGCCTGGACCGTCTCGATCGTGCTCGCGACCCTCGGTTGGCCGCAGATCTTCCGCATCATGCGGTCCTCGGTGCTGCAGAACAAGAACAACGACTACGTGGTCGCCGCCCGCGCGCTCGGCGCGGGAAGCCTGCGCATCACGCTGCGGCACATCCTCCCGAATGCCATCGCACCGGTGATCGTCGTCGGCGCGATCAGCCTCGGTGTGTACATCGGAGCGGAGGCGGCGCTGTCCTACCTCGGCATCGGTGTCCAGCCCCCGGAGATCTCCTGGGGCCTGATGGTCAGTGACGCTTCCGTCCGCTGGCTCCAGGCACCTCACGTGCTCCTCTTCCCGGCCGCCGCGCTGAGCATCACCGTGCTCGCGTTCATCATGGTCGGCGACGCGGTGCGCGACGCCCTCGACCCGAAGCTGCGCTGAGGAAGGGCGTACGTTGACCATCATCGACAAGACCTCGAATGTCCCCGCGCCCCGTTCGGCGCCGGAGGGGACCCCGCTCCTCGAAGTGCGCGACCTGCACGTCGAGTTCCACACCCGCGACGGTGTCGCCAAGGCAGTCAACGGTGTCTCGTACTCCGTGAACTCCGGCGAGACCCTCGCCGTGCTCGGCGAGTCCGGCTCGGGCAAGTCCGTGACGGCGCAGGCCATCATGGGCATCCTGGACATGCCCCCGGGCAAGATCCCGCACGGCGAGATCCTGTTCCAGGGCACCGACCTGCTGAAGCTCCCGGCCGAGGAGTTCCGCAAGGTCCGCGGCCAGAAGATCGCCATGATCTTCCAGGACGCGCTGTCCTCGCTGAACCCGGTGCACACCGTCGGCGCCCAGCTGGGCGAGATGTTCCGCGTGCACCGCGGGATGTCCAAGAAGGACGCCACGGCCAAGGCCATCGAGCTCATGGACCGCGTGAAGATCCCCGCCGCCAAGGCGCGCGTGGGGGACTACCCGCACCAGTTCTCCGGCGGTATGCGCCAGCGCATCATGATCGCCATGGCGATGGCCCTGGAGCCCGAGCTGATCATCGCCGACGAGCCGACCACGGCTCTCGACGTGACGGTCCAGGCCCAGGTCATGGACCTGCTCGCGGAGCTCCAGCGCGAGATGAACATGGGCCTGATCCTGATCACCCACGACCTCGGCGTCGTCGCCGACGTCGCGGACAAGATCGCCGTCATGTACGGCGGCCGGATCGTGGAGAACGCCCCGGTCCACGAGATCTACAGCCGCCCCGCGCACCCGTACACCCGCGGCCTGCTGGACTCGATCCCGCGTCTGGACCAGAAGGGCCAGGAGCTCTACGCGATCAAGGGCCTGCCGCCCAACCTGCTGAACATCCCCTCGGGCTGCGCCTTCAACCCGCGCTGCCCCAAGGCGCAGGACATCTGCCGCACCGACGTGCCGGTGCTGCACCCGGTGACCGAGCAGGACGGCACCGACCTGGTCGGCCGTACCAGCGCGTGCCACTTCTGGAAGGAGCAGATCCATGGCTGAGCTCACCAAGAACGCCACCGAGCGCGAGCCGATCCTCCAGGTCCGCAACCTGGTCAAGCACTTCCCGCTGACCCAGGGCATCCTGTTCAAGAAGCAGGTCGGCGCGGTCAAGGCGGTCGACGGGGTCTCCTTCGACCTCTACCGGGGCGAGACCCTCGGCATCGTCGGCGAGTCCGGCTGTGGCAAGTCCACCGTCGCCAAGCTGCTGATGAGCCTGGAGAAGGCCACCGCCGGCGAGGTCTTCTACAAGGGCCAGGACATCACCAAGCTGTCCGGCAAGGCCCTCAAGGCCGTCCGCCGCAACATCCAGATGGTGTTCCAGGACCCGTACACCTCGCTGAACCCGCGCATGACGGTCGGCGACATCATCGGGGAGCCCTACGAGATCCACCCCGAGGTGGCTCCCAAGGGCGACCGCCGGCGCAAGGTCCAGGAACTCCTGGACGTGGTCGGCCTGAACCCGGAGTACATCAACCGGTACCCGCACCAGTTCTCCGGCGGCCAGCGCCAGCGCATCGGCATCGCCCGCGGCCTCGCGCTCAACCCGGAGATCATCATCTGCGACGAGCCGGTCTCCGCGCTCGACGTGTCGGTGCAGGCCCAGGTCATCAACCTGATGGAGAAGCTCCAGGACGAGTTCAACCTCTCCTACGTCTTCATCGCGCACGACCTCTCGATCGTCCGGCACATCTCGGACCGCGTGGGCGTCATGTACCTCGGCAAGATGGCCGAGATCGGGACCGACGGGCAGATCTACGACCACCCGACGCACCCCTACACCCAGGCGCTGCTGTCGGCCGTCCCGGTCCCCGACCCGGAGGCCCGCGTCCACCGAGAGCGGATCATCCTCACCGGCGACGTCCCGTCCCCGGCCAACCCGCCCTCGGGCTGCCGCTTCCGCACCCGCTGCTGGAAGGCCGAGGAGAAGTGCGCCACGGAGGAGCCGCTGCTGGCGATCCCGACGCGCTTCCAGGGTCTGAACACCCTCGCCGCACACGAGTCGGCATGCCACTTCGCGGAGGAGAAGGCCATCCTGGCCGTCTGACCCCCTCTCTGCCGCGGCACCGCCGTACGTCGTCCAGGGCGCCCGGGACCGGATTCCTCCGGCCCGGGCGCCCTGACGTATGCCGTGCCCCGAAAGGCAGTTGCGGCCGCGGCCCGGCCCGGCGGAGAGTGGCCCGATGACCGAGACACTGACCGTCCGGCCCGCCGGGCCCGGGGACGCCGCCGGCATCTGCGCACTGCTCAACGCGGTCGACGTGATCGAGATCGGCAGACCGGAGACCGACCTCGGCACCGTCGAGACCGACCTCAACAACCCCGGGGTGGACCTGGCCACCGACTCCTGGCTCGCCTTCCAGGGCGGCCGGCTCGTCGCCTACGCACTGGTGTGGGCCGACTCCGGTCCGGGCCGGGTCGACGGCGACCACTATGTGCTGCCCGGCCATTCCGAGGCCGCCGTCCGGCTGCTGGAGCTCATGGAGATCCGGGCCCGCGAGATGAACGCCGGCGCCGGGGCGGGCGTGCTGCGGCTCCACCTCAACGTCGAGCCCACCCTCGACCTCCTCCTCCTGACCGGCCGCGGCTACCGCACCGTGCGCCGCTACCAGGTGATGACCCGTGCCCTTTCCCGGGCCGGCGACCTCCCGCCCGCCCCGCCCGCGGGGCTGACCCTGCGCCACTGCGGCGCCGACGAGGCCGACCGCCGGCGGGCCCACGCCCTGGTCGAGGAGACCTTCGCCGCCCACTTCGGCCATGTCGAGCGCGCGTACGGGCCCTGGCTGGACCACATCGACGGCCGGGGGCTCGACTGGTCCCTGGTGTGGATAGCGGGCCTGCCCGGGCAGGGCGACGTAGGGGTGCTGCTCAGCCGGGACGACCGCACCAGCATGGGCTGGCTGAGCCACATCGGCGTACGCGAGGACCTGCGCGGCCGGGGCATCGGCGGCTTCCTGCTGCGGCACGGCTTCGCCGCCTACGCGGAGCGCGGCCGGGACACCGTGGGCCTCGGCGTGGACACCCACAACGAAACCGGCGCCCTCGGGCTCTACGAGGCGCACGGCATGAGGCTGCACTACGCGGTGGACACCTGGGAGCTCCCCTTGCACTCGCAGGGGTGACAGGCGGCAGGCGCGCGGGTGCAATCGGTCCAACGAGGAGCGCACGGCACCGCACATAGGGTGACATTGGGGCCTAAGTGAGTCTTGGGATCCAAGAGGAGGCACTCCATGCGCGGAGCCACCCACGCCAAGTGGGCCGCATGTGCGGTGGCCGTCGCCCTCGCGGCGACGGCCTGCGGCGACGGGGACGACGGCGGCGGTGGCGCGGGAATCGTCAGCTCCTCGTGGGGTGACCCGCAGAATCCGCTGGAGCCCGCCAACACCAACGAGGTCCAGGGTGGCAAGGTCCTCGACATGCTCTTCCGGGGCCTGAAGCGGTACGACCCGAAGACCGGCGAGGCCAATAACATGCTCGCCGAGAAGATCGAGACGACCGACAACCAGAACTTCACCATCACGCTGAAGGACGGCTGGAAGTTCAGCAACGACGAACCCGTCACCGCCCAGTCCTTCGTGGACGCCTGGAACTACGGCGCCGACGTGCGCAACAAGCAGAACAACTCGCCGTTCTTCGACGACGTCGTCGGCTACGAGGACGTGCACCCGGCCTCCGGCGAGCCCAAGGCCAAGACGATGTCCGGCCTGGTCGTCAAGGACCCCAAGACCTTCACGGTGGCCCTGAAGGCCAAGTGGTCCACCTGGCCGGACACCCTCGGCTACCAGGCCTTCTCCCCGCTGCCCAAGGCCTTCTTCACCGACCACGCCGGCTGGCTGAACAAGCCGGTCGGCAACGGCCCGTACACCGTGGACTCGTACACCAAGGGCACGGCGATGAAGCTGCGCAAGTGGGACGGGTACCCCGGCGAGGACAAGGCGCAGAACGGCGGCGTGGACCTGAAGGTCTACACCGACAACAACACCGCCTACACGGACCTGATCTCCGGCAACCTCGACCTCGTCGACGACGTCCCGGCGCAGCAGCTGAAGAACGTCAAGAACGACCTCGGCGACCGGTACATCAACCAGCCGGCCCTCATCATCCAGACCCTCACCTTCCCTCTGTACGACCCGAACTGGAGCAAGGACGGGACGGAGAAGGTCCGCCGGGGCATCTCCATGGCGATCAACCGTGACGAGATCACCAAGCAGATCTTCCGGGAGACCCGCACCCCGGCCAAGGACTGGACCTCCCCGGCCCTCGGCGAGAAGGGCGGCTTCAGCTCCACCCTGTGCGGGGACGCCTGCAAGTTCGATCCCGCGGAGGCCAAGAAGCTCATCCAGGAAGCCGGCGGACTGCCCGGCGGCAAGCTCACCCTGACCTCCAATGTGGACACCGGCTCGCACCGCGACTGGATGGACGCCGTCTGCAACAGCGTCAACAACGCGCTGGGCGAGGGCCCGGTCTGCACGGTCAATCCGGTCGGCACCTTCGCCGAC
This sequence comes from Streptomyces sp. ISL-87, assembly GCF_018614095.1. Taxonomy (GTDB): domain Bacteria; phylum Actinomycetota; class Actinomycetes; order Streptomycetales; family Streptomycetaceae; genus Streptomyces. Next base: position 114,435 of record NZ_JAGGOY010000040.1, on the reverse strand, counting down.
TTCCGCAACCAGCAGAGCTCCTTCAAGTTCACCGGCCCCTTCCGCGCCGGCTGGCAGGCCGACTACCCGCTGATCCAGAACTTCCTGGAGCCGCTGTACTACACCGGCTCCTCCTCCAACTACGGGAAGTTCAGCAACCCCGAGTTCGACAAGCTGATCAACGAGGCGAACCAGGAGAGCGACCAGGCGAAGGCCGTCGCCAAGTTCCAGGACGCCGAGAAGGTCCTCGCCGATCAGATGCCGTCCATCCCGCTCTGGTACCAGAACGGCAGCGCCGGCTACTCCGAGCGGATCTCGGACGTGGCACTCAACCAGTTCAGCGTCCCGGTGTACGACCAGATCAAGGTCAGCTGACCCGCCTACGGATCGATCCTGGAGCAGTCCATGGGACGTTATGTGATCCGGCGGCTGCTCCAGATGATCCCGGTCTTCATCGGCAGCACGTTCCTGATCTTCTTCATGGTGTACGCGCTCGGCGACCCGGTCGCGGCCCTCTTCGGCGACAAGGCCCCGGACCCCGCCACCGCCGCACGCATCCGCAAGGACCTCTACCTCGACCAGCCCCTGTGGAAGCAGTACCTCCACTACATGGGCCAGATCTTCCAGGGCGACTTCGGCACGGCCTTCAACGGCCAGCCGGTCACCGAGCTCATGGCCTCGGCCTTCCCCGTCACCCTGCGCCTGACCATCGTCGCGATCGTCATCGAGATCGTCGTCGGCATCACCCTCGGCGTGGTCAGCGGCCTGCGCCGCGGCAAGGCCGTCGACACCAGCGTGCTGGTCCTCACCCTCGTCGTCATCTCCGTGCCGACATTCGTGACGGGTTATCTGCTCCAGTACCTCTTCGGCGTCAAATGGGGCTGGGTCCGGCCCACCGTCTCCCCGGACGCCCCCTTCAACGAGCTGATCCTGCCGGGCATCGTGCTCGCGCTCGTCTCCCTCGCGTACGTCACCCGGCTGTCCAGGACCTCCATCGCCGAGAACGTCAAGGCCGACTACGTCCGCACGGCCGTGGCCAAGGGCCTCCCCAGGCGCCGCGTCATCACCAGGCACCTGCTGCGCAACTCGCTGATCCCCGTCGTCACCTTCATCGGCACCGACATCGGCGCGCTGATGGGCGGTGCCATCGTCACCGAGCGGATCTTCAACATCCACGGCGTCGGCTACCAGCTCTACCAGGGCATCCTGCGCAACAACTCGCCCACGGTCGTCGGCTTCGTGACCATCCTCGTCATCGTCTTCCTGCTGGCGAACCTGCTCGTCGACCTGCTCTACGCGGTCCTGGACCCGAGGATCCGTTATGCCTGAGAGCAACGACCCGCTCTACGACCCGCTACAACCCGGCGACCGCGAGGCGATCGCACCCACCGGCCAGGGGGGCACCATGGACCTCGCACTGGATGAGGCCGAGAGCCTGGAGAAGACCCTGGAGCCGGCCGGGGGCCCCGGCCCCGCGCAGAAGGCCCGCTCCCTGTGGTCCGACGCCTGGCACCAGCTGCGCCGCAACCCCGTCTTCATCGTCTCCTCGCTGCTGATCCTGTTCCTCGTGATCATCGCGATCTGGCCGCAGCTCATCGCGAGCGGCGACCCGCTGCAATGCGACCTGTCCAAGTCCCAGCAGGGCCCCGCCCCCGGGCACCCCTTCGGCTATGACACCCAGGGCTGCGACGTGTACACCCGTACCGTGTACGGAGCCCGCGCCTCCATCACCGTCGGCGTCTGCGCCACCCTCGGCGCGGCCCTCCTCGGCTCCGCCCTCGGCGGGTCCGCCGGGTTCTTCGGCGGCTGGGGCGACGCGCTGCTCTCCCGGGTCGCGGACATCTTCTTCGGCATCCCCGTCGTCCTCGGCGGCCTGGTCTTCCTGTCCGTCGTCACCAGCACCACCGTCTGGCCGGTGGTCGGCTTCATCGTGCTGCTCGGCTGGCCGCAGCTCGCCCGCATCGCCCGCGGCTCGGTGATCACCGCCAAGCAGAACGACTACGTCCAGGCCGCCCGGGCGCTCGGCGCCGGCAACGCCCGGATGCTGCTGCGGCACGTGGCGCCCAACGCCGTCGCCCCCGTCATCGTCGTCGCCACCATCGCACTGGGCACGTACATCGCCCTGGAGGCCACCCTGTCCTTCCTCGGCGTGGGCCTGCGCCCGCCGACCGTCTCCTGGGGCATCGACATCTCCAACGCCGCCTCGCAGATCCGCAACGCCCCGCACATGCTGCTCTACCCGGCGGGGGCGCTGAGCCTGACCGTGCTCGCCTTCATCATGCTCGGCGACGCGGTGCGCGACGCCCTCGACCCCAAGCTGCGCTGAGGAGTGGGCACCATGCTGCTCGAAGTCCGCGACCTCCATGTGGAGTTCCGTACGCGGGACGGAGTCGCCAAAGCCGTCAACGGCGTCAACTACTCGGTGGACGAGGGCGAGACGCTGGCCGTACTCGGCGAGTCCGGGTCGGGCAAATCGGTGACCGCCCAGGCGGTGATGGGCATCCTGGAGACGCCGCCCGGCCGGATCGCGGGCGGCGAGATCCTCTTCAAGGGCACGGACCTGCTGAAGATGAAGGAGGACGAGCGGCGGAAGATCCGCGGAGCCGAGATGGCCATGATCTTCCAGGACGCCCTGTCCTCGCTGAACCCCGTGCTGAGCGTGGGCGCGCAGCTCGGCGAGATGTACGAGGTCCACCGGGGGCTGTCCCGCAAGGACGCCAAGGCCAAGGCCGTCGAGCTGATGGACCGGGTGAAGATCCCGGGCGCCAAGGAGCGGGTGGGGGACTATCCGCACCAGTTCTCGGGCGGTATGCGCCAGCGCATCATGATCGCGATGGCGCTGGCCCTGGAGCCCTCGCTGATCATCGCGGACGAGCCGACGACCGCGCTGGACGTCACCGTCCAGGCCCAGGTGATGGACCTGCTGGCGGAGCTCCAGCGGGAGCTGAACATGGGCCTGATCCTCATCACCCATGACCTGGGCGTGGTCGCGGACGTCGCCGACAAGATCGCCGTCATGTACGCGGGCCGGATCGTGGAGGCGGCACCCGTCCACGAGATCTACCGGGCGCCCGCGCACCCGTACACCCGCGGCCTGCTGGACTCCATCCCGCGTCTGGACCAGAAGGGCCAGGAGCTCTACGCGATCAAGGGCCTGCCGCCGAACCTGACGGCCATCCCGCCCGGCTGCGCCTTCAACCCGCGCTGCCCGATGGCACAGGCCGTCTGCCGGGCCGAGGTCCCGCCGCTCGCGGAGGTCGCCCCGGACCGCACCAGCGCGTGCTTCTTCTGGAAGGAGTGCATCGGTGCCTGAGCCGATCCTCGAAGTGCGGAACCTGGTCAAGCACTACCCGCTCACCCAGGGCATCCTCTTCAAGAAGCAGGTGGGCGCGGTCAAGGCGGTCGACGGGGTCTCCTTCGACCTGCGGGCCGGGGAAACCCTGGGCATCGTCGGCGAATCGGGCTGCGGCAAGTCCACGGTCGCGAAGATGCTGGTCAACCTGGAACGCCCGACGGCCGGGGCGATCTCGTACAAGGGCGAGGACATCACCAAGCTGTCGGGGCGCGCGCTGAAGGCCGTCCGCCGCAACATCCAGATGGTGTTCCAGGACCCGTACACCTCGCTGAACCCGCGCATGACGGTCGGCGACATCATCGGGGAGCCCTACGAGATCCACCCCGAGGTGGCCCCGAAGGGCGACCGCCGGCGCAAGGTCCAGGACCTGCTGGACGTGGTCGGCCTGAACCCGGAGTACATCAACCGCTATCCGCACCAGTTCTCCGGCGGCCAGCGCCAGCGCATCGGCATCGCGCGGGGCCTGGCCCTGCAGCCGGAGATCATCGTCGCGGACGAGCCGGTCTCGGCGCTGGACGTCTCGGTCCAGGCCCAGGTGATCAACCTCCTGGACCGCCTCCAGAACGAGTTCAGCCTGTCCTACGTCTTCATCGCGCACGACCTCTCGATCGTGCGGCACATCTCCGACCGGGTCGGGGTCATGTACCTGGGGCGGATCGTGGAGATCGGCACCGACACCCAGATCTACGACCACCCCACCCACCCCTACACCCAGGCCCTGCTCTCGGCCGTGCCCGTCCCGGACCCCGAGGCCCGCGTCCACCGAGAGCGGATCATCCTGTCCGGCGACGTCCCGTCCCCGGCCAACCCGCCGTCGGGCTGTCCCTTTCGCACCCGCTGCTGGAAGGCCCGGCAGCGCTGCACCGACGAGGTCCCGCTGCTCGCGATCCCGGAGACGCTGCCCCCGGGCCCGGCGGCGCATCCCTCGGCCTGCCACTTCGCGGCCGAGAAGCAGGTGGTCCCCGCCGAGGGCGACCTCACACCGCCGCCGGGCCCGCCGCCTTCGCCCCCGTCCCCGCCTTCGCCGCCCGCTCCGCCGTCGAACCCGCTGGCGAAGGAGTAGCACCGCTCATTTCTCGCCACCCCCGAATATTCACCCCGGATCCCCTCACCGCCGCCACAACTCCGTTTACACGGCGGCAACTTGCCCGTTTCTGCCCCGAGATCTGAGCGATGCAGCCTGGCTGAAGTGCGGCCGTGCGGGTGCCGACAGCCGGCCGGGGAGGCGTACAGACTCCCCGGCCGGCCTTTCTGTGACCCCGCTCATGCGCGCCATGCGCCCCTCGTGCTGCCGGAATTCGATCGATGCGCTGGTACGGATAGTTATGATCGGTAGCGCACGGTGGGTATGAGTCCGCCGAGCACGAGTACGCGTACCGATGTCCGCTCGATGTGGAGGTGAAACGCCGTGGCACTCTCGATCTCTGCCGTGGTGCTGCTGGCGATCATCGTCTTCCTGTTGGTGCGGAGGGCGGGACTGAAGGCGGGGCACGCGTTCGTCTGCGTGCTGCTCGGCTTCTACCTGGCGAGCTCCTCGATCGCGCCGACGCTCAGCCAGCTCACCACGAACGTGGCCGGCATGATCAGTGGGCTCAAGCTGTAGGCCTCGCCTCGTTACGCTTGCCCCATGAACGGTCTTCCCGCCCGCCGTCTGCTCCTCGTGCACGCGCACCCGGACGACGAGTCGATCAACAACGGCGTCACCATGGCCAAGTACGCGGCCGAGGGCGCCCATGTCGCGTTGGTGACCTGCACCCTCGGCGAGGAGGGCGAGGTCATCCCGCCCGAGCTCGCCCACCTGGCGGCCGACCGCGACGACACCCTCGGCACCCATCGGATCGGCGAGCTCGCCGCCGCCATGGCGGAACTGGGCGTCACCGACCACCGGTTCCTCGGCGGCCCCGGCCGGTTCCGGGACTCCGGGATGATGGGCGCCGAGCAGAACCGCCGCCGTGGCGCCTTCTGGTCCGCCGAGGTGGACGAGGCGGCCGCCTGCCTGGTGGAGGTGATCCGGGAACTGCGTCCGCAGGTGCTCGTCACCTACGACCCCGACGGCGGCTACGGGCACCCCGACCACATCCAGGCCCACCGCGTCGCCATGCGGGGCGCCGAGCTGGCCGCGGAGCAGACGTACCGGCGCGACCTCGGCGACCCGCACGCGATCGAGAAGGTCTACTGGAACCGGGTCCCGCGTTCGGTGGTCGAGGAGGGCTTCGCCCGGCTGCGCGCGGCCGGGGGGATGGCGTCCTTCCCGGGGCTGGCCTCGCCCGACGACGTGCCGGGCGTGGTCGCCGACGAGCGGATCACCGCCGAGATCGGCGCCGATGAGAAGTTCGTCGGGGCCAAGGCGGCCGCGATGCGGGCGCACGCCACCCAGATCGCCGTGGACGGGCCCTTCTTCGCGCTCTCCAACGACCTGGCGCAGCCGCTGTTCGCCCGTGAGTACTACGAGTTGGCCGCGGGCCGGCGGGGCACCCCGGACGGTGCGCGCGAGCACGACCTGTTCGCGGGGGTGCGGGCATGACCGCGGGGCTGACCCCGGGGCGGATCGCCGCCTGCGTCGGCCTGTTGGCGGCGGGAGTGCTGACCGGCGGGGCGGGCTGGCTCGTGGTGGACCTGTGGTTCCCCGGCGGTCTGGTGCTCGCGCTGCTGGCCCTGTTCGGACTGTTCCTCGGGGGCCGGCTCGCCCTGGGCACCGGTCTCGGGGTGGGCGCGGCGGCGGCCGGCTGGTTCCTCTCGTACGTGATGGTCAGCGTCCCCCGCCCTGAAGGGGACTTCCTGCTGAGTTCGGCCGGAATCGGTATGTATGTATACCTTTTGGGTGGGGCGGCGCTCGCTGTGATCTGCGCCACGATGTGGATCCCGGCGGATCGGCAGGTTTCGGCCGCGAGGCCCGGCAGGTGACGGGGCGTTGAACTCCGTTCCCAGGCCCGGCCGGGGGCGTTGACCGGGGCATTTCGGGTGCTTTGAGGGCGGCTTGGGCGAGGTGAAGGGGAATCCTTGATTCCCCGGGGTCGATTGGGCGCGGGCGGCGGCCAGTATGGTGGACGGGCCGCCGAGCTGCCCGCGCACGGTATGACGGGCGGCGGAGCCAACCGGGAGAACCTGCCTTGAGTCGTGAAACTGACAGTTCGTCCTCCGGGCCCCAGGGGCGCGGCGGAGCCGCCTACCCCTCGGGTACCCCGCCGTATGGAACCGGCCAGTATCCGTCCACGGCTGTGCCACCCCGGCCCGGCGCGGCGACCGCCCCGGAGGAGAACTCTGTGACCTCGAATCCGTCCACGCCCGACACCGACGGGCCGAAGACCGAGACCACCCTGACGACCCGGATCCGGATCAACATCCCGGGTTCGCGGCCGATTCCGCCGGTGGTCGTACGCAAGCCCGTCAACGGTGCCTCCGCCGACGACGCGGCCGGCGACGCGCCCGCGCCGGCGGCCTCGCAGGCACCGGCGCGCGACCCCAAGCCGCGGCCCGTGCCGACCCGGATCGAGGCCGGGGCGGAGCCCGACTCCGCCCCGGCCGAGCCGGAGGGGGCGCCCAGCAACTGGTTCGCTCCCCGGAAGTCGGCTCCGCCCGCGGCCGCGACCCCGCCCCCGGCGGCCCTCCCGAGCGGCCCGCCCGCTCCGGCAGGCCGCGGCGCCGGCTACCCGCCGGCCTCCGGCGGCCCCGGCGGTCCGGCGGGTCCCGGCGGTCCGGCGGGCCCCGGTTCCGCCTACCCGTCGCCGACGGGCGGCCCCGGCGGCCGTCCCGACGGCGGCTCCGCCCCGGCCCCGGCCGGCCCCGGCTTCGACGGGCCCCGCGCGGGTGCGCCGCGTACCGGCGGCCCTGCCGTCCCCGGCTTCGACACGCCCCCGGCGGGCGTGCGTACCGACGGCGCCCGCGTCCCCGGGTTCCCCCCGTCCGTCACGGGCCAGCGCCCCGGCGCGCCGGGTGCGGGCTACGCACCGGCCCCCGGCGGCCCCGCGGCCCCCGGTGCCGCGTACCCGCCCGCCTCCGGCGGCCCGGCGGGTCCCGGTTCCCCGTACCCGCGTGTCCCCGGCGGCCCCGGCGTCGGCTCCGCCCCGGGGGGCCCGGCGTACGACGGCGGCCCGTCCACCGAGGCGTTCCCTCCTTACCGCGAGCCCGCCGGGCCCACCGGTGGCCCCGTGTTCGGGACGACGCCCATCCGCGCCGACGAGCCGGCGCCCTGGCCCGGCCCCGAACTGGACACCCCCGTACCGGCCCCCGGCCCGGCGGCCCCGGCCCCGGCCCGCACCCCCGAGCCGGGCAAGGCGGCCAAGGCGGCCAAGCCCGCCAAGAAGGGCCGCTCCAAGGTGGTCCTCCTCGGTGGCGCCGTCATCGCCCTGTTCGGCGTGGCCTACGGCGCCGGGTTGCTCCTGAACCACTCCGACGTCCCCAAGGGCACCACCGTCCTCGGCGTCGACATCAGCGGCAGCCGCGACGAGGCCGTCGCCAAGCTCCAGACCGCCTTCGGCAACCGCGCCGCCGCCCCGCTCCAGCTGAGCGTCGGCGGCAAGCAGGTCGAGCTGAAGCCCGAGAAGGCCGGCCTGACCCTGGACAGCCAGACCACCGTCCGCAACGCGGCGGGCAGCGACTACAACCCCGTCACCGTCATCGGCTCGCTCCTCGGCAACGAGCGCGTCGCCGACCCCGTGATGCCGGTCGACGAGGAGAAGCTCCAGGTCGCCCTCCAGGAGCTCGCCGGGACCGCCGGCACCGCCACCGAGGGGACCATCACGTTCGAGCCGGGCAAGGCCGTCCCCGTCCCCGGCAAGGCCGGCAGCACCCTCGACGTGGACGCCTCCACCGCGCAGGTCACCAAGGCCTTCCGCGACGTGGTCGCCACCGGCAAGACCGCAGTGTCCGAACTCCCGGTCACCACCAAGGAGCCGGTCATCGGCCAGGAGGAACTGGACCGGGCCATGCGGGAGTTCGCCACCCCCGCGATGTCCCAGAACGCCATCGTCAAGGCGGGCACCAAGTCCATCGCCTTCGGCCCGAAGGTCTCCCTTCCCAAGATCCTCAGCATGCAGGTCGTCGACGGCCACCTCGTCGAGAAGTACGACCTCGAAGCACTGAAGGAGCTCTACGGGAACACCTTCGACGGGATCCTGATCACCCGCGGCACCGGCGACAAGACCGCGGTGACCCCGCAGGACGTCGCGGGCGCCCTCGGCAAGGCCCTGCGCGGCAAGACCCTCGCCGAGCGGACCGTCCTCATCGACACCAACGCCAGCTGACCCACACCGGGTAAAACAGCAGGTCAGAGCCCCCTCCCAGACCTCGGGCGGGGGCTCTGTCACGTCCTGCGCATGACATCTGTCATCCGGCACTCACGACCGGAGACACTGCCGCGAGCACCCCCGTACGGGCGAATCTTGAGCCATGACGACGACCGCGACGCACACAGCCGCCGCCAGGGACACCGGAGAACCCGGCCCCGTGGTGAGCTTCGAGAACGTGACCAAGAACTACGGCGCCGTCCGGGCGGTGGACGGCCTGACCCTCGAACTCCACCCCGGCGAGACCGTCGCACTCCTGGGCCCCAACGGAGCCGGCAAGTCCTCCACCCTCGACCTGCTGCTCGGCCTGCGCCCCGCCGACTCGGGCTCCGTCCGGCTCTTCGGCACCACCCCGCGCGAGGCCGTCGCGGCCGGCCGGGTCGGCGCGATGCTCCAGAGCGGCGGCCTGATGGAGGACGTGACCGTACGCGAACTCGTCACGCTCGGCTGCTCCCTGCACCCCCGCCCGTACCCGGTGGACGAGGTACTGGCCCGCGCCGGAGTCTCCGAGATCGCCGGCCGCACGGTCAACAAGCTCTCCGGCGGCCAGGAGCAGCGCGTCCGCTTCGCCCTCGCCACCGCGGGACACAACGACCTGATCGTGCTCGACGAGCCGACCACCGGCATGGACGTGACCGCCCGCCAGGCCTTCTGGGCCACGATGCGGGAACAGGCCGCCCAGGGCCGCACGGTGCTCTTCGCCACGCACTACCTGGAGGAGGCGGACGCGATCGCCGACCGGGTGCTGGTACTCAACAAGGGCCGGCTCCTCGCCGACGGCACCGCCGCCGAGATCAAGGCCAAGGCCGGCGCCCGGAAGATCTCCTTCGACCTGGACGGCCACGACGCAGTGGACGAGCAGATGCTCCGCGCCCTGCCCGCCCTCAGGGCCTACGAGCGGCACGGCGCGACCGTGCGGCTCCAGTCCGCCGACGCCGACGCGACCGTCCACGCCGTGTACGCGCTCGGGCTCTACCCCCGCAACCTGGAGGTCGCGGGCCTCGGCCTGGAACAGGCCTTCATCGCCCTCACCGAGGAGGCCACCCAGTGAACGTGCTCATCAAGCTCGAAATCACCCGAGCCCTGCGCAACAAGAAGTACCTCTTCTTCACCGTGCTCTACCCGGCCGCCCTCTTCCTGATGCTCGGCGGCACCCTCGACGGCACCACCAAGGTCATGGGCACCGAACTGACCATGCCCGCCTTCTACATGGTCGCCATGGCCTCCTTCGGAGCCCTGACCGCCGTCCTCATGGGCAACAGCGAGCGCATCGCCAAGGAGCGCGAGAAGGGCTGGGTCCGCCAGCTGCGGCTGACCGCCCTCCCCGGCCGCGGCTACGTCCTCGCCAAGACCGCCAGCGCGGGCGTCCTCTCGCTCCCGTCCATCCTGGTCGTCTTCGCGGTGGCGGCCGCCGTGAAGGACGTACGGTTCGAGGCCTGGCAGTGGCTCGCCCTCACCGGCGCGATCTGGGCCGGCAGCCTGGTCTTCGCCGCGCTCGGCGTGGCCATCGGATACCTGGCCAGCGGGGACAACGTCCGCCCCATCACGATGCTGTTCTACTTCGGCCTGTCGATCCTCGGCGGCCTGTGGATGCCCACGGCCAACTTCCCGCAGTGGCTCCAGACCATCGCGAGCTGGCTCCCCACCCACGCCTACGCGGGCCTCGGCCAGGCCATCGAGCTGGGCGGGGCGCCGCACGCCAAGGACGTGGCGATCCTCGCCGCGTACTTCGTACTGTTCACCGGTGCCGCCGCCTGGCTGTACCGCAAGGACTCACTGAAGGCGTGAACCCGTGGCGCGGACGAAGGAATACGAAGACCGCGCAGACCGGGGCTTCCCCGAGATCGCCAAACGGCCGGAGAGCCGCGGCCAGAAGGTGGTGAAGGCCCTCTGGATCAGCATCTGGCTCTTCTACCTGAGCGCACCCGTCACCGACCTGGTCAGAGGCGGACACGGCCTCGGGGCCCGGCTGCTCGGCGGCCTGGGCCTCGCGGCGTTCGTCGCCTGGTACCTGGTGCTGGTCTTCCGCACCGTCCCGCAGATGGCGGTCCGCCGGGTCCTGCTCTCCGTGGCGGTGCTCGCCACGCAGGCCACGGTCCTGTCGCTGAGCCTGGGCCGCGAATGGCTCGTGCTCTTCGTCTACGTGTCCATCTCCTCGGGCGTCGCGCTGCCCGGGGAGATCTCCCGGTGGACGGTCCCGGGAGCGACCGCCCTGATGACGGCCACGGCCCTCGCGCTCCCGGACGGCGACGCCTACCTGGCGGGCCTGCTGATCCCGGCCCTGATGGGCGGCTTCGCGATGGTCGGCATCCGCGCGATGATCCGTACCACCATCGAACTGCGCGAGGCCCGGGCCACGGTGGCGCAGCTCGCCGCCAACGAGGAACGGCTGCGGATGGCCCGGGACCTGCACGACCTGCTGGGCCACTCGCTGTCGCTGATCACGCTCAAGAGCGAGCTGGCGGGCCGGATGCTGCCCGGGCAGCCGGAGGCCGCCGCCCAGCAGGTGGCGGACATCGAGCGGGTCAGCCGGCAGGCGCTGGTGGACGTACGGGAGGCCGTGAGCGGCTACCGGCGGCCCACCCTGCCGGGCGAACTGGCGGGTGCGCGGACCGCGCTGGCGGCGGCGGGAGTCCTGGTGTCCCTCCCGGCGGAGGAGGTTCCCGGATCCCTCCCGGAGGAGGCGGAATCGGCCCTGGCCTGGTCGCTGCGCGAGGCGGTGACGAACGTGGTCCGCCACAGCGGCGCGAGGAGCTGCGCGATCACACTGGAGGCCCGCCAGACCCTGGCCGGCCGGTTCGTCGAACTGACGGTCTCGGACGACGGCGCGGGCGGCCAGCCGGTACCCGGCAACGGCCTGACAGGCCTGACGGAACGCCTGGAGGCGGTGGGCGGCACCCTCTTGGCCGGTCCCGCCGACAGGACGGGCTTCCGCCTCCAGGCCCGCGTCCCCCTAGGATCGGGATCATGAGCGCACGCCCCATCCGCATCCTCCTGGCGGAGGACCAGTCGATGGTCCGCGAGGCCCTCGCCGCGCTGCTCGGCCTGGAGCCGGACATCGAGGTGCGGGCCCAAGTCGCCCGCGGCGACGAGGTGGTGGCGGCGGCCCGAGCCCACGACGTGAACGTCGCCCTGCTGGACATCGAGATGCCGGGCATGACGGGAATCGAAGCCGCGGCGGCCCTTCGCGCGTCCCTCCCGGCCATCCGGATCGTCATCCTGACGACCTTCGGCCGCCCGGGCTACCTCCGCGGAGCGATGGAGGCGGGCGCCTCGGCGTTCCTGGTCAAGGACGCCCCGGCCGCGCAACTCGCCGACGCAGTACGCAAGGTCCTGGCGGGCGAACGGGTCATCGACCCCACGCTCGCGGCGGCGGCCCTGGCGGAGGGCGCGAACCCGCTGACGGACCGCGAGCGGGAGGTTCTGCGGGCGGCGGAGCACGGCGCGACCAACGCCGAACTGGCGCAACAGCTCAACCTGTCCCCGGGCACGGTCCGCAACTACCTCTCGACGGCGATCCAGAAGCTGGCCTCGCGCAACCGCGCCGAAGCCATCCGCACGGCCCGCGACAAGGGCTGGCTCTAACCACCTCCGCGCCCCTGGGGCTCCGCCCCAGCCCCCGCGCCTCAAACGCCGGCGGGGCTGGAGGTTCGCCTCAAACGCCGGCGGGGCTGGATCTTGCCCGGCGGCAGCCACATCCAGCCCCGCCGGCGTTTGAGGCGCGGGTCTGGGCGGAGCCCGGGAGGCCCGCGCAGCGGGGGTGGGTCAGTTCAGGAGGGCGCGGGCGGAGGTGGCCTCGGCGCGGATGCGGGTCGCCGTCGCGGAGTCCACCGCGTCCACGACGGCCGCGTACGCGTCGAGTTCCGCGGCCCCCTCCTGGAAGGAGCCCCGCTCCACCAGCAGCCGCGCCCGCTCGTACCGCAGCAACGCCGGATGCGACGGCAGCAGCAGCGACAGCTCCACCGCCCACAACGCCACCCCCGAGTGCTCCGGCCGGGCCGACGCCCAGGCCCGGATGTTGTTCAGGATCCGCAGGACGATGTCCAACGTACGGGCCGGCTCCCGCGGCCCCGCCGCCAGCTCCGCCGGCCCCGCGCCCAGCGAGGCGCCCCCCGCGAAGGGGTCCACCACCACCCCCTCCTCCGGATCCCCGAAGCCCACCACGAAGTGCCCCGGCAGCCCCAGCCCGTACACCGGCGCCCCCGCCCGCCGGGCCACCTCCAGCCACACCACCGACAGCAGGATCGGCAGCCCGCGCCGCCGCCGCAGCACCTCGTGCAGCAGCGAGGACGACAGCCTGTCGTAGTCCGCGGGCGTCCCGTGGAAGCCGAGCCTCCCGCCCAGCAGCTCCGTCACCGCCGACGCCCACGCCTTCCCGCCCCGGCCCCGCAGCCCGTACGGCAGCATCCCCGCCAGCCGGTCCAGCTCGATCTGGGCCCAGTCGATGACCCGTTCGTCCACCTCCGGATCCGCCTCGGCCGCCAGCAGCAGGCACAGCAGCGCCAGATCGGGCCGCTCCGACCGAGCCTCCGCCGCGAACTGTTCGCGGAACGAGGAAGTCATTCCGCGGCCCCGGCCCGGTAGTGGTGGTACGCGTGGTGCGTCGCGAAGCCCATCCCGTCGTACAGCCCCCGCGCCCCCGAGTTGTCCGTCTCCACCTGGAGCCACGCCGCCGACGCGCCCTCGTCCAGCGCCTGCCGCGCCAGCGCCGCCATCACCGCCGTCGCCAGACCCTCCCGCCGGTGCGCGGGATCGACCGTCACCGCAGCGAACCCGGCCCACCGGCCGTCCACCACGCACCGCCCGATGGCCCGGCCCCCGGCCAGGGACGCGAACCACACCGACGGCCCCTCCACCAGCATCCGCCTGGCCAGCGCCGGGTCCTTGACCCGCCCGTACCGGCCCAGCCAGGCCTCGTCCGGGGCGCGGGTCAGACGTACGTCCGAAAGGTCCGCGTCCACGTCCGCGATCGGCGCCAGCGCCCCGATGCGGACCTCCGCCGACACCTCGTTCACCCAGCCCCGCCGCTCCAGCTCCGCACACAGCAGCTCCTGCGTGCCCACGGCCCCCGTCGCGGCCTGTACGTACGCCGGAAGCCCGCGTTCCGCGTACCAGGAGGTCACTCGAGCGAGTGCTTCGTCCAACTGCATCCCCGGGTCGCCGAGCGGCAGCACGGAGTTGGCCCGCCGGGTGAATCCACCGGCCGCGCGCAGCGTCCACTCGCCCAGCGGCTCACTCTCCAGCGGCACCCACGCCCGCGCCGTGACCCTCGCCAGCTCCTCGAAAGAGGCCGCCGGACCCCGTCGCCGGGCCGGCGCCGGGGGCACGACCTTGCCCGCGACCAGCGACGATTCCGCGATACGGACGGGCTTGCCGTTCTTCTGTGTGATCAGCAGCACACCCTCGTCCCAGGATGTGAGAACCCCTACCGTGTCGCTGAACTCGGGTGGTCCGCTCCGGTCAAGATCGACCCGCCGTACAGAGACTCGTTTACCCACGTCAGCGGGGGTAATACGGATCTCCAGCAGTCCTCCGGCAGTGATTTCCACAGCTCTGTCCGCCCCTCCTGTTCGGATCGTGCCCGGGAACGGAGATACTAGATGCGGGCATCGACGACGCCGCGCTCCCGCGCGATATGGAAAGCCCTACCGAGGAGGAACGAGAGCGTGACCTACGTCATCGCGGAGCCTTGTGTCGACGTCAAGGACAAGGCGTGCATCGAAGAGTGCCCGGTCGACTGCATCTACGAGGGCCAGCGGTCCTTGTACATCCACCCGGACGAGTGCGTCGACTGTGGTGCGTGTGAGCCGGTCTGCCCGGTCGAGGCCATCTTCTACGAGGACGACACTCCGGAGGAGTGGAAGGACTACTACAAGGCGAACGTCGAGTTCTTCGACGAGCTCGGTTCGCCCGGTGGTGCCTCGAAGCTGGGTCTGATCGAGCGCGACCACCCCTTCATCGCCGCTCTGCCGGCGGACATCAACCCGGCGCACTGACGGGTCCGTCCCGCCCAGCGCGTCCCTCGGTCCCGTACGGCCCCGCCGCCGCACGGGACCGAGGCGTTTGCCCCACCCGCACACCGCAGCACGCACACAGCAGCACGCACACGCAGCACGCACACCCCGGAACGCGAAAAGAGAGCACCGTGGCCGCACTTTCCGCCCGTCTTCCCGCCTTCCCCTGGGACAAGCTGGAGCCGTACAAGGCGACGGCGGCGGCCCACGCGGACGGCATCGTCGACCTGTCGGTCGGCACCCCGGTCGACCCGGTGCCGCAGCTGATCCAGCGCGCCCTGGTCGAGGCCGCCGACTCCCCGGGCTATCCGACGGTGTGGGGCACGGTCGCACTGCGCGACGCGATCACGGGCTGGCTGCGCGGCCGTCTCGGCGCGAGCGCCGTGGGGCACCGCAACGTCCTGCCGGTGGTCGGCTCCAAGGAACTGGTGGCCTGGCTGCCGACCCAGCTGGGTCTGGGGGCCGGCGACAAGGTGGCGTACCCCCGGCTCGCCTACCCGACGTACGAGGTCGGCGCGCGGCTGTGCGGCGCCGAGGCCGTGGTCTACGACGACCCGACCGAGCTCGACCCGGCCGGCCTGAAGCTGCTCTGGCTCAATTCCCCGTCCAACCCCACCGGCAAGGTCATCCCCAAGGAAGACCTCATCCGGATCGTGGCCTGGGCGCGCGAGCACGGGATCCTGGTCTTCAGCGACGAGTGCTACCTGGAACTGGGCTGGGAGGCCGAGCCCGTGTCCGTCCTCCACGACGAGGTGTGCGGCGGGTCCTACGAGGGCCTCGTGGCCGTCCACTCCCTGTCCAAGCGGTCCAACCTGGCCGGCTACCGGGCGGCCTTCGTCGCCGGAGACGCGGACGTGCTCGGCGACCTGCTGGAGATCCGCAAGCACGGCGGCATGATGACCCCCGCCCCGGTCCAGGCGGCCACGGTGGCGGCCCTCGGCGACGACGCCCACGTCGAGGAGCAGCGCGGCCGCTACGCCGCCCGCCGCGAGGCGCTGCGCGCAGCCCTGGAGGCGCACGGATTCCGGATCGAGCACAGCGAGGCCAGCCTCTACCTGTGGGCGACCCGCGACGAGCCCTGCTGGGACACGGTGGCCCACCTCGCCGGGCTGGGCATTCTGGTCGCGCCGGGCGACTTCTACGGGGAGGCGGGCGCGCGGTTCGTGCGGGTCGCCTTCACGGCCACGGACGAGCGGGTCGCGGAGGCGGTCAAGCGGCTCGGCTCGTAACGGTCGGGCCTGACGGCCGGGCCTAAGGGGCGGGCCGCTTGCGCGGAAAAAGCCCGAGGGGGCCGGGAGTTCGTACTCCCGGCCCCCTCGGCGTGCTGCGGCGGAATCAGCCGCCCAGCGGCAGGCCCTGGGTGGGCAGCGCGCCGGTCAGTGTGTCGGTCGGCACTGCGTCGGTCGGCACCGCGTCGGTCGGCAGGCCCTGCGTGGGCAGGCCCTTCGCCGGCAGGCCGGCGAGCAGCGGGCCCGCGGCGCCGGTCAGCTCTCCCGGGACGGCCTGGGTTGCGGTGTCGGTGGCTCCGGCGGCCGCGGTCTCACCGGTGCCCACCACGTCGCCCGTGGCGTCCGGTGCGGTGAGCGCGCCCAGCTGCGGCACGGACTCCAGGCCCGCGGCGCTGGCCGCGCCGGCCGCACCGACCACGGGAGCTGCCCCGGCTGCGAGCAGCAGCGCGGCACGGGCGATCCGACGGGTCAGGGGGAGGGACATGTTGCTCCTAAGCGGTAGCGGCTGAGTACGCCGTGTACAACCGCTCGAGGGGCGGGCGAGGTTGCGGAGCCGGTGGGTAAAGGATCAGTAACGCATCGTTTAATCGGCTTCCGCGACAACCTCATTGGACGGCGCCGACCAGGCATTCCACCGTTCCCGGGCCCTCGGGGGGCTCTGCCGGGCGACCCCCGTGCGGGGGATGTCCCGCACACCCGAGCGGGCTCCCGGCCCGGGGGCGGTTCATCGGCGGCTCAGCGGTGCACGAAGATCCGTACGGCTTCGTCTCCGGCGTTGTGGGGGTCCCCGTCGCCGGACTTGCCGATTCCGCCCTTGGCCTGCCACTGCCCCTTCGCCTCGCCGGCCACCCAGGCCCGGGAGGCGTACGAGACCCGGGCGATGCCCATGGACCGCGAGTGGGCGACCGCCCAGTGGGCGAGCGCCCCCGCACGGCGCGTCTCGGTGTCGTCGCCGGTCTGCCTCAGCGGCAGGTTGATCTCCGCTTCCTTGATCTTCCCGCCCGCGCCCGCGCCCGCGGCCGTGCCCGTGCCCGCGCCCCCGCCCCCGCCCGCGTCCTCGGTCCGGGAGGGCTCGCCGTTGTTGCCCGACAGCAGCTTCTTGCCGAAAATCCGGACCAGCTCGGTCCGCACCTTCTCCGGATCGCCCGGCGTGCTCGGCGCGGGGCCGCCGCACGTCAGGGCGCCGCGGCCGCCGAAGGCCGCCGTCACGACCATCGCGTCCGGCTCGTGCTTCGCGTAGGCCTGCGGGAAGCCGCTGCGCTGCACCTTCTGCGCGGCCACCGTCAACGGGAGCCGCGAGTACCCCGGGACCTCGACCAGCCGGTCGTAGAAGATCCCGGACGAGTACACCGGGTCCCTGATCTGGTCCGGCGTGCCCCAGCCCTGCGAGGGGCGCTGCTGGAAGAGGCCGAGCGAGTCCCGGTCGCCGTGGTTGAGGTTGCGCAGCCCCGACTCCTGCATCGCGGTTGCCAGAGCGATGGTCACGGCCCGCTCCGGCAGGCCCTTGGAGACGCCGACGGCGGCTATCGTCGCCGCGTTCGACGCCTGCTCGGGGGACATGTCGTAGGACTCGCGAGTGCCGCCCTTGCCGGACGCGTCGGCTCCGGTGAGCACGCTGGCCGTGCAGTGCGGGGCACCGCCGCCGTCGTTCGAGTCGTACTGCGCGGCGAAATAGCCGATGACGGCGAGCAGTACGAGCAGACCGGCGGCCTTGCGGAACGGCCGGCGGCGCCGAGGACGGCGTCGAGGACGGGAGTGATCGCTCTGGGACACGCGGCCCACCGTACTTGAGCCATATGACGCGTCCACCGGCCGGACGCACCGGGCTTCGTCACAGCCCGGGGCGTTAGGGTCAGGAGCATGTCCGATTCCGAGCTGGACCTCACCCTGGACGCCGCCGAGCTGACCGCCCGGCTCGTCGACATCCCTTCCGTGAGCGGCGACGAGAAGGTCCTCGCCGACCTGGTGGAAAGCGCGCTGCGCGGCCTGCCGCACCTCACGGTGGACCGCTACGGCAACAACATCGTGGCCCGTACGCACCTCGGCCGCGCCGAGCGCGTCGTCCTCGCCGGCCACCTCGACACGGTGCCGATCGCCGACAACGTGCCGTCCCGCCTCGACGAGAACGATGTCCTGTGGGGCTGCGGCACGACGGACATGAAGTCCGGTGTCGCCGTACAGCTGCGGATCGCCGCGACCGTGACCGAGCCGAACCGGGACCTCACCTTCGTCTTCTACGACCAGGAGGAGGTCGCCGCCGACCTCAACGGCCTCGGCAAGGTCGCCGAAGCCCACCCCGACTGGCTGACCGGCGACTTCGCGGTGCTGCTGGAGCCGTCGAACGCCGAGGTCGAGGGCGGCTGCCAGGGCACCCTGCGCGTCCTGCTCCGCACGAGGGGCGAGCGCGCCCACTCCGCGCGCAGCTGGATGGGCTCCAACGCCATCCACGCGGCGAGCCCGATCCTGGCCAGGCTCGCGGCGTACGAGGCCCGCAAGCCGGTCATCGACGGCCTGGAGTACCACGAGGGCCTCAACGCGGTCCGCATCGAGGGCGGCGTCGCCAACAACGTCATCCCCGACGCCTGCACGGTGACGGTCAACTACCGCTTCGCCCCCGACCGCACCGTGGACGACGCGATCGCTCACGTCCGGGAGGTCTTCGCGGACTGCGGCGTCGAGGAGTTCGTGGTCGACGACCTCTCGGGCGGCGCCCTCCCCGGCCTCTCCCACCCGGCGGCCGCGGCCTTCATGGAGTCGGTCGGCGGCCGCGCGATGCCGAAGTTCGGCTGGACGGACGTGTCCCGCTTCAGCGCCCTGGGCGTCCCGGCGGTCAACTACGGCCCGGGCGACGCCCTGCTGGCCCACAAGGTCGACGAGCGCGTCGAGACGAAGGCCATCCTGCACTGCGAGGAACGGCTCCGCGTCTGGCTGACCACCTGAATTCCGCTTGCGGTCACGTTTGTGCGCCTACCCTGATCCAACGATCAGCAGGAGGGAGCACATTATGGGCAACCACCGCAATCCCGACGGGTCCGCTCGTCGTCGGCCGGAGGAGCAGCAGCTCGGACCGGTGCTGCGCAGGCGGAGCCAGGTGCAGGCGGGCAGCACGACGGACCAGCGGCTGCTGGATTCGGCCGGGCCCTCCGAGTGGGTGCACACCGATCCCTGGCGGGTCCTGCGCATCCAGTCGGAGTTCATCGAGGGCTTCGGCACGCTGGCGGAGCTGCCGCCGGCGATCAGCGTGTTCGGATCGGCCCGTACTCCGGCCGGCTCGCCGGAGTACGAGGCGGGCGTACGGATCGGGCACGCCCTGGTCGACGCCGGTTTCGCGGTGATCACGGGCGGCGGCCCGGGCGCGATGGAGGCGGCCAACAAGGGCGCCCGCGAGGCGAACGGCATCTCCGTCGGGCTGGGCATCGAGCTGCCCTTCGAGCAGGGGCTCAACGAGCACGTGGACCTCGGGCTGAACTTCCGGTACTTCTTCGTCCGCAAGACGATGTTCGTGAAGTACAGCCAGGGCTTCGTCGTCCTGCCGGGCGGGCTGGGCACGCTGGACGAGATGTTCGAGGCCCTGACCCTGGTCCAGACGCAGAAGATCACCCGGTTCCCGATCGTGCTGTTCGGCACGGAGTACTGGAGCGGGCTGATCGACTGGCTGAAGAACACGGTGATCGCCCAGGGCAAGGCCTCGGAGCGCGACCTCTACCTGTTCCACGTCACGGACGACGTGGACGAGGCCATCGCGCTGGTGACGAAGGAAGTCGGCAAGTAGCCGCCGCGCCGCGTACGAGCCCCCGGCGGCCGGCTCCGGCCGTCGGGGGCATGGGCTCAGGCGAGTCCGCGGCGGGCGACGGCCGGGGGGCGGTGGCCCTGGATGGACGCCACCATGTCCAGGAGCCCCTTTTTCACGCCGCTCTCGCGCGGTTCGGCGCCGGGGCGCCTCTCCGGCTTCGAGTGGCTGCGCCGGCCTCCGGCCGTCGGGTGGTGGGTTCAGGCGAGGCCGCGGCGGGCGACGGCCGGGGGGCGGTGGCCCTGGATGGACGCCACCATGTCCAGGACCTGCCTGGTCTCGGCGACTTCGTGGACGCGGTAGACCTGCGCGCCCAGCCAGGCCGAGACCGCCGTGGTGGCCAGGGTGCCCAACAGGCGCTCCTTGACCGGCATGTCGAGGGTCTCGCCGACGAAGTCCTTGTTGGACAGGGAGACCAGGACCGGCCAGCCCGTCTCCGTCATCTCGCCCAGCCGGCGGGTGGCCTCCAGGGAGTGGCGGGTGTTCTTCCCGAAGTCGTGGCCCGGGTCGATCATGATGGCGTCCCGGCGGACCCCCAGCGAGACCGCCCGTTCGGCCAGGCCGAGCGTAACCCGCAGGATGTCGGCCATGACGTCCTCGTACGCGATCCGGTGCGGCCGGGTGCGCGGCTCGACCTCGCCCGCGTGGGTGCAGACCAGGCCGGCGCCGTAGCGGGCGGCGACCTCCGCCAGCTTCGGGTCCACCCCGCCCCACGCGTCGTTCAGGAGGTCGGCTCCGGCCTCGCAGACCGCCTCGCCGACCTCGTGCCGCCAGGTGTCCACGCTGATCACGACGTCCGGGTGGCGTCGCCGGACCTCGGCCACGAAGCCGACCGTGCGCCGGGCCTCCTCGACCGCGTCCACGTGCTCGCCCGGGCCCGCCTTGACCCCGCCGATGTCGATGATCGCGGCGCCTTCGGCCACCGCCTGCTCGACCCGGTCCAGCGCGGGCTCGTCGCGGAAGGTCGCGCCCTGGTCGTAGAAGGAGTCCGGAGTCCGGTTCACGATGGCCATGATCACCGGCTCGTGGGTGTCGAACTCGCGCCTGCCCAGTCGCAGCATCCCGTTCTTTCCTCCTCCGGCGGCCCTCGCGCCTCGCCTGCGACCTTAACCTGGTGCTTGGAGTGGGCCGCAGTCTCTCAGGGAGTTGATCGTGTTCTGGTTCTTGCTGATCGCGCTGGTCGTGGTCGTCGCCGCCGTCACCCTCGCGGTGGTCGGCGGCGGGTCGGAGGCCGTGCTGCCCGAGGCGGAGCCGGACCGGGTCGCCGACGCGCTGCCGGAGACCCGGCCGGTGGTGCGGGCGGACATCGACGCGCTGCGGCTGCCCGTCGCGCCGCGCGGGTACCGGATGGCCGAGGTGGACGACGTACTGGAGCGCCTGGCGGCCGAGCTGGCCGAGAGGGACGCCCGGATCGCGCAGCTGGAGGCGTCGGCGCAGGCCCCTCAGGACGCGGTGCCGGCGCGGCCGGACCTGACGAAGCGGCCGGGCCAGTGACGGCCCTCCTCGGCCCGGACGGAGGGCTGCGCTGCCCGTGGGCGCTGTCCACGGAGGACTACATCGCCTACCACGACACGGAGTGGGGCCGTCCGGTCCACGGGGACGACGCCCTCTACGAGCGGCTGTGCCTGGAGGCCTTCCAGTCCGGGCTGTCCTGGCTGACGATCCTGCGCCGTCGCGAGGCGTTCCGGACGGCCTTCTCCTCCTTCGAGATCGCCGCGGTCGCGGAGTTCGACGACCGGGACGCGGAGCGCCTGCTGGCGGACGAGGGGATCATCCGGAACCGGGCGAAGATCGCGGCGACGCTCGCCAACGCCAAGGTCCTGGCCGGATGGGAGCCGGGGGAGCTGGACACGCTGATCTGGTCCCACGCCCCGGAGCCGGGCCGGGCCCCGAAGTCGATCGCCGACGTCCCGGCGGTCACCCCGGAGTCCGCGGCCCTCTCCAAGGCCCTCAAGAAGGCCGGCATCCGCTTCGTCGGCCCCACCACGGCCTACGCCCTGATGCAGGCCTGCGGCCTCGTCAACGACCACCTGGCCACCTGCGTCTCCCGCGAGCCGGCCGTCGGGCCCGCCCGCCTCGCGGGCCACTGACCTCCCCGGCCCGCCACCTCCAGCCCCGCGGCGCCACCCTCCAGCCCCGCCGGCGTTTGAGGCGCGGGGTCTGGGGCGGAGCCCCAGGGAACGGTGGAAGGGCGGGTAGGGGACAGAGCCCCGGTACCGGGAGGACCGGGAGGCCGCCCGGGCCGGGCCGGGCCTCCGACGGGCCCGCCCGCCCGGGGACCGGGATCAGCGGCCCAGATACTTCGGCGGCTGCTTCGCAAGGAACGCCTGGACGGCGATCGAGTGGTCCTCGGACGCCCCGGCACGGGTCTGGAGGACGTCCTCGCGGGCCAGCGCCTCCGGAAGCGAGTGGGAGGCCCCGTACGCCAGGGACTCCTTCAGCGCCGCGTACGCGACCGTCGGCCCCGAGGCCAGGGCGCGGGCCACCGACTCCGCCTCCGCGGCCAGCGAGTCCGCCGGCACCAGCCGGTTCGCGATGCCGAGCTCGTACGCCTCCTGCGCCTTGATCGAGCGCGGGAACAGCAGCAGGTCGGCGGCCCGCGAGGCACCGATCAGCCGCGGCAGGGTCCACGAGATCCCCGAGTCCGCGGTCAGCGCCACCCCGACGAACGAGGTGTTGAAGGACGCGGTCTCGGCGACGACCCGGTAGTCCGCCGCCAGGGCGAATCCGAAGCCGGCCCCCGCCGCGACGCCGTTCACGCCCGCCACCACCGGCTTCGGCATCTCGGTGAGTGCCCGCACGATGGGGTTGTAGTGGTCGGCGACCGTGCTCATCGTCAGCGAGGAGCCGCCCTCGCGGTCCGCCGCCAGGTTCCCGATGTGCTCCTTGAGGTCCTGGCCGACGCAGAAGGCCCGGTTCCCGGCGGCGGTCAGC
Source organism: Streptomyces sp. ISL-87 (assembly GCF_018614095.1). Classification (GTDB taxonomy): domain Bacteria; phylum Actinomycetota; class Actinomycetes; order Streptomycetales; family Streptomycetaceae; genus Streptomyces. The sequence goes on along the minus strand of NZ_JAGGOY010000040.1, from coordinate 91,849 downwards.
AGCACGGCCCGTACGTCCGTGTCCTCGCCCGCCGCCTGGACCGCGTCGCGCAGCGCGACCTTGGCCTCCGTGTTCATCGCGTTCATCGCGTCGGGACGGTTGATCGTGATGGTGGCGAGTCCGTCGGTCACTTCGTAGAGCACGCTGTCGGCCATGGCAGGGGGTCCCCCTTCGTCGCAGGCTTCGCTACCGGCCGGTACCGGCCGGTGCAAGGGCCAGCATGGCGGACCGGAACGCGACCGGACATGTGATGTGCGTCAAAGAAAGCGGACGGCGCGGCGGCTGCGCGGTGGCGAAGTATCGCAGGCGGGTCCCCGAAATGAGTGGTTTTGGTCAAGCGCGTTGCAGAAGCGTTCCCCGCCGATGTTGGTCATCGGGTCCTGACATGCGGGATAATGGCCGGGAAGCAATGTGTTCGATGCCGGGTATTAGGCGCCTGAACGGGGCCGTCGGCTGACGATGAGCTGGTTTCAGGAAGGGGAACGAGCATGGCGGCCATGAAGCCGCGGACGGGCGACGGCCCGCTCGAGGTCACCAAGGAGGGGCGGGGCATCGTCATGCGCGTACCGCTCGAGGGCGGCGGTCGGCTTGTCGTCGAGCTGACTCCGGACGAGGCGGACGCCCTGGGTGACGCCCTGAAGAAGGTCGTCGGCTGAACCGTCGGCACCAACTGAAGACTCTGCGCTGCCCCGGCTGCTCATCGCATCCGGGGCAGCGTTGTTTTTTCCGTTCCCCCGCCGACGGGACGGGCCTCAGCGCCGCACCGCGCACAGCAGGCCGTCCCCCACCGGGAGCAGGGCGGCCTCCAGCGCCGGGCTCTCGCGGACGCTGCGCAGCAGCTCGCGGACGCGGAGCACCTCCACCGGCTGGGCGGCGGAATCGACCGTGCGGCCGTCGGAGAAGACTCCCTCGAAACACACCAGGCCGCCGGGCCGCAGCAGGCGCAACGATTCGGCGAGGTAGTCGAGGGACTCGGTCGGGTCCCCGTCGCAGAACACGAGGTCGTACCCGCCGTCCGCGAGCCGGGGGAGTACGTCGAGCGCTCGGCCGGGGATGAAGCGGGCGCGGTTGCCCGCGAAGCCGGCGGCGCGGAAGGCCTGGCGGGCGAAGGCCTGCCGGTCCGCCTCGGGATCCACGGTGGTGAGCACCCCGTCGGGGCGCATCCCGTGCAGGAGGTGGATGCCGGAGACCCCGGTTCCGGTACCGATCTCGGCGACCGCCTTGGCGTCCGCGGTCGCGGCGAGCAGGCGCAGCGCGGCGCCGGTGCCGGGGGAGACGGAGCGCAGGCCCGCTTCCCTGGACCGGTCGCGGGCCCATCGCAGAGCGTCGTCCTCGGCGACAAACGCGTCGGCGAACGCCCAGCTCGTCTGCCGGTTGCCGCTAATGACCCTCTCCTGTCCCCATAGTTGGCGCAACGGTGACTGTATCCGTTGACGTCGGGAACCCGCAGATGGGACCGGGCGTTGTGAGGGGTAGACGCCGGATGGATGAGGGATAGACAGGGACGGTGCCGGGCAGAACGCCGGTCCGGGGCCGCTCTGGGGCGTAAGACCCGTGCAAAGTTACTGCAAAAATGCTTATCCAGAGCTGACGGAGGGGGTGGCTATGGTAGGGACTCCACTGGACACCACCAGAGCCGATAGGGGAGGTGCGGCTGCGCCTGTGGATCGTGGAGGCGTTCTGAGACGCCTCTTCTGGTCGGCGGGTGAGCTGAAATCCGTGACCAACATTGCTGACCGCTTCCACACCGCGACCGCAACCACCGCGACCTTCGCCGCCGATGCGGGCTCCCAGGCGTGGACCCCTCCTTCATGGGAGGAGATCGTCAGCACGCACAGTGCGCGGGTCTACCGCCTTGCCTACCGTCTGACGGGTAACCAGCACGACGCCGAGGACCTGACGCAGGAAGTCTTCGTCCGCGTCTTCCGCTCGCTGTCCACGTACACGCCCGGCACGTTCGAGGGCTGGCTGCACCGGATCACCACGAACCTGTTCCTGGACATGGTCCGCCGCAAGCAGCGGATCCGGTTCGACGCGCTCGCGGACGACGCCGCCGAGCGGCTGCCCAGCCGTGAGCCGTCCCCCCAGCAGGTGCTCCACGACACCCACTTCGACGCGGATGTGCAGCAGGCGCTGGACACCCTCGCGCCCGAGTTCCGCGCGGCCGTGGTGCTGTGCGACATCGAGGGCCTGTCCTACGAGGAGATCGCCGCCACGCTCGGCGTGAAGCTCGGCACCGTGCGCAGCCGTATCCACCGAGGCCGCTCGCACCTGCGCAAGGCGCTCAAGCACCGGTCTCCCGCGGCCCGTGCGGAGCAGCGTGCGCTGGCAGGCGTGGCCTTGGGCGCTCCGGGCGCCGGGGGAGAGGGCGGAGCCGAGTGAGCGGAGTCAGTCCGTCCCCCGCCGAACAGCACCTGGGCGACCGGCTCGCCGCCCTGGTGGACGGGGAGCTCAGTCATGACGTGCGCGAGCGGGTCCTGGCCCATCTGGCGACGTGTCCCAAGTGCAAGGCCGAGGCCGATGCGCAGCGCCGTCTGAAGAGCCTGTTCGTGGAGAGTGCGCCGCCGCCGCTGTCCGCGGGGCTGCTGGCCCGGCTGCAGGGCCTGCCGGGCGGGAGTCTCGACGGCTCCTCCGGCCCCCCGGGTCCGGGCGGGTCAGTCGGCTCGGGCGGGTCAGTCGGCCCTGGCGGGTCAGTCCGTCCGGTGGGTTCGCCGGGGGCCGATCCCTTCGCCTCCTTCGGGTACGCCGTTCCGGTCTCCCCCCGGGAGGGCTTCCGGATCCATGAGGTGGGCCGGTCCCGGCGCCGCTTCGCGTTCGTCGCGGCGGGAGCCGTGTCGCTGGCCGCGATCGCCCTCGGCGGATCGCTGCCGATCGATGCCGTCGACCCGAACGCGCGGGGCGAGGTCCCCGCTTCGCAGCCCGGCCCCGCCGTGTCCGTGGCCGATGCGGCCGTCCGCGACCGTATGCCCAGCCCCGGCGGTGTCCCCAGCCTGCGCACCCCGGGCCCGCAGCCTCCCGTCACCCCGTCGGCGCCTGCCTCGGCCCGGCCGGTCTCCCTGTCCCGCTGACGCGCCCCCACCGGCATTCCGGTTCGGGGGCGGAGCCCCCGGCCGGGACGGGACCTGGTTGAATCGGCGGCAGATGCGCCGCCAGGCGGTGCGCCAGGTACGCGGGGAGCGCCCATGTCCGACAGTCAGCAGACCGATCCGGCTCCGCGGTGGTGGAGCCGGCCCGAGGGGCTGGCGGACGTGCGCCGCGAGGGAGTTCCGGCCCCGCGGCCGGAGACCGGGGCGGCCCCTGCCGAAGTCGCCGCCGAAGTCGCCGCCGCCCCCGAAGCCCCCGCCGGGGCCGCCGAGGGCGACACCGCCGGGGAGGCCGAGCAGCCTCACGCCGGCCCCCACGCCGACCCCGAGCCGCGCTACGACCCCTGGGGCGTGGCCCCCTTGCAGGCCGTGGACACCGGCAAGCCGGGCCGTGGGATCCGCATGCGGCACGTGGTGGCCATCAGCGTGGGCTCCGCCGTGCTCGCCGGCGGCATCGGCGGATACGTCGGAGTGCTCGCCGAGCGCCAGAGCAGCACCCGGCTGGAGCTTCCGCAGGCCGGGGTGGAGAGCAAGGGCCGGGCCCCCGAGAGCGTGGCCGGGATCGCGGCCACCGCACTGCCCGGGGTGGTCACCCTGCACGTCAGCGGCGGCGGCAGCAGCGCCACCGGAACCGGCTTCGTACTGGACCCTCAGGGCCACATCCTGACCAACAACCACGTGGTCGCCGGCGCCAAGAAGATAACGGTCACCTTCAGCACCGGCGAGAGCGTGACCGCCGAGCTCGTGGGCCGGGACAGCGGCTACGACCTGGCCGTGGTCAAGGTCACCGGCGTACGGGGACTCCAGCCGCTCACGCTCGGGAACTCCGAGAACGTGAAGGTCGGTGACCCGGTGGTGGCCATCGGCGCGCCCTTCGACCTCTCCAACACCGTCACCGCCGGCATCATCAGCGCCACCGGGCGGCCCATCACCGCGGGCGGCGACAAGGGCGACGGCAGCGACATCAGCTACGTCGACGCCCTCCAGACCGACGCCCCCATCAACCCCGGCAACTCCGGCGGCCCGCTCCTCGACGCCAAGGCCCGCGTCATCGGCATCAACAGCGCGATCCGCGGAGCGGACAAGCAGGAGGACTCCGACCGGCAGGGCGGCAGCATCGGCCTCGGCTTCGCCATCCCCATCAACCAGGGCAAGCGCGTCGCCGAGGAGCTCATCCGTACCGGCCGCGCCACGCACCCCGTCATCGGGGTCACCCTGGACATGCAGTACACCGGCGACGGAGCCCGGGTCGCCGCCAAGGGCGAGGACGGCAGATCGTCCGTCGTCGCCGGCGGCCCCGGGGCCAGCGCCGGGATCAAGCCGGGCGATGTGATCACCAAAGTGGACGGCGCGCGCGTGCACGGTGGCGACGAGCTGATCATCAAGATCAGGGCCCACCGCCCGGGCGACCGGCTGAGCCTCACGGTGCTCCGTGAGGGCCGGGAGCGGACCCTGGAAATGGTGCTCGGTTCGGCGAACGGATCATGACGGCGGGGTGAAACCGCCGCGGAGTCAGTACGCGTGTATGGGCCCGGCGGTAACGACGGGTACCGTTGTCCGGGCCGGAAGTGAAGTGAGTCGAGGAGCGGCAAGGTGTTCAACGACATAGGCGGCCTCGAGCTGGTCACGATCGTGGTGCTCGCCATTCTGGTCTTCGGTCCCGACAAGCTGCCCAAGGTCATTCAGGACGTAACGGGCGTCATCCGGAAGATCCGTGCGTTCTCGGACAGTGCGAAGCAGGACATCCGCTCCGAACTCGGCCCGGAATTCAAGGACTTCGAGTTCGAGGACCTGAACCCCAAAACCTTCATCCGCAAGCAGCTCGGCGAGAACGAGGACCTCAAGGAGATCCGCAGCAGCTTTGATCTCCGCAAGGAGCTGAACGACGTCACCGACGCCGTCAACAGCAGGGAGCCGGAGCCGTCTCCGTCCGCCGCCGGCACTTCTTCCGGGTCCACCTCCGGCGCCACCTCCGCACCCGCCGCCACCGGTCCGGACCTGCTGAAGAAGCCCGCCGCCCCGGCCGCCGAGCAGCGCACCCCGTTCGACGCCGACGCCACCTGAGTTCACGCCTGCCCGGCGATCCGGGGTCGGATGGCTATCCTCTCCATCTGTCCGGATGCAGGACGCCCGAGGGGGGCGGGCCGTTCCGGACCCCACGGAACGAGAGGCCGCTCAGATGGAGACGACGAGCAGTAGCCGGGTAGGGGCGCAACCCGCCGAAGCACCCGCCCCTGCCGACGCACCGCCGCAGACAGCACCCCCACAGCCTTCGCAGTCCCAGGACGGCACGCCGGTCCCGGCAGCCCGCCGGGCGGCCGAGAGGTTCCTGGCGGCGGACTTCCCCTGGTACGGGCTGGATGGGGCCTTCACCGGCCCCCGCTGGCTCATGCAGGTGGGCACCGGCGCCGACGGCACCGTGGAGCACGGCTCCACCGGCCACGGCGACGAGCCCTCCGCGCGCGGCGAGATCGCCACCGGTGAGAAGGAGCGCTTCGCGGTGGTCATCACCGTCGCCAGCAATCCGCTCCGCCGCAGCGGCGACGGCACCGGCGTCCTGGAGGCCACCTCGGTCTCCTCGGCGGCCTGGCTGGCCGGCTCCGGGCTGCTGGCCTACAGCTGGCCCGGCCAGATGGACCACACCCTGCGCGACGACTGGCTCGACCAGCAGACCGAGGCCGCGTGGGAACTCGCCGACGACCTGACCGGTGAGGACTGGTCGACGCTGTCGCTCCCGGTCGACGGGGAGCCGACGACGTTCCACTACCGCGAGTCGGAGTTTGGCTGGGTGCTTGCCGGGACCGCCTCCGGTGGCGTGTACCTGGGGGCGTACGGGCGGGGGATGAGCGCGTACGGGCTGGGGTTCTCGGTCATCGGCGACCTGACGGCGTACGAGTAGACGTACCGGGGTACGGGAAAGGGCACCGCCGGTCGGCGGTGCCCTTCACGCTGTGCGGCCAGGTGCGGCCAGGTGTGGGCCGATGGCCGGTGTGGCCGCCGTTCCGCCCCGCGGAACGAATGCCTACCTGGCTAGAACTTGTTCCGCGGAGTGATCCCCAGCGACATGCCCGAGAGGCCACGGGCGCGGCCGCCCAGCTTGCCCGCGATGGAGCGCAGTGCCGCGCCGGCCGGAGAGTCCGGGTCGGAGAGCACGACGGGCTTGCCCTCGTCGCCGCCCTCGCGCAGCCGGACGTCGATCGGGATGGAGCCCAGCACCGGGACCGTCGCGCCGACCGTCTTGGTGAGGCCGTCGGCGACCTTCTGGCCACCGCCCGAGCCGAACACGTCGACCATCTCGTCGCAGTGCGGGCACGGCAGCCCGGACATGTTCTCGACCACGCCGACGATCTTCTGGTGGGTCTGCACGGCGATCGAGCCGGCCCGCTCGGCCACCTCGGCCGCGGCCTGCTGCGGGGTCGTGACCACCAGGATCTCGGCGTTCGGCACCAGCTGGGCCACCGAGATCGCGATGTCGCCCGTACCCGGCGGCAGGTCCAGCAGCAGCACGTCCAGGTCGCCCCAGAAGACATCGGCCAGGAACTGCTGAAGCGCCCGGTGCAGCATCGGCCCGCGCCACACCACCGGCGCGTTGCCCGGGGTGAACATGCCGATGGAGATGACCTTCACGCCGTGCGCCGACGGCGGCATGATCATGTTCTCGACCTGGGTCGGGCGGCCGTCCACGCCCAGCATGCGCGGCACGCTGTGCCCGTAGATGTCCGCGTCGACGACGCCGACCTTCAGGCCGTCCGCCGCCATCGCCGCGGCCAGGTTGACGGTGACCGAGGACTTGCCGACGCCGCCCTTGCCGGAGGCGACCGCGTACACACGGGTCAGCGACCCCGGCTTGGCGAAGGGCACCTCGCGCTCGGCGGTGCCGCCGCGCAGCGAGGCCGCGAGCTCCTTGCGCTGCTCGTCGCTCATCACGTCCAGGGAGACCTCGACCGAGGTGACGCCCGCGACCTTCTCGACGGCCTCGGTGACGTTCTTGGTGATGGTCTCGCGCATGGGACAGCCCGACACCGTGAGGTAGACCGTGACGGCGACCGCGCCGCCGTCGCCGATCTCCACCGATTTGACCATGCCGAGCTCGGTGATCGGCCGGTGGATCTCGGGGTCGTTCACCGTCGCCAGCGCGTCCAGGATCGCGTCCTGCTCGGGCACGGCGGCGGAGCTTGTGTCGGTAGCCATGCCCCGATGGTACGGCTCGGTAGCGTCCCCCAGGAAAGGCCGCTAGCGGTCGCCTTCGTCACTCTTGAGCGGGAATAGACGACGCTCGTCCATCTCCTTGATCAAGTCCTGGAACTCGGACCTGATCCAGTCGCGCGTCGCGACCTCGCCCAGGCCCATGCGCAAGGAGGCGATCTCCCGGGTCAGGTACTCGGTGTCGGCGATGGAGCGCTCGTTCTGCTTGCGGTCCTGCTCCAGATTGACGCGGTCCCGGTCGTCCTGCCGGTTCTGCGCGAGCAGGATCAGCGGAGCGGCGTAGGAGGCCTGGAGCGACAGCATCAGCGTCAGGAAGATGAACGGGTACTGGTCGAACCGCAGGTCGTCCGGCGCGAAGATGTTCCACAGCACCCACACGATGATGACCAGCGTCATCCAGACGATGAACCGGCCCGTGCCGAGGAACCGCGCCACCCGCTCCGACAGCCGACCGAAGGCCTCCGGGTCGTACTCGGGCAGCAGCGACCGGCGCGGCGCCCGAGGCTGGTCCAGCCGGGCCCGCGAGCGCGTCAGCGCGCTCGACCCGGTCGCCATGCCGCTCTTCGCGCGCTCGCTGCGCACCCGCTCGGCGGCCCGCTCGGCGGCCTCCTCCAGCCCGTGCTCGCGCGCGAGCAGCCGGGCCTGCTCGCGCCGCTCCCGGATCTGCTCCCGGCGCCGTTCGCGCGCCTGGTCGCCGCGCCCGCGCTCAGTGGCCACTCACGGCCTCCTCGGAATGGAAGTCCTTCTCCCGCCAGTCGTCCGGCAGCAGGTGGTCGAGTACGTCGTCCACGGTCACCGCGCCCAGCAGCGAGCCGCTCTCGTCGACCACCGGCACCGCCACCATGTTGTACGCGGCGAGATAGCTGGTCACCACCGGAAGTGAGGCATCCGGCCGCAGCGGCGGCAGGTCCGTGTCCACGATCGAGCTGACCAGCGTGAACGGCGGGTCGCGCAGCAGCCGCTGGAAGTGGACCGTGCCCAGGTACTTGCCCGTCGGCGTCTCGTCCGGCGGCCGGCACACGTACACCTGCGCCGCCAGCGCCGGCGACAGGTCCGACTGCCGTACGCGCGCCAGCGCGTCCGCGACCGTGGCGTCCGGCCGCAGCACGATCGGCTCGGTGGTCATCAGACCGCCCGCCGTGCGCTCCTCGTACGCCATCAGGCGCCGCACGTCCGCCGCCTCATCCGGCTGCATCAGCGTCAGCAGCCGCTCCTTGTCGTCCTCCGGCAGCTCGGACAGCAGGTCGGCCGCGTCGTCCGGGTCCATCGCCTCCAGGACGTCGGCCGCGCGCTCCTCCTTCAGCTTGCCGAGGATCTCCACCTGCTCGTCCTCGGGCAGCTCCTCCATGACGTCCGCCAGCCGGTCGTCGTCGAGGGCGTTGGCCACCTCGGCGCGCCGCTTCGGCGTCAGGTGGTGCAGTACGTTCGCCACGTCGGCCGGGCGCATCTGCTCGAAGGTGGCCACCAGGCTCTCGGCGCCCTGCCCGTGCTCCTCCAGCGAGAAGCCGGTCACCGCCGACCACTCCACCGTGAGCGTCTCGCCGCGCCGGCGCAGCGCCCCCGACTTGCCCTTCCGTACGAAGATCCGGTCGATCTCCCAGTCCCGGCGGGCCGGCAGCTGCTGGATGGCCACGTCGAGGACGGTGACCTCCTCGTCCGTCGCGGTCAGCTTCACCCGGCGGTCCAGCAGTTCACCGAGGACCAGCCGCTCGGTGGGGCGCTGTTCGAAGCGCCGCATGTTGACCACGCCCGTGGTGATGACCTGCCCGGACTCCACGCCCGTCACCCGGGTCATGGGAAGGAAGATCCGGCGCCGGCTGACCACCTCGACCACCAGGCCCAGCAGCCGCGGCGGGCGGCCTCCGACGCGCAGCATCGCGACGAGGTCGCGGACGCGGCCGACCTGGTCGCCGTTGGGGTCGAAGACGGGCACACCCGACAGATGCGAGACGAAGATGCGCGGGGCGCCAGCAACCATCCGAGCGCCTCCTAGAGCATCGATCACCAGTCCTGCCGCCCCTCAGGCTAGCCCGTGCCGCGGACAACTGCCCTGGTGGGGCGGTCCGCACGGGCGTGCCCCCGAGCCACCGCGGGCGGGCCGCGGCGGCCCGTCCACGGGCGGGTACGCTGCCTGCTGCCGCAGACGACCGACGAGAGGCACCTGCCCGTGACCGCCTACTTCCCTGCCGCACGGCTGCGCCGGGCCGCGTTCGTGGGTGCCCTGTGCGCCGGCCTCGCGGTCACCGGCACGGGCTGCGGGGCGGACCCCGATCCCGACAAGGGCACCAACGGGGTCGGCAAGCTCTCCGCCGACCAGATCGAGGACAAGGCGCGGGCCGCGGCCACGGCAGCCGACTCGGTGCACCTCTCCGGCACGCTGGTCAGCGGCGGCAAGACCTTCACCCTGGACATGCGGCTGAAGTCGGACGGCGGCTCCGGCGAGGTGAAGTCGCAGGAGGACACCTTCCAGCTGCTGCGGGTGGGCGAGCAGCTGTACCTGAAGGCCAGCGCCGCGTTCTGGGGGAAGTCCGACTCGGCCGGCAAGCTCGGCGACAAGTACGTGAAGGTCCCCGAGGGCGACCCCTCGTACAAGCAGTTCCGCGGGTTCACCGACATGGACGTGCTGCTGGACGGGCTGCTCGGACTGGAGGGCAAGCTCACCAAGGGCGAGACGTACACCAAGGTCGGGCACACCCGCGCGGTCCAGCTCGCGGCGGACGCGGGCAAGGGCGGCAAGCTGTCGGTCTCGCTGGAGGGGACGCCGTACCCGCTGGTCATGGAGCGGGCCGGCGGCGCCGGCCGGGTGGAACTCGGGGAGTGGGGCAAAACCTTCCAGCTGGACCCGCCGGAGCAGGACCAGACCGTCGACTACGGGTCCCAGCTGCCGACGACCAAGGAAGCGGGCAGCGGCGGCTCCTCGGCCGGAACCAAGGGGTCCGGCCAGGGGACCGACCCGAGCAAGGGCTGAGGACGCTCCGACAGGCCCTGGGACGGGCCGAGGCGGGTGCCCTGGCGGGGGTGGCCTGGCGGGCGTGGCCTGGCGGGTGCCCTAGCGGGCGGCCTTCTTCCGCTTCAGCAGCAGCCTCGGCAGGCCCGCCGGGATCGGCTTCCGGGTGATCGCCGGCGACTCCAGCGGCGCCGCGGCCAGCGAACCGCCCGGCAGGTCCGTGCTCGCCGTGGCCGGCTCCAGGCGCAGCAGCCGGCACTCCCGGGCCCAGCGCTCGGTCATCGTCTCCGAGTCGGGCGCGTTCAGCCGCTTGCCCTTGAGCTCGGCGACCGCGGCCTCCCACGGCTCGCTGTGGGGCGCGAGCTCCCGTACCGTCGCCGTCCAGGCCACCAGCCGGCCGCCCTTGTCCTTGCTGCGTACGGTCACCTCGGCGGTCGCGCCGTCGGCCAGCCCCGGGAACGGCTGCTCCCCGGGCCCGTCGCCCAGCACGTGCGCGGCGCCGTCCACCCAGGCGTGCCACAGCGCCCGGTCCGCCCCGGTGCCGCGGACCCAGATGAGGCCGGACTTCTTGGTGGCCTCCTCGACGAGGGCCAGGTCAAGCGTGCTGAGAGTCATGCGGACAGGGTAGGGGGTCCTCCCCGGGTCCTCCCCGTGGGCCTAGGGCGGGTTTTAAAAGTAGCGCCGGGCGCCCGGAGGGCGTGGCCCGCGGCGTCTGGTGCCGTGCATCGCAAGGCGGAGGGGCGCCCGAGTACTGGACGTACTCGGGCGCTCCGACAACGCAGCGAGGTGCGGTACCAGACGCCGCGGGCCAGGCGGGACTTTTAAAACACGCCCTACAGCCAGCCGTGACGGCGCAGCGCCCGGTGGATGGTGAAGCAGATCCCGACGATCGTGCACATCACCATCGGGTAGCCGTAGCGCCACTGGAGCTCCGGCATGTGCTCGAAGTTCATCCCGTAGACCCCGCAGATCATCGTGGGGACGGCGATGATCGCCGCCCAGGAGGTGATCTTGCGCATGTCCTCGTTCTGCGCGACCGTCGCCTGCGCGAGGTTGGCCTGGAGGATCGAGTTCAGCAGCTCGTCGAAGCCGACGACCTGCTCGTGCACCCGCGCCAGGTGGTCGGCGACATCGCGGAAGTACTTCTGGATCCCCGGGTCCACCAGCCTCATCGGGCGCTCGCTCAGCAGCTCCATGGGCCGCAGCAGCGGGGAGACGGCCCGCTTGAACTCCAGCACCTCGCGCTTGAGCTGGTAGATCCGGCCCGCGTCGCCGCCGCGCGTACTGCCCTTGGCGGGGGCGGCGAAGACATCGCTCTCCACCTCGTCGATGTCGTCCTGGACGGCCGCCGCGACCGCGATGTACCCGTCGACGACGTGGTCGGCGATGGAGTGCAGGACGGCCGAGGGCCCCCGGGAGAGCAGCTCGGGGTCGTCCTGCAGGCGGTGGCGCAGGCCCTTGAGGGAGCCCTGGCCGCCGTGCCGGACGGTGATCACGAAGTCGGGGCCTGTGAAGCACATCACCTCGCCGGTCTCCACCACCTCGCTGGTGGCGGTGAGTTCGGCGTGCTCGACGTAGTGGATCGTCTTGAAGACGGTGAAGAGGGTGTCGTCGTAGCGCTCCAACTTCGGCCGCTGGTGCGCGTGCACCGCGTCCTCCACGGCGAGCGGGTGCAGCCCGAAGGTGGCGGCGATCCCCGCGAACTCGTCCTCGGTCGGCTCGTGCAGGCCGATCCACGCGAAGCCGCCGTCCTCGCGGACCCGGCGCATCGCCTCACGGGGCGTCAGGCGGGCGGGCCCCAGGACGCGTCGGCCCTCGCGGTACACGGCGCAGTCGACCACCGCGCTGCTCGCGGAAGGGTCCCGCGTGGTGCCGTAGCCGGGCAGTACGGGGGTGGGCTTGCGCAGCGCCGGACGTACGGCGGCACGCAGGTAGGGCAGCATCGACATCGCAGGCTCCTTCGCACGCGCGGCTGCGGACCGCACGGGTGGGAGACCCTCCGTCACCGCGGGCGGGCAGGCACGCGCAGAGGAAGGGAACAGGACGGGAGGACAGAGTTCCGCCGTCGCTCTTCTACTGATCGGAAGATCACAGGGGGCGGGAGTCGCCCGGCATGGAAGTGGAAGAGCGATTGGTACTGCACGATCGACTTCGATCCATCGCAGCCCCACCTCCTCCGGCCGGTCCCCCGTAGGGGACGTCCTGTCGTCCAGGGCCTTGAAACAACGCTTCTGCGTGCGGACCCGAACCAGCTGTCAACACTATCAGCCGACGGGTGGTCAAGACCCCGCCTTTACCCGGGGGATACGAGTTCTATGCTCACTTCATGGCAGAAATTCTGGCCCTTGTGGAGGCCCGGCTGCGGACCGCGTTCGGCGAACCCGACGCCCGCGCCGCCGTCACCTTCCTCGGCACCGATCGCATCGAGGTACTCCGCTTCTCCGAGGGGGGCCTCGTGCGGTACGCGACCCTCGGGATGTCCGCGCACCCCATGACCGACCCGACCGCCGTGGTCGCCGACCCGGTGCGCGGCCCGCGCGCCGAGCTGGTGCTGACCGTACGGGGAGGCCTGGCACCCACCGACAAGCTGCTCCGCCCGCTCGCGGTGCTGGCCGCGAGCCCACAGGTGGAGGGGCTGATCGTGGCCCCGGGGGCGTCGCTGGACGTGGGCGAACCGTTGTGGGACGGGGCGCCGTTCAGCTCGGTGCTGGTGGCGGAGCCGGGCGGGCTGGTGGAGGACCTGGAGCTCGACGACCCCATGGACCCGGTGCAGTTCCTCCCCCTCCTCCCGATGACGGCGAACGAGGCGGCGTGGAAGCGGGTGCACGGCGCGGCCGCCCTCCAGGAACGCTGGCTCGCGCGCGGCACGGATCTGCGGGACCCTCTGCGTACGGCCGTTGCGCTGGACTGACCGCCCGGACGGGTGATCGCGTCTTGACGGGGCGCGCGGCGGGGAGGAGCGTGGCTTCTTATGAGGGGCGAACCAAGTTGCCCGAAGTGCGGTGGCCGGGTCAGGGCGCCCGGTCTTTTCTCCGACTCCTGGCAGTGCGCGGTGCATGGCGCGGTGTACCCCCTGCAGCCCGTGATCCCGCCGAGCGTCGAGGGCCTGAGCGTGGTGGTGCACCGGGCACAGGTGCCGGTGTGGATGCCGTGGCCGCTGCCGGTGGGATGGCTGTTCACCGGAATCGCCTCGGCCGGTGACGACCGCAGTGGCGGCCGGGCCACGGCCGTGGCCTGCTCGGGCCCCGGGCCGCTGGGCGGCATCGGGGAGCTGCTCCTGATCGCGGAGGAGCTGGGCGTCGGCCTGGGCGCGCGGTTCGCGGGGATGGACGGCCCCGACCCGGGCCCCTCCCTGAACGTCTCGGCCCCGCCCCACGCCAAGGTCGTGGCGGCGGGCCGTCCCACCCCGCTGTGGCACGTCTCCGACGCCCCGGACGACCGCGCCGTCTTCGCCGGCGAGGCGTGCGGGCTGTGGCTCTGGGCGATCGTCTGGCCGGAGCAGTCGGGGCTCCTCATGTACGACGAACTCGTCCTGACCGACCTGCGCGACGCGGGCGCGGAAGTCGAACTCCTCCCCTGCGGAGCGCTGAGCCCCCGGATCCTGGGCCCGTCCTGACCGCCGGGCGCCGTCCCCGGGCCCGCGGCCGGACCCCACCCCTCCACCGCCCGGCCAGGGCGTCGGCACAGGTACCCTGGAGTGTCCCCCGTACGTACGTAGAACCATGGAGCCGGCTGTGCGCATCGATCTGCACGCCCACTCCACGGCATCCGACGGCACCGACACCCCCGCCGAGCTGGTCCGCAACGCGGCCGCCGCCGGGCTGGACGTGGTCGCGCTGACCGATCACGACACCGTCGGGGGATACGCCGAGGCCATCGCCGCCGTTCCGGCGGGCCTCACGCTCGTCACCGGCGCGGAGCTCAGCTGCCGGCTCGACGGGGTCGGGGTGCACATGCTCGCGTACCTCTTCGATCCCGAGGAGCCCGAGCTCGCCCGTGAGCGGGAGCTGGTCCGCGACGACCGCACCCCGCGCGCGCAGGCCATGATCGGCAAGTTGCGGGCCCTCGGCGTGGACGTCACCTGGGAGCAGGTCGCCCGGATCGCCGGGGACGGTTCCGTCGGGCGGCCGCACATCGCCACCGCCATGGTGGAGCTGGGTGTCGTACCGACCGTCTCCGACGCGTTCACGCCCGACTGGCTCGCCGACGGCGGCCGCGCCTACGCCGAGAAGCACGAGCTCGACCCCTTCGACGCCATCCGCCTGGTCAAGGCGGCCGGCGGGGTCACCGTCTTCGCGCACCCCGCCGCCGTCAAGCGCGGCCAGGTCGTCCCCGAGTCCGCCATAGCCGAGCTCGCGGCCGCCGGTCTGGACGGCATCGAGGTGGACCACATGGACCACGACACCGACACCCGCGCCCGGCTGCGCGGACTGGCCGCGGACCTCGGACTGCTGACGACCGGGTCCAGCGACTACCACGGCGAGCGCAAGACCTGCCGTCTCGGGGAGTACACGACGGACCCCGAGATCTACGGCGAGATCACGCGCCGTGCCACCGGGGCCTTCCCCGTGCCCGGCGCCGGTGGACGGCGCAACGAGGCTTAGTTCCTCGGCCGCTCCACGCCCTTTTTTGCTTCACCCCTCTCTCCTGCAAGGCATCACTGTGTTTGATTTCGCCGTCTTCGGATCCCTTTTTCTCACGCTTTTTGTGATTATGGACCCGCCGGGCATTACCCCGATCTTTCTCGCGCTGACCTCGGGCCGGCCCGCCAAGGTCCAGCGCCGGATGGCCTGGCAGGCCGTCTGCGTGGCCTTCGGCGTCATCGCCGTCTTCGGTATCTGCGGCCAGCAGATCCTCGACTACCTGCATGTCTCCGTTCCGGCGCTGATGATCGCCGGTGGTCTGCTGCTCCTGCTCATCGCGCTCGACCTGCTAACCGGCAAGACCGACGAGCCGAAGCAGACCAAGGACGTGAACGTCGCCCTCGTCCCGCTGGGCATGCCCCTGCTGGCCGGGCCCGGTGCGATCGTCTCCGTCATCCTGGCCGTGCAGAAGGCCGACGGGTTCGGCGGCCAGCTCTCGGTCTGGGCCGCGATCGCCGCCATGCACGTGGTGCTGTGGCTGACCATGCGCTACTCGCTGGTGATCATCCGGATCATCAAGGACGGCGGTGTCGTCCTCGTGACGCGGCTGGCCGGCATGATGCTCTCCGCGATCGCCGTCCAGCAGATCATCAACGGCGTGCTCCAGGTCGTACGGGGCGCCTGACCGGCCCCGGCCGCACCCCGCACCCTGCCACGCGCACATGCGAACGCCCCCGCGACCGGTTCGGTCGCGGGGGCGTCGACGTGTGTACGACGGGCGTCGGCGTCAGCAGGACGCCGTCTCGGCCGGTCGGATCAGAATGCGCTGGCCGATGGCGGCCGCTTGCTGCACGATCCGGTTGACGGAGGCCACGTCCACGACGGTGGTGTCCACGGCGTTTCCGTCGACGTCGTCCAGGCGCAGAATCTCGAAGCGCACGGGGCTTCTCCCTTCGTCGGTGTTCTCCTTGCAGAGGGTTCAACGAAGTGTATGGAGCAAACATTCCCTACGCTAAGGAAATTTTTTCACTCGCTAAGGACTAGCGGGGGTGGGCGCCCCAGAACGTGGCCAGTGCACCCGACGTGACCTGCGGGTTCTCCGCGTTGGGCGAGTGCTCGGCGCCCGGGACGATCACACGCTCGGCCGACAGGCGGCGGGCCATGTCGTCCATCAGCGGGATCGGCCACGCGTAGTCGGCGCTTCCGGACAGGACCAGCTTCGGGAGGCCCACCGCGGCCAGCTCCTCGACCCGGTCGGGCTCGGAGATCAGGATGCGGCCCGTGGCGATCAGCTGCTCCGGCACCGTCCCCAGCCAGCGCGCGCGCAGGAACTCCGTCAGCGCGGCCGAGTCGGGGGTGGCGTCCACCGGATCCTGGGCCCGCATCGCCGCCCAGATCGTCGGCATGTCGCCCTGGAGCTCCTCCAGGGCCGCGACCAGCAGTTTCGTACGGGCCTGCTGCTCCTCTGAGATCGCCGCCGGACCACTGCTCATCAGGGTCAGGGTGGCGAAGGGGCCGGCGTCGCGCAGCACGGCCGCGCGGGAGATCAGGCCGCCCAGGGAGTGGCCCACCAGGTGGACCGGGCCCGCACCGAGTGCCTTCGCCTGGGCGAGGAGATCCAGGGCCAGTTCCTCCAGCGCGTACGCGGACTCCTCGCGCGGGCCGGGGCTCTGGTACTGGCCGCGCCCGTCGACCGCGACCACCCGGTAGCCGGCGCCGGCCAGGGGCTCCAGCAGGGCGATGAAGTCCTCCTTGCTGCCCGTGAAGCCCGGGACCAGCAGGGCGGTGCCACGCGACGGCTCACCGGCCTCGTGCACGGCGAACTCGCCCCGTGCGGTGGTGAGGCGGTACGCGCGGGCGTCGGACGGCAGGGTGAGGCGCGGCGGCTTGCTCATGCCCCGAGGTTACCGGCCCGTAGGCCCCTTCCGCCCGGGCACGAGGATGGCCCCGGCCCCCTGGGAAGGGGATCGGGGCCATCGGTGCGGAGCGGGAGGCTTACGCCTCCGGGGCCTCCGCGACAGCCTTGCGGGTCCGGGTGCGCTTCGGCTTGACCGGCGCCTCCTCGGCGACGGGGGCAACCGCGGCGGCCTTGCGGGTCCGCGTGCGCTTCGGCTTGGCGGGGGCCTCCTCGGCCACCGCGGCGGCCTCGGCTACGACCTCGGCGGCCGGCGCGGCCACGGCGGCCTTGCGGGTCCGCGTGCGCTTCGGCTTGGCGGGGGCCTCCTCGGCCACCGCGGCGGCCTCGGCTACGACCTCGGCGGCCGGCGCGGCCACGGCGGCCTTGCGGGTCCGCGTGCGCTCCGGCTTGACCGGCTCGACCGGCGGGGCCATCTGGAAGTCCGGCTCCGGGGCGGTCTCCGCGACCTTGCGGACACGGGGGCGCCGGACGGTCTTGACCGGTTCCACGGCCGGGGCCATCTGGAAGTCGGGCTCGGAGAACGCCGGCGCCTCGGCGACCGGAGCCACCTGCGCCACGACAGCGGCCTCGACGGGGGCGGCGGCCTCGACCACGGCGGCCGGAGCCGACGCGCGGGTCCGGCGACGACGCGGCCTGCGCGGCTCGTCGGCGTCAGGAGCCTCGGGCGTCTGCGCCACGGGGGTCACGGCGGCTTCGGTCACGGCAGCCTCGGCGCCCAGGTCCGCACCACCACGGGTACGGCGGCGCTGACGCGGCGTACGGGTACGGGCCGGACGGTCCTCGACCACCGCGGCTGCGGCGGCCGGAGCCCCGCGACCGCCACGGCCACCGCGGCCGCCGGTCTCGCCCAGGTCCTCGAGGTCCTCGGCCTTCAAACCGGCCCGCGTGCGCTCGGCGCGCGGCAGGACGCCCTTGGTGCCGGCCGGGATGTTCATCTCCTCGAACAGGTGCGGAGACGTGGAGTAGGTCTCGACCGGGTCGTGGAAGTCCAGCTCCAGCGCCTTGTTGATCAGCTGCCAGCGCGGGATGTCGTCCCAGTCGACCAGGGTGACGGCGATGCCCTTGTTGCCCGCGCGGCCGGTGCGGCCCACGCGGTGCAGGAAGGTCTTCTCGTCTTCCGGCGTCTGGTAGTTGATGACGTGGGTGACACCCTCGACATCGATACCGCGCGCGGCGACGTCGGTGCAGACCAGCACGTCGACCTTGCCGTTGCGGAACGCGCGCAGCGCCTGCTCGCGCGCACCCTGGCCCAGGTCGCCGTGGACGGCGCCGGACGCGAAGCCGCGCTTCTCCAGCTGCTCGGCGATGTCGGCCGCCGTGCGCTTGGTGCGGCAGAAGATCATGGCGAGGCCACGGCCCTCGGCCTGGAGGATGCGGGAGACGAGCTCCGGCTTGTCCATGTTGTGCGCACGGAAGACGTGCTGCTTGATGTTGGCGACGGTCACGCCCTCGCCCTCAGGCGAGGTGGCGCGGATGTGCGTCGGCTGCGTCATGTACCGGCGGGCCAGGCCGATGACCGCGCCCGGCATGGTCGCCGAGAACAGCATGGTCTGACGCTTCGGCGGCAGGTAGTTGATGATCTTCTCGACGTCGGGCAGGAAGCCCAGGTCGAGCATCTCGTCGGCCTCGTCCAGGACCAGGGCCCGGACGTGCGACAGGTCGAGCTTCTTCTGACCGGCCAGGTCGAGCAGGCGGCCCGGGGTGCCGACGATGATGTCGACGCCCTTCTTGAGCGCCTCGACCTGGGGCTCGTACGCGCGGCCGCCGTATATGGCGAGGACGCGGACGTTGCGGACCTTGCCCGCGGTCAGAAGGTCGTTGGTGACCTGGGTGCACAGCTCGCGGGTCGGAACCACCACGAGGGCCTGCGGGGCGTCGGTCAGCTGCTCGGGCTTTGCCCGGCCCGCCTCGACGTCCGCGGGGACGGTGACCCGCTCCAGCAGCGGAAGGCCGAAACCGAGCGTCTTGCCGGTTCCGGTCTTGGCCTGGCCGATGACGTCCGTGCCGGAGAGGGCGACGGGGAGGGTCATCTCCTGGATCGGGAAGGGGGACACAATGCCGACGGCCTCAAGGGCTTCGGCCGTCTCGGGAAGGATCCCGAGGTCTCGGAACGTAGTCAGGGTGCTGCCTCTTCTGTGAGACGCGGCGCGAGGCGGCGATGGGGGTCGTACCGTGCCGGGCTTGCAGTACTGCGCCCACCCACGTTCGGGCGAGCCGTGCAAAGCTGCGCGGGACCACTAGCCTTCGCTCAAGCGCATCTGCCGCTGAGGGGGCCCCTCGTGGGAGGCGGTACGCATGAACGTACGCATCACACCGAGGGCGGTCGGGTTGGAGCCGATCGGGCCACCGACCGGGCATCCTCATTCGGATGGCCCGCCGAGTATTCGGCAGGCGCATTACCACTGTACCCCGGATTCGCGCAGGCGTGTTGGGTGAATTCACCTGGTAGTCGCGTTTACGTGGACTCGCAGCGACTGGACGCGGTGCCTTGCGGCCCCTTTGGGGAAGCTATTGTGCGGAGCATGTCGACCGTTGAAAACGCATCGCCCGCCGACGACGGCGCCCCCTCCGAGGCGCTCGGTATCGCCGCCCAGGACTGGGCGACCGCCTCCGCGTCGCCGCAGTACCGCGCCGCCGTCGTGGACCTTCTCGGCGCGCTGGCGTACGGAGAGCTCGCGGCCTTCGAGCGCCTCGCGGAGGACGCGAAACTCGCGCCCTCCCTTGACGACAAGGCGGCGCTCGCGAAGATGGCCTCCGCCGAGTTCCACCACTTCGAGCGGCTGCGCGACCAGCTCGCGGCGATCGACGCCGAGCCCACCGCCGCGATGGAGCCCTTCGCCAAGGGCGTGGACGACTTCCACCGCCAGACCGCGCCGTCGGACTGGCTGGAGGGCCTGGTCAAGGCCTATGTCGGTGACTCGATCGCCAGCGACTTCTACCGCGAGGTGGCCAGCCACCTCGACACCGACACCCGCGCGCTCGTGCTCGGCGTGCTCGACGACACCGGTCACGGCAACTTCGCCGTCGAGAAGGTGCGCGCCGCGATCGAGGCCGACCCGCGCTGCGGCGGCCGGCTCGCGCTGTGGGCCCGCCGGCTGATGGGCGAGGCGCTCTCGCAGGCGCAGCGCGTGGTCGCCGAGCGCGACGCGCTGTCCACCATGCTGGTTGGCGGCGTCGACGGGATGGCGGCCGGCTTCGACCTGGCGGCCGTCGGCGAGATGTTCACCCGCATCACCAAGGCGCACACCAAGCGGATGGCCGCTCTCGGCCTGGCGGCGTAATACGCCCCACCGCACGCACCACGACGGCCCCGGCACGGGATCACTCCGTGCCGGGGCCGTCGTGCGTACGAGATGTTTCAGCGGTCACGGGGTCGGTCACCCCCGCGACGGGAGCGAAAACGGAGCCCGCTGAGGAGACCTCCCGGACCGCGTCGCGGGCCGCAGCAGGAGCGAGAGCACGACCGCCGACACCAGGACCCCGCCGAGGAAGACGGCGGGCAGGTTGTTGTGCCCAGGGCCGAGCGCGGTGTGCGTGAGATACGCGCCGAAGAGCGCTCCCAGTACCCCGCTGACCAGCACGATCCGGGGAGACGGCAGCCGCTTCGCGAGCACGCGCACGGCCGCCCCGGACAGGGCGAGGCCCAGCAGAGCCGAGCCGAGCGCTTCGATCAGCAGCATGGAGGTCCCTCCCACAGGTCAGGGCAACCGGTTTCAGTGCGCTCCTACCCGAAGCGGAAGAAAGGGAAACGGCCCGGTGGAATCAACCACCGGGCCGTTTCGCTTGGTTCCGGGTGCTCAGAGCGCCCCGAAGCCGACCTTGCGCACGCTGGGCTCGCCCAGGTCGACGTACGAGAGGCGGTCGGACGGCACCAGGACCTTGCGGCCCTTGACGTCGGTCAGGCTCAGCAGCGGCGCCGTGCCGGACAGCGCCGCGGTGACGATGCGCTCCAGCTCCTCAGCGCCCAGGTCGCTCTCCAGCACGATCTCCCGGGGTGCGTGCTGCACGCCGATCTTGACCTCCACGGCTTTGTCCCTCCGACGGTCCGGTTCGCGCGATCAGCCGCGCCATACCCAGTCCACATTAGCCCGGTGAGGGGACACGAATGCCGCGCGGCGGACACGCTGGCAGCGAACAGCGGCGGCCGGACCGGTCGGCTCGGACCGGTCAGCCCGGACCGGTCAGGCTGGGACCGGTCAGCCCTGACCGGCTTCCGTGCCGTGCAGCGGGAATCCCGCGATACCGCGCCAGGCGAGCGAGGTCAGCAGGCCGACCGCCGTGTCCCGGGCGACCGGGCTCTCGCTCGACAGCCAGTACCTCGCCACGACCTGCGAGACCCCGCCCAGGCCCACGGCCAGCAGCATCGACTCGTCCTTCGACAGGCCGGTGTCCTCGGCGATGACGTCGGAGATGGCCTCGGCGCACTGGAGCGAGACCCGGTCGACGCGCTCGCGCACGGCGGGCTCGTTCGTCAGGTCGGACTCGAAGACCAGGCGGAACGCGCCGCCCTCGTCCTCGACGTAGGCGAAATAGGCGTCCATCGTCGCGGCCACGCGCAGCTTGTTGTCGGTGGTCGACGCGAGCGCCGTACGCACCGCCAGCAGCAGCGCCTCGCAGTGCTGGTCCAGCAGCGCCAGGTAGAGGTCGAGCTTGCCGGGGAAGTGCTGGTAGAGCACCGGCTTGCTGACTCCGGCCCGCTCGGCGATGTCGTCCATGGCCGCCGCGTGGTAGCCCTGCGCGACGAAAACCTCCTGGGCCGCGCCCAGGAGCTGGTTGCGTCGCGCGCGGCGCGGCAGTCGCGTGCCCCGGGGACGCGCTGCCTCCGTCTGCTCGATGGCTGTCACGCCGCCTCCCACTTTCTCTAAGAACACAGTGCGCTCTGCGCCGCGCCGCCATCGTACTTTTCGGTAACCGAATCTGGAGGGTTCAAGCCGAGTTTTCTCGCGGTACGGACCCGCCGGACGCGCTGGTCAGCGGTAGTCGTCCTCGTCCAGAGGCACCACACGAGCCTGCTCGAAGGCGTCCCCATCGGCGGCCTCGCTCTCTTCCAGCGCGGTGAGCGGGTCGTCCTCGCGCGGCTGAAGCTCCTTGTGCTGCTCCGCGGCATCCGCCTCGGGCGTCTCCTCGTCGAGCGGCTCCGGGAGCTGCCCCTGGAAGGTGTCCGGTTCCGCAGGGTCGACAGTCATGCCGCTCCCCTCGCCTTCTACGCCGCCTTCTCGCGAGCACAGCCGTACTCACTACGAGCCTAGGAGGATCGCGGTATCGACGCCAGGCAGGCCTGTGACCGCGAACACAAGGGGCCCGGCGTGATCGTCTCGTAACATTGGCCCCATGTCTTCGACCGAGCTGCCGGGTGTACGGTCCACCGCCGAGCTGTCTTCCCAGGTGGAAGCCGTCCGGGTGGCCGAAGGGGAGCAGCTGCGCACCGTCGCGCTGCCCGGGCTGGAACTGAATCTCCGGGTGCGCCCCCCGGCGAGGGACGGTTTGCCGCCCGCTTTGTTCGTCCACGGGCTGGGCGGTTCCTCGCAGAACTGGTCCGACCTCATGGCCCAGCTGGCCGACAGCGTCGACGGCGAGGCCCTGGACATGCCCGGCTTCGGCTGGTCCCCGCCACCCGGCGACCGGGACTACTCCGTCACCGGACTCGCCCGGGTCGTCATCCGGCACCTCGACGCCGCCGGGCGCGGGCCGGTGCACCTGGTCGGCAACTCCTTGGGCGGGGCGGTCTCCACCCGGGTCGCGGCCGTCCGGCCCGACCTGGTGCGCACGCTGACGCTGGTCTCGCCCGCGCTGCCGGAGCTGCGCGTGCAGAAGTCGGCCGTCCCGACGGCGCTGCTGGCGGTGCCGGGCATGGCCGGGCTGTTCGGCCGGCTGACCCGCGACCTCACCGCCGAGCAGCGCACGCGCGGGGTGATGGGCCTCTGTTACGGAGACCCTTCGCGGGTGAGCCCGGAGGGCTTCCGCAACGCCGTCGACGAGATGGAACGGCGGATGGGCCTGCCGTACTTCTGGGAGGCGATGACCCGCTCCTCGCGCGGGATCGTCGACGCGTACACCCTGGGCGGGCAGCACGGCCTGTGGCGGCAG
Source organism: Streptomyces sp. ISL-87 (assembly GCF_018614095.1). Lineage (GTDB taxonomy): Bacteria > Actinomycetota > Actinomycetes > Streptomycetales > Streptomycetaceae > Streptomyces. The sequence goes on along the minus strand of NZ_JAGGOY010000040.1, from coordinate 69,025 downwards.
GCACAGAGGGTGCTCGCACCGACCCTGCTGGTCTACGGTGGCCGGGACCAACTGGTCTCGTACCGTATGGCGCGCAAGGCCGCGGCGGCCTTCCGGGGCTCGCGGCTGCTGAGCCTTCCCGAGGCCGGGCACGTGGCGATGATGGAGTACCCCGAGGTGGTCGCGGCCGCCTTCCGGGAGTTGCTGCACGAGACCGGCGCCCACACGGGCGTCGGTGACCGGGACACCGAAGACGAAGACGGCAGAGGCTGAGGACCGTGGGACGACATAGTCGCAAGGAGCCCGCCCCTGGTCCTGCCCGTCCGGCGCCGGTGGAGTCCGGCCCGTACGAGGCACATGACACGTATGAGGCGCCCGGCACGTATGAGGCGTACGAGGCGTACCAGCCCTACGACGCGTACGGGGCCCAGCAGTCCTCCCAGCAGTACCAGCCCTACCAGGCCTACGGGACGAACGCGGGCCACCCGGCCCACGGGGGCTACTACGAGACGCACGAGGCTTACGAGGACCACCAGGCCTACGACCGCTGCGCCTCAGGCGTCGATCCCACCGTCACGCACCAGGGATACGTGCCCCAGGCCGCCCCGCCCCAGCCGGACACGCGGGCCGCAGGGCACCCCGAGCTGCGCGAGCGGGGCGGTGCATGGGGAGCCGCCCCGGCCTTCGCCACCCCCGCGGCCGGCTTCCCGCAGGTCACCATCCCGGCGCCGCGCCTGCCCGAGCCCGGGCCCGGGACCGACCCGTTCACCTCCACCGGCTCGCACCGCCGGGTGCCGGGCCCCCGCAAGCCCGTCGCCCCCGTCGCCCCCGTCGCCCCCGCCGCCCCCGTCGAGGAAGAGCAGCAGCAGCAGCAGGATCCCGGCGCTCCGCGCAGCCGCAAGGGCCGCGCCTACGCGGGTATGGCCGCCGCGGCCGTCACCACCGTGCTCGCCGTCGTCATCGCGGGGCAGATGACCTCGCAGGGCGAAACCCGCAAGACCACCCTGCGCGCCGACGACGACAGCCCGAACCGCGCCCTGCCCGGCCAGTCCGCGGCCTCCCGCTCCGACGGCCGCTCCGGGGTGCCCGACGTGGCGGCGCCCTCCCCGTCCGCCGCGCCGGAACTCACGTACGACCAGAAGATGGCCCATCAGCTCCCGATCGACGAGAAGCTGAAGGGGCCGGGGACCTTCGACACCGTGCCAGGAGTGGCGCCGGCGCCCGGCAAGGGCAAGAAGATCCGCTACCGGGTCGATGTCGAACAGGGCCTCGGCCTGGACCCGCAGCTGTTCGCCGAGGCCATCCACCGCACCCTCAACGACGACCGCAGCTGGGGTCACGGGGGCACGAAGACCTTCGAGCGGGTGCCGGGCGGCGAGGCCGACTTCGTGATCACGCTCGCCAGCCCCGGGACCACCGGCGTCTGGTGCGCCAAGTCCGGCCTGGACACCACCATCGACAACGTCTCCTGCGATTCCGCGTCCACCGACCGCGTGATGATCAACGCGTTCCGCTGGGCGCAGGGCTCGCCGACGTACGGGGCGGACCAGATGTTCGCCTACCGGCAGATGCTCATCAACCACGAAGTCGGACACCGGCTCGGGCACGGGCACGTGAACTGCCAGACGCCGGGCGCGCTCGCGCCGATCATGCAGCAGCAGACGAAATCCCTGGACATCGGCGGAATTCAGTGCAAGCCCAATCCCTGGGTGTTCCCGGGGAGTTGACGGGCCGGCGGGTGAAGAATGACGCGGACTCGCGTTGACAACCTGTCCGCTGATCGGTAATCCATCCCGTCAGCGTCCAATCCGTCAGCACCCGACGCTGACCGCAGATCGCTGCCTGCCGACCGCTGCCCCTCGCGTGGCCTTTCCGCTGTTCTTCTTCCACGCCGAGAGGTCTCCTTCCCATGGTCCGTCAGTCCCGCGTGTACGCGGCCCGGGGCGGGTACGGCCCCCGCGGTCGGGGGGACCGGGTCCGGTGCGGGGGTGGGTGCAGCCCCTGCGGTCGGCGGGACCGGGCCGGGTGCGGGGGTGGGCGCGAAGGGGCCCACGGGTGCGGGGGTCGGCGCGAACGGCCCCACGGGTGCGGGGGTCGGCGCGAACGGCCCCACGGCCAAGGCCGCGGCCACGCCACCCGTCGTCGAAGCCACCTCACTGCGCCGGGAGTTCGGCCGGGGCAAGCGGGCGGTAACGGCCGTCGACGGGGTCTCCCTGACCCTGCGCGCGGGGGAGACCCTCGGCATCGTCGGCGAGTCCGGCAGCGGGAAGAGCACCCTCGGCCGGATGCTCGTCGGCCTGCTGGAGCCGAGCTCCGGGCAGGTCCGGCACGCGGGCGCCGCGGCCGTCGGCATTCCGGCCGGGGTTCAGATGGTGTTCCAGGACCCGGTGTCCTCGCTCAACCCGCGCCGCTCGGTCGGCGAGTCCATCGCCGACCCGCTGCGCGCGGCGGGCGAGCGGGACGGGACCGCGATCCGGGCCCGGGTCGGGGAACTCCTGGTCCGGGTCGGCCTGGAGGCCGGGCACTACGACCGCTACCCGCACGAGTTCAGCGGAGGCCAGCGCCAGCGCGTCGGCATCGCCCGCGCCCTGGCGCCCCGGCCCCGGCTGATCGTCTGCGACGAGCCCGTCTCCGCCCTCGACGTCACCACGCAGGCACAGGTCACCGCCCTGCTGGCGGAACTCCAGCGGGAGCTCGGCATCGCGCTCGTCTTCATCGCGCACGACCTGGCGGTGGTCCGGCAGGTCAGCGACCGGGTCGCGGTGATGCGGGGCGGCCGGATCGTCGAGGAGGGCCCGGTGGACGAGGTCTACGACCGCCCGGCGCACCCGTACACCCGCCAGCTCCTGGCCGCCGTCCCGTCCCTGGACCCGGCCCTGGCCGCCACCCGCCGCTCCACGCGCCAGGAGGCATTCGCGTAGGCCCGCCGCCGGATCCCATTCCACCGGACCTTCGTCGGCCGGACCCATTCCGCCGGACCCGATTCCACTCGCCTGAGCCGGGGCGTGAGGGCCGTAGGCCCTTTCTTAGCGTGCTCGAACGCGAACCGTACGGGAAAGTTACGCCTCTTCACCCCTTCCGGTGGCGCGACGGACAACCGTCCGTCGCGCCTTCCGCATATCCGCTTGAGTTCTCCCGCGGCGGGTCGCCAGACCGACGGCGACCGCCTGAACGGGAGATCGGGGGTGCCACTCGTGCGGATCGGACTGCTCACGGAAGGTGGTTATCCGTATGCGGCGGGAGAAGCGAGGCTGTGGTGCGACCGGCTGGTGCGCGGGCTTCCGCAGCACGAGTTCGAGCTCTACGCGCTGAGCCGCAGCGCCGAGCAGGAGGAGCGCGGCCGGGTGGACCTGCCCGGCCATGTGACCCGGGTGCGGACCGCGCCCCTGTGGGCCCCGGCCGATGACGGGCGGAGTTACTCGCGGCGTGAGCGCCGGCGGTTCGCCGAGTGCTTCAAGGACCTGGTCCGGGGGATCTGCGCGGGCGAGGCCGGGGACTTCGCGGCCGGGCTCTACGGGCTCGCCGAACTCGCGGGGGAACAGGGCGGGCTGTACGCGGCGCTGCGTTCCGAGACCGCGGTGCGGGCCGTGGAGTCGGCCTGCCGGGCCCCGGGCGCGAGTCGCGCCGTACAGGCCGCTCAGGTGCCGGACCTGCTGGACTTCGTGGACGAGCTGGAGCGTGCGCTGCGGCCGCTGTCCCTCGACTGGTACGGGGAGCTCGGCGAGGTCGACGTCTGCCACGCGGCCGCGGGCGGGGTGGCGGCGCTGCCCGGACTGCTGGCCAAACGCTTCTTCGGGGTTCCGCTGCTGGTCACGGAGTACGGGGTCCAGCTCCGCGCCCACTATCTGGAGCACGCCGAGGACACCACCCGGCCCGCCGCACGGGCCCTGCTCGCGGCGTTCCACATCCGGCTCGCCGGGGAGATCTACGCCGAGGCCGACTTCCTGACCCCCGGCAACGCGCACGCCCGCCGCTGGCAGGAGCGCTGCGGGGCCACCCGGGACCGGCTGCGGACGGTGTATCCGGGGATGGAGGCGGACCGATTCGCCACCGTCGGGGAGGCCGCGGACTGCGGGGACCCGGACACGCTGGTGTGGGTCGGCCGGATGGAGCCGGCCAAGGACCTGATCGCGCTGCTGCACGCCTTCGCCGAGGTCCGGAGGGCCGAACCGGGGGCGCGTCTGCGGATCTTCGCCACCGCCGTGGCACCCGGGTACCTCGCCGACTGCCGGTCGCTGGCCGCGCAGCTCTTCCCGGACGAGGCCGCGGACGCGGTCACGGTGGGGGAGAACCCGGTCACCTTCGAGGAGATCGGCGGCCCCGAGGCGCCCTCGCCGGCCGACGCGTACGGCGCGGGGCGGGTGGTCGTGCTGTCCTCCGTGATCGAGGGCTTCCCCATCACCCTGGCCGAGGCCATGTTCTGCGGCCGGGCCACCGTGTCCACGGACGTCGGGGCGGTGTGCGAGGTGATCGGCGGGACCGGGCTGGTGGTGCCGCCGCGCAATCCCCGTGCCCTCGCGGACGCCTGCCTGTCGCTGCTACGGGACCCCGCGCGAGCCCAACGCCTCGGCGCGGCGGCGCGGGCGCGGGCCCTGGAGCTGTTCACGGTCGAGCAGAACGTGGCCGCCTTCCAGGACATCTACCTCCAGCTGCTGGCCCGCGGCTCCGCCAGGCCGGACGGCGAGATCCCCTTCGCGCGACCGCCGGAGGCCCGGGTTCCGGGGCACTGGACCACGCCGACGTGGGCTCCGGTTCCGGGCCCGGGTCCGGCCTCGGGTCTGGTCCCGGCCTCGGGTCCGGCCTCGGGTCTGGTCCGGGGTCTGGTCCCGGCCTCGGGTCTGGTCCCGGCCTCGGGTCCGGCCCCGGCCCTGGCCTCGGGTCCCGCTCCGGCCCCGGCTTCGGTTCCTACCCCGACCCCGGTTCCCACCCCGACTTCGGAGGCCACCGTATGAGCGTCGACGAAGCCGTCCCCGTGACCCCCCGCCGGCGGCCCGGCGGGGACCCCGTCAAGGCGCTGCTGCACCGGCACCGGGAGCTGTGCGAGCGGGCCGTGGATCCGCTGGAGATCGCCGCCGGGCTGGAGGCGCACGGCATCACCGACCGCACCGCCGGCCGGTTCCGGCACCGGGACGTGTTCTCCCTCGCCGAGGAGCTCTACGCCCGGACCCCCCGCGGGGAGGCACCGCCCGGCCCGCCCGCCGGGAGCCCGGCCGACCCCCGGGCGCTGCGCCGCTTCGGGTGCGCCCTGCTCCCCGGGGCCCTCGCCCTCGGCGCGGCCGCCGCCGGGGTGCCGTGGGCCGGGCCGGCGGCGGTGCTCGCCACGGTCGCCGCCCTGGTGTGGCCCGGCCGGAGCACCGGGGGACGGTTCCCCGGGCTCGCCCACCTGCTCTCGGCAGCCGCCGTCGGGTGGGCCGCGTACCGGTTCGGCACCGCCCTGGCCGTCGCCCTCGCCCTGTCCGTGGCCCCGGGCCACCTCGTCGCCGCCGCCTTCGCGGCCCGGGCCCGGCGCAGGCTCGCCGGGAGCCGGGCCCTGGAGGACTTCGCCGCGGGGGCGCGGCCGCTCCTCGTCGGGGCCGTCACGGTGTTCGGCGCGTCCGCCGCGGGGGCGGCCGCGCTCACCGGGGCACCGCTCACCCAGGCCGTACCGCTCGCGGTGCTGCTGTTCCTGACCCGCCTGCTGCTCACCCATGGAGCCCGCGGCGCCCACCGCCGGCCCGCCGCGGCGGCCCTGGCCCTCGCCCTGGGGGTCGCCCTGGCCCCGGCCGCGGTGTCCGCCGCCGCCGCGGGGCTCCTCGTACACGCCGTGTTCGCGCTGTCCCGCGCGTCCGCGCACGCACGCCCCGGAGAAAGCAGCCGCGGGGCCTGACCGCCCCGGCGTCGTCCCTGTCCGCCCGACGACCACTCGACGACCAGGCCCGACGACCACCGCCCGCCCTTCGGAGCCGACGCCGAAGCCCCCGTACCCCTACCCCCACCCCTCGACCAAGGAGAAACAGGATGACCGGCCAGCCAACCAACCAAGGGGCCGCGCGATGAGGGTGCTGCTGATCGGAGCCAACGGATACCTCGGCCGCTACGTCGCGGACCGGCTGCTCGCCGACCCCGCCGTCCAGCTCACCGCGCTCGGCCGCGGTGACGACGCGGACGTCCGCTTCGACCTCGCCACCGGCAGCCCCGGCGCGCTCACCCGGTTCCTCGACGCCGTCCACCCGGGCGTCGTCATCAACTGCGCGGGCGCCACCCGCGGCGGGGCCCGGGAACTCACCCGGCACAACACCGTGGCCGTCGCGACGATCTGCGAGTCGCTGCGCCGCAGCGGCTGCGGGGCCAGGCTCGTCCAGCTCGGCTGCGCCGCCGAGTACGGGCCCAGCCAGCCCGGGTCGTCCACGGCCGAGGACGCCGTGCCGAGACCCGGCGGACCGTACGGCGTCAGCAAACTCGCCGCCACCGAGCTGGTACTCGGGTCGGGGCTGGACGCCGTCGTCCTCCGGGTCTTCTCGCCCGTCGGCCCCGGCACCCCGGCCGGATCCCCGCTCGGCCGGCTCGCCGAGGCCATGCGGCGCGCCATGCAGTCCGGGGACGGCGAGCTCAAGCTCAGCGGGCTCGGCGTGCAGCGCGACTTCGTGGACGTACGGGACGTGGCGCGGGCCGTGCACGCCGCCTCGCTCTCCGCCGCCCAGGGTGTCGTCAACATCGGCACCGGCCGCGCGGTCCGGCTGCGCGACGCGGCGGCGGTGCTGGCCCGGGTCGCGGGCTACGGCGGCTCCCTGCACGAACTCGACGTACCGCACGGCGGCCCGCAGCAGCACGGCCACCCCGGACAGCACGGCCACCCGGGGCATGTCAGCCGGCCGGCCGGTCTGGCCGCCATCGGATCCCCGCGCTCCGAGGCGACGGCCGAGCAGCTCGCCGCCGCCGCGCCGCCCCCGTACCCCTACCCGGACGGCTGCGGCGCCTGGCAGCAGGCCGATGTACGGACCGCCCGCGACCGGCTCGGCTGGCGGCCCCGGATCAACCTGGAGGAATCCCTCGCGGACATCTGGATGGAGGCGGCGTGTCGCATCTGACCATCCCGGGGGCCCGGCTGCCGGCCACCGAGGCCGGCGGGCTGGGCTTCGGCATCCCCGGCTACGCGCACCCGCTGCTCGCGCCGGTGGAATGGGCCGAGCTGACCCGGCCCGGGACCCCGCTGCACTGGGCCGTGCTCAATGTCACGGACGGCCCCGGCGGCAGGCCCGACCCGCACTGCACGGAGACGTCGGTCAAGCTCCGGGACGCGGGCGGCACCCTGCTGGGGCATCTCGCGACGCGGGACGGGAAGCGGTCCTTCGGGGAGCTGATCTCCGACGCCCACCGCTTCGTGGACTGGTACCGGGTGGGCGGCTTCTACCTCGCCGACGCCCCGGCTGACAAGGACGGCCTGGCCGAGGTGCGCCGGGTCGTGGGCGCCCTGCGCGGCCTCGGCGAGGGGCTGCACATCGTCCTCGGGCACGGCACCCACCCGTACGCCGGCTACGCGGAGGCCGCCGACCAGTTGGTCACCTTCTCCGGGCCCTGGGCCGGCTACCGCTGGTCGCAGGTGGCGGAGTGGACGGCCGAGTACCCGCCGGAGCGGTTCTGCCACTTCGTCCACGGGGTGCCGCGCACGCATCTGGAGGAGGCTGTGCGGATCGCCCGCTGGCAGGGTGCCGGCACCATCTGGTTCACCGACAGGCGGGGGGCCGGAGACCGGGACCCATGGGCCTCGATGCCCGCGTACTGGGACGAAATCGTCTCGCGTATCGGACGGGGTGTCTCGGAATGAAGAAGGGCGTGGCAGTGTTACGGGGAGAACAACCGTTCAGACATACCCATCTACGGAGTCCCCGTGTCGCTGCCACCCCTGGTCGAGCCAGCTGCTGAGCTCACCGTTGACGAGGTCCGTCGGTACTCCCGCCACCTGATCATCCCGGATGTCGGGATGGACGGCCAGAAGCGCCTGAAGAACGCCAAGGTGCTGGCCGTGGGCGCGGGCGGCCTCGGCTCCCCCGCCCTCATGTACCTGGCCGCGGCCGGCGTCGGCACGCTGGGCATCGTGGAATTCGACGAGGTCGACGAGTCGAACCTGCAGCGCCAGATCATCCACAGCCAGGCGGACATCGGCCGTTCCAAGGCCGAGTCGGCCCGCGACAGCGTACTGGGCATCAACCCGTACGTGAACGTGGTCCTTCACGAAGAGCGGCTCGAAGCCGAGAACGTGATGGAGATCTTCAGCCAGTACGACCTCATCGTCGACGGCACGGACAACTTCGCCACGCGCTACCTCGTCAACGACGCCTGCGTGCTGCTGAACAAGCCGTACGTGTGGGGCTCGATCTACCGCTTCGACGGCCAGGCCTCGGTCTTCTGGTCCGAGCACGGCCCGTGCTACCGCTGCCTGTACCCGGAGCCCCCGCCGCCGGGCATGGTCCCGAGCTGCGCCGAGGGCGGCGTGCTGGGCGTGCTCTGCGCGTCCATCGGGTCCATCCAGGTCACCGAGGCCATCAAGGTCCTCACGGGTGTCGGCGAGCCGCTGGTCGGCCGCCTGATGATCTACGACGCCCTGGAGATGCAGTACCGCCAGGTCAAGGTCCGCAAAGACCCCGACTGTGCTGTCTGCGGCCCGAACGCGACGGTCACCGAGCTCATCGACTACGAGGCCTTCTGCGGCGTCGTGTCAGAGGAGGCCCAGGAGGCGGCGGCCGGCTCCACGATCACTCCCAAGCAGCTCAAGGAGTGGATCGACACGGACGAGCCCATCGAGATCATCGACGTCCGCGAGAAGAACGAGTACGAGATCGTCTCGATCCCCGGAGCGAGGCTGATCCCCAAGGGCGAGTTCCTGATGGGCACCGCCCTGCAGGACCTCCCGCAGGACAAGCGCATCGTCTTGCATTGCAAGACGGGTGTCCGCAGTGCGGAGGTTCTCGCGGTCTTGAAGTCCGCGGGCTTCGCGGACGCGGTGCACGTCGGCGGCGGCGTCATCGGCTGGGTCCACCAGATCGAGCCCGAGAAGCCGGTCTACTAAGCCCGGTCTATCAAGGCCGGTCTACTTGTAGTGATCGCAGGGGCCGTACCGCACACATCGCGGTACGGCCCCTCGGTGCTTCTCGGTGTTTCTCGGTGCTTTCTCAGGCACCTTGAGGCGGCTCAGGCGCCACGGGCGTTCCCGTGGGGTTCTGCGTCGCGGTGCAGACGGTGTTGGCGCCCGGCACCTTCCCGTCCAGCAGGTAGGCGTTCACGGCCTTCTGCACGCACTTGTCGCCGCTGTTGTACGCGCCGTGCCCCTCGCCCTTGTACGTGAGCTCCACGCCGACACCGGGACCGAGCCGCTCCACCATCCTGCGGGCGCCCTCGTACGGGGTCGCCGGGTCACCGGTGTTGCCGATCACCAGGATCGGGGCGGAGCCGGGGGCGGACACGTCCGGCGTCTCCCAAGCACCCGGGACCGGCCAGTCGGTGCAGCTCATCAGCGCCCAGCCGAGGAAGTCCCCGAAGACGGGGGAGGTCGAACGGAAGGCCGGGAGCTTGGACTTGGTCTGCTCCAGGGTGTAACGGTCCTTGGAGTCCACGCAGTTGATCGCCGTATTGGCTGCCCCGATATTGCTGTAGTGCCCCTGCTGGTCGCGCCCGTTGAGCGCGTCGGACAGTGCCATGAGCAGCTGCCCCTGCCCGCCGTCGGCCTCGTCCAGGCCCTGCTCCAGCAGCGGCCAGAGCTGCTTCGAGTAGAGGGCCTGGGCGATCCCGTTGGTCGCGGCGGAATCAGTCAGCATCCGGCCGCCGATACCGGCGATGGGCTTGACGGCCAGGTCCTTCTGCAGCTTGACGATGTTCGCCTCGATCTCCTTGGCGGTGCTGCCCTGGAGCCGGCACTCGTCCCCGCGGTTCACGCAGTCCTGCGCGAAGTTGCCGAGGGCCAGCTGAAACCCCTTGGCTTGCCCGAGGGCGCCCTCCTCCGACGTCTTGGTCGGGTCCACGACGGCGTCGAACACCGCCCGGCCGACGTTCTTCGGGAAGAGGTGGGCGTAGACCCCGCCGAGCTCGGTGCCGTAGGAGATCCCGAAGTAGTTCAGCTTCTCGTCGCCGAGGGCCTGGCGGATCCGGTCCAGGTCGCGGGCGGCGTTCTCGGTGCCGACGTAGGGCAGCACCTTCCTGGAATTCCTCTCGCAGGCCTGCTGGAACTTCCTGAGGTTGTCAACAAAGGCCTTCTCCTGCTGGGGCGTCCCAGGCGTGGAATCCTGTGCGTAATACGCGTCGAGCTGCCTGTCGCCCTCGCAGCGGACAGGAGCACTGCGCCCCACCCCGCGGGGGTCGAAGCTGACCAGGTCATACCGCTCGCGCAGCGCCGCGTACTCCTTGGCGGCGCCGGGAAGGGTGGAAATCCCCGACCCACCGGGCCCGCCGAAGTTGAAAACGAGCGACCCGATCCGCTTGCCCTTGTCCCGGGCCTTGGCCCGAATCAGCGCGATCGGGATGGTCTCCCCCTCGGGCTTGGCGTAGTCGAGGGGCACGTGGAGGGTGGCACACTGCCACTCCTTGGACGGCGCCTGCCCCCCACCCTCGGCAGCGGTGGGAGCCTCGCACTCCCCCCACTTCAACGGCTCGGCCCCCTTGGTCCCGCCGGCCTTGGGCTTCTTCTCCTCGCTACTGTCGGAACAGCCGCTGACACCGACCAGCACAGCGGCGAGGACGACGGCAGCGGCGACCCGGGGACCATTTCTCGACATGCCCCCATCCTGCGTGCCCCCGCCACACCCCGCCCCCGCGCTGACCCGTTCGGGTCGCCGCGCACGCTCGCGTCCGAGGCGGAGCACCCGGCAGCGGCGCCGCGGCTTTGGCCGTCCCCCGGCGGAGCTAGATGGCTTCCTTGCGGGTCAGGAAGTTGAACGAGATCCAGCCCGGGAGTACCGGGAGCCAGAAGGTCATCAGGCGGAAGAGGAGGACGGCCGAGATGGCGACCTCCTTTTCCAGGCCCGCCGCGATCAGGCCGAGGGTCAGGGTTGTTTCGACCGCGCCCATGCCGCCCGGCGTCGGGGCGGCGGAGCCCAAGGCGTTGCCCGCCAGGAAGACCACCGCGATGCTCGCGTAGCTGATGGCCTGCCCGCCCCCGAAGGCCCGGATCGACGCGTCGAGGCACATCACGAAGCAGCCCGTCAGCAGCAGCATCCCGCCGATGCCGGTCACCAGCTTCTGCGGTCGCTGGAGAACGTCCAGCATGCGCGGCACCACGCCCGCGAACAGGGCCCGTACCCGCGTCGCCACGAATTTACGCAGGAACGGCACCGCTGTGACCACGAGCACCAGCACCGCCACCGTCAGGAGACCCGCGATGACCGTCCGGGACGGCGTCATCTCCGGGGTCTTCTCGGTTCCCGTCAAGTAGCCGAAGGCCAGCAGCAGCAGGATGTGGCTCGCCAGCCCGAACAGCTGCGAGGCGCCCACGCTGGCCACCGCCAGGCCCGGCCGGACCCCCGCCCGCTGCAGAAAGCGCGTGTTCAGCGCGACACCGCCGACCGCCGCCGGGGCGACCAGCTTCACGAAGGAGCCCGCCACCTGTGCGAGCACCGTCCGCAGGAACGACACCCGCTCCGGCACGAAGCCCAGCAGGCTCATCGCCGCCGCGAAGTACGTCAGGACGGAGAAGGCCAGGGCCGCGCCCACCCAGCCCCACTGCGCCTCGCCGATGATGGTCGCGAAGTCCACATGGGCCAGCTGCGTGAGCAGGAAGTACGCACCGAACGCGCCCGCGATGAACGAGACCAGCGTGCGCGGCCGGATCCGTTCCAGCCGGGCCGGCTCCACCGGCGCCTGCGGGCGGATCAGCAGCACCTGCTGGCGGATCTGGCTCAGCAGATCCTCCTCGCGGGCCCCGTCCAGGGCGTCGTCCAGCGCCTTCTTCTCGGCCTTCCGGTCAGCCGCGGAGGATGTCCCCAAAACCGCCTCCCGGGCCGCCTTCGCCGCCCGCGAGGACTCCAGTACGGCCTCCCGCTGCCGCTCGGCCCGCTCCCGGGCGAGCTTGCGCAGCGTCGCCCGGGTGGAACGGCTCAGCGCGATCGGCTGGAGCAGCGGCAGGCAGTCCGCGACCGCGTCCGGCCCGAGGACCGACACCGCCGAGGCCACCGCCCGCTCCGCGCCGACCCGCAGGCCCAGCGTGGTCAGCAGCTGCGCGATGTCCATCCGCAGGACCAGGTCGCCGGCCGCGATCTCGCCGCCCCGCAGGTCGGTGAGGATGACATTGGCGGAACGATCCACCACCAGGGCGTCCCCGGTGAGCCTGCGGTGCGCGATCCGCCGCGATTGCAGGGCCCGTACCTGCTCCCACGCGTTGCGGATCAGATCGTCGGTGATCTCCTCGTCGGCGAGGGAGTCCAGGGTCCGGCCGCCCAGGTGCTCGTACACCAGCATCACGGCGTCCGGGCCCAGCTCGGACGTCGCGATCAGCTTCGGCGCGTTGGCGCCGGCCGCGATGGCCGCGTACGAGAGCAGCGCCTCCTGCTCCAGCGCCTGGCGCAGCGACTGGAGGCTGCGCCGCGTGGTGATGCCGCGCAGGGTGAGCCGGCGCCAGACCCGGTAGAAGAAGCCGTGCGCCTGCTGCTCGCGGTCCACCACGGTGACGTCGAGCGGAGGCCCGTCCTCCAGGGTGACGTGGTAGCGGCGGCCCCGGTCGGTCTGCTCGGAATCCGGTCCGTCGGGTGACTCGGCGCGCATCGCGCTGACCGGCTGGAAGCCGACCCGGCGCAGGCCGGCGAGGAGGTTCTGCCCGGTGGGCCGGACATTCGGCGAGCCGACCGCGTACAGCGTTCCGTACGCGACGCTCCAGCCGATCAGCACGGTCAGGATGATCGAGAACGGGGTGGTGTACCCGCTGACCAGCATTGCGAACGCGTCGAGCAGCAGCACCACCCACAGCGCCACGCGCCAGCGCGGTCTGCGGGTCATCCCGACGGCGGTCATGTACGCGATCACGGGCGCGAGGTATCCGTGCACCGGGTCGGTGAGGGCACCACCGGCCCCGGTGGGACGGGTGAGGGCGGCCTGGATCGTCTCGGGAGCCGCCTGGGAGACCCACAGGTCGGTGGCCAGAGTCACCCCGTGCGCGAGGACGGCGGCGAGCACGCCGTCGGCGATGCGCAGCCCGTCGCGTTTGATCAGCCGCTCGATGGCGAAGGCGACGGGCACGAGGAGCACGGCGATGCTGGAGACCAGCCCGGCGACCTTGATCAGCACGTCCGGCGCCTGGCCGGTGCCCTTGCTGATGTCTTCCTGCAGGCCCACGGTGGTGCCGTGGGCGAAGGCGGCGATGGCGAGCACGACGGCGATGCCGAGGATGCCGACGAGGAGGCGTACGAGGTCGGACGGCCGGTGGACGCGGGCGGCGAGCAGCGGCTCGTCCACCTCGACCTGGTCGGCCGCCGTCGGGGTGTGACCGTGGGGCCGCTCGGGGCTGTCGGCGTCGTCGGGGCGGGCGGTGGGGCCGTGGTCGGGCTGAGCGGACGGACCGTCGGGCTGAGCGGACGGACCGTCGGGCTGAGCCGAGGTGCCTTCGGGCTGAGCCGAGGTGCCTTCGGGCTGTGCGCCACGGCCGCCGGGCTGCTGGGCGGGGCCGCCGGGCTGAGCCGAGCTGTCGTCGGGCTGCGCCGAGGCGTCGTCGGACTGTTCGGCACGGCCCCCGGGCTGCTGGGCGGCGCCGCCGGGGCGTGCGGAGGGGCCGCCGGCCTGCTGCGGGGGACCGTCAGGGCGTGCGGAGGGGCCGTTCGACTGCGCGGCGGGGCCGTCGTCTGGGCGCGCGCCGTCGTCGGCCGTCGCGCCGTCCGGAGGGCTCACACCCTGCTCCTTCGCCGTCACATCCGTCTCTTCTTGATCACGTATCACCAGTCACCGCCCGGAAGATGGTGGCACGGACCGGCAGGCAAGGGAGGCATCAGGGTGCGCGCCATCGCGGAAGGAAACCTTCCGCGAGGATGTCGGCGACGTGCGGCACCATGTCCCGAATGAGCGAAGAGCTGCCCGCGTACGCGGAGCGGGTGCTGGATGCGGCCGAGCGGATTCCGCCCGGCCGGGTGATGACATACGGCGACGTCGCGGAGTGGCTCGGCGAGGGCGGACCGCGCCAAGTCGGGCGCGTCATGGCCCTGTACGGGGGAGCCGTGCCCTGGTGGCGCGTGGTGCGGGCAGACGGGCGACCCCTCCCCGGCAGCGAGCGGCGCGCCCTGGAGCACTACCGGACCGAGTCCACACCGCTGCGCGAGACCGCCGCCGGCGAGCCGCGGCTGAACATGCGGCAGGCCCGCTGGGACGGCCGGGACGACGGTTCCGGGCCGGGCGGACGGGACGAGGGTCACATCTGACAGCTTCCGCCATGCGGCGCCCGCGCGGGCGGTCGAAGGCCCGTACGGGCGAGTGCACGACGGACGCGCGGACACTGCGCGCGGTGCGCCCGTTGGCGTAGCGTTGCCTCTTCGGCCGACGCAGCGGCCGCCGCAGACCCAGCAGACCCACCAGGACCGGCACCTCACGTGATCAGCTCTCCTTCCGACCGCTCCGCGCGGCGTACGCGGACCCCTGACGCGTACCGCCTGGTGCGCACCGGGCCGGAACGGGTGGATCCCCCTGTGCTGGACGCAGCGCAGCGCGCGGTGGTTGATCACACGGCCGGACCGCTGCTGGTCCTGGCCGGACCGGGTACAGGTAAGACGACCACGCTGGTGGAGGCGGCCGCCGCCCGGGTCGAAGCCGGGACGGACCCCGCCAGGATCCTGATCCTCACCTTCAGCCGCAAGGCGGCGGTGGAACTCCGCGACCGGGCCGCCCTGCGGCTGGGCGGGGCACGGGCTCCGCAGGCCACCACCTTCCACTCCTTCTGCTACGGCCTGGTCCGCGCCCACCAGGACACCGACCTGTTCGCGGACCCGCTGCGGCTGCTGTCCGGGCCGGAGCAGGACGTGATGGTCCGCACCCTCCTGGAGGGGCAGCGTCAGCTCCGTTCCATCCGCTGGCCGGACGACCTGCGGGCCGCGCTGACCACGCGCGGCTTCGCCGACGAGGTACGGGCGGTGCTCGCCCGCGCCCGCGAGCTGGGCCTGGGCCCGGCGGCCCTGTCCGACTTCGCCGGGCGCATCGGCCGTCCCGACTGGAAGGCGGCGGCGGCGTTCCTCTCCGAGTACCTGGACGTCCTGGACATGCAGGGCACGCTGGACTACGCCGAGCTCCTCCACCGCGCGGTCCTGCTGGCGGAGCGCACCCCTTCCCTTGCCCTCGCCTACGACGCGATCTTCGTGGACGAGTTCCAGGACACGGACGCCTCGCAACTGCGCCTGCTGCGGGCACTGGCCGGCCCGGCCGGCACGCTCGTCGCCTTCGGCGACCCGGACCAGTCGATCTACGCCTTCCGGGGCGCGGACATCAACAACATCCTGGACTTCGAGACCGCCTTCCCGGGCGCGGCGGTGCGCGCGCTGACGGTGGGCCGCCGCTCGGGAGCCGCGTTGCTGACGGCCACGCGGCTGCTCACCACGCGGATGCCCGTCCCACGGCTGCCCGGGGCGGCGGTACGGGCCCACCGCGACCTGCGTGCCACGCGGGAGGGCGGCCGGGTCGAGGTATTCACGTACCCCACGGCCGGCACCGAGCTGGACAACATCGCCGACATCCTGCGGCGGGCCCACCTGGAGGACGGCGTTCCGTGGCAGGACATGGCCGTCCTGGTCCGCTCCGGCGGCCGCACCCTCCCGGCGATGCGCCGCGCCCTGATCTCGGCGGGCGTCCCGGCCGAAACCGACGGCACGGACACCCCCCTACGCCACGAACCGGCCGTAGCCCCTCTCCTGGCAGCCCTCCGCACCACAGCCACAGCCGCGGCTGCCCTGCCGGGCCCTGACCCGACCCCCACCACCTCGCCGGACGAGCCGGGGGACACACCCCTTGCCGCCCCCGACACCCTGGCGGGCGGCTTCGTGGGTACGGCCCCGGCCGACCCCGCCGACGCCGATGGGGCCGGGGGCGACGACGTCCCGGGCGGCGGAGGCGATGGGTGGATCGGGGTTGAGGCCGCGCTCGGGATGCTGGCGTCGCCGCTCGGGGGGATGGACGCCAGCGATCTGCGGCGGCTCGGCAGGGCGTTGCGGGACGAGGAGCGTGCCGCCGGGGTCAAGGTGCCCGCGCCGTCGGACGTACTGCTCGCACGGGCGCTCGCCGAGCCGGAGCGGCTCGTCGCGCACGACCCCTCGTACGCCCGCGGAGCGCAGCGGCTCGGCCTGCTGCTGCGCAAGGCCCGCGAGCTGCTCCAGGGCGGCGGCACCGCCGAGGAGGCCCTCTGGGTCCTCTGGGACGGCACCCCCTGGCCACAGCGGCTGGAGCGCAACGCGCGCCGCGGCGGCGCGGCCGGCCGCAACGCCGACCGCGACCTCGACGCCGTCTGCGCGCTGTTCGACACCGCCGCCCGCGCGGAAGAACGTACCGGCGGCCGCGGCGCCCTGAACTTCCTCGAACAGCTCGAAGCCGAGGACATCGCCGCCGACACGCTGACCGGCAAAGCCGCGCGGTCCGACGCCGTACGGCTCATGACCGCCCACCGCTCCAAGGGGCTGGAGTGGTCCCTCGTCGTGGTCGCCGGTGTGCAGGAGGGGCTGTGGCCCGACCTGCGCCGCCGCGGCTCCCTCCTCGAAGCCGACCGCATCGGCCGCGACGGCCTCGCCGAACCCCTCACCCCCGGCGCGCTCCTGGCCGAGGAGCGCCGCCTCTTCTACGTCGCCGCCACCCGCGCGCGCGAGCGCCTCGTCGTCACCGCCGTCAAGGCCTCCGCCGACGACGGAGACCAGCCCTCCCGCTTCCTCACCGAGCTCGGAGTCACACCCAAGGACGTCACCGGCCGGCCCCGCCGCCCCCTCGCCGTCCCGGCGCTCGTCGCCGAACTGCGCGCCACCACCGTCGACCCGGACGCGTCGCCCGCGCTGCGCGACGCCGCCGCCCGCCGCCTCGCCCGCCTCGCCGCGCTCACCGACGACGAGGACCGCCCGCTCGTCCCCGCCGCGCACCCGCAGCGCTGGTGGGGCCTGTACGAGCCCACCCGCAGCAGCGTCCCGCTGCGCGACCGGGACCGGCCCGTCGCCCTCTCCGGCAGCGCCCTGGACCAGCTCGCCAACACCTGTTCGCTGCAGTGGTTCCTGGGCCGCGAGGTCAAGGCCGACGCCCCTTCCACCGCCGCGCAGGGCTTCGGCAACGTCGTCCACGTCCTCGCCGACGAGGTGGCCTCCGGGCGCACCCCCGCCGACCTCGCCGTCCTCATGGAGCGCCTCGACTCCGTCTGGGACGCCCTCGCCTTCGACGCCCCCTGGAAATCCCGCCAGGAGAAGGAGAACGCCCGCGCGGCCCTGGAGCGCTTCCTGCGCTGGCACACCACCGACCGCGGCGGCCGGGCGGCCGTGGCCACCGAGCACGACTTCGACGTCACGCTCGAGGCGGGCGAGTACGCCGTCCGCATCCGGGGCTCCATGGACCGGGTCGAGGCGGACCCGCACGGGCGCGCGTACGTCGTCGACTTCAAGACCGGCAAGGCCGCGCCGACGAAGGACGAGGTCGCGCGGCACCCGCAGCTCGCCGTCTACCAGCTCGCGGTCCGCGAAGGCGCCGTCGACGAGGTCTTCGACGGGCTGCGCCCGGAGTCGGGCGGCGCCGAACTCGTCCAGCTCCGCCAGGGAGCCGCGAAGCGCGACGGAGGCGACGAGGTCCCCAAGATCCAGGCGCAGCAGCCGCTGAACGGCGAATGGGTCGGCGACCTGCTGGCCACCGCCGCCGGCCGGGTCCTCGACGAGCGGTTCGCCCCGGCCGCGGGCAAGCACTGCGACCACTGCTCCTTCCGCAGCGCGTGCAGCGCGCGCCCCGAGGGCCGCCAGACCGTGGAGTGATCCACGGAAGGCCGGCCGTCCGGGGCGGTCCGGGACTGTCGGTGGGGGCGGCTAGCCTCTTTACGTGTCCGCGCGTCCGTCTGTCCTCACCGACCCCGAGCAGCTCAAGGAGCTCCTCGGTATCCCTTTCACGCCCGAACAGATGGCCTGCGTCACCGCCCCGTCGGCCCCGCAGGTGATCGTCGCCGGGGCCGGCTCCGGCAAGACCACCGTCATGGCCGCCCGCGTGGTCTGGCTGGTCGGCACCGGAGCCGTCGCGCCCGAGCAGGTCCTCGGCCTGACCTTCACCAACAAGGCCGCCGGTGAGCTCGCCGAGCGCGTACGCAAGGCCCTCGCGCGGGCCGGCATCACCGACCCGGCCCCCTTCCCGGCCGAGGCCGGGGGCGGGGCCGACGGCGCCGGCGGGGAGCCCCGCATCTCCACGTACCACGCCTTCGCCGGCCAGCTCCTCAAGGACCACGGCCTGCGCATCGGGCTGGAGCCCAGCGCGCGGCTGCTCGCCGACGCCACCCGCTTCCAGCTCGCCGCCCGGGTGCTGCGCGAGGCCCCCGGGCCGTACCCGGCCCTGACCAAGTCGATCCCCGACCTGGTCAGCGACCTCCTCGCGCTCGACGCGGAACTCTCCGAGCACCTGGTCACACCGGAGCGGCTGCGCGCCTACGACACCGAGCTGCTGGGGACCCTCGCGGAGACCAAGCTCACCAACGAGGACCTGCGCAAGGTCCCGGAGGCGGTGCGCGGGCGCCTGGAACTGCTCGAACTCGTCGCCCGGTACCGCGCCGCCAAGCGCTCCCGCGACCTGCTCGACTTCAGCGACCAGATAGCCCTCTCCGCGCAGCTCGCGACCACCCGCCCCGAGGTGGGGGCGCTGCTGCGTGAGGAGTTCCGGGTGGTCCTGCTCGACGAGTACCAGGACACCTCCGTCGCCCAGCGGCTGCTGCTGTCCGGGCTGTTCGGCGGGGGAACCGGGCATCCGGTGACCGCCGTCGGCGACCCCTGCCAGGCGATCTACGGCTGGCGCGGGGCCTCGGTGGCCAACCTCGACGACTTCCCCGAGCACTTCCCGCACGCGGATTCCAGCCCCGCCACCCGGTTCTCGCTGAGTGAGAACCGGCGCAGCGGCGGCCGCCTGCTGGACCTGGCCAATGGGCTTGCCGCGCCGCTGCGGGAGATGCACGAGGGCGTGGAGGCCCTCCGTCCGGCCCCCGGGGAGGAGCGGGCCGGCTCCGTGCGCTGCGCGCTGCTGTCCACGCACGCCGAGGAGCTGGAGTGGCTCGCGGACTCGGTGGCCCACCTGGTCCGCACCGGGACGGAGCCCCGCGAGATCGCGGTGCTGTGCCGGTCGGGCGGTGACTTCGCCAAGATCCAGGCGGTCCTGGTGGCGCGGGACGTCCCGGTCGAGGTGGTGGGCCTCTCGGGGCTGCTGCACCTCCCCGAGGTCGCGGACCTGGTCGCGGTCTGCGAAGTCCTCCAGGACCCGGGCGCCAACGCCTCGCTCGTCCGGCTGCTGATCGGACCGCGCTGGCGGATCGGCGCCCGCGACCTCGCCCTGCTGGGGCGCCGGGCGCGGCAGCTGGCGGGCCGTGCGCCGGCCTCCGGGGACGACCCGGACGAACGCCTCGCCGCGGCGGTCGAAGGTGTGGACCCGGCGGAGGTCGTATCCCTGGCCGACGCCCTGGAAACCTTCCTGACCACCTCCGCCTCCACCTCCGGCTCCGGCTCCGCCTCCACCTCCACCTCCGGCTCCGCCTCCACTTCCCTGGACGACCTCCCCTTCTCCCCGGAAGCCCGGGTCCGCTTCGCCCACCTCGCCCAGGAGCTGCGTGACCTGCGGCGTTCGCTCGCGGACCCGCTGATGGACGTACTGCACCGGGTGCTGGCCGCCACCGGCCTGGACGTGGAGCTGTCGGCCTCCCCGCACGCGCTGGCGGCCCGCCGCCGGGAAACGCTGTCCGGCTTCATGGACGTGGCGGCCGGCTTCGCGTCCCTGGACGGCGAGGCGTCCCTCCTGGCCTTCCTGGGCTTCCTGCGTACCGCCGCCCAGTACGAGAAGGGCCTGGACCACGCCCTGCCCGGCGGGGAGAACACGGTCAAGGTCCTGACCGCCCACAAGTCCAAAGGTCTGGAGTGGGACGTGGTCGTCGTCCCCGACCTGTGCGCGGGCTCCTTCCCGAAGGAGAAGGCGCCGGAGGCCTGGACCTCGTACGCGAAGGTGCTCCCGTACGCCCTGCGCGGCGACGCGTCCACGCTGCCGGGCGACCCGGCCTGGACCTCGGCCGGCCTCAAGTCCTTCAAGGCGGCCCTGAAGTCCCACAAGGAGACGGAGGAACTCCGCCTCGGCTATGTGACCTTCACCCGCCCGCGCTCCCTGCTGCTGGCCTCCGGCCACTGGTGGGGGCCGACGCAAAAGAAGCGGCGCGGCCCGTCCGCGTTCCTCACGGCCCTCTACGACCACTGCGCATCGGGCCACGGCGAGATCGAGGCCTGGGCGGCCGAACCCGACGCGGACGCCGAAAACCCCGCCCTCGCCACCGCCGACACCCCGGACCAGTCCTGGCCCCTCCCCCTGGACCCCCACTCCCTCACCCTCCGCCGCCGCGCGGCAGCCCTGGTCGAATCCCACCTCGCCAGCCCCCCGACCGACCCCTACCTCTGGCCCCCGGACTGCGAAGACCCGTCGTACGACGACGTGTGGCCGTCCGACGACCCCTGGGCCGAGCCCGACCCCTGGGCCGCGCCCGGCGTCGCCGTACCCGCGCCCGGGGGCCGGACCCCTGGCGGGGTCCGGGGCGGAGCCCCGGTTTCGGGAAGGGGCGGGGTGGGGGATGAACCCTCCCCGCAGGGGGACGACCTGTGGCCGGCCGACGACCCCTGGGCCGAGCCCGGCTCCGCCGTACCCGCACCCGCCGCGGCAGCTGCCCCGCACGGGGACGACCCCTGGCCGGCCGACGACCCCTGGGCCGAGCCCGGCTCCGCCGTACCCGCACCCGCCGCGGCAGCTGCCCCGCACGGGGACGACCCGTGGCCGGCCGACGACCCCTGGGCCGAGCCCGGCGCAGCCGTACCCGCGCCCCGCGCCGAGGCCGGACCGCCCCGCGGCGAGTTGTGGCCGGCCGATGAGACCTCGGCAGAGCCCGGCCCCGCCGCGCCGCGGCGCGGGACCCGCCCCGCCGCAGGCGGCGGAACCCCGCTCACTCCCGAAGAGGCGCGAGCCATCGCCTCCTGGGACCGTGACCTCGACGCCCTGGAGGGCGAGCTCCGACGGGCCCGCGCCGCCGTGCGGGACGTCGAGCTGCCCGCCGCCCTCTCCGCCAGCCAGCTCCTCCGCCTGGCCGCGGACGAGCACGGCTTCGCCCGCGACCTCGCCCGCCCCATGCCCAAGCCGCCCCAGCCCGCCGCCCGCCAGGGCACCCGGTTCCACGCCTGGGTCGAGTCCCGTTTCGACGAGCTCCCGCTGCCCTTCCTCGACGTCCTCGACCCCGCCACCGACCTCCCCGGCGCCGACGTCGGCTCCGGCTCCGGCTCCAGCTCCGGCTCCGGCTCCGACCAGGAGATCGCCGACGAGGCCGACCTCGACTCCCTCAAGGCGGCCTTCGAGCGGAGCGAATACGCCGAGCGGACCCCTCACCGCATGGAGGTCCCGGTCCAGCTCACCCTCGCCGGCCGCGTCATCCGCGGCCGGATCGACGCCGTGTACAAGACATCCGCAGCCGAAACGTCCGCCGACAGCTACGAGATCGTCGACTGGAAGACCGGCCGCTCCACCGAGGCCGACCCCCTCCAGCTCGCCGTCTACCGCCTGGCCTGGGCCGAAACCACCGGCACCCCCCTCGACCAGGTCACCGCCGCCTTCGTCCACGTCCGCAGCGGCCGCGTCATCCGCCCCCGCGACCTCCCCGACCGGGCCCGCCTTGAGCGGATCCTCCAAGGCAAATCGGACACGGATAGTGACCATCAGGCGGACAGTTAGGCTCGTAGGCATGAGCCACCCCTCGGCGGACACCGGCGTCCGCACGTACATCGACACCCACCGCGCGGCCTTCCTCGGCGACCTCGCCGACTGGCTGCGCATCCCCTCCGTCTCGGCCCAGCCCGAGCACGCGGGCGACGTACGCCGCAGCGCCGAATGGCTCGCCGCGAAGCTCAAGGAGACCGGCTTCCCCGTCGCCGAGGTCTGGGAGACCGACGGCGCCCCCGCCGTCTTCGCGCACTGGCCGAGCGAGGACCCGGCCGCCCCCACCGTCCTCGTCTACGGGCACCACGACGTCCAGCCCGCCGCCCTCGCCGACGGCTGGCACACCGACCCGTTCGAGCCCATCGTCAAGGACGGCCGGATGTACGGGCGCGGCGCCGCCGACGACAAGGGCCAGGTGTTCTTCCACACCCTCGGCGTACGGGCCCACCTCGCCGCGACCGGCGCCGACGCCCCCGCCGTGAATCTCAAGCTCCTCATCGAGGGCGAGGAGGAGTCCGGCTCCCCGCACTTCCGCGCCCTGGTCGAGCGCGAGGCCGCGCGCCTCGCCACCGACATCGTGATCGTCTCCGACACCGGCATGTGGTCCGAGACCACCCCCACTGTCTGCACCGGCATGCGCGGCGTGGCCGACTGCGAGATCGACCTCCACGGCCCCGACCAGGACATCCACTCCGGCGCCTTCGGCGGGGCCGTGCCCAACCCGGCCACCGTCGCCGCCCGCCTCGTCGCCGCCCTGCACGACGCCGACGAGCGCGTCACGATCCCCGGCTTCTACGACAACATCGCCGAGCTCACGGACACCGAGCGCGCGCTGATCGCGGAGCTCCCCTTCGACGAGTCCGAGTGGCTCCGTACCGCCAAGTCCCACGTCGCGTCGGGCGAGCGGGGCTACTCCACCCTGGAACGCGTCTGGGCCCGCCCGACCGCCGAGGTCAACGGCATCGGCGGCGGCTACCAGGGCCCCGGCGGCAAGACCATCGTGCCTGCCTCCGCACACCTGAAGCTGTCCTTCCGCCTGGTCTCCGGGCAGGACCCGTACAAGGTCGAGGCGGCCGTCAGGGACTGGGTGGCCGGGCGGATCCCGTCCGGAATCCGGCACTCCATCACCTTCGGCGCCCCCACCCGGCCCTGCCTGACCCCGCTGGACCACCCGGCGCTGCAGTCCGTCGTACGGGCCATGGGCCGCGCCTTCGGCCAGAAGATCCGCTTCACCCGCGAGGGCGGCTCGGGACCCGCGGCGGACCTCCAGGACGTCCTGGCCGCCCCCGTGCTCTTCCTCGGCATCTCCGTGCCGTCCGACGGCTGGCACGCGCCGAACGAGAAGGTCGAGCTGGACCTGCTCCTCAAGGGCGTCGAGACGACCGCCTACCTCTGGGGCGACCTGGCGGCCCACTGGAAGCCCGCCTGACACACCCGTCGTACCGAGTCACGAGTCACGAATCACAAGTCACGAGCCACTGAGCCTGCCTGTCCCACCACCGGGGGAGTTGGAAGTACCTGTGAGCACCTATACCGAGCGCCCCATCACGCTCGCCGCGCCCAGCGACATAGACCGGGCCGCGCACCACCGCCTCGACGAGGCCTGGCTCGCCGCCGCCTGGAGCCACCCGACGACCCGCGTGTTCGTCGTCTCCGGTGGCCAGGTGCTGATCGACGACACCCCGGACGGCGGCACCGGCATCGTGATGACGCCGGCCTTCGAGGCGCCGGTCACCGAGACCCACCGCTACTTCCTGGGCACCGACGAGGACGGCGTACGGTACTTCGCGCTGCAGAAGGACTCCCTGCCGGGCCGGATGGACCAGTCGGCCCGCCCGGCCGGCCTGCGCGAGGCCGGGCTGCTGCTGTCCCCGCGTGACGCCGGGCTGATGGTGCACGCGGTGGCCCTGGAGAACTGGCAGCGGATGCACCGCTTCTGCTCCCGCTGCGGCGAGCGCACGGTGGTCGCGGCCGCCGGGCACATCCGCCGCTGCCCCGGCTGCGGAGCCGAGCACTACCCGCGCACCGACCCGGCCGTGATCATGCTGGTCACGGACGAGCACGACCGCGCCCTGCTGGGCCGCCAGGTGCACTGGCCGGAGGGCCGCTTCTCCACGCTCGCCGGGTTCGTGGAGCCGGGCGAATCCATCGAGCAGTCGGTGATCCGCGAGGTGTGGGAGGAGGCGGGCGTCAAGGTCGGCGAGGTCGAGTACGTCGCCAGCCAGCCCTGGCCGTTCCCGTACAGCCTGATGCTGGGCTTCACGGCCCGCGCCGTCAGCTCCGAGATCACGGTCGATGGCGAGGAGATCGAGGAGGCCCGCTGGTTCTCCCGCGAGGAGCTGCGGGAGGCGTTCGAGACGGGCGCAGTGGTGCCGCCGTCGGGGATCTCGATCGCGGCCCGCCTGGTCGAGCACTGGTACGGGGAGCCCCTGCCGCGGCCGCTTGCGTAAGCGGCGTCACCGGCGTCACCCGCGTCACTCGCGACTCACGTCACTCGCGTCACTCGCGTCATCAGTGTCACAGTTCACAGCAGAAGGTCCCCGCCGCGGCGGGGACCTTTCTGTGCGCGGCGCGGATCAGACGGCGAGGGCCTGCTTGACCTGGGCCAGGCTCGGGTTCGTCATGACCGACTCGCTGCCGGCGGGGGAGACGACGAGCACGGTCGGAACCGTCTGGTTGCCGCCGTTCGCCTTCTCGACGAACGCCGCGGACGCCGGGTCCAGCTCGATGTTGATCTCGTTGTAGGCGATGCCCTCCCGGTCCAGCTGGCTCTTCAGCCGACGGCAGTAGCCACACCAGGTCGTGCTGTACATCGTGACGGAACCCGTGTCCTGCATGCTGGCGCTCTCCTCTGTGGGGTCTCGGTGGTCCGAGTACTCGAACGTACGGGAGTGCGCCGCCATTCCCGTACGTTCGAGTACTCGGACGAGAGCGAATGGCCGGGGCGATAAATGCGACGAATACATACGCCCTGTGGACAAGTTTCACGCCCGGCCCACGAGACCTGGCAGCATGGCGGGGTGACAGCAGCAACGCACTCCTCATCCTTCACGGCCGGCGCCGACTCGGCCGACGCGGTGCTCCTGGGCCTGGACCCGGAGCAGCGCGAGGTCGCGACGACCCTGCGCGGGCCGGTGTGCGTGCTGGCAGGCGCGGGCACGGGCAAGACCCGGGCGATCACCCACCGCATCGCCTACGGCGTCCGGTCCGGCCAGCTCATGCCCGCCAGTGTGCTTGCCGTCACGTTCACCAACCGCGCCGCCGGCGAGATGCGCGGCCGGCTGCGCACCCTCGGCGCGGGCGGGGTCCAGGCCCGGACCTTCCACTCCGCCGCCCTGCGCCAGCTCCAGTACTTCTGGCCCAAGGCGGTCGGCGGGGAGGTGCCCCGGCTGCTGGAGCGCAAGATCCAGTTCGTCGCCGAGGCCGGCGCGCGCTGCCGCATCCGCCTCGACCGGAACGAGCTGCGCGATGTCACCGGCGAGATCGAGTGGGCCAAGGTCACCCAGACCGTGCCCGCCGACTACCCGGCGGCCGCCCTCAAATCGGGCCGCGAGGCCCCCCGCGACATGGCCGAGATCGCCCAGATCTACGGGACGTACGAGCAGCTCAAGCGCGACCGCGGCATGATCGACTTCGAGGACGTGCTGCTCCTCACCGTCGGCATCCTGCAAGACCGGCACGACATCGCCGAGCAGATCCGCGCCCAGTACCAGCACTTCGTGGTGGATGAGTACCAGGACGTCAGCCCGCTCCAGCAGCGCCTGCTGGAGCTGTGGCTCGGCGACCGCGACAGCCTCTGCGTGGTCGGCGACGCCAGCCAGACCATCTACTCCTTCACCGGCGCCACCCCCGACCACCTGCTGAACTTCCGCACCCGCTACCCGCAGGCCACCGTGGTCAAGCTGGTCCGCGACTACCGCTCCACCCCCCAGGTGGTCCACCTCGCCAACGGGCTGCTGAACCAGGCGGTGCGGTTGGCGGGGTGGGCCGCCGAGCACCGGCTGGAGCTGATCTCCCAGCGCGAGCCCGGCCCCGACCCGGTCTACGCGGAGTACCCGGACGAGCCCGCCGAGGCCGAGGGCGTCGCCGGCCGGATCCGGGACCTGATCGCGGCGGGCGTCCCCGCGGGCGAGATCGCCGTGCTCTACCGCATCAACGCCCAGTCCGAGGTCTACGAGCAGGCGCTCGCCGACGCCGGAGTCCCGTACCAGCTGCGCGGGGCCGAGCGGTTCTTCGAGCGCGCCGAGGTGCAGAAGGCGATCCTCGCGCTGCGCGGAGCCGCCCGCTCCGGCGGGAACGACCCGCTGCTCGACGATGTCGTGGAGCTCGGCTCCCAGGTCCGGGCCGTGCTCAGCTCCACCGGCTGGACCGCCGAGCCGCCGGCCGGCTCCGGCGCCGTGCGCGACCAGTGGGAATCCCTCGCCGCGCTCGTCAGGCTCGCCGAGGACTTCGCCCGGACCCGGCCCGGGGCCAACCTGGCCGACCTGACGATCGAGCTGGAAGAGCGCAAGGCCGCCCAGCACGCGCCGACCGTCCAGGGCGTCACCCTCGCCTCGCTGCACGCGGCGAAGGGCCTGGAGTGGGACGCCGTGTTCCTCGTCGGCCTCACCGACGGCATGATGCCGATCACCTACGCCAAGACCGACGAGCAGGTTGAGGAGGAGCGCCGGCTGCTCTACGTCGGCGTCACCCGGGCGCGGCTGCACCTGACGCTCTCCTGGGCGCTCTCCCGCTCCCCCGGCGGCCGGGCCTCCCGACGCCCCAGCCGCTTCCTGAACGGCCTGCGGCCGGGCTCCGCGGCCCCTGCAGGCCGGACCGGCGGCACGGCCGAGCGCGGGGCCCGCAAGCGCGGCCGCCGCGGCCCGGCGCTGTGCCGGGTCTGCGGCAAGACGCTGACCGATGCCGGCGAGCTCAAGCTGATGCGCTGTGAGGACTGCCCGTCCGACATGGACGAGGGGCTGTACGAGCGGCTGCGCGAGTGGCGCGCGGCACGCTCCAAGGAGCAGGGTCTGCCGGGCTACTGCGTCTTCACGGACAAGACGCTGATGGCGATCGCGGAGGCCGCGCCCTCCGAGGAGGGAGAGCTCGCGATGATCTCGGGTGTGGGTGGTCGCAAGCTTGAGCGGTACGGTGCCGACGTCCTGGCCATCTGCGCAGGTGGGGAGCCTGGGGGCGCGGATGCTGACGACGCGTAGAAACTCGTCGGAAAAATAGTTTGCACATGCCCAGCGAATCCCCATAGGTTCTTAGCAACGGAAACGGTGGCTTCTCCAAAGCCCTGGATCCGTGCTGTACTTATCCGAATACGCATGGGACAGGCCCTCGGGCCGAGTCCCCGAGACGCCGAGAGGAGGCGAGACCAGTGGCCAGCTTCATGACCTTCACCAAAATGACCGATCGCTCGGTTGCCGCCTCCTGCCCGCTCGGCTCCTCGTCTCTCCTGCCCTCGCTCCGGGGTACCGGTCTGTCTGTGATCTCCGCCGACAGCCCCGCCATCCTGGCGACCCTTCCCATCAGCGAGCGCAATGAGCGACCGACCCAGGCACCGGTGGCAGTAGCAGCGGAAGCCCAGGCGCATGGCGCCTATGGTTTCGCGGCCGCAGCCGGTGCCGGATCCCAGACGAAGCAGACGAAGCAGCAGCACCACCTGATGTGGGCCTTCCGCGGGCTCGAACCCTGGAGTGATCCAGTCTGATCTCACGATCAGGCCGGCGCCTTCAGGGCCGCGGAACCCAACCGGGATCCGCGGCCCTTCTGTTTGTCCCCGAACGGGGACGACGACCGAAGGGGCCTCGGGACTGGCAAGACCAGGTACCAGCCGACCCCGGTCGACCCCGGCCGGAACGACTAGACGACAAAGACGAGGAAGAAACCACCGTGCAACTCGAAGCGCACGCCCCGTCCGTACCGCAGACCCAGACTCTCTCCCCGCCCGCAGTCCCGGAGGACTCCACCTTGACTCCGCTCACCGCGCTGACCGCGCTCGACGACGCCATCGAGAACCTCGGCGTCCCGGTTCCCTGCCGCACCTTCGACCCCGAGGTCTTCTTCGCCGAGTCCCCGGCCGACGTCGAGTACGCCAAGTCGCTCTGCCGCACCTGCCCGCTGGTCGAGGCCTGCCTCGCCGGGGCGACCGAGCGCCGCGAGCCCTGGGGTGTCTGGGGTGGCGAGCTCTTCGTCCAGGGTGTCGTCGTCGCCCGGAAGCGCCCCCGTGGCCGTCCGCGCAAGAACCCGGTTGCAGCGGCATGACCGCCGCCGGAACCATCGACCGCCCCCTCACGCGCGACCCCTTGAAGCAGGCCCTCATGTCCCCCTACGCCACCACGAGCGAGCAGCCGCACGGCTCCGCCACCGCAGACTTCATCACCGCAGGCGCGATCACCTCGCGTCAGAACAGGACCCGCGAAATGCAACTCATCCCAGAAGCCCTGGCTCGTGCCCATATGGACGACCGCATGCGTGAGGCCGACGCCGAGCGTCACGCCGTGCGCCTGGTCGCCGCCCGCCGCATGCAGCGGCGAGCCGAGCGAGTCTCGCTGCGCGCCCGGCGCGCGCTGGCCATGGCCGTCATGCACTAAGAGCTGAAAACAGCGCACGGGGGGACCGGTCCGAACGGACCGGTCCCCCCGGTGCGTTGCGGACCGCTGTCCAGCCCCCACGGGGATATCGTCTGTAGGTGGACCAGCCGACTCCCCACCCCGCCCCGGGAACCGAGGCCCAGCCCGTCGTCTGCGCGCGCTGCGGCAAGATCTCCCCCGACGGCGCCCCGCCCACCTGGACTTGTTCGGTGGAGAACGGGACCCGACAGTACTTCTGCGTGGACTGCGCGCGCGCCAACCTCCGGGCAATCGAGGGCCGTCTCGACTCCTCCTGGTGGTGACGGCCCCCGGCCGCTCAGTCCCGGCCCGGTCAGCCCCCGGCCGCTCAGTCCTCGGGCCGGAACCCCGGCAGCCAGGACTCCAGTTCATCCCGCAGCCGCACGGTCGAACCCAGCTGGCACAGCACCCCGATGGTGCTCAGCGTCACCCGGTGGATCAGCAGGTACGAGGGCGGAAGGTTGATCTGCCGGCCCAACTGGTGTGCGGGGGAGCGGGGATCGGCGATCCGCGCCGCCTGGCCGCGCAGCCACGGCCGGGTGAACGTGAACTCGTCGGCCTCGGCGGGCTCGATGATCGGCTTCAGGTAGTCCAGTAGCGCGTCGGGCTCGAGTTCGATGCTCTCCTTCACGAACCCCTCGGCGCGCAGGTGCCCGTAGACCCCCTCGGCGTCCCCGTCCAGGGTCATCCGCAGCGACCTGCCGATGGGCTTGGGCCAGCCTCCCGGCAGCCGGTCCACCGTGCCGAAGTCCAGCACGCCCAGCCGCATCCGGCCGTCCGGACCGGATATCAGCCGGAAGTTGCCCGGGTGGGGATCGGCGTGGAGCAGCCCGGTGCGCGCGGGCCCGGAGAAGAGGAACCGGGCCAGCAGCTGTCCGGCGCGGTCGCGTTCCTCCTGTGTGCCGTCGGCTATCACCTCCGACAGCGGGGTCCCCTCCATCCACTCGGTCACCAGCACCTGGTCGCCCTGGTGCACGACATCCGGCACGACGACATCCTCGTCGCCCTCGAACGCGTCCGCGTGGCTGCGCTGGGCCTCGGCCTCCAGCTCGTAGTCCAGCTCCTCCGAGACCCGGGCGCGCAGCTCGGTGATCAGGGGCTTGATCTCCATGCCCGGGATCAGCGGCCCCAGCAGCCCGGCGAACCGGCTCAGCTGCTTGAGGTCCGACAGCAGTGCCTCGCCGGCCCCCGGGTACTGGACCTTGACGGCCACCTGGCGGCCGTCGTGCCACACCGCCCGGTGCACCTGCCCGATCGAGGCGGCGGCGGCCGGCTTGTCCTCGAACTCCTCGAACAGCTCGCGCCAGTCCTCGCCGAGCCGCTCGGCCAGCACCTGGTGCACCGTCGCCGCGGGCAGTGGCGGGGCCGCCTCCTGAAGTTTGGTCAGCGCCGCCCGGTAGGGCCCGGCGACCTCCTCGGGCAGTGCCGACTCGAAGACGGACAGGGCCTGTCCGAACTTCATCGCACCGCCCTTGAGCTCACCCAGGGTGCGGAACAGCTGCTCGGCGGTGCGCTGTTGCAGCTCGCGCGCCACTATCTCGGCCGACTTGCCCCCGATGCGCTTGCCCAGACCCCATGTGGCCCGGCCCGCGAAGCTGAGCGGCAGCGCGGCCAGCTTGACGGTACGGGTGACGGCTTTCCGGGGAAGATCAGACATAACGCCCCTCCAGTTCCCAGACAGCTGTGCCGCAAGCGGCATTTCAGGGGATGCCCCCCAAGGCTTCAGACACAGGCATCCTGTCATGGCCCTCCCGGCCGCCCGGGCCCAGGCGCCCGCCCCGAACGTGGCGGGATCCGGTCGTCGCCGGACAGTGCTCACTCCGATGGGACAGCATGGTTGTCCGATGAGCCGGTGCAGGGCGCAAGGGGGCTGTGGATGGCGGGGCGGGGACCTTCGAGGCAGGAACTGATCCGACGGCGCCGCTCCAACGGCTTCATCGGGCGGCAGGGGGAGGTCGCGGGCTTCCGGGACGCCCTCAAGCAGCCCTTGGACGAGGCGGCGCAGTTCCTCTTCCACGTGCGGGGCCCGGCCGGCGTGGGCAAGTCCACTCTGGTGCGTCAGCTGGAGACCATCGCCCGTGAAGGGCAAGCGGTCACCGCCTACGTGGACGAAGCGGTCGCGGACGCCGTCGAGGCGATGGAGGTCATCAGCGCACAGCTCGCCCAACAGGGCACGGCGCTCAAGGGCTTCGACAAGCTGTTGAGCACCTACCGGCAGCGTCGGCACGAGGCGGACGCCGGAGTCGGCATGGCCGGGGCGGGCACCGACCCGGCAGCCGGCGGGGCTCACCCCCCATCGCCGTCCAGCGTGATCGCCTCCCAGCTGGGCCTGGTGGGCCTGGGCATGATCCCGGGCGTCGGCGCCTTCACGGGCGCGGTCGACCCGAACCAGGTCGCGGCCGGCGCCGACCGCGTCAAGGCGCTCCTCAGCACCCGGCTGCGCACCCACGGCGATGTCGATCTCGTGCTGTCCCCGCTGGACGCCCTGACCCCGGTGTTCCTGGAGGAGCTCGCCGAGGTGGCCCGGCGGAATCCGTGGGTCGTGCTCTTCTTCGACACCTACGAGCGCACGGGACCGATGCTGGACACGTGGCTCCGGGACGTGCTGGTCAGCGACCGCTACGGGGAGCTGCCGGCGAATGTGCTGGTGACCCTTGCCGGACAGTCACGGCTGGCCGCGCGGTGCTGGGAGGACTGGCACGACCTGGTCACCGACTGGCCGCTGGAGGTGTTCACCGACGCCGAGGCCCGCCAGCTCCTCGCTGGAAAGGGAGTGACGGACGAACGGGTCGTCGAGGTGATCCTGCGCCTGTCAGGGCGGCTTCCGGTCCTGGTCTCCACGCTTGCCGAGAGCCAGCCCGGCAGTGTGGAGGAGATCGGGGATCCCAGCGGCACCGCCGTCGAGCGGTTCCTGAAGTGGGAGGCTGATCCCGCCCGCCGGGCCGCCGCCCTGGCCTGCGCGTTTCCCCAGGAGCTGGACGAGGACGTGTTCCGGACGGCCGTCGAGGAAGAAGCGGCCGAGCTGTTCGGCTGGCTGCGGTCGATGCCCTTCGTCACCGACCGTTCGGGCCACTGCCGCTACCACGAGGTCGTCCGCAGCGCGATGCTCCGCCTGCAGCGCAGGCAGTCCCCGGCGCGGTGGGAGCAGCTGCACACCCGGCTGGCCGACGCATTCCGGCAGCGCCGCGCGAGGCTGGAGGAGGCCGCCGCCCCGGCCGACGGCTGGTGGGAGGACGAGCGCTGGCGCGCCTACCGGCTCCAGGAGACCTATCACCGCCTCTGCGCCGACCCGCGCTCTGCCCTCCCGGGCGTCCTGCGGGAACTCCTCGACGCCTACGACCACGACACGATCAGTCTGAGCCGCTGGGCCCAGGCCATGATCACGGCCGGTCGTGATTGCGACGAACCCGCGGTCACCGGTTGGGGTGAGCGGATCCTGACGGCCCTGGGGGAGGAACCGCGCAACGGAATCGCCGTGCTGACCGTTCTCCTGACCCGCGGAGATCTCGACCGCGGGGGTCAGGCCCTCGCACTGACGCTGCGTGGCAGGGACCATCGCAACGCCGACACCTATCCGCAGGCCCTGGCCGACTACACGCAAGCCCTTGCCCTCGACCTGGAGGGCGACCGTGCCTTCTTCGGCCGGGGCCGGACCTATCAGCTGATGGGCATGCTGGACGAGGCGATAGCGGACTACTCCCGTGCCGTCGAAGTCAACCCGGAGGATGTCTTGAACGTCTCCTACCGCGGCCTCGCCTATCAACAAGCGGAGCGGTACGAGGAGGCGCTTGCCGACTTCGACCGGAGCCTGGAGCTCAAGCCGGACTACGACTGGGCGCTCACGAGCCGGGGCCACACCCTCCGATCGATGAAGCGGTACGAGGAGGCGCTCTCCGCCTCCAACCGCGCCATCGACATCGCACCGGACAGCGCCTGGGCTCTTACCAACCGAGGTGTCACGTTCGGCGTGATGGAGCGGCATGAGGAGGCGCTGGCCGACTTCACCCGTGCGATCGAGCTCAAGGCCGACTCTGCCTGGGCTTTCGCCTGCCAGGGTGACGTGTACCGCTCCCTGGGCCGGTACGAGGAGGCGGTGGCCGCGTTCACGCGGGCCGTCGAGCTCAGCCCGGACTACCAGTGGGCCATGGCCGGCTGCGGTTACGCCTACACCTCCCTGGGCCGGTACGAGGAGGCGGTGGCCGCGTTCACGCGGGCCATCGAGCTCGACGCGGGCTACGACTGGGCCCTCGCCGGCCGGGGTGACGCGTACCGATGGCTGGGCCGTCATGAGGAGGCCGTGGCCGACCTGACCCGCGCGGTCGAACTCGACCCGGCTTACCACTGGGCCTTCGCCCGCCGAGGTGACGTGTACCACTCCCTGGGCCGGTACGAGGAAGCCGAACCCGATTTCACTCGGGCGATCGAGCTCAAGCCGGACTACGGCTGGGCGCTCACGCAACGCGGCCTGACGCGGACGATGCTGGATCGGCACGAGGAGGCTCTGGCCGACTATGACCTGGCC
The DNA here is from genome assembly GCF_018614095.1 of Streptomyces sp. ISL-87. GTDB lineage: Bacteria > Actinomycetota > Actinomycetes > Streptomycetales > Streptomycetaceae > Streptomyces. The sequence goes on along the minus strand of NZ_JAGGOY010000040.1, from coordinate 36,052 downwards.
GTCGAGCTTGATCCCGACGACTACTGGGCCGTCAGCCGTCGGGGAATGTCCCACCGGATGTCGGGTCGGTACGAAGCGGCTCTGGCCGACTTCACCCGAAGCGTCGAACTCAGATCCGACGCCGTCTGGTCCCTCACCAGCCGCGGTCTTGTGCATCGGTTGCTGGGCCACTACGACGCTGCGTTGACCGATCTCACCCGCGCAACCGATCTCGAACCCGACGACGCGTGGGCGCTCTATGAAACTGCGGTGGTGCTCCATGCGGTGCGGCACCCCGATCGTGACGGCCACCTGGCCCGGGTGGTCGAACTCCTCACGCCCGCAGCGCCTGAGGAAACTGAGGAAACCCCGGACCCGGCGGACATGGGCAATCTCCTCCTCGCGCACTGCTTGTGGGGCCGGTGGGAGGAGGCCGAGCAGGACCTCATCCGGTTCCTGAGGGCCAACCCGCCCCGCGGGCAGGTGCACGAACTGCTCCTGGCCCTGCGCAGCCTGATTCCGCTGGTCCCGTCGGCCGAGTCCCGGATCGTGCAGTTCTGCCGCACCGTCGAAGACAGGCGCGCAGGGTTTCCGTAGCCACCTCCTCATGACCGCACCGCCTGCTCCGTCGGGACGGCCGCGCCGCAGGGGCAGTCCGGGTGGGGTGGGACCCCGGAGCGCTGCCAGTGCAGGCTCGGGAGTGCGGCCTCCCAGCGGGCGGCGGTCGAGGCGGGCAACTCCCCGTCGAGGAAGGACAGGGCGTGGGCCGCCGCCAGGCCGGCCACCGCGGTGGACAGGCCCAGGTCGCAGGCCGCGCCGGTGCGCCGGCGGTGGGCCGAGCGCCACTGGACGAGCAGTCTCGGCCAGGCCGGATCCCGGTCCACCCGGTCGCGCTCCATGCACCCCGCGCACGCCGTGGCGCCCGGCAGCACCAGCGGCCCCACCAGCCCGGTGCCCTCCAGCACCCCCGCGTACAGGTGCGGGGTGCCGGTGGCGACCCAGTCGGCCGCGGTGTCCGGATCCGGGGCCCACGCCTGTAACCCGTCCCTCGGCGCGACCACCACGAGGGCCAGCCCGGGCTCCGGCCCCTGGCTCTCCCCGGCCCGCGGAGCCCGTCCCGGGGCCGCCTCCCGCACCAGCGCCCCCGCTGCCTCGGCCCGCAGCCGGCCCATGCTCCCGGGCCCGAGCCCGCCCGGCGCCACATCCGCCGGCTGCACCCGGCCGCCGTCCAGCACCTCGACCCGGCCCACCCCGGCTCCCGCCAGGACGGTGGCGATCACCGCGCCCACCCGGCCGCTCCCGCGCACCTGGACCCGTATCGCCCGCCGGGCGGCGATGCCCCGCAAGTCTCCGCCGGGCTCCCGGTGCACCAGCGAGAGCGAGCCCAGATCGGGCCCGAGCCGCTCCAGGGTCTCCGGCCGGCGCCGCACCGCCTGGGCCCGCGGACCGCCCGCGGTGGCGTCGTCGAGCAGCCCGGCCCCCGCCAGCCGGCGGACCAGCTCGTCCAACTGGCCCTCCGGCAGGCCCATCCCCGCTGCCTCCGCCCGCAGCAACTCCATGCCCCGTGTCCCGTCGATCCGGTCGATCAGCGAACCCGTCGCCGTGTCCACCGGGCCGAGCACCACCGCGTGGGCGGGCGTCACCCCGAATTGCACCGTCTGCAGATCACGCCATGCCCGCGCCAGTGCCGGCTTCACCTTCGGATACATCGCCATTTCCCCCTCGAATCGCGTACCGCTCCTTTTGCCTCCCTCGCACCATGCCCTCCCTTCGCACCCGGCGTGGAAATTTGTCCACAGGCAACCCCTATTAGGCATATGAGATGAAGGAAATGGGTGTTCCGTGTGCCCGCGGCGAATCGATCATGTTCGAACCCCGGACGGGAAGGACTTCCGCAGCGGCGAGCGGGTACCGTCGTGGCGTGTCCGCCGACCCATCGCAGCGTGCCGTCGAAGTCCGCCGGAGCGCGCGCCGCCGCAGGACCGTATCCGCCTACCGTGAGGGTGACCGGACGGTCGTCCTGATCCCTGCCCGGATGTCCGAGGCGGAAGAGCAGCGCTGGGTGGGCGTCATGCTCGACAAACTGGCCGCCCAGGAGAGCAAGCGCACCCTCGGGGATGCGGAACTCACCGAGCGCGCGGAGCGTTTGTCGGAGCAGTACTTCAGCAGCCGTGCCCGCCCCCGCTCGGTGCGCTGGGTCACCAATCAGAACACCCGCTGGGGCTCCTGCACCCCCGCGGAAGGCAGCATCCGGCTGTCGCACCGCCTCCAGGGAATGCCGGAGTACGTGGTCGACTACGTGCTGCTGCACGAGCTGGCCCATCTCCTGGTGCCGGGGCACGGCCCGCGCTTCTGGCAGTTGCTGGAGGCGTACCCGCGCACCGAACGGGCCCGTGGCTACCTTGAGGGCGTGGTCGCGGCCGAACGCCTCCCGAAGGTGCCTGCTGCCCGGGACGAATGACCTCATGTAACGCAGCGTGATATGTACCGGGTCGGTACCGACTTGGCCGGATGTCGGCCGAAGCCGTTAGCCTGGGCGGCACGCATTCACTGTCGGGACGGGGGACGGTCGTTACGTATGGCCAGGGAATTCCAACGAGGTCACAAGGCCAAGATCAGCGATCTGACGGCAGGCACCGATCTGTACGTGGGCGTCTCGATCGCCGGGCCCGGACTCGCCTTCGATATCAGCTGCTTCGGGCTCGACGCGAATGAGCAGCTGTCGGACGACCGCTACTTCGTCTTCTACAACCAGCCGAAGTCGCCGGAAGAGTCCATTCAGCAGCTCGGCGCGCAGGCCGGTGACAGCGAATCCTTCCGGGTGACTCTCGACCGGATTCCGGCGGGCATCCACAAGCTGTCCTTCACCGCGAGCATCGACGGCGCCGGACAGATGTCGCAGATCGGCCCGGGCTACATCCGGATCGTGGCCGGCGGCGAAGAAGTCGTCCGCTACGCCTTCACGGGCTCGGAGTTCAGCACCGAGCGCGCGCTGATGATCGGCGACTTCTACCTCAAGGACGTATGGCGCTTCGCCGCCGTCGGCCAGGGCTTCGACGGCGGGCTCGCCGCGCTGCTGAAGAACTTCGGCGGCGAGGTCGCCGAGGAGGAGGCGCCGCAGCCGCAGGCCCAGGCCCAGGCCGCCGCCTCGCCCGGGTTCGCCCCGCCGCCCCAGGCCGCCGCCCCGGCCCCCGCGCCGTCCTTCGGCGCACCGGCGCAGGCCCCGGCCCCGGCACCCGCCCCGGCCCCGTACCAGCAGCCCGCCGCGCCCCAGCAGCCGGTCCACGCCGCTCCCACCATGGCGGCGCCCCTCGGCGCCCCCCTGGCCCCGCCCGCCCCGGCCCCCGCCCCGTACGGCCAGCCGCCACAGCCCTCGTACGGCCAGGTCCCCGGCCAGCACCCGGGCCAGGCACCCGGTCAGTACCCCGGCCAGGTCCCCCCGCCGGCCCCGGCCCCGTACGGCCAGCAGCCCTCGTACGGCCAGGTCCCCGGCCAGCAGCCGCCCGCCGGCTACGGCCAGCAGCCCGGGTACCCCCAGGCCCCGCAGCCCGGATACCCCCAGACCCAGCAGCCCGGGTACCCGCAGCCGGCCCAGGGCGCAGGCCTCGCCGCCGCGCTCCAGCCGTACAAGGAAGCCCCCACTGGGGCCCGCTGGACCCCGCAGAACCAGCAGCTCATGCGCGTCGACCTGTCGATGGGCGGCCAGCCCGTCCTCGCCCGCCAGGGCAGCATGGTCCTGTACCAGGGCAAGGTCGACTTCAGCTACAAGGGCGCGGGCTTCGCCGGCCGCATCGTCGGCAACGCCACCGGCCAGGAGATGCAGCTCATGCGCTGCACCGGCCGCGGCCAGGTCTTCCTCGCGGAGAACGGCGCCCACCTGCACGCCATCGAGCTCCAGGGCGACGGAATCTGCGTCTCCGCCGAGAGCGTGCTCGCCTTCGACGAGTCCCTCCAGCACGAGGTCCGCCGCATCGAGGGCCACGGCATCCCCGGCGGCGCCCTGTTCACCATGCAGTTCCAGGGCTCGGGCACGGTCATCGTCAAGACGCACGGCGTCCCCGTCGTCCTGCCCGTCACCCCGACCACCTTCGCCGACAGCAACGCCATCGTCGCGTGGTCGTCCGCCTCGCAGGTGATCATCTCCAGCCAGGTCCGGCTGCGGCGCAACGCCTACCCCGGCCACAGCGGGGAGACCGTGAACCTCCAGTTCCGCGGCGCTCCCGGCAACTTCATCGTCGTCCAGCCGTACGAGGTCTGAGGGAGCCCCACATGAATGCCATGAACGCAATGAACCAGCAGCTCGCGGGCTACGCCCCGACCCCCGTCACGGCCCGCATGGAGAACCACGGCCGGGCGATGCTCAAGGTCGCCATGCAGAGCGGCCAGGACCTCTTCGCGCGCACCGGCTCGATGGTCGCGTACGAGGGCTTCGTCCAGTACGAGCCCAACCCGCCCGCCGTCCGCCAGATGGCCTCGCAGTGGCTCACCGGCGAGGGCGCCCCGCTGATGAAGTGCACCGGCGACGGCCTGCTCTACCTCGCCGACTACGGCGCGGACGTCGTTGTGGTCAACCTCAACAACGACGCCCTCTCCGTCAACGGAACCAACCTGCTCGCCTTCGACGCCCACCTCCAGTGGGGCGTCGAACGGGTCAAGGGCATGGCCAAGTTCGCCGGCCAGGGACTGTTCAACGTCCAGGTCGCCGGCACCGGCTGGGTCGCGATCACCTCCCGCGGCACCCCGATCGTGGTCGACTGCGGCCGCGGCGAGGACGAGACGTACGTCGACCCGGACGCGCTCGTCGCGTGGTCCCCGAACCTCAAGGTCAAGGGGAAGCGCAGCTTCAAGGCCTCGTCGATGATCGGCCGGGGCAGCGGGGAGGCCTACCAGATGGCCTTCTCCGGTCAGGGCATCGTCGTCGTACAGCCCAGCGAGGACAGCACCGACCGCCTTCGGGCCCGGGGCTGAGGGGGAGCGGACACATCATGCAGAGCGCACTTTTCGCCCACGCCGAGGCGCAGTCCCAGGAGCGGTACGCCGTCCAGAACCCGCAGCTGCTGCGGGTCTCGCTGAGCGGCTCCGACGACGTACTCGCCCGCAAGGGCGCCATGGTCGCCTACCAGGGGATCATCGACTTCGACGGCGAGTACCAGAGCACCACCCAGCGCACCGCCCGCGCCCGCACCGGCGAGGGCCTCGACCTGATGCGCTGCTCCGGGCAGGGCACGGTCTACCTGGCCAACCTCGCCCAGTACGTGCACGTCGTGGACGTGGACCAGGACGGTCTCACCGTCGACAGCAGCTACGTCCTGGCCCTGGACTCCACCCTGCACACCGAGGCCATCGCGGTGGACAGCCAGTACGGAGTCTCCGGGACCGGCAAGTACCAGCTCAACATCAGCGGCCGCGGCAAGGTCGCGCTGATGACCTCCGGGCAGCCGCTGATGATGCAGGTCACGCCCGACAAGTACGTCAACGCCGACGCGGACGCCATCGTCGCCTGGTCCACCTCGCTGCGGGTGCAGATGCAGGCCCAGACGCACTCCACCGGCGTCTGGCGGCGGCGCGGGAACACCGGCGAGGGCTGGGAGCTCAGCTTCCTCGGCACCGGCTTCGCGCTGGTGCAGCCCAGTGAGGTGCTGCCGCCGCAGAACGCCCAGCTGGGGCAGGGCATGGCCGCGCAGTACGGCATGGGCCAGCACGGCTCCCACGCCCAGAACCAGAACAACGCCTGGAACTAGCAGGGAATCCCGGAACCAGCCGGGAATCCTGGTCTAGCTCTAGCCGGGAATCCCGGAACCAGCCGGGAACGAGGTAACCGGAAGGGGCGGCCCCGCGGGACCGCCCCTTCCGTCATTTCCCGTGCGTCAGAGCCGCGCCCGGGTCGCCTCCATCAGCCGCACGACCGACGTGTCGGCCACCGCCGCCACCTCCTCGTACGGGAACCAGCGCAGGTCCAGCGACTCCTCGCTGATCTCCGCCACCGCGCCGGCCGGAGCCAGCGCCGCGTACTGGACGTCCAGGTGCCAGTTGCACGGCGCCGGGATCGGATGCCGGTCCAGCCGTACCGGCCCTCCCGGCAGCAGGGTCAGACCGGACGGGATCCCCGACTCCTCCACGGCCTCGCGCAGCGCGGCCTCGGCGAGCGTGGCGTCACCGGGCTCGCAGTGCCCGCCCATCTGAAGCCACATGCCCAGCTTCTTGTGCAGGGTCAGCAGTACGCGGCCCCGCGCCGGGTCGACCACCAGCGCGCTGCCGGTGATGTGCCCGGCTTGGCAGGGCTTGTAGACCCCGTCCGGATGCGCGGCCAGGTGCTCCAGGTAAACGTCCCGCAGCTCGCTCTGCTGCGCGTCCTGCCCCTCGTACCCCTTCAGAACGAGGACGGCGTCTTCGTGCAGACTCACTTCTTCTCTTCGCCCTCGCCCTGGTCGCCGCCCCGCTCGCGCTGGTCACGCTTCTCGGCGGCCTCGCCGAGCATCTTGTCGATCTCGGAGAAGTCCAGCTGCTCGCGGTGCACGAACCCGTCCGGGTCGTCCAGGTCGGAGGCCGTCGGCAGCATGTCCGGGTGCTCCCAGAGCCCGTCCCGGCCGTCCACTCCGCGTGCGTCGGTCAGCGAGGCCCACAGCCGCGAGGCATCGCGCAGCCTGCGCGGGCGCAGCTCCAGCCCGATCAGGGTCGCGAAGGTCTGCTCCGCCGGGCCGCCCGAGGCACGGCGCCGCCGCATGGTCTCGCGCATGGCGTCCGCAGAGGTCAGCCGGGGCTTGGCCGCCTCGTGCACGACCGCGTCGACCCAGCCCTCGACCAGCGCGAGCGCCGTCTCCAGGCGGGCCAGGGCGGCCTTCTGCTCCGGGGTGTCCTGCGGCTGGAACATGCCGCCCTGAAGGGCTTCCTGGAGCTGCTCCGGGTTCGACGGATCGAGCTGGCCGACCACGTCCTCCAGCTTCGAGGTGTCGACCTTGATGCCGCGGGCGTAGCCCTCGACGGCGCCGAACAGATGCGAGCGCAGCCACGGCACATGCGCGAACAGCCGGGCGTGGGCCGCCTCGCGCAACGCCAGGTACAGCCGCACCTCGTCCGAGGAGACGCCCAGGTCCTTGCCGAAGCTCTCGATGTTCAGCGGAAGCAGCGCGGCCTTGCCGGCCGGGCCCAGCGGCAGCCCGATGTCGGTCGAGCCCACGACCTCGCCCGCGAGCACGCCCACGGCCTGGCCGATCTGCTGGCCGAACATGGCCCCGCCCATGGAACGCATCATGCCGAGCAGCGGGCCCGCCATGGCCTGCATCTCCTCGGGCAGCACGCTGCCCATCGCCGCGCCGACCCGCTCCGCGACCGGGTCCACGAGCTCCTTCCACACCGGGAGGGTGGCCTCGACCCACTCGGCGCGGCTCCACGCCACGGCCGTCGCGGCGCCCGAGGGCAGCGAGGTGACTCCGTCCAGCCAGTGGTCGGCGAGGCGCACGGCCTCTTCGACGGCGGACTTCTCGGCGAGGCCGACGCTGGCGTCCTTAACGCCGTCCGCCGTGCCCTGGGCGACGGTCTGGCGGGCGATGTCCTTGGCCATGTCCCAGTTCACGGGACCGCCCTCGTAGCTGAGCATCTGGCCGAGCTGCTGGAAGGCCGCACCGAGGTCATTGGGGTTCATCGAACCGAACATCGCTGCGAAGGGATTGTCCGCGCCGCCGGGGCCCCCGGCGCCGCCCGGCAGGCCCATGCCCGGGAACCCGAACGGATTCGGGCCGCCCTGACCGCCCTGATTGCCCTTCTTCTTGCCCTCGTCGCCGTTCTCCGGCTCCTCCGGCGGAAGGCCGAATCCGAATGGGGTGTCGCTCACGGGTTTCCTCGGCTCGTAGGGCCGCCGGCGGGAGCCGACGGGCAATGGTCCGACAACACCACCCAGCGTAGACACCACACCCGCTTCCGGGCTCGGTGCTCCGCCGACTCCGGGGCTGCGGCAGGATGGACATCACCTGGTAGGTACGCGTCACGGCGCGTCCCTACTGAAGACAACCGCTGGAGACGCCTGGTGAGTTCCCCAGATCCGCACGCTTTGGACAAGCACAGCTCGGAAAACCGCCCTGAGCACGGTGACAGCGCCCACAGTGCCGACGGCGTTCGCCAGCCGCGAAACCCGGCCGTGCGAGGCCCCGTGATCGCCGTGACCGGCGCCGCGGCGGGCGTAGGCGCCGCCCTGGTGAGCCGTCTGGCCGCCTCCGACGAGGTCAAGGCGGTCATCGCGATCGACGAGCGGCGGGGCGACTGCGCGGACGCCCAGTGGCACGTCCTCGACGTACGGGACCCCGCGATCGCCGAGAAGCTGCGCGGCGCGGACGTCGTGGTCCACCTCGCGCTGGACCTCGACCTGGAGACGGACCCGGCGGCCCGTACGGCGTACAACGTGCGCGGCACCCAGACCGTGCTCACCGCCGCCGCGGCGGCCGGGGTACACCGGGTCGTTCTCTGCACCTCGGCGATGGTCTACGGGGCCCTGCCCGACAACGACATCCCGCTGTCGGAGGACTCCGAGCTCCGCGCGACCGCCGAGGCGACCGGGCTGGCCGACCTCCTGGAGATCGAGCGGCTGGGACGCCGGGCGCCGCGGGCGCACCCGGGCCTGAACGTCACGGTGATCCGCCCGGCGGTCCTGGTCGGCGGCACGGACACCGCGCTGACCCGGTACTTCGAGTCCCCGCGCCTGCTGGTGGTGGCCGGATCCCGGCCCAAGTGGCAGTTCTGCCACGTGGAGGACCTGGTCAGCGCCCTGGAGTACGCGGCCCTGGAGAAGGTCGAGGGCGAGCTCGCGGTGGGCTGCGAGGGCTGGCTGGAGCAGGAGGAGGTCGAGGAGCTGAGCGGCATCCGCCGCATGGAGCTCCCGTCGGCCGTCGCCCTGGGGGCCGCGGCGCGGCTGCACCGGATCGGCCTGACCCCGTCCCCCGCCGGGGACCTCGCGTACACGATGCACCCGTGGGTGGTCAGCGTCAGCGGGCTGCACGCGGCGGGCTGGCGGCCCCGCTGGACCAACGAGGAGGTGCTGGCGGAGCTCCTCCAGGAGGTCGCGGGCCGCCACACGGTCGCGGGCCGCCGCCTGGGCCGCAAGGACGCCGCCACGGCCGCCGGCGCCGCGGGCGCGACGGTCGCCCTGCTCGGCGCCGCCGCCGCGGTCCGCCGGGCCCGCAGGCGCCGCGGCATCTGACGGCAGCCACCGCCACCGCCACCGCCACCGCCACCGCCTCCGCCGAGGGCTTCGGGCTCCGGATGGAGGCGGTGGAGGCGGTCCGGCCTGCGATTCCTGTAGGAGGCTCCATACTCCGGGGTCGCACAGCCGGTCGAATCGGCTATTCCGCGATGTCGGAGTGGTGGTGCACGATGGCAGCATGGCACCGCACTTCGACCACCCCGGCGAGCAGGCCGCTTCGGACCCGATCCGGCTCCTCGAGATCCGTGAAACCCCGCTCTCGATCGACGAGGTCTTCCAGGCCGTCGGCGACGACGCGACGGGCGGTACGACGCTCTTCGTCGGCACGGTGCGCAACCACGACAGCGGGGCGGACGTCGATTCGCTCGGCTACTCCTGTCATCCCACCGCGCAGGACGAGATGCGCCGCGTCGCCGAGCGCGTCGTGGCGAAGTACCCCGTCCGCGCCCTGGCCGCCGTGCACCGCGTCGGCGACCTGGCCGTAGGGGACCTCGCGGTCGTCGTCGCCGTCTCCTGCCCGCACCGGGGCGAGGCCTTCGAGGCCTGCCGGATGCTGATCGACGACCTCAAGCACGAGGTCCCGATTTGGAAGCACCAGACGTTCTCGGACGGCAGCGAGGAGTGGGTCGGGGCCTGCTGAAACCCCGGCGGATCACACGGGGTAACGTCACACCCGTTCGGCCGCGCAACACGCCCCCGATTTGCGTAACCCCCTCCCGGGCAGGAGCGTTGAAGCCACCAACGACACGTACTTCGGGGTAGGGAGGCACGCCCATGGCGTCTCTGGCGTGGTTGCTGATTCCGCTCTTCGCCGCCATCGGAGCGGCGATATGGGGCAGCTGGGCAGCGCGCGACCGTACCTCCGGTGACATATCCGAGCTGGCCGGCTACGCGAGATTCCGCGAGGCCATGGACAACGCCGACCGGACCAGGGCAAAGGCGGAGGCGCACTCCGGTTCCGACGCCGTCTGAGGCGTCCCGCGAGCCCCCTCCGGCGAGTACTTCCGCGACACCCGCCCCGCGAGCACCAGCCCCGCGACCAGGACGGACCCCGTACGGACCGGCCCCAGCGGCCGCCCGTCAGAGCCGTCCCGTACTGTCGATCCATGCCACGCCGCACTGCGACGATGCTCGCCTCCACCCTCACGCTGTTCGCGCTGCTCTGCGCAGGGGTGTTCATCAAGGTCCCGTACTCCGAGATGAGTCCCGGCCCGACGGTGAACACGCTCGGGGACTCGCGCGGCGAGCCCGTCCTCAGCATCTCGGGGCACAAGACGTACCCCACCAGCGGTCACCTCAACATGACGACGGTCCGCGTCACGGGCGCCGACTACGACATGAACCTGCTGGAGGCGGCGTACGGCTGGCTGGCCGACGACAACATCGTCGTGCCGCACGAGAACCTGTACCCGAACGGCAAGACGGACAAGGAATCCACGCAGGAGAACGCCGAGGAGTTCAGCCAGTCGCAGGAGAGCGCCAAGGTGGCGGCCCTCCAGCAGCTCGGCATCCCGGTCACCGCCCGCGTCGTGGTCTCCTCCGTCGTCAAGGCCAGCCCCGCCGAGGGCAAGCTGCACGCCGGGGACGTGATCCAGGCCGTGGACGGCACTGCGGTGAAGGAGCCCGGCGACGTCGCGAAGCTGGTCACCAAGCACAAGCCCGGCGAGCCGGTCGAGTTCACCGTGGTGCCCGCCGCCGAGGCGGCCGCGGCCGAGCGCGCGCACCGGGAGCCGGGCAACCCTGAGAAGGTCACGATCACCGCGGGCAAGGCGGAGGGCGACGGTCACGCCATCGTCGGCATCCGGGCCGGCACCGACCACACCTTCCCGTTCACGATCGACATCAAGCTCGCCGACGTCGGCGGCCCGAGCGCGGGCCTGATGTTCGCCCTCGGCATCGTCGACAAGCTCACCCCGGAGGACCTGACCGGCGGGAAGTTCGTCGCGGGCACCGGCACCATCGACGACGCGGGCAAGGTCGGCCCGATCGGCGGGATCCAGATGAAGACCATCGGCGCCCGCCAGGCCGGCGCCCGGTACTTCCTGACCCCGGCCGAGAACTGCGGCTCCGCCGCCTCCCACGTGCCCGACGGCCTGACCCTGGTGAAGGTCTCCACCATCGACGACGCCACGAAGGCGCTGCAGAAGATCAGCAAGGGGGACACGGCCGGGCTGCCGCGCTGCGACAAGCCCTGACCGGTCCCGCCCGCCAGCCTGCTACGAGAAGGTCGCGGCCAGCGCCTCCGCCAGCCCGGGCACCAGGCCCCCGCCGGTGAGGACCTCGGTCGAGGAGTCCTTCTCGCGAAGCCTTACGGCCGACTCGCGCGACCCGTCGCGCAGGACGGCCACGGTCAGCCGTACCTCCTGCCGCTCCGGGTGCCCGGCGACCCACTTCGCCAGCTGCTTGTCGCTGAGCCCCTCCGGTACGGAGGCCTCCGCGGATGGCGGCAGCATCAGCCGCTCCACCGTCAGCGCGCAGCCGACGACCGCGTCGGGCCAGGCGACGGTGCCCAGGAACTTGTCGAGGGCGGTACCGGCAGGCAGCTCGTCCTGCTCGATCGGGGTGAGGGAGGACTTGCCGGCGTCGTCCTGGTCGAGGCCGAGCTGGCCGGCGAGGCGCGGCTCCTGCTTGCGGAGCTTGGCGGTGTCGACGAGCGCGAACAGCCGCGCGGGCTGGTCCCAGCCGAGGCCGGCCGCGTACTCGTCGATTTCGAGGCAGGCACGCGTCAGCGGGCTGGCCGCCATGGGGGTGCCGCCGGGGGAAGGCGAAAGGTTGGACATGGACAACATCCTGCCTCCTTTCCACCGGATACCGGGAACTGACTAAAGCCTCAGTAAGTTGCATGAGTGGGCTCTACGATCGGGGCCCAGCTTTTGAAAATTTCCAGTATCACCAGACACAGCGACTTTCGAGGTGCGCACCTTGGCTTTCCAGATGCCGGACCGCGGCGGAGGCCCTTCGGGGCCACGGATGAGAGTCGGCCGCCCGTCCCGGCGAGCCCGCACTCTTCTGATGACCTTGGGGGTCCTGGCCGTCCTGGCCATGGCGTTCGTCATGTTCGCCGGCTTCTGGACGGACTGGCTCTGGTTCCGGTCGGTCAAATACTCCGTCGTCTTCACCACCACCCTGTGGACCAAGATCGGCCTCTTCGCCATCTTCGGCCTGCTGATGGCGGGTGCCGTCGGGTTCAACATCTGGCTGGCGTACCGACTGCGGCCGCCGCTCAGCGCGATGTCGATGGAGCAGCAGAGCCTCGACCGCTACCGGATGAGCGTCGCCCCGTACAAGAAGTGGCTGCTCCTGGGGATCGCCTCGCTCGTGGGCCTGATCGCGGGCGCCTCGGCGGCCGGCCAGTGGAAGACCTGGCTGATGTATGTGAACGGGGTGTCCTTCGGCACGAAGGATCCCCAGTTCAACATGGATGTGTCCTTCTACACCTTCGACCTGCCCTGGTACCGCTTCCTGCTCGGCTTCGGCTTCGCCGCGGCCGTGCTGTCCGTGATCGCCGCGGTCGTCGTGCACTACCTGTACGGCGGGCTGCGCGTGACCAGCCCCGGCGCCCGTGCCACCGCCGCGGCGACCGGGCACCTGTCGGTGCTGCTCGGCCTCTTCGTCACCTTCAAGGCCATCGCGTACTGGCTGGACCGGTACGGCCTCGCAGTGAAGTCCAGCGACTTCAAGGCCGCGGACAACTGGACGGGCCTGCGGTACGTCGACGCCAACGCGTACCTGCCGGCCAAGACGATCCTCGTCGCCATCGCCGCGATCTGCGCCGCGCTGTTCTTCGCGACGCTGTGGCGCCGTACCTGGCAGCTGCCGGTCATCGGCTTCGGCCTGATGGTGCTCTCGGCGATCCTCATCGGCGGGCTGTATCCGGCGATCGTGCAGAAGTTCCAGGTCCAGCCGAACGAGCAGGCCAAGGAATCCCCGTACGTCGAGAAGAACATCAAGGCGACGCGTGACGCGTACGGGATCGCGGGATCCGAGGTCAAGGACTACCCGGGCGTTCCGCAGACGCAGGACAAGACGAAGCTGAGGCAGGTGGCCGACACCACCGCCAGCGTCCGCCTCCTCGACCCGAACATCGTCTCCCCGGCCTTCCAGCAGCTCCAGCAGGTCAAGGGCTACTACGCCTTCCCGTCCACGCTCGCCGTGGACCGGTACAAGGGCCAGGACACGGTCATCGGCCTGCGCGAGCTGAACATCGGCGGCATCCCGAAGAACAACTGGATCAACGACCACTTCAAGTACACGCACGGCTATGGCGTGGTCGCTGCCAAGGGCACCACCGTCGGTGACCAGGGGGCGCCGGACTTCACCCAGTCCGACCTGCCCTCCAAGGGGATGTTCGGCACTGACTTCGAGCAGCGCGTCTACTACGGCGAGAAGACGAGGCAGTACTCGATCGTCGGCGGGCCGCAGAAGGAGCTCGACTACTCCGACGACAAGGGCGAGAAGGAGACGAGCTACAAGGGCGACTCCGGCGTCAATCTCGACAGCCCGATCAACCGGGCCGCCTACGCGCTCGCCTTCAGCGAGCCGCAGATCCTGTACTCGGGCGCCATCGGCGACGGCTCGCGGATCCTCTACAACCGCACGCCCAAGCAGCGCGTCGAGGCCGTCGCGCCGTGGCTGACCATCGACGGGGCCCCGTATCCGGCGGTGGTGGAAGGCCGGATCAAGTGGATCGTCGACGCGTACACGACGACGAACGGCTACCCGTACGCCTCGCGCACCACGCTGGGCCAGAGCACCGCGGACTCGCTGACCAACAGCCAGCGCGCGGTGGTGGCGCAGGAGAACCAGGTCAACTACATCCGCAACTCGGTGAAGGCGACCGTCGACGCGTACGACGGCACGGTCAACCTGTACCAGTGGGACACCAAGGACCCCGTCCTGAAGACCTGGATGAAGGCGTTCCCCGGCACGGTCAAGACCAAGAGTGAGATCCCCAAGGCGCTCATGGAGCACCTGCGCTACCCGCAGGACCTCTTCAAGGTCCAGCGCGAACTGCTGACCCGGTACCACGTCACGGACCCGCAGACCTTCCTCAGCGGCAGTGAGGCCTGGGCCGTCCCGGACGACCCGACGACCAAGGCCGGCACGGCGGTTCCGCCGTACTACCTGTCGATGAAGATGCCGGACCAGAAGGAGAAGGACCAGGTCTTCTCGCTCACGACGACGTTCACGCCGAACGAGCGGCCCAACCTGAGTGCCTTCATGGCGGTCAACGCCGATCCGGGCACCCCGGACTACGGCAAGATCAGCATCCTGAAACTCCCGACCAGCAAGCCGGTCGACGGACCGGGGCAGGTGCAGAGCAAGTTCCAGTCCGAACCGAAGATCGCTGAGTCGATCCGCCTGCTGCGCGGCGGCGACTCCGAGGTCGAGTACGGAAACCTGCTCGCGGTGCCGCTCGACGGCGGGATGCTCTATGTGGAGCCGGTGTACGTGCGCAGTTCCGGGCTGAAGTACCCGCTGCTGCGCAAGGTGCTGGTGACCTATGGCGGCCAGACGGCCTTCGAGGACACCCTGGAGAAGGCGTTGAACGTGGTGTTCGGGGCCGAGGCGCCGACCACGCCCGTGCCGCCGACCACCCAGCCGCCGGGCGAGGGCACCACCACGCCGCCGACCAGTCAGGACCCGACGGTCAAGGCGGCGCTCGCGGATGCCGCGAAGGCCGTCGAGGAGGCCGACAAGGCGCTGAAGGCCGGCGACTGGGCGGCATTCGGCAAGGCCCAGGACGAGATGAAGGCGGCGCTGAAGCGGGCGATCGACGCGGAGGCGAAGCTGACGGCTCCCAAGCCGGCCGGTTAATCGGTAAAGGCCCCCTCCCGCGTCGTGATACTGTGGTTTCACCGACGCGGGGTGGAGCAGCTCGGTAGCTCGCTGGGCTCATAACCCAGAGGTCGCAGGTTCAAATCCTGTCCCCGCTACTGAAGATGAAGGCCCGGATCCATGGGATCCGGGCCTTCGTCATGTCCGGGGCGGGCGCGTGTAGCTGGGACGGGTGAGTTCAGGCGGGAGCGTGTTTGACTTGTCTCCCTGTGGGCATGTCGACAAAACGCTGTAGTGACCTCACTGGCTGCGACATACCAGGTGTACGCGGGTAGCAGGTGATGCGACGATGGGATTTATGGGGGACAGGTCAACTCTGCTGGAGACAGGGCGGTTTGTGAGGGCGACGGCCGAATCGGGCACGGAAGCCAATGAGGCGGCTCAGGTCGTGAACGCGCAGACCGCACTGACCGATGCGGATTTCGCGGATGAAGCCTTCGTCGAGACCGACGCGGCGAGCGACGCCGAGCTGGAGGCGCGGCACCGGGTGGCCGCCGACAAGGGGGACCCGGGCGCCATGAGCGTGCTCGGCGCCCTGCTGCTGCGCCGTGGCGACCTGGCGGGGGCCGAGCCGTACCTGCGCGGGGCCACAGGGGAAGGGGACCGCGCCGCCGCGAACAACCTGGGCGTACTCCTGCACCAGCGCGGCTACCCCGACGAGGCGGCCGGCTGGTGGCGGGTCGCCGCCGTGGCCGGTTCCGCGCCGGCCGCGCACGCCCTGGGGCGCCACTACCGCGAGCGCGGTGACGAGCCCGCCGCCGAGTACTGGCTGCGCCAGGCGGCGGAATCCGGCCATGCGCTGGGCGCGTACGGGCTGGCCGACCTGCTGGAGCACCGCGGGGACAAGGGAGTGGAGCGGTGGTTCCGGGCTGCCGCGGAACAGGGCCACCGCGAGGCGGCGTACCGGCTGGCGCGACACCTGCGCAAGGGTGACCCGGCCGAGGCCGAGCAGTGGTACCGGCAGGCCGCCGCGCGCGGCCACCGGCGGGCGGCGCTGCACCTGGGCGCCCTGCTGGAGGCGCGCGGGGAGCTGAAGGAGGCGGGGCGCTGGTACCTGACCTCCGCCAAGCAGGGGGAGGCCCGGGCAGCGTGCGCGCTCGGCTTCCTGCTGCGCGACGCGGGGGACGAGGACAGCGCGGCCGCGTGGTGGCACCGGGCGGCGCAGGACGGCGACGGCAACGCCGCGAACGCGCTGGGCGCGCTGCATGCCGCGCGGGGCGAGACCCAGACGGCGGAGCGCTGGTACCGGGCCGCGATGGACGCGGGCGACCAGAACGGGGCGTACAACCTCGCCCTGCTGTGCGCAGCACAGGAGCGGACCGCGCAGGCCGAGCAGTGGTACCGGCGGGCCGCGTACGCGGGACACCGCGAGGCGGCCAACGCGCTGGCGATCCTGCTGCTCCAGGTCGGGGACGCGGCGGGTGCGGAGCCGTGGTTCTCGAAGGCGGCCGAGGCGGGGAGCGTGGACGCCGCGTTCAACCTCGGGATCCTGTTCGCCAGCCGGGACGAGGACCGCACCGCACTGAAGTGGTACGAGCGGGCGGCGTCGGCCGGGCACACGGACGCGGCGCTCCAGGTCGGCATCGCGCTGGTGCGGGACGGCGAGGAGCGGGCGGCCGAGCGGCACCTGCGGTGCGCGGCGGGCGGCGGCAGCGCGGAGGCGGCGTTCCGGCTGGCCTCGCTGCTGGAGTCGCTGGCCCCGCCGCCGGAGCCGGTGGCGCTGGGTGAGCCGGTGGGTGGCGCCGCGCGGACCGAGAGCGAGGAGTGGTACGAGCGGGCGGCGGAGCAGGGGCACCGCCGTGCGCAGGTACGGGTCGGGATGCTGGCCGCGGCCCGGGGTGACCTGGCGGTGGCGGCGCGGTGGTACCGGGAGGCGGCGGAGGCCGGATCCCGCAACGGCGCCTTCAACCTGGGGCTGCTGCTGGCGAGGGAGGGGAACGAGCCCGAGGCGGCGCTGTGGTGGACCCGGGCGGCGGTGGCCGGCCACGGCCGGGCGGCGCTGCGGCTGGGCCTGCTGGCCGCTCGTCACGGGGACCTGGCCGAGGGGCAGAAGTGGTGCGTGCGGGCCATGGAGTTGGGGCCGGCGGAGGTTTCGGAGCGGGCGGCGCGGCTCCGGGACGCGCTTGCGGAGGAACTCTCGGCTTGATCCCTGGCCGGGGGGTGGACGGGTGGGCCTGCGGGTGCCGCGCCGCTGCCGGGGGCCAGCCCCCGGAACCCCCGCGCCTCAAACGCCGGCGGGGCTGGGGTTGGCCGGCGGGGCTGGAGTTGTGCTGCGGGGCTGGGGTTGGTCGGCGGGGCGGCTACGCGGCCATGACCGGCGGGGCCGGGCTGGATGACGCCGAGGTGGTCGACGGCATCACCGCGCTGCTGCACCGTGGACTGGCCGGTTAACCGATTTGCATCTGCCGGGTGGCCTCACGTAAAGTCGTGTTTACCGACGCGGGGTGGAGCAGCTCGGTAGCTCGCTGGGCTCATAACCCAGAGGTCGCAGGTTCAAATCCTGTCCCCGCTACTGAATGACTCAGGGCCCGGATCCAATGGATCCGGGCCCTGAGTCGTTTCCGGTTGCCAAGACGCCGGGAGATCGAAAGCCGCCACACGTGAGAGGGCCCCCGGAGCCGCTGGCTCCGGGGGCCCTCTCCTTACATGTGGCGGCTAGGCGCCGACGCAGTTCGGGCAGACGCCGCGGTACGTCACCTCGACCCCCGAGACCGTGAAGCCGAAGCGCTCCGAGTCGGGGAGGTCGGCCAGCGGGTTGCCCGCCGGGTGGACGTCGCGGATCGCGCCGCACTGGGCGCAGACCAGGTGCTGGTGCGGGCGGTGCGCGTTCGGGTCGTAGCGCTTGGCGCGGCGGTCCGTGGACACCTCAAGGACTTCGCCGAGGGTCACGAGCTCGCCCAGTGTGTTGTAGACCGTCGCCCGGGAGATCTCCGGCAGCTTGGCCACAGCACGCGCATGCACCTCGTCGGCCGTCAGGTGCACGTGGTCACCGTCGAGCACCTCGGCCACGACACGCCGCTGTGCGGTCATGCGCCATCCGCGTCCGCGAAGTCGTTCCAGCAGGTCACTCATAGATGCCAGCCTAACAGCGAGACGATCCGGTGTAGATCCCGAACCAGTGTTGACTTGGATTCTTACTTGACTTAGACAAAGTCCATCGTAGGATCGGTCTCGGCAAACGCCAAGGACAGGACTTGCAGGGATGACGCAGGAGGCGCACGTGACGCAGGGACCGCTCACCACGGAGGCCGGAGCTCCGGTCGCCGACAACCAGAACAGCGAGACCGCTGGCGTTGGCGGGCCCGTTCTCGTCCAGGACCAGCTCCTCCTGGAGAAGCTCGCGCACTTCAACCGCGAGCGCATCCCGGAGCGCGTGGTGCACGCCCGCGGCGCCGGTGCGTACGGCACCTTCATGCTGACCCGGGACGTCTCGCAGTGGACCCGGGCGAAGTTCCTGTCCGAGGTCGGCAAGCAGACCGAAACGTTCCTGCGCTTCTCCACCGTCGCGGGCAACCTCGGTGCGGCCGACGCGGTGCGCGACCCCCGCGGCTGGGCGCTGAAGTTCTACACCGAAGAGGGCAACTACGACCTCGTCGGCAACAACACCCCGGTGTTCTTCATCAAGGACGCCATCAAGTTCCCGGACTTCATCCACACCCAGAAGCGCGACCCGTACTCGGGCTCGCAGGAAGCCGACAACGTGTGGGACTTCTGGGGCCTGAGCCCCGAGTCGACCCACCAGGTGACCTGGCTCTTCGGTGACCGCGGCATCCCGGCGTCCTACCGCCACATGAACGGCTACGGCTCGCACACGTTCCAGTGGAACAACGAGGCCGGCGAGGTCTTCTGGGTCAAGTACCACTTCAAGACCGACCAGGGCATCAAGACCCTCACCCAGGCCGAGGCCAACCTCCTCGCCGGTGAGGACCCGGACTCCCACCAGCGCGACCTGCGCGAGTCCATCGAGCGCGGCGAGTTCCCGAGCTGGACCGTGCAGGTCCAGATCATGCCGGCGGCCGAGGCGGCGGAGTACCGCTTCAACCCGTTCGACCTCACCAAGGTGTGGCCGCACGAGGACTACCCGCCGATCGAGATCGGCAAGCTGGAGCTCAACCGCAACCCGGAGAACATCTTCGCCGAGGTCGAGCAGTCGATCTTCTCCCCGGCGCACTTCGTCCCCGGCATCGGTCCGTCCCCGGACAAGATGCTCCAGGGCCGTCTCTTCGCGTACGGCGACGCCCACCGCTACCGCGTCGGCATCAACGCCGACCACCTGCCGGTGAACCGCCCGCACGCCACCGAGGCGCGCACCAACTCCCGTGACGGCTTCCTGTACGACGGCCGCCACAAGGGTGCGAAGAACTACGAGCCGAACAGCTTCGGCGGCCCGCACCAGACGGACCGTCCGCTGTGGCAGTCCACCTCGGTGACCGGCGGCACGGGCAACCACGCCGCGCCCATCCACCGCGAGGACAACGACTTCGTCCAGGCGGGCAACCTCTACCGCCTCATGTCGGACGACGAGAAGTCCCGTCTGATCGAGAACCTGGCCGGCTTCATCGCCAAGGTCTCCCGTGACGACATCGCCGAGCGCGCGATCAACAACTTCCGCCAGGCGGACGGCGACTTCGGCAAGCGGCTGGAAGCCGCGGTCCAGGCCCTTCGCGGCTGACCGGAGCGCTTGTCGTAGGAAGACGCCGGGCCGGTACCCCCTCGGGGTGCCGGCCCGGCGTCGTCTCATGCCGGTACGGCGCTGCGCCGGGCGGGCGCCCAGCAGCGGATGACGTCGCGGACGGACACGATGCCCACCGGGCCGCCGTGCTCCAGCACGATCAGATGCCGGAAACCGCCGTGGGCCATGGCCTCGGCGGCTTCCTGCACGGTGGCGTCAGGGGTGCAGAACACCACGTTGTTCGTGGTGTGCGCACCCACGGTCTCCCGGTCGGGATCGTGTCCCGCGCCGATCGAGTTCAGGATGTCGCGCTCGGTCAGGATGCCGATTCCGCTGTGTTCGGGGTCGAGGACGACGGCCGCGCCGACGCGCCGGCCGGACATCAGGCAGGCGGCCTGACGGAGGGTGTGTGCGGGTCCGAGGGTGAGGATCACGGTGCTCATGGCGTCGCGGACGAGCATGAAGAGAGCCACCTCCTGGGGTGAGTCCCCTGACTGCACTTAGAGAAGGACTTCACAAGCGCACAAGCAGGGGAGTCTCAGATTCCCACGGACACGGAGGGTCAACAAGAGGGCGCGCTCGGCACATAAGCACGCGAAGACCCCCTAGGAGCGCGGGGCCAGGTACCCCAGCATCTCCTCGTGCAGCGGCCCGTTCGAGGCCGCCGCGTTCCCGCCGTGCACGCCGTCCACCCCGTCCAGGCTGGTGAAGCGGCCTCCCGCCTCCTGGACCACGACCGCGATGGCCGCCATGTCCCACAGGTTCAGCTCCGGCTCGGCGCACAGGTCCAGCGAGCCCTCCGCGACCATCATGTACGGCCAGAAGTCGCCATAGCCCCGAGTACGCCAGCACTGCCGGGTCAGATCCAGGAACCCGGGGAGCCGGCCCTGCTCCTCCCAGCCGCTCAGCGAGGAGTACGCGAAGGAGGCGTCACCCAGGGTCGCGACCTTCGACACGCCGATCGGGGTGGCTTCGCCGAGCGCGCCACCCGCGTACGCGCCCCCGCCCTGCGCAGCCCACCAGCGGCGGCCGAGCGCCGGCGCGGAGACGACCCCGACCACGGGACGGAACACGCCGTCCGTGCCCTCCGCCATCAGGGAGATCAGCGTCGCCCAGACGGGGACCCCGCGCACGTAGTTCTTCGTACCGTCGATCGGGTCCACGACCCAACGGCGCGGGCCGTCGCCCTTGAGTCCGTACTCCTCGCCCAGGATCGCGTCCCCGGGCCGCGCGGCCTGGATCCCGGCCCGGATGATCTCCTCGGCCGCCTTGTCGGCCTCGCTCACCGGGGTCATGTCCGGCTTGGTCTCGACCTTCAGGTCAAGGGCGCGGAAGCGCTGCATCGTGGCGGCGTCCGCCGCGTCGGCGAGCTCAAGGGCGAGGCGGAGATCATCGTCATACTCGGGCATGGCCGAACAGTATCGAGACTCGGGCACCCCTGCGAACGAGGTCCACAGTGCGGCCGGGCAGGCGCCCTTGACAGGACCTGTCGGCCCGTCAACTCTGGCGAGGGGGCCACGCGGGGAGGCGAAGGGGAGGCGACGACGATGCCGGCAGCCCGGGAGTCCTTGCTGGAGGCGGCAGGAGCGGCGCTCTCGGCCCGCCCGTGGCCGGCGGTGCGCATGGTGGATGTCGCCGCGGCCGCCGGAGTGTCCCGGCAGACCCTCTACAACGAGTTCGGCGGCAAGGCGGGCCTGGGCCGGGCCCTGATCCGGCGGGAGGCCGACTGGTACCTCGCCGGGGTCGACCGGGCCCTCGGATCCCCGGCCGGGAGCACGGTCCGGCTGGCGGCGGTCGCCGAGTGGACCGTACGGGCGGCCCGCGCGCGTCCCCTCGTACGGGCGCTGCTGACGGGGTGTTGGGACGTGCGCCTACCCGTCCCGCCGCGTCGGACGGCCGGCCCGGGGGGCGGCCTCTCCGGGCCCGGTGAGCTGGCCCGCGCGGTGCGCGACCGGGCGGCGGCCGCGCTCGGCCCCGGCGACGGCCCGGCGGACGGCTGCGAACTCGTCGTACGGCTGGCCCTGTCGTACGTGATCGTCCCCGGGGAAGAGCCCGGACTCGGCGAGCTGCTCGGCCTGCTCAGTGCGCCGAACCGGACAGCTGGAGGCCGATGACCCCGAGGATCACCAGCGAGATCGAGATGAGCTTGAGGGTGGACACCAGATCGCCGAGGAAGATCATGCCGTAGATGGCGGTGCCGGCGGCCCCGATCCCCGTCCACACCGCGTACGCCGGACCCACGTCCAGCTTCTTGAGGGCCAGCGTCAGCAGGCCGAAGCTGCCGAGTGCGAAGCAGGCGAAGGCGACCGTCGGCCACATCCGGGTGAACCCGTGGGACAGCTTGAGGCACACCGCGAAACCGGTCTCCAGGATTCCCGCGACGACGACGAGCAGCCACGCCATGTCGAATGCCTCCCCGTGTCATGTGACACGGTTCCGGCCGGAGTCTGGGCCTGAGCCTGCGCGCCACGTGGTGCGCCTATCCATTTATCCAGACGGGCCGGCTGGCAAACCCTGCCACACCCCACCGGGCGATCAGTCGCCTTCGCGGCGCTCCCGCGTCTCCAGCAGCCGCCGCAGCGAATACAGCCGCGCCGGGTCCGCGTGGCCGTCCTCCACCCACTTGTCGAGCGCGCAGTCCGGCTCGTCGTGGCTGCACGCGCGCGGGCACTCCTCCGTACCCGGTACGAGGTCCGGGAAGGCGAGGATCACCCGGGAGGGGTCCACGTGGTGCAGGCCGAAGGAGCGCACGCCCGGGGTGTCGATGACCCAGCCGTCACCCGAGGGCAGTGGAAGGGCGAGCGCCGAGGTGGTGGTGTGCCGGCCGCGGCCGGTCACCGCGTTGACATGGCCGGTGGCGCGCTGGCGGCCCTCGGCGACCAGGGAGTTCACCAGAGTGGTCTTACCGACGCCGGAGTGCCCGACGAAGGCGGTGATCCGGCCGTTGAGGCGCTCGCGCACCCGCTCGGCCGCGTCGCCCGTCGCCAGCTCCTCCCGGTTGGTGACCACGTAGTTCACGCCCAGCGTCGAGTAGATCTCCAGGATCTTGTCGGCGGAGGTGAGATCGGACTTGGTGAGCACCAGCAACGGCTCCAGCCCGGCGTCGTACGCGGCCACCAGGCAGCGGTCGATCATGCGGGGGCGCGGCTCCGGATCGGCGAGCGCCGTCACGATGGCCAGCTGGTCGGCGTTGGCGACGACCACGCGCTCGTACGGGTCGTCGTCGTCGGCGGTGCGGCGCAGCACGGACTTGCGCTCCTCGATCCGCACGATCCGGGCGAGGGTGTCCTTCTTGCCGGTCAGGTCGCCCACGATCCAGACCCGGTCGCCGACCACCGCCGCCTTGCGGCCCAGCTCGCGCGCCTTCATGGCGTGCACCGTGCGGTTCTCGACCAGGCAGGTCAGCCGGCCGCGGTCGACGGTCAGGACGAAGCCCTCGGCCGCGTCCTCGTGCTTGGGCCGGATGCTGGTCCGCGGCCGGTTGCCCTTGGGGTTGGGCCGCTGGCGGATGTCGTCCTCGTCGGTGTGCTTGCCGTATCTGCGCATGCCGGGGCCCCTACGCTCCCGCTCCCGGTGACGCTTGGCCGAGCATGTCGGCCCACATCTTGGGGAAGTCCGGCAGGGTCTTCGCGGTGGTCCCCACGTTCTCGATCCGTACGCCCTCCACGGCCAGGCCGATCACCGCGCCCGCGGTGGCCATCCGGTGGTCGTCGTACGTGTGGAACACGCCGCCGTGCAGCGGGCGCGGGCGGATGTGCAGGCCGTCGGCGGTCTCGGTGACGTCGCCGCCGAGCTCGTTGATCTCCTTGGTCAGCGCGGCCAGCCGGTCCGTCTCGTGCATCCGCAGGTGCTGGACGCCGCGCAGGACCGACTCCGAGTCGGCCAGCGCCGCGACCGCCGCGATGCCCGGGGTCAGCTCGCCGACCTCGCCGAGGTCCACGTCGATGCCGTGGATCTTCCCGGTGCCGGTGAAGACCAGGCCGGCGTCGGTCAGCTCGCAGGAGCCGCCCATCTCGGTGAAGATCCGGCGCAGCGCGTCACCGGGCTGCGTGGTGCGGCGCGGCCAGTCCGGGATGGTGACCGTGCCGCCGGTGATCAGGGCCGCGGCCAGGAAGGGCTGGGCGTTCGACAGGTCCGGCTCCACGACCATGTCGCGGCCGAGGAGCGCGCCGGGCGCGACCCGCCACACGTTCTTCTCGCCGCCGGCCTCGGGGGTGTCGACCTGGGCGCCCGCCGCGCGCAGCATCTCCACCGTCATCCGGATGTGCGGCATCGACGGCAGGTTGGTGCCCACGTGCCGGACCTCGACGCCCTGGTTGAAGCGCGGGGCGGAGAGCAGCAGCGCGGAGACGAACTGCGAGGAGTTGGTGGCGTCGATCTCGACCGTGCCGCCCTCCAGGGCCCCGCCGCCGTGGACGGTCATGGGCAGCGCGCCCCGGCTGTCGTCGTCGATCCGGGCGCCGAGGGTGCGCAGGGCGTTGATGACCTGGCCGAGGGGGCGCTCGTAGGAGCGCGGGTCGCCGTCGAAGCGGATGTCGCCGGAGGCGAGGGTCGCGACGGGCGGCAGGAAGCGCATGACCGTGCCCGCGTTGCCGACGTCGACGGTGGCCGGGCCGTGCAGGGCGGCGGGGATGATCCGCCAGGCCTCGCCGCTCTCCCCGTCGCCGGCCGAGCTGGAGGAGACCGTCTCCTCGATGCCGACGCCGATCGCGCGCAGCGCGTCCGACATCAGCTGGGAGTCGCGGGAGCGCAGCGGGCGGCGGACCCAGCCCGGCTCGGCGGCCAGGGCGGCCAGCACCAGGGCGCGGTTGGTGACCGATTTGGACCCGGGCACGGTGACGGTGGCGTGGACGGCCCCGTCCGCGGTTGGAGCGGGCCAGAGGGTGTGGAGCGCGGGGGTCTCGGTCATGGCCCCCACTTTAGTGGCTCCGCCTGGACCCAGATCTTGATCGCGTTCCCGTCTCAGAGGCCGAGAAGCCAGCGTCCGCCGCCGATCAGGGAGCACAGCGCGACGGCGTGGAAGAGGAACAGCCAGACGATCGGGTGCACATGGGTGAGCCGGCCCAGCTGGTCCGCGTCGGAATCCGGTGCTCCGCCGTGCCGCCGCTTGGCCTGGAGTTCGAAGACCGGCCGGACGCCGCCCAGCAGCAGGAACCACACCACCGAGTACGCGAACACCGCCTGCACCTCGGCCGGAGTGGTCCACGACACCAGAACAAACGTTCCGCCGGTCAGTACGACCGTCAGCAGCCCGTACGCGTTCCGGATCATCACCAGCATCGCCACCAGCAGGGCGGTCGCAGCCCAGAGCAGCAGTGTGATCCGGTGGGCCGACAGCAGCGCGGCCCCGCCGAGCCCGAGCAGCGAGGGGGCCGTGTACCCGGCGGCCGCGGTCAGGATCATCCCCGGTCCGGTCGGCTTGCCGCTGCTGACGGTCACCCCGCTGGTGTCCGAGTGCAGCCGGATTCCGTCGAGCCGCCGTCCGGTCAGCAGGGCCAGCAGCCCGTGGCCGCCCTCGTGCGCGATGGTCACCGCGTTGCGGGACAGCCGCCACAGCGGGCGGGGCCCGACGGCCGCCAGCGCGGCCACACCCGTCACGATCACCAGCCACACCTCGGGCGGGGTCTGTATGCCGGTGAGCCGGTCCCACAGGCCGGCCGTCGTGGTGCTGTCCATAGAGTGGCGGACTCCTTGCGGTGCTAGTCGGGTGACATGGCAGTGTGACAGTCATGTGCGGAAGGTATGCAGCGAGCCGGAGCCCCGAGGATCTGGTCCGGCTCTTCGGTGTCGAGAAGTGGGAGCCCGAGGAGACCCTGGCCCCCGACTTCAACGTGGCGCCGACGAAAGAGGTCCGCGTCGTCCTCGACCGTCCCGTGAAAGACGCGCCCGACCGGCGTCCGGTTCGACAGCTGCGCCTGCTGAAGTGGGGACTCGTGCCGTCCTGGGCCAAGAGCCCCGAGGGCGCCGCCCGGATGATCAACGCCCGGTCCGAGACCCTCGCCGAGAAGCCGTCCTTCCGCCGCCCCTTCGCGCAGCGCCGCTGCATCATCCCCGCCGACGGCTACTACGAGTGGGTCACCGCCCACGACGAACGGCAGCTGGAGGTCGAGGGCAAGAAGAAGCGGGCCCGCAAGCAGCCCTACTTCGTGCTCCCCGCCGACGGCTCCGTCTTCGCCATGGCCGGGATCTACGAGTTCTGGCGCGACCGGACCCTGCCCGACGAGCACCCGCTCGCCTGGTGGGTCACCTGCTCGGTGATCACCACCGAGGCCGAGACCACGCCGCTGGGCGTGGCACCCGCCGAGGGGCCGCGCTCGCTGTCCGACATCCACCCGCGGATGCCGCTCATGCTGACCCCGGACAAGTGGGACGCCTGGCTGGACCCCGCCCGGACCGATGCCGAGGAGGTGCGGGACCTGCTGGCGGCCCCGCCGGGCGGCCTGATGCGCGCCTACCCGGTGTCCACCGCGGTGAGCAACGTACGCAACAACGGGCCGGAACTGCTGGACGAGCTGGCCGCGCCGGAAGAGTGCACGCTCTTCTGACCCGTGCAGGATGGAGGCCATGAGCCCCACGCGTACCGAGAGCGTCGACACCCCGGCGGGCGAGGCCCGCATCACCTGGCACACCGCCCGCGAGGCCAGGCTCGTTCTCGCCCTGAGCCACGGAGCCGGGGGCGGGATCGAGGCCCGGGACCTCCAGGCGCTGGCCGCCGCCCTGCCCGCCCGCGGGATCACCGTGGCGCTGGTGGAACAGCCCTGGCGGGTGGCGGGCAAGAAGGTCGCCGCCGCACCGAAGGTGCTGGACGAGGGCTGGCGGGCACTGTGGCCGGCGCTGGCGAAGCCCGGGCTGCCCGTGGTGGCGGGCGGGCGCAGCGCCGGGGCCCGGGTGGCCTGCCGGACCGCCGCCGAGCTGGGCGCGGCCGGGGTGCTGGCGCTGTCCTTCCCGCTGCACCCGCCGGGCAGGCCCGAGAAGAGCCGCGCCGAGGAACTGCTGGGCGCCGGCCGGCCCGCCCTGGTGCTGCAGGGCGGCCGGGATCCGTTCGGACGCCCCGAGGAGTTCCCGCCGCCGGGCGCGGAGCATCCGTACGAGCTGGTGGAGGTGCCCTACGGGGACCACGGCTTCGCGGTGCCCAAGAAGGCCGGCCTGACCCAGGAGGAGGCCCTCGCGGTGATCACGGATACGGCGGGGGAGTGGCTGGAGCGGCTTGAGGTGTGAGGTGTGAGATGTGCGGCGTGAGGTGTGCCGCGTAAGGGTGAGGCGTGGGAGCTTCAGGAGTGCTTGAGCCCCGGTCCGGGCTCGCTCCGGGTCCGGCCTCGGTCCGGTACGGGGCCTCGCCCGGGCGCCTCGCCGCCGGTGCGACCTGACATAGTGCGGGGTGATCCGCCTCACCCCCGCCGGGCAGACCCGCCGGGAATGGTGAAAACCCGTGCCACGCCCGGGAATGCGCCGCCCTGCGCTTCTGTTGACCCGGATGTCGGTACGAACGGGAAATCGTCGGAGGAGAGGGAGCGCATGACCCAGGTCATCAGCCAGAACCGTCTGCAGGCCGCTGACCTGGACTGGACGGTTCTGCCCGCGCCCAAGCGCAGCCCGCTTCAGGCGGCGGGGGGCCGGGATGGTCGACTATTCTCCGATTCGAGCGGGTCCGCTTTCGGAGTCGCCACGCAGTCGGAGGAGGTGGGTCCTGTCGCTGGGACCGACGAAGGCCACGCGGAGGAGACGACCCCGGAGCGCAACGCGCGCTTCGAGAGGGACGCCCTCGGCTACCTCGACCAGATGTACTCGGCCGCGCTGCGCATGACGCGCAATCCGGCCGACGCCGAGGACCTGGTCCAGGAGACGTATGCGAAGGCATACGCGTCCTTCCACCAGTTCCGCGAGGGCACCAACCTGAAGGCGTGGCTGTACCGCATCCTCACCAATACCTTCATCAACTCCTACCGCAAGAAGCAGCGCGAGCCGCAGCGCAGCGCCGCGGAGGAGATCGAGGACTGGCAGCTGGCACGCGCCGAATCGCACATGTCGACCGGTTTGCGTTCCGCCGAATCGCAGGCGCTCGACCACCTGCCCGATTCGGATGTGAAGGAAGCGCTTCAGGCCATTCCGGAGGAGTTCCGCATCGCGGTCTATCTTGCCGACGTAGAGGGCTTTGCGTACAAGGAGATCGCGGACATCATGGGTACACCCATCGGTACAGTCATGTCGCGACTGCACCGTGGCCGCCGTCAACTCCGCGGAATGCTGGAGGACTATGCCCGTGAGCGCGGGCTCGTCCCCGCCGGCGCGGGAGAGTCGAACGACCGGAAAGGCTCGGGCTCATGAGCTGCGGAGAGCCGCACGAGACGGAGTGCTCTGAGGTCCTGGACCACCTTTATGAGTTCCTCGACCACGAGATGCCGGACAGCGACTGCACGAAGTTCGAGACGCACTTCGGCGAGTGCAATCCCTGTCTTGAGAAGTACGGCCTGGAACAGGCCGTGAAGAAGCTGGTGAAGCGCTGCTGCGGGTCGGACGACGTACCGACCGATCTGCGGTCCAAGGTGATGGGGCGGATCGAACTGATCCGGTCGGGACAGGCCGTGCCCGATCACGACATCACGGATATCGCCGCGGGTCCCGCCACCAGTTGATCAACAGGCAGATCTGAACAGCCGCCCCCGGAAGGGCACTTCGTTCACTCGAAGGTGCTAATCCGGGGGCGTCTGCATGGGCCAATGTGCAAATGTGGCCCACTTCTCCATGGCCCCCAATTACTCTCCCCATTCGGTACTGGTTTGAATCGGTACCTGGCTTGCACGGCACCGGGGGAGGAGAGCGCCATGCGGGAACTTCCGCCGGGGGCGCGCGGCTACATCCTGTGCGCCGTCATTGCCGCATGCGCGTGTACCGCCCCCGCCCTCGCGCATCCCGGGACCCCCTGGCTGGTCGTTTTTCTGCTCGCCGTGCTCTACCTCGGCTGCGAGCTGGTCAAGGCCTGCCCGCTGCTGGGCAGCCGGGTGCCCGAGGGCATCGGCTCCTTCTTCCCCGTGCTGCTGGCCGCCGTCTTCCTGCTGCCGCCCGCCGCCGCCGCGCTCGTGGCGGTGGCCGGGGGGCTCGCCGGGACGGTGGTCCAGCGGCCCGCGTGGGTGCGGCGGGTGTGGCACGCGGCGCAGCAGGCGATGGCCGCCTGGGCGGCGGGGCAGGTGTACGGACTGCTGCGCGGCCCGGCCGCGCTGGGTGGCCGTTCCCCGGCCGGGACCGGGGCGCCGGATCCCTCGGCCTGGGTCGCCGACTTCCCGTACGTGATGTTCCCCGCGGCGGTCGCCGCCGTCGCCTTCTGCCTGGTGCTCACCGCGCTCGACGGGGGCATCCTGGTGACCGCCGAACGCCGGCCCGCCGGCACCGCCTGGCGCGGACTGCTGACCCGGTCCCTCGTCCCGCACTGCGTGCACGGCCTCGCCGGGCTGATGATGGCCGTCATGTGGCGCAGCCCGTACGGGCCGCCGGCCGCGCTGCTCGTGCTGCTGCCGATGTACATCTCCTGCTGGGTCTTCGCCCAGTACCACCGTGAGCGCGCCGCCCATCAGGCCACCATCCGCGCCCTCGTCCAGGCCGTCGACATCAAGGACCGCTACACCCGCGGGCACAGCGAGCGGGTCGGCCAGGCCTCCGCGATGATCGCCCGCGAGCTGGGCATGCCGGAGGACCGGCTGGAAGTCGTCCGCATCGCCGGGATCCTGCATGACGTCGGGAAGCTCGGCGTCCCGACCCGGCTGCTCCGCAAGGACGGGCCGCTCACCCCCGAGGAGCGGCGGATCATCGAACTGCACCCCGAGTACGGGCACGAGATGGTGCGCGGCATCGGCTTCCTCGGGGAGGCCCGGTCCGCGATCCTGCACCACCACGAGCGGGTCGACGGCACCGGCTATCCGTACGGGCTGACCGGGGAGCAGATTCCGGTGCTGGCCCGGGTGGTGGCGGTGGCGGACGCGTTCGACGCGATGACCTCGACCCGCTCGTACAGCCGGGCCCGGCCGGTGCCGACCGCTCTGGCCGAGCTGGAACGGTGTGCGGGGGCGCACTTCGACCCGGTGATGGTGCACGCGCTGGTGGACGCCATCGGGCGGCAGGGCTGGCACCCGGTGGTGACCTCGGACGACGACGTCCAGGTCATCCCCGCCGGTGCCGTTGCCGGCGGCGCAGGGGCGGACACGGTCCGGGCGGTCCCCGCCGGTGCGGTTGCCCTGCCGGGCGGGACACCCGGGCCGGCGCTGCCCGCCCTCCCGTCCCAGGGCCGGGAGACGGGCGCGGCCCGGCGGGCGGCACCCGTATCCGCGCCGTCCGGGCACGCCGGGCGGGCCGCAGCGGTATCTCCGCCGTCCGGGCACGCCGGAGGGGTCGGGCCGGTGCCCTCGGCGTCCAGCCAGGACGGGCAGGGCGGGGCAGCGGCGCCGGGTAACGGCGGGGACGCGGCGGGTGGCCTGGGGTCTTCGGGCCGGGCCGGGGGCGAAGGGGACGGGGCGGGGCCGCCGGATGGGCGGATGGGTGCGCGGCCCCGTGGCGCCGGTCGCGGTGCGGACAGCGCGTGAGGCGCTCGGCCGTATGGGGAGTGCGGGGGGCCGCCGGGGTGCTTGCCCTGGCGGGGCTGGGGCACACCCTGTGGAACGGGGTCGTCGAGGCGGGTGTCGCGCTGGCCTTCGGCATGCTGATCACCATCGGGGGCCTGGCCCGGCGCGATGACCTCAATGACCTCCACGACCGCCGGCCGGCGCCGCTGGGCTCCGCCGGGGCCCTCGCGTACGCCCTGCTCGGCCCGAACGCCGGGCACCCCACGCACCACGGGGTCCTCCAGATCGTGGCCGTCGTCGTCGCGGCCGCCCTCGTCGGGATCGTCCCGCACATCGCCCGCGGCCGCGGCCCCGCCCTCGACCATGTGGCGCGCCGGGTGCTGACCGTCGGCTTCGCGGCCGTCTGCTTCCAGCCGCTCTACAACTCCGGGCGGCTGGAGGGCTGGGTCGGGCAGGGCCCGTACCTCGCCGTCTTCCCGCTCCTCCTGCTCGGCCTCACCGCCCTGTGCGACGCCGTGCTCGCCGCCGCGCTGGCCGGAGCCCGCACGGGCTGGCCGTACGGGCCCCTGCTGCGCGACGAGCTGCGCGCCCAGCTCGGCATCGGCTTCGCGATCTGCGCCACCGGCGTGGTCATGGCGCTCGGCGTCGCCGTCGCGGGACTCTGGGCCCTGCCCGTGTTCAGCGTGCCCCTGCTGCTCACCCAGATGTCCTTCCACCGGATCGCCGCGATCCGCACCACCTACCGCCAGACCATCACCTCGCTCGCCCGGGCCACCGAGATCGCCGGATACACCCGGCCCGGCCACTCCCGCCGGGTAGCCGCCCTGAGCTGCGCCGTCGGCCGGGACCTGGGCCTGTCGGAGCGGGAGCTCGCGGTACTGGAGTACGCCGCCCTGATGCACGACATCGGCCAGCTCTCCCTCATCGACCCGGTCCCGGCCGGAGCCACCGCCGAGCTGCCCGAGGCCGAGGCCCGCCGGATCGCCGAGCTCGGCGGGGAGGTGGCCCGGCAGACCGGGGTTCCGGCGGAGGTCGCGGTCGTCGTCGAGCGCCAGGCCGACCCGTACCGGCAGCAGCCCGTCGCCGCACGCATCGTGCGCGCGGTCAACGCGTACGACGACCTGGTGGGCGGGACCCGTCACCCGGGCGGCTCACTGGCCGCCCTGGAACAGCTCCGCCTGGGCACCGGGCACGACTACCAGCCGGCGGTCGTGGAGTCTTTGGCGAGGGTTCTGGCCAGGGGCGGACACGGCAGAGTCGTTCCGGCCCCACCTGGGTAACCCATGGGTAATGAGCGGCCGTCCGAGTGGGCATGGTTGGATGCCAGTGAGAGTGTCAGAGTGTCCGTAAGGGTGTCCGCAAGGCTGCACCGTTGGACCGGCAGGCGGGAATCGTGAGGATCTTCGGGAAGGTACGGCATCGGCCCTCCGCCTCGTGGCGGCAGGCCACCGACCGCGCGTTCACGCTGATCGGCGACGGGCGGTACGAGGACGCGGGCGCGCTCCTGACCAGAGCGGCGGACCTGGAGCCCTGGCTGTCCGAGTCCTGGTTCAACCTGGCCCTGCTCCACAAGTTCCGGCACGACTGGGAGCAGGCGCGGGCCGCCGGGCTGCGCGCGGTGGCCCTGCTGGACCGCGAGACCGGCGCCCCGGACTGGTGGAACGTCGGGATCGCCGCGACCGCGCTCCAGGACTGGCCGCTGGCCCATCGCGCCTGGCAGGCCTACGGGCTGAAGGTGCCGGGAGACCCCCAGAGCGGGGCCGGCGGAAACGGCGAGCCGGTCGGCATGGAGCTCGGCAGCGCCGCCGTGCGGCTGTCGCCCGAGGGCGAGGCCGAGGTGGTGTGGGGCCGGCGGCTGGACCCGGCCCGTATGGAGGTCCTGTCGATCCCGCTGCCCTCGTCCGGGCGGCGCTGGGGCGAGGTCGTCCTGCACGACGGGGTCCCGCACGGCGAGCGGGTCACCGCGGCCGGGCCCTCGTACCCCGTCTTCGACGAGATCGAGCTGTGGGCGCCGTCGCCGGTGCCGACCTGGGTGGTGCTCCTGGAGGCGGCCACCGAGGCGGACCGCAACGCGCTGGAGCAGCTGGCTTCGGATGCCGGGTTCGCCGCCGAGGACTGGTCCTCGTCGGTGCGGCTGCTGTGCCGGACCTGCTCGGAGAGCGCGATGCCGAGCGACGAGGGCGACGGGGAGCACCTGGACCCCCACGACCACAGCGAACCGGGGCATCCCGGGCCGCTGGGCCACCGTACGACCGGTTCCGGATCCCTGTGGGTGCCCGAACGGGAGTGCGGGATCGCCGCCCCGGCAGGACTGGTGCGCGGGCTGCTGGACGGCTGGGTCGCGGACAGCCCGGACAGCCGTGAGTGGCGCGATCTCGAAGAAGTCTGCTGAACCGGGGCCGTAGGCTGTACGGGCACATCGGTGGCCATTGGTGACCACCGGTGACCGGTACTTACGGAAGGCATACGGCGGACATGGCGCAGCAGGAGAACGAGGTTGTCGAGATCGTGAACGACGGGTACGTCGTGGACACGGAGGACTGTGCCGAGCGCGAGCTCGCCCACCGTGAGCGCGGCACCGCCCGCCCGATCACCGTCGTCGGCAACCCGGTGCTGCACCGGGAGTGCAAGGACGTCACCGAGTTCGGTGACGAGCTGGCACAGCTGATCGACGACATGTTCGCCAGCCAGAAGGCCGCCGAGGGCGTGGGGTTGGCCGCGAACCAGATCGGCGTGGACGCCAAGGTCTTCGTCTACGACTGCCCGGACGACGACGGTGTGCGCCACACCGGTGTCGTCGTCAACCCGAAGCTGGTGGAGCTGCCGGCCGACTCGCGCGTGCTCGACGACTCGAACGAGGGCTGCCTGTCGGTCCCGACGGCGTACGCCTCGCTGGCCCGCCCCGACTACGCCGAGGTGACCGGCCAGGACGCGCAGGGCAACCCGATCAAGGTGCGGGGCACCGGTTTCTTCGCGCGCTGCCTCCAGCACGAGACGGACCACCTGTACGGCTACCTGTACATCGACCGCCTCTCCAAGCGCGAGCGCAAGGACGCCCTGCGCCAGATGGAAGAGGGCACCCCGCGCTACGAGACCGTCCCGAACGCCTGAGCGAGTGGTGACTAGGCGGCGGCCTGTGGGCCCCGGAACGCACGCCTGAAGGAGTTCGGCGTTGTCCCCAGGGTCCGCAGGAAGTGGCGGCGCAGGACCGCCGCGGTGCCGAAGCCGGTGCGGCCCGCGATCGCGTCGACCGTATCGTCCGTGGCCTCCAGCAGCTCCTGCGCCAGGAGCACCCGTTGCCGCAGGACCCACTGGTACGGCGTGGTCCCGGTCTCCTGGAGGAAGCGGCGGGCGAAGGTGCGCGGTGACATGTGCGCGCGCTCCGCGAGCTGCTCGACGCTGATCTCCTCCTCCAGGTGGCGGGCCATCCACCCGATCACCTCGCCCACCGTGTCGCACGCCGTGCGCGGCAGCGGCCGCTGGATGAACTGGGCCTGACCGCCGTCCCGGTGGGGCGGTACGACCATCCGCCGGGCGATGGTGTTGGCCACCTCGGCGCCGTGTTCCTGGCGGACGATGTGCAGGCAGGCGTCGATGCCCGAAGCCGTGCCCGCGGAGGTGATCACCGGGCCTTCGTCCACGTAGAGCACGTCGGGGTCGACGGCGGCCCGCGGGAACCGGCGCGCCAGGGCCGGGGCGTGCATCCAGTGCGTGGTGCAGCGCCGGCCGTCGAGCAGCCCGGCCGCCCCGAGCACGAAGGCCCCGCTGCACACGCTGAGCACCCGCGCGCCCCGGTCCACGGCCCGCCGCAGCGCGTCGAGGAACGGCTCAGGGTACTCCCGTACGGGCGCCTGCCGGTCGGCGGGCAGGCAGATCAGGTCCGCCTCCTCCAGTCGCTCCAGGCCGTGCGCGGGTGCGATGGCGAAGCCGACGTCGGCCATGGTCAGCGTGCCTTCCTCGGCCGCGCACACGGCGAAGTCGTACACCGGCAGCCCCTGCGCGCTGCGGTCGAGCCCGAAGACCTCGCAGAAGATCCCGAACTCGAAGGGCGCCACTCCGTCGACGAGGGCCACGGCCACGTTCTTCAGCATGACGTCAGTGTGGCAGTAATTAGTCTCTTCATGACAGTCCTGCCACTGTCCGGTTTTCCTCGCTCCGCCGAGAGTGGACCCATGAACACGTTCCTGGACTTCACCGTCGTCTTCCTCATCGCCGCCCTGCTGCTGGCCCCGTCCCTGTGGGGCGTCGTCCGCGACCGCCGGATCGACCGGGAGCTCCGCGCGCCGACCGCCCGCTTCACCGGCCAGGCGCGGGGGCCGGCGACGGCAGGCCCGGTCGGCCGACGACCGCTCCCTGTGGCAGCTGCCGCAGGCCCCGCGCTGTGCGGTGTTCGCGAATCGCTGTGAGCGTGCGCCTGGCGATGAGCGCCAGCATCCGGGCGTACGCGAGGTTGCTGGTGTCGTCGTAGCGGGTCTCGGTTTCCGGGGCGGCCGAGGGGTGGGCTCGGTGGTGAGTGCCGAGGTGATGTCGAGTTCATCGACGCCCTGTACGCGACACGGCACACCCTCGACGGGGCCGCCAACACGCTCTGCCTGCACGGCGCGACACCGGTCGCCCGCCAGACCGTGCTCCTGAGCGACAGCGCCCCCTCTCGCCTACGGGCGGGGGGCGCCTTCGTGCGTCCGGGCTCAGGCCTTCTCACCAAGGGCAGCCCGCAGCCAGTCAAGTGGGCCTTGCCCCAGCAATTCGTCCGCCAGACGCTGCCCCGTCTCTGTCGTGAGCCGCGCCCGGCTGTTGTCGATCCACCGCTGGGCGTTCTCGTAGCCCTGAGCCTTGTACTCGATGCCTTGCAGCATGCACTCCAGCTTGTCAGCGTCGCGCGCGCAGATCGCCTCGGGCGAGTCTTTGGCCTCGTACTCGGCAACCAGATCCCGGATCGCTGACGCGAGCACTTCGGGCATGCCTGTTGTCTGGTCGGCTGTCACAGCCACCGGATCCGCACTGTCCGCGTACTTCTTTCCGAGATGGTTCACGTCCCCGGTGCGGGTCTCCTGGGTGTCGTGCCAGACGGCGAGGAAGGCCGCCCTTGCCGGGTCGGCGCCTTCCAGCTTCGCAATGATCGACGCAATCAGGGACGTTCGCCAGGAGTGTTCGGCAACGCTCTCCGGGTTGTTGACGCCAGCCATCCACCAGCCCGTGCGGCGCGTGTTTTTGAGCGTGCCAGCTTCGAAGAGGAAGCGGGCCACCGCGGACAGGTCGTCAGCCACTATGTCTCTCCTTCACGCCTCGGCGAGGCGGATCGCGTACCGGATGCCTTCCAGCTCTCGACGCGCGCGGGTCGAGGGCTCAGTGCTATCCAACAGCACGGGTAGCCGGTCTCGCAGTGCGCGCCCTGTGGTGGAAGTCGCACGCAGGAGAGTGGGGCGCGCGGCAAACAGGGCCCAGAGGGTGTGGATGTTCAGGTCGAAGAAGCCTTGGTGGGGTGCGAGGCCGTTGACGAGGTGCTGGAGCAGCTTGTGTCCGTGCCAGGCGCCGGTGCTGGGTGTGGCGATGAAGTCGTCCGAGAGCTGGAGGTGTGTGTTCTCGCCGATCCAGTACGCCCAGTAGTTCAGGTTGGCTGCCTCGCCTGCGTCGTCGTCCAGTGTGGTGGAGATGAAGTGCCGCATGCGGTCCCGGTCGCCTTGGCGGGCGGCGACGGCGGCGACGGACCGGGCGTTGAGCCACTGGGTGAGCCAGTCTCCT
Source organism: Streptomyces sp. ISL-87 (assembly GCF_018614095.1). Lineage (GTDB taxonomy): Bacteria > Actinomycetota > Actinomycetes > Streptomycetales > Streptomycetaceae > Streptomyces. The sequence goes on along the minus strand of NZ_JAGGOY010000040.1, from coordinate 78 downwards.
GGCCGCTCCGGGCGCTGCTGCTGCGCGAGCCATTCGGAGGTGTCTGGGGCATCGTCGTAGCCAGTCATCCCGAGGCCT
>NZ_JAGGOY010000039.1 GCF_018614095.1 Streptomyces sp. ISL-87 | reverse complement strand
GGGCCGGGTCAAGTTTGACGCCTGGGTCGTTTCGGCGCGCACCAGGTGGCGGGCCAGGAGTTCCAGGGCCTCGGTGACCTCGGGCAGATGGGCGGACTCGGTGTCGCCGAGGGCCTTGGCCAGTGCCGCTTCGACCTTGGAGGAGCCGGCGGCCCGGACGGCGGCCACGCGGGGGGAGACCGTGGGGGACTGGCGCACCAGCGTGCGGCGGCGGTCGGCGGGGTCGGGCGCCGTCTGTACGGACCCGGCCTCGCGCAGGCGGGCGACGGCGCCGGAGACCTGGCTCTGGGGCAGGCCGGTGCGCTGCGCGGTCTCGCCGACGGTGGTGTCGGGGTGCGCGGCAATGTCCCCGGCCACGATCACCACGGAACGGGTGCCGCCGGCGTACTGGCCTGATCCGCCGGGGGGTTCGGGCAGGGCTTCCTCGCCGAGCTTCATCAGGGCCCGGCCCAGCAGGAACAGTTCGATTCCATCCACCCGGCCAAGATACGTCAGGGCAGATGCATCATTCGAGATGTATCTCTATTGATGTATCTGATTCGATGGATTAGGCTGATCGCAGAGCAGCGGACGAAGGGCCCGCGCCTCTCGCTACGGAGGAGTCGTCATGTCCAGCACTGCCACCACCAGCACAACTACTACCGCCGCGTCCGGTCGGGTCGGCACCCTCCGAGTTCCCGGCGCCGTCCTGCACTACCAGCTCCAGGGATCCGGGCCGCTGTTGCTCATCTCGCAGAGCGGGGAAGGCGATGCGGACCGCACCGTGGATCTGGTCCCGCACCTCACCGACGCGTTCACGGTCCTGACGTACGACCGCCGCGGTCTCTCCCGGAGCCGGCTCGACGAGCCCGGGCGGACCACGGCGCTCGCCGAGCATGCCGAGGATGTACACCGCCTGCTGGCCGCCGTCACCGACGAGCCCGCCCTCATGCTGGGGTGCAGCCTCGGCGCCGTGATCGGGCTGCATCTGGCTGCCCAGCACCCGGGGCAGGTCGCCGCCCTGGTCGCCCACGAGCCGGTCGCCCCGCGGCTGCTGCCGCCGGATCTGCGGGCCCGTCACGAGGCGGAACTCGCCGAGCTCCAGGCCGTCTACCGCACGGGCGGCCTCGCCGCGGCCTTCCCGGAGATGGCCCGGGTGCTCGGCATAGACCTCTCCCGGCGGGACATCGAGCCCGGCCTGACCCCGCAGCCGCTGGACGACCGGCGCCGCGCCAACTTCGGCTACTTCATAGAGCACGACTTCTCGGCGATCATCCAGGACACCCTCGACCCGGAGGCCCTGGCCGGCTCGGCGACCCGGATCATCCCGGCCCTGGGCGAGGCGACGCCGTCCACCGTCTTCGACCACCAGTGCGCCACCGCTCTGGCGGATCTGCTCGACACGGAGATACAGATCTTCCCGGGCGGGCACAACGGCAACAGCACGCACCCGAAGGCCTATGCCGCCCGGCTGCGCGGCCTGCTCGCCGCTCACCGCTGACTGGAGGAGATCCGGCTCGCCGAGCAGGAGATCGTCGAGGCGCTCATCGGGAACAGGTAATTGTTCACTCGGTAGATCCGGTGGCCTTGGGGCAGTGGTGGGCTACGGCTCTTGGTTGGGTTGTGGTCCACTCCTCTGATGAGGAGTTCGAGATCCGCCCGGAGCCGGATCGCCTGCCGGGGTTGGACTTCGTCCGGCTTGATGAGAGCAAGAAGGTTAAGAGCCGACTGCATCTCGACTTCAGGCCTGATGACCAGGACGCCGAGGTGGCTCGTCTTGTGGCTCATGGCGCACAGCGTGTTGATATTGGCCAGGGTGATCAATCGTGGGTTGTACTGGCAGACCCCGAAGGTAACGAGTTCTGTGTCCTTGGCCAGCGGCGTCCGTAAGAGGTCGTTTCCTCGTGAATGCAAGGAACGCATCGCCCACAGCATGTTCAGCGACGCGCTGATCGGCACCGCACTGGCCTGCACCATGCCCGGCCCGCCGGTTGCCGCTTCAGCCTTCGGGGCCGTCCTCGTGCCGGGGGTTGATACTGGTGGGCTCTCGTATTCAACTGTCACCAGTTCCCCGCGGAACCCAACGGGCCGGTGACCGTGTGTGATCTCCAGCGGCGTATCGGCTCCGCGTGTGCCCGGCCGGGCGGAGATTCACCCGCTTCGCCCACCGCCGAGCCGATGACTGATCATCTGCCTTGTGCGGCGGGACGGTTCGCAGTTTCGTGACCAGGCTTGAGGCGGCGGCTTATCGGCGGAAGTGGGCCTGGTGTTCGCGCAGGAAGGCGTCGAGGGTGCGGGGCGGGCGGCCGAGGATGTCGATGACGGTGGTGGTGGGGGTTTCGGGTCGGGTAATGGCGAGTTGCTGGATCTCCGTCACGTGGTCGGCGAGCCAGGTGGGCATGTGGGCGTTGTGGATGAGGTTGTCGCGCAGTTCGTCCGGGGTGAGGTTGACGTAGCGGATCTGATTGCCGGTCAGGGTGGTCAGTCGTGAGGCGAGAGTGGGGTAGGAGACGGCTTCGGGTCCGGTCAGGGTGTAGGTACCGCCGGCGATGTCGGGCCTGGTGAGGGCGGCGGCGGCGACGTCGCCGATGTCGCGGCAGTCGATGTAGTTGCAGGGCGCGTCGCCCGTCGTGCCGAGGATGATGCCCTGGGCGACGGTGGGGGCCAGGCGCAGGAGGTTCTGCATGAACGCGTAGGGGCGCAGGATGGTGTGGGTGAGGCCGCTGGCGCGCAGGTGTTCCTCGACGGCGTGGTGTCCGCGGGAGATGGCGACCGGGGAGTCGGGTTCGGCGGCCGGTGCAGAAATCTTGACGATGTGTCCGATGCCGGTGTGGGCGGCGATGTCGATGACGCGGGTTTCGAGTTCGACCTGTGCGGGGCTGTTGACCATGGCGAGGAAGAGCTGGCTGGCGCCCTTGAAGGCGGTGCGCAGGGAGTGGGGGTCGGTGGCGTCGGCGTACTGAACCTCGACGGGCGGTTGGTGTGCGCCGGTTAGGCCGGGGATCGGCCTGTGCGGGGTGCGGGTCAGTGCGCGGACGGGTGTGCCGAGTGTGAGGAGGCTGTGGAGCAGGGCGTTCCCGGTTGCTCCGGTCGCTCCCATGACAACGATCAACGTGTGCTCATTCCTTGGTGACTTCCCGGCGGCGGGTGCTGCCGGGGTGGGCTCGGTCGGGCTTGGGCTCGTGGGGCGGGTGGGCCCGGTGCTGGGGTGGGCTATGTCGGGGATGCTGTGGTGGTGCTGCGCCAGCGCAGGGTGACGATGGTGGTGGCGAGGGCTGCGGAGACGGGCAGGTCGATGCGCAGGCGCTCCAGCCACGGCGTGGCGGGGATCGGGGTGTGGGCGGGTAGCCATTGGGCGGTGAACCATCCCAGCAGGGCCGCCGCGCCGGCGGCGGTGATGACGAGTGCGGCGGTCAGGGCGACGCGCGGCGTGGTGGTGGTCCACCGTCGGGGCTGCCCGCCGTGCCGCAGCCAGGTGCCGACCAGGAACGCCACCACGGCGGAGGTGCCGGCGATGGAGGTGCAGGCGGCCACGGCCAGGCCCTGCTGCCCGGTGACGACTCCGGCGGTACCGGCCATCAGCGCGGGGGCGGCGTAGGCGGTCAGCACCTCGCGCCACAGGGTGAACGGCCGGGATGGCCGGGAGGCTGCCCGGTTTCGGCTGGTTCTGTCCTTCATTGCGGGCATGCTGGCCTCTTTCTCGTTCGTGTGAGGGAAGCGAAGGGTTGCGGCGGGGGTGGCAGGCCTACTCCGCCAATATAATTAGGTAGCTAACTATTGCTGCGCAAAAGGGGCCCTACCCGGAGGGCGGGGCCAAATCAGCTGAGGGTCGGGTCAGTCAGCGGCCAGGGCCGCACTGCCGCGCACGACGCGGGCGAGCAGATCCAGGAACACCGCACGCTCCTCGACGGAAAGCCCGCCCACCATCGCCTCAAGCCGCCCGAAATGCTCGGACGCCATGTCGCGCAGGCGCTGCGCCCCGCGCGCGGTCAGGACGGCCACCGTGCCCCGGCCGTCCTCCGTGGACGGGCGGCGGGCGATCAGGCCCTCGCGCTCAAGGCCGTCCAGCAGGCCGGTGACCGTGGCCCTGGAGACATCGAGGTCGACTGCAAGGCGCGAGGGGGATTTCTCCCCGCCGTGGTCTTCGAGGTCGGCGAGCAGGCGGTAGCGCCCCGTCGACAGGCCGAACCTGGCAAAGTGCGCCTCGGCCGCCCGGCCGACCCTCGCGCCCGCCGAGATCAGCCGCACCGCGACCAGCACCGCCTGCGGATCGACCTCCAGTCCGTAGTGCTCGACCTGCCGCCTGGCCTGGTCCAGCGTGGGCGCCTCGCCATCGATGCCGTCCCTCGTCATGCAAATAATATGGCGGCTAATCACTTGGCCTGTCAAGGCACTTCTCCGGGGTGGTGTGGCGGATGCCCCGGCGGTGTACGTGACGCCCACGGCCGGAACATCGGAACGAAAACCGGCGCTAAGGATCTGTCGGTCCTGGTGGGCGGCTGACGGGGCGTCGGTTGTGGGACCGCTCTGAAGTTGTCCCGCAGATAACACCCCAATATCTGCGGTAGCTTGATCCGTCACCTGCGGTGACGTTCGTCTGCCGCTACGTGAAGCGGCCCTGTTATCTGCGGCAAGAGGGGAAGCGGTGTCCATCGTCGTGCAGCTGCCGACCGGGAAGGTGTCTGTTCTCATCCAATCGAGGCGTTTGCTCAGCGAACCCAGTCGTTTTGGCTTTGTATCAGCGAACCAAGTCGCGCGGGCGATCGCACTGGGGGCCGGGCCACCCTCTACCGGCTGTATGACAAGTTGGCGACCGGCCCGGAGCAGAGCCACCACAAGGCCGCCCGCTGTAAGCGCGGGTCACGCGGCGGGCGGCCTGCGGGCTTCGACCGCTACGACACGGAAATGGGAGTCGCGGGCTGAAAGGCCCGCCGGTCAGGCGACTCCTGGCGCTCGGGCGCCTTCCGCGTCTTCACCCCGCCGACGATGAGCGCCAGCCCCACGACGACGATGCCGAGGTAAGCGGTGGACGGAAGGTCGACGACCTTGTGCATCCAGCCCCACTCCGTGCCGAAGAGGGTCTGCGAAGCGAAGCTGACAAGCCCCTGGGCTCCTACGACGTAGCCGATGCTTTCGACGGTGTATCCGATGGTTGTTCGCACGGATCAACCCTCTCGCGGCGGTGCCGCAAGATCGTCCTCCTCAGGGCCGAAAACACAGTAGGCCAAAGGATGCAGTCGCTTGCGGAGAGCACCGGCACAGCACCCCGCCGCGGCAGAGGAGTGGTCGACACCAGACGGCTCGAAGATCACGCCCTACGCCCAGCGCATGGGCCGTCGACCTTCCAGACCAGCTTGCCTCCGTTGTGGCGCACCGCGTCAGCAATGTCCATACCCACAACACCGAGACACGGCTCCTCAGCTGCGGACGGCGCAGAGCGCGCGGGGGCTGTCGAACGGCTGTCGATGAGAGCACTGGTCAAACGGCACCAAGTCACTTAGCGCACCATCCGAGGCGCCTTGGACATCCCTGAGCCCGCCGCTAGAAAGCCACTCCCTCGCCGACCAACCGCGATCGACCCCGTCCAGCACCTCATCGACGGCATGATCGAAAACGGGTACGGCCCCAAAGACATCTTGGTGCGGCTCACAGACGAGCACGAGCTCGATCTCCTACGGCACCATCAGGCTCCACGTCCAAAACCGAACTCTCCCAGGCTTCCGTCCACGGACTCCCGTCTCAACCAATCCAGTCCGCCCAGGTCACCGGCTTCCGGCCGACTAACTTCGCTGAGATAGGTCAGAAGGCGTTGGGTGCGGCTCTTCTGAAGGG
>NZ_JAGGOY010000003.1 GCF_018614095.1 Streptomyces sp. ISL-87 | reverse complement strand
CTTCATCAGACTCCTAGGCCGGCTCGACGCGGACCGCGCAGACTTTGAACTCCGGCATGCGGGAGACGGGGTCGAGGGCCGGGTTGGTCAGGGTGTTGGCGCGGCCCTCGCCGGGCCAGTGGAACGGCATGAACACCGTGTCCGCGCGGATCGTGTCCGTGATGCGGGCCGGGGCCACCGCGCGGCCGCGGCGGGAGACGACCGCCAGCGGGGTGCCCTCGACGGCGCCGATGCGGGCCGCGAGGCGGGGGTGGAGTTCCACGAAGGGGCCTGGGGCGGCCGCGTTCAGCTCGTCCACCCGGCGGGTCTGGGCGCCGGACTGGTACTGGGCGACCACCCGGCCGGTGGTCAGCAGGAGGGGGTACCGCTCGTCGGGGATCTCGGCGGCGTCGCGGTGGGAGACGGGGACGAAGCGGGCCCGGCCGTCGTCGGTTGCGAAGCGGTCCAGGAACAGGCGCGGGGTGCCCGCGTGGGAGTCCTCCGGGCAGGGCCAGAAGACACCCTGTTCCGCTTCGATGCGGGCGTAGGAGATGCCCGAGTAGTCCGCCGGGCCGCCGGCCGAGGCGCGGCGGAGCTCGTCGAAGACCTCCTCGGGGGCGGTGGGGAAGCCCTTTTCGACGCCCAGGCGGTCCGCGAGGCCGTGCAGCACCTCCAGGTCGGTGCGGACTCCCGGCGGCGGGGTCAGGGCCCGGCGCCGGAGCAGGACGCGGCCCTCCAGGTTGGTGGTGGTGCCGGTCTCCTCCGCCCACTGGGTGACGGGGAGGACCACGTCGGCGAGGGCGGCGGTCTCGGAGAGGACGACGTCAGCCACCGCGAGGAAGTCCAGCGAGCGGATGCGGTCCTCGATGTGGGCGGCGCGGGGTGCGGACACCACCGGGTTGGAGCCCATCAGGAGCAGGGCCTTCACATCGGAGCCGAGTGCGTCGAGGAGTTCGTACGCGCTGCGGCCCGGGCCGGGAAGGGTGGCGGGGTCCACGCCCCAGACCCCGGCTACGTGTGCCCGCGCCGCCGGGTCGGTGAGCTTGCGGTAGCCGGGGAGCTGGTCGGCCTTCTGGCCGTGTTCGCGGCCGCCCTGGCCGTTGCCCTGCCCGGTGAGGCAGCCGTAGCCGGACAGCGGCCGGCCGGCCCGCCCGGTGGCCAGGCAGAGGTTGATCCAGGCGCTGACGGTGTCGGTGCCCTTGGACTGCTGTTCCGGGCCGCGGGCGGTCAGCACCATGGCGCTCTCGGGCTCGCAGAACATCCGGACGGCCTCGCGCAGCCGCGGCACCGGCACCCCGGTGATCCGCTCGACCAGCTCCGGCCAGTGCGCCATCGCCGCGGCGCGGGCCTCCTCCCAGCCGGTGGTCCGCGCGGCGATGAACTCCTCGTCCGTACGCCCCTCGGCGACCACCAGGTGCAGCAGCCCCAGGGCCAGGGCGAGGTCCGTGCCGGGGCGCGGGGCCAGATGCAGGTCGGCCTGCTCGGCGGTCCGCGTGCGGCGCGGGTCCACCACGATCAGCGTGCCGCCGTTTTCCTTGAGTTCCCGGAAGAACCGCAGGGCGGGCGGCATGGTCTCGGCCGGGTTGGATCCGACGAGGATCACGCACCCGGTGCGCGGGATGTCCTCCAGCGGGAAGGGCAGGCCCCGGTCGAGCCCGAAGGCCCGTTGGTGGGCGGCGGCCGCCGAGGACATGCAGAAACGGCCGTTGTAGTCGATCTGCGAGGTCCGCAGGGCGACGCGGGCGAATTTGCCCAGGGCGTACGCCTTCTCGTTGGTGAGCCCGCCGCCGCCGAACACCCCGACGGCGTCGGGCCCGTACGTGCGGCCGGTACGGGCGAGGCCCTCGGCGACGGCGTCGAGGGCCTCCTCCCAGGTGGCCGGCTCCAGCTGCCCGGCATGGGTGCGGATGAGCGGCTGGGTCAGGCGCACCCGGGAGGAGAGCACGGCGGGCGCGGTGCGTCCCTTGCCGCACAGCGCACCCAGGTTCACGGGGAAGTCCGCCCGCTCCTCCACCGAGGCCCCGCCGCCCGGTTCGGCACGGAGGTTCATGCCGCACTGCAGCGCGCAGTACGGGCAGTGCGTGGCGGTGGCGGTTTCCGGAGTGTGCATGCGGTCCACCGTGCGACGGCGGTGTTACACCGGCCGCCGCCCCCGGTTACGCCTCCCGTACGGGTACCTCAGCGTGGCCCCTCCTGCCCGGTGAGGTGCTGGACGGTCGGCCCGGCCGTCCAGCCGCCGTCAACCGCCAGTTCGGCGCCCGTCATGTAGCCGGCGGCGTCGGAGAGCAGGAAGGCGACGGCGGCGGCGATCTCCACAACAGCCACGGTTTCCACACCCCTGACAGACGGACGACAGACCGGTATATGACTAATCGGCATAGGGCGACAGCCGCGTCAGTCTGCCAGAGCGGCCAGGGCCCGCGACACCCCTTCCTCCTTCGGTCCCATGAACCGCGGTTCGGGCTTGAGCGCAGCGTCCAGCGCCGCCTTGCCGGCCGCGAACACCTCGCGGGCGCCGCCGTAGTACCAGGTCGCGTCGTGTGCGTCGTCCACCCCGACGCCGTACGACTCCACGCCCGCCGCCTGACACAGGGCCACGGCCCGGTGGATGTGGAACCCCTGGCTGATCAGGACCGCCCGGTGCACGCCGAAGATCTCCCGGGCGCGGACACAGGAGTCCCAGGTGTCGAAGCCGGCGAAGTCGCTGACGATCTGCTTCCCGGGCACCCCGTGGGCGGTCAGGTACGTCCGCATCGCGTCGGGCTCGTCGTACTCGGTACGGCTGTTGTCCCCGGTGACGAGCACGACCTTGACCTTGCCCGTGCGGTACAGCTCGGCGGCCGCGTCGAGCCGGTTGGCCAGGTACGGGGTGGGCCGGCCGTTCCACAGGCCCGCCCCGAACACCACGGCCACCTCGGCGGCCGGGGCCTCGGCCGTGGTCCGCAGCCGGTCCGCGGCCGCCGCGTGCGTCCACGCCGACGGCAGCAGCGCCAGCACGCACCCCGCCATCACCGCCCGCACCGCCCGCCGCCGGGCCCGTACGGTCTTCAGCCGGGCCCGTACGGTCTTCAGCCAGGCCCGTACGGTCTTCAGCCGGTCCCGCACCGCTCCTAGCCGGCCTCGTACCGCTGCGCGCATTGGTTCCCCCTCGGTTGGTTCTGCTGACAACGGACGCGTGTACGGCCCCCGCGGTTTCGCCGCCCCTCGCGCGCGTCGGCCGCACCCCCGCCACCGGCCCCCTGTGAGCAGGTGGAAAACACCCGTCACCCCGGCGCAACGCCCCGGCAACCTCGGGCCCGCAGGATCGGTTCATGACGGAGCTGGTGCACCCTCCCGAGTCCCTGTCCCACCCTCTTCCCCCGGCCACGACCGCGGAGCTGCTGGGCCGGATCACCGCCCAGCTCGGCTCTCAGCTCAGCGGCCTCCGCCCGCCGGGGGCCCGGCAGCACGGAGTCCACGCATGCAGCCCACCCTCGTCGCCGTGGCCCACGGAAGCCGTGACCCGCGCGCCCTGCACACCGTCCGGGCCCTGCTCGACCGGGTCCGCGAGCTCCGCCCCGTCCTCGACGTCCGGCTCGGGCACATCGAGCTGAACCGGCCGCTGCTCGGCGACACCCTCCAGGAGGTGTCCGGGGCGGCGGTGCTGGTTCCGCTGCTGCTCGGGCGCGGGCACCACGTCAAGCGGGATCTGCCCGCGAGCGCCGCCCGGGCCGCCCATCTGCGCATCCGGGTCGCCGCCCCGCTGGGCCCGCATCCGCTGCTCGTCGAGGCCCTGTACGACCGGCTGGTGGAGGCCGGCTGGGCCCCCGGTACGGCTGTCGTGCTGGCCGCGGCCGGATCCCGCGACCCGGATTCCGCCGCCGACACCCGGCGCAGCGCGGAGTTGCTGTCGGAACGGCTCGGCGGGGTGCCCGTCGTGCCCGCCTACGCGTCCGCCACCGCGCCGACCGTGCCCGACGCCGTTCGGGCGCTGGCCGCGCGGGGGCACCACCGGGTCGCGGTCGCCTCGTACTTCACCGCTCCGGGGCGGTTCGCGGCCCAGTGCGCCGCCGCCGCGCCCGGTCCCGCCGCCGCGCCGCTGGGGGCTCACCCGGGGCTCGCCTGGCTGGTTCTGCTTCGCTACGACCACGCGGCCGCCGCCGCGCGCGAAGCCCTCGTACCGTCTTGTCGGCCTGCGGGGCAGCGGGCCGGGCAGCCGGTGCCGGCCGGCGCATGAGGACCGTGGTGGTTCGGATCGCTCTGATTACTCGGATTGTCGGCGGCTGCGGTTAACGTCGGAGCATGGAAGGCTTGGAAGGCACCACCGCACCCGTCCGCACCGACCAGCCCGGCGACCCATACGGCCCGGCCGACACCGAGCGCTGGGCCACCGAGCCCGACAAACGCCCCGGCCGCACCGCCTTCCAGCGCGACCGCGCCCGCGTACTGCATTCGGGGGCGCTGCGCCGCCTGGCCGGCAAGACCCAGGTCGTCACCCCCGGGACCCGCTCCTACGACTGGGACGCGAGTCCCCGTACGCGTCTCACGCACTCCCTGGAGTGCGCCCAGGTCGGCCGCGAGCTCGGCGCCGCCCTCGGCTGCGACCCCGACCTGGTCGAGGCCGCGTGCCTGTCGCACGACATGGGCCACCCGCCCTTCGGGCACAACGGCGAGGAGGCGCTGAACGAATTCGCCAAGGACTGCGGGGGCTTCGAGGGCAACGCCCAGTCGCTGCGCCTGCTGACCCGGCTGGAGCCCAAGCGGTTCGTGCCCGATCCGAAGACCGGCGAGCTCGTCAGCGTCGGCCTCAACCTGACCCGGGCCTGCCTGGACGCGGCCACCAAGTACCCATGGGCCCGGGGCGGCCACCCCACCGATCCCGGCTCGGTGAAGTTCGGCGCGTACGACGACGACCTGCCCGTCTTCGAGTGGCTGCGCCGGGGCGCGCCCGCCGACCGCAAGTGCTTCGAGGCCCAGGTCATGGACTGGGCGGACGATGTCGCGTACTCCGTCCACGACTTCGAGGACGGTCTGCACGCCGGGCATCTCGACCCCAACCTGCTGTTCGCCGAGCCCGAGCGCACCGCGATCTGGCGGGTCGCGATCGGCCGGTACGTCCCGGCGGACACCGAGCCGGAGGAACTGCGCGAGGCCCTGGACCGTTTGCTGGAGCAGGAGTGGTGGCCGCACGGGTACGACGGTTCGGCCGTCGCCCAGGCCCGGCTGAAGGACGCCACCAGCCAGCTGATCGGCCGTTTCTGCCTGGCCGCCGAGGGGGCGACGAGGGAGGCGTACGGCTCCGGCCGGCTCACCCGGTACGCCGCCGAGCTGGTGGTCCCGCGCGCGGCGCGCAACGAGTGCGCGGTCCTCAAGGCGGTCGCCGACCTGTATGTGATGCAGCGCGACGAGCAGGAGCGGCTCCGCGCCGATCAGCGCATCGTCCTGGCCGAACTCGCCGAGGCGCTCAGCGCACGCGCACCCGAGGGACTGGACCCGCAGTACCGGGCGATCTTCGATGCCGCCCCGGACGACAAGGCCCGTAAACGCGCGGTCATCGACCAGATCGCGGCCCTCACGGACGCCTCCGCGCGCTCCCTGCACGACCGCCTCACCCGCCGCACCCGGCGCGCCGAAGGGTGAGCTGATCGGGCCACTCCCCCTTCACGCGGCAGGCTCAGTGCGGGACGCTCGCATGTGGTCGCATGTGGCGAAGAGGTTATGAGGAGGCATCAGGTGGTCGACGCACACCGGACATTCGTCATCGTCGGCGCGGGGCTTGCCGGGGCAAAGGCGGCCGAAACGCTGAGGTCCGAGGGGTTCACCGGGCGGGTGATCCTGATCGGCGACGAGCGCGACCATCCCTATGAGCGGCCGCCGCTGTCCAAGGGGTACCTGGCGGGCAAGGAGGAGCGCGAGAGCGTCTTCGTCCACGAGCCGTCCTGGTACGCGCGCTCCGACATCGAGCTCCACCTCGGCCAGCCCGCCGTCCAGCTGGACCGGGAGGGGAAGAGGGTGGTCCTCGGCGACGGTGCGGCGCTGCACTACGACAAGCTGCTGCTGGCCACCGGCGCCGAGCCGCGGCGCCTGGACATCCCGGGCACGGGCCTGGCCGGGGTGTACCACCTGCGCCGGCTCGCGCACGCCGAGCGGCTGCGGGGTGTCCTGGCCACCCTCGGGCGCGACAACGGCCACCTGCTGATCGCGGGCGCGGGCTGGATCGGCCTGGAGGTCGCCGCCGCGGCCCGCGGGTACGGAGCCGAGGTCACCGTGGTCGAGCCGTTGGCGACCCCGCTGCACGCGGTGCTCGGCCCGGAGATCGGCCGGCTCTTCGCGGACCTGCACGCCGAGCACGGCGTCCGCTTCCACTTCGGCGCGCGGCTGACGGAGATCGTCGGCCAGGACGGCATGGTGCTGGCCGCCCGTACGGACGACGGGGAGGAGCACCCGGCGCACGCGGTGCTCGCGGCGATCGGGGCCGCGCCGCGGACCGCACTCGCCGAGACGTCGGGGCTCGCCCTGGTGGACCGGGAGCACGGCGGCGGGATCGCCGTGGACGCGTCGCTGCGCACCTCCGATCCGGACATCTTCGCGGTCGGGGACGTGGCGGCCGCCCACCACCCGGTTCTCGGGGCCCGGCTGCGGGTGGAGCACTGGGCGAACGCGCTCAACGGCGGACCGGCCGCGGCGCGGTCGATGCTGGGGCAGGAGGTCTCGTACGACCGCGTCCCGTACTTCTTCTCGGACCAGTACGACGTGGGCCTGGAGTACTCGGGGTACGCACCGGTGGGCGGCTACGACCAGGTGCTGATCCGCGGCGACGCGGCCAAGCGGGAGTTCATCGCGTTCTGGCTGTCGCAGGGGCGGGTGCTGGCCGGGATGAACGTGAATGTGTGGGATGTCACCGAGCACATCCAGGCCCTGATCCGGTCGAAGGCCCCGGTCAACCGCGAGGCGCTGGCGGACCCGTCAGTTCCGCTTGCTTCCCTGGTGGGAGCGGAGGGGGCCTGACGGGTTTGCCTCCGCCCGGCCGTAGACTTCACGGGTGGCAGGACGGATCAACGACGACGACGTGAAGGCGGTACGGGACGCGGTCCCGATCGACGCCGTGGTCTCCGACTACCTCCAGCTGCGCAACGCCGGCGGCGGCAACCTCAAGGGCCTCTGCCCCTTCCACGACGAGAAGTCCCCGTCCTTCCAGGTCAGCCCCAGCAAGGGCCTCTACCACTGCTTCGGCTGCCAGGCGGGCGGGGACACCCTCGACTTCATCATGAAGATCGACCACCTGTCGTTCTCGGAGGCGGTCGAGCGTCTCGCCGGACAGGCGGGCATCACCCTGCGGTACGAGGAGGGCGGCTACACCGCCGGCACCAGCGGCCGCGGTGAGCGCATCCGGCTGGTCGAGGCGCACAAGGCCGCCGCCCAGTTCTACGTCGACCAGCTGGGCGGCGCCGAGGCGGAGATCGGCCGGAAGTTCCTGGCGGAGCGCGGCTTCGACCAGGCCGCGGCCGCGCACTTCAGCGTGGGATACAGCCCGGCCGGCTGGGACCACCTGACCCGCTTCCTGCGCGGCAAGGGGTTCAGCGACAAGGAGCTGATCACCTCGGGCCTGGCCCAGGACAGCCGCAGCGGCAAGCCCATCGACCGCTTCCGCGGGCGGCTGATGTGGCCGATCCGCGACATCAGCGGCGAGGTCGTCGGCTTCGGCGCGCGCAAGCTGCGCGAGGACGACAACGGCCCGAAGTACCTGAACACGCCCGAGACGGCGATCTACAAGAAGTCCCAGGTGCTGTACGGCATCGACCTGGCGAAGAAGGAGATCGCGAAGACCTCGCGGGCCGTGGTGGTCGAGGGGTACACCGACGTGATGGCCTGCCACATGGCCGGTGTCACGACGGCGATCGCGACCTGCGGAACCGCCTTCGGCGGCGACCACATCAAGATCCTGCGCCGACTGCTCATGGACAACGCGACGGCCGAAGTGATCTTCACCTTCGACGGTGACGCGGCCGGGCAGAAGGCGGCGCTGCGGGCCTTCGAGGACGACCAGAAGTTCGCCGCGGAGACCTCGATCGCGATCACCCCGGGCGGCATGGACCCCTGCGACCTGCGCCTCGCGCAGGGGGACGCGGCCGTGTCCGGTCTGGTGGATTCCCGCACCCCGCTGTTCGAGTTCGCGCTGCGGCACATCGTGGCCCGGCACAACCTGGAGAACCCGGCGGGTCGGGCGGCCGCGCTGGACGAGGCGGCCCCGGTCGTCGCCCACATCAAGAACATCGCGATCCAGCACGAGTCGGCGGTCCAGCTGGCGGGCATGCTGGGCATCCGCGACGAGCAGTTCGTGGTCAAGCGCGTCGCGCAGCTGGCGCGCTGGGCGCGCGAGCGGGGCGGCCAGCCCCAGCAGCAGGGCAGGTCCCGCTCCTACGACGCGGCCCAGGCCCCGGCGCCCGTCGCCGCCCCGGGCGGCCCCGCCCTGAACCTGCGCAGCCCCGCCCACCGCACGGAGCGCGAGCTGCTCAAGCTGGCCCTCCAGCGCCCGGCGCTGGTCTCCCCCGCCTTCGACGCGTACGGGATGGACGAGTTCACCGCCCCGCCCTACGCGGCGGTCCGCCAGGCCATCCTGGACGCGGGCGGCGCCTCGCTCGGCACCGAGGACTACCTGCCGCGGGTCCGTGAGGCCGCCCCGAACGACACCGTCCGGGCGCTGGTGACGGAGCTGGCGGTCGAGGCCATCCACGCGAAGACGGTGGACGAGATCTACGCCGGGGTCCAGCTGGTCCAGGTCCGCCTGCGCGCGGTCGACCGCCGGGTGCAGGAGATCCAGGGCACGCTGTCGCGGCTGGGCCCGCAGGCGCCGCCGGAGCAACTGGCGGCGGTCCAGGAGGAGCTGTGGGTGCTCCAGCAGTACGGGCAGCGGCTGCGCAACCGCGGCGCCGAGGGCCTGTAGCCACCTGAGGCCCCCGGCCGTCCGGCCCCGCCGGCCCCGCCGGCAGCCGGCCCTACCGCTTGAGCCAGTCGCCGCCGGGTATCTCCGTGCCGGACTCGGCCAGGCGCCGGACCAGGGGCGGGGCCGCCAGGTAGACCCAGGCGCGGACCGGGGTGCCGTCCGGGCGCAGGGCCTGGCGGGCGGTCCGGTCGTAGACGTTTCGCGGGTGGCCCGGCCCCTCGTACGCCTCCAGCAGGTCGAGCGCGGCCAGCAGTTCCCCGTACGCCCCCGGCAGCGGGATGATCAGCTCGCCGACTATGCCGGAGCCGTATCCGGGGCGGTGGACGGCGTACGGGTAGCCGGGGCCGTCGTAGAGCGCCGCCTCCGGGAGACGGGCGGGCTCCTCGGCGGCGGTGCGGCCGCGCAGGAACAGGTCGTGGTTGACCTCCCCGGGGCGCAGGGTCCCGTAGACGAAGAAGGGGAGCTCGGCGCTCATCCGGCCGCCATCTCGGCCACCTCGGCCGCGACCCAGGCGAGGTAGTCGGCACTGCCCCGCACCACCGGGGTGGCGATGACCTCCGGGGTGTCGTACGGGTGGCGGGCGATCAGCCGGGCCTCCAGGGCCGGGTAGGCCGCCTCGGTCGTCTTGAGCAGGACCTGCCACTCCTGGTCGGTGCGCACCGCGTCCTTCCAGCGGTAGAGGGAGGTCACCGGGCCGGAGACCTGCGCGCAGGCCGCGAGCCGCGTCTCCACCGCGTCCCGGGCGAGCTCCCGCGCCGCCTCCGGCGAGTCGACGGTGGTCAGGACGGCGAGAACCGGACCGGCGGGGGCCGGCGCGCCTGGCACCGATTCCTCCGGCGCGGGTTCCTCCTGCACCGGTCCCTCCGGCGCCGGTTGCTCCGAAGCCAGCTCTTCCGGCCGATCGACCGCTGTCATACCGGCGGAAGATCGCCCGGCAGCTGAACAAGGGCGAGTCTCTGCACGCCCTGCGCCGCCAGCTCCACTACGCCCGCGAGGGCAAGGTCGCCCGGCGCCAGCCCGAGCAGCAGAACGAGCAAGCGTGGTGCCTGACCGTCGTGACCAACAGCGTCGTTTGCTGGCACACCGAGTACATGGGCCTGGCCGTCGACGAACTGCGCAGCGCCGGCCGCGAGGTGGACCGAGGTACTGGCACACATGTCCCCGGCCCGCAGCTCGGTGGTCAACTACTACGGTTCCATCACCGTCGACTACGAACGCGAACTCGCCCAGCTCGACGACCGGGGACACCGGCCGCTGCGGACCGTGGACACGGACGATCCCGGAGCCGGGCTGTAGAGCAGCAGCCAGCTCCGGCGCCGGCCCCGCCCCGGCTGGGCGGTGCCGGAACCGAGGGCGCGAGCACCCACGCGGGGCCTGGCAGTCGGCGGGGATGACGTAGGTGCGGATGACGGCTTTGTGAAGGTGTCCGGCGCTGGTTTCGATGCTCATGACGACGTCGAGGTGGAGGAAGCCGTAGCGGCATCCGCTGACGGTAGTCCTGCAGGAGCCGCCCGCGTGCCTCGCACGCGGGTTATGACCTGAAGGACCCCGAAGCCTCGAACTCCTTGATCGCCATGCGGTCGGTGCGTATGGCGTTGCTGTGCAGGCGGTGGAGCAGGAGCCAGCGGCCGTCGTCGTGTGCCATGGCGACGGCGGATGTCCCGCGCACGGCTCCGTTGTGCCAGAGCAACGAGGTGCCCCTGCGCCATGTGGGCGCCGGTGGCCCCAGCGTGCGGTCGACCAGGAGGCCTACCAGGATGGTGGCCATGGTCCGCGGGGTGGCCCATAGGCCGCCGGAGGGCAGGATCGGCCCGGTCAGGGTCCACGGGGCGCGGGGACGGCCGAAGAGGGTGCGCGCCACCAGACGCCGGTCGGCCGGGGGGCTCGCCGTGACGGCGCCCGCCGCCAGATCCAGTGGAGCCAGGACGCACTCGTCCACCAGCTGCTGGTACGTACGTCCCGACACCTCGGTCAGGGCCCGCCCGAGCACGGCGTACCCGAGGTTGGAGTACTCCTCCGCGGCGCCTGGCCGCTTGGTCCTCACCCGTTCCAGGTCGCGCAGCAGTGCTTCGAGCGCGTGGTCGGTGAAGTCGGCGTACGGGTCGTCGGCGGGGCCGGTGTCGCCGGGCGGAAGGCGGGGCAGTCCCGACGTGTGCTCGGCGAGGTGGCGCAGGGTGATCCCGGTGCCCCGGGGCACCTCGGTGAGGCAGTCCTCGAGGGGGGCGTCGAGGTCGGCCACTCCCTGATCCGCGAGCCGGGTCAGTACGGTTCCCGTTAGCACCTTGCTCAGGGAGCCGAGTTGCACGAACCGGTCCGCGTCATGGCCACGGGTGACCCGGTCCGTGATGCCCGCTCCGCCCAGCAGGCAGGTGGCCGTCAGCACGCGCATTCTGCCCCGTCAGACCAGTTCCGCCTCATGGACGGCCCCCTTCTCCCCTGTCTCCTCCGCCGCCCCCGTCGCGGGCTGCACCGCCGGGTCTGCTGTTCGGTCGCGCCGACTCCGGATCCAGGCGATGAGCCGGTCGAGAGCGCCCGAGAGGAAGACCAAGTCGCAGGCGATCATAGTCAGGGCGAAGCCGGTGAGGCCCATGAGGACGGCGATCGACAGGTGGAAGCCGATCGACATGGCAGCCGCCCACGGCCTCAGGGCCCGGACCAGGACGCCCATCGGGAAGTAGACCAGGAAGGCCACCGTCCCGTAGGTGCCAAGGACCACCAGGAGGTCGCTCTCGTAGACGAGCTCCGACCAGCCGGGCAGCTCGAACTCCGGCACCCTCATGACGTAGAACAGGGCCGTGCCGTCCTGCCATTCCTCACCCATGACCTTGTAGAGGCCGGAAACGACGTAGACCAGGCAGATCTGCGCGGCGATCCCGAGGGCGCCAAGGTTGTGGAACGGGACCGCCACGGCCCGGACATGCCCGGGCAGATACTCCGACAGCCGCTTCGCGACTCCGGTGGGCAGGGCGAATCGGTCGTAGCAGCGAGTGAGCAGTAGGAAGGGGATGACGACGTAGGCGAGGTTGTCGCCGCCGTCCAGGAGCCCGGGCTGCCGCTGATAGATCGACCACAGGAAGACCCAGTGCAGGGCAAGGCCCGGCCGGCCGCCGACTCCGAGGGTCACGGCCAGTGCCACCGCGGCCCCGACATGGAAGAGCAACTGGAACCATGCCGGTGAGGCGGAGAGCGTGTACAGGCTGAATCCCGACACCTGCTGCTTGAACTCGTCGTGCAGCATCAGCCCGTCGGGGCCGAACAGATAGTTCCGCTCCTGGTACTGGCTTACGTAGTACATGAGCCCGACGAATCCAAGCAGCATCCGAGTGCCCGAGACACCGGTGACGGCCACTGGGTGCAGCGACCAGGCGTCCAGCCGGGCGCCGAAGTTCTTCATCGCAAGTCCTTGGTGTCGATCCAGTCGAAGTCCTTGGTCAGGACCTGGCCCTCGGCGGAGGAGTTGCGGCGCTTCGACCACGGCGGCAGCTCGTGCACATACATGCGGACCTGCACCTTGACCGACTTGCCCCCGCACGCGGTCGGCATGTGGTCGTAGGCATAGCGGGACAGGTACTTCACCGACTCCACTTCCGTGGCCTTCTCGAAGGGCATCGGGGGCAGCATGGGCTTCTTGTCGTTGGTCTGCTTCTGCCGCAGCCTCCTGAGGATTTCCTCGCTGCTCGTGAGATTCTGAATGTTGCTGGAAACGAGCCGGACATCTCGCGAGGGGAATAAGCGAGAATCCTGGACCTTCTCCAAAGCTGCGGCAGAGACATCGTAAAAATCGGATACCGAGCCGTCCTGACAGATGGCGCGGGCGACGATTCCCCGACTGTCGGACATGGGCCGGGGAGCAAAGAGCATCCAGTTCTGGGAAAAATACGGATCTAGATATTCCGTTACGGTGTCCCCGTAGACGAGTTTCGCCGGACTGAGGGGGGCCTGCGACAACGCGGCGATGGTCATGTGAACGCCCAGGAGGGCGCCGCCGACAAGAAGCGCCGCCCTCCTGGTAGTGCGGTACGTCTGCGTCACCGGCTGGTTACCGGTCGAAGAGGGTGTTGGTGTCGACGCCCTCCGGCAGGTCGGCGGGCGACGAGCCGATGATCCGGCCGTGCGACATCATGTTGTCGGCGTTGCTGTTGGCCACGACGGCCATACCCTTGCCGACGGCCACGGCCTTGTTGGCGCCCTTGGTTGCGGCCTTGCCGACAGACGTGGCGGCCTTGCCCAGCAGGGATCCGAGGGCCTGGGTGGAGTCCTCCGTCTGCGGGGCGGACGCGACCGGCTGGACCGGCTGGGCCGGCGCGGCCTGGGCGCTGCCCTGGGTGGCGACAAAGAGTGCGATGCCCGCAGTGGCGACACCGGCCACGGTGGCTATCTTCTTCGCGTTCAAGATGATTCCCCCTTCAAATGAAATCCGAGCACGACGAATCCTCTGTGGTCAGCAGGAGACCCGCCGTGCATTGATAAAGGAAATACAATCAACCGAAACAGGGCCGAGCAAGAGGATCTTCAAGCCGCCGCCCTTCCTTTTCGGACATGCGCGAGATGGAAGTATGTATTCCGAATATCCGGGGACCCTCCATTTGGCGGATGAAAAAATAGTTTGACTTACAGCTCCGCGTGAAGTCCTTGCTCTTTGAGTGCCGACGCGGCGGCGTGGTATCCGCACATGCCGTGCACCGAAGGGCCCGGCGGCGTGGCCGAGGAGCAGAGCCAGGTCCCCGGAACGGGTGTGCGGTACGGATTCCAGCGGGCGACCGGGCGGACAAGCGTCTGCCACAGGCTCATCGCGCCCGAAGCGATGTCCCCGCCCACGTAGTTCGTGTTGTACTCACCCAGCTGGGCCGCCGACATACCGCGTTCGGCGATCACGGTGTCGCCGAAGCCTGGCGCGCGTGCCTCGATCGAAGCCCGGATCAGGGCCAGGGGGTTTCGCGTGTCGGCGTTGGGCACGTGCGCATAGGCCCACACTGGCCGACGGCCGCGAACTGCCCGCGCGGGATCTGCGGTGGCCGGGTCGACCACGATGATGTACGGCCGCTCCGCGAGCACCCCCCTGGCAGTGAGCTCTTCAGCCTGAGCCACCTCAGCCGCCGTCCCGCGCCCACCTGCCAGATGGATGGTGGCGGCTTGGGAGAGCCGACTGTCGGTCCACGGGATCTCGCCGTCGACGAGGAAGTCGGCCTTCGCCGCTCCGGGCCCGTAGCGGTAGCGGGACAGCTGGCGGAGGTAACCGGCGGGCAGTGGCGCGATGCGGGCGAGCTCGCGCGGCGAGACGTCGAGCATCGTGATGCGCCGGTCGGCGGGGAGTTCGCGAAGGCTGTCGATCCGCACCCCGGTGTGGATCCGCCCGCCCAGCTTCTCGATCTCTGCGGCCATGACAGCTGCCATGGCCCCCGAACCACCCCGCGGTATGGGCCAGCCGGACGTGTGGGCCAGGTGTCCCAGCAGCAGGGCGACGGCAGCAGCCGCAGACGAGGGCAACCGGCCGATTCCGTGCGCCGCCACGCCAGTCAAAAGCGCCCGGCCCGCCTCGGTGCGCAGTCCGCCGCCCAGTCTCAACGCGTGCACAGGCATCCGGGGGGCCAGTGCCGTGAGGGCACGCAGCGGGGGGACGGTCCGCTGGGTGGAGAGCATCAGCCGAACAATGTCCTCGGAGCACTCCATCAGCGGCAGCATCAGGCTCCGCCAACGCTCCCCGTCCGGGCCCAATTCCGCGCAGGTGGCGTCGAGATCGTTCCACGCGATGGCGGCCTGCCCGCCCCTGAGGGGATGGGCGTAGGCGGCGGGAGAACGCATCATGCGGACGCCGTGCTCGCGCAGGGGGAGCGACCTCATGAAGGGGGAGACCGGTGCCATTGGATGGACCGCGGCGCAGATGTCGTGGAGCACCTCCGAGTCGAACAGAGCCTCGGTGCGCAGTCCGCCCCCCAAGCACTCGTGTGCCTCGAAAACCTCGACCACCAGTCCCGCGCGGGCCAACGTGAGCGCGGCGGCTAGCCCGTTGGGGCCGGAACCGACTACGGCAGCATCCGTCATGCGATTCCTGTTCCTGTTCCTGTGCGGATGGTGGGCGATGCTCACCAGAGTCGTGCCTGCGCTCTGTTTCTCCCCATGTCTCAATGGGTTGACAGCCAGCCGATCCCGGCGGCTGCGACCACCGCTGCGGCTGCCAGCGCGGCGACACGGGAGCGACGCAGCGCGAGGGCGACGAGTGCCGCAGTGAGCAGGATCGCGACGGTACCGACCGCGCCCCGCAGCACGCCGTTGCTGTACCCCAGCTCACCCCATTGGTCGGCCAACCATGCCAGCCATGCCAGTCTCATGACTCCCCCTTCGCGATCTTGATGATCGTAGACGGGCGTGATCAACACACCGGCGTGATCGAGCCAGAGGGATCCCAAGCGTGGGCCAGCCAGGCTGACCGGAGCCGAGGGCGCGCTCGAGTGCCAGCGCCGCACGTCCTCAGCGTCCGGAAACGATCGTTCGTGAGACACGAAGATCGACATGACGTTTCCGCAGGTCGCGAAGGTAACGCTTCCCGTGTACGGATCTATGTAAATCGACCAGGGACCAGCCCCCCGAAGCCCAGCAGGACGCCCTTCTCGCAGCCGGCTGCGAGAAAGTCTTCACTGACAAGACAAGCGGCAAGCTCGCCCGCCGCCCCGAGCTCGACAAGGCCCTCCTCGTCGCCCGCGAAGGCGATCAGCTCGTCGTGACCAAACTCGACCGCCTCGGCCGCTCCCTGGAGAACCTGATCGAGCTCTCCCGCGAACTACAGGAACGCGGGGTCGGCCTGGTCGTCCTGGACCAGGGCATCGACACCTCCACCGCCGTCGGCAGGATGTTCTTCCAGATTCTCGGCGCGATCGCCGAGTTCGAGCACGCCCTCATGTCCGAGCGCACCATGGACGGCCTGGAAGCCGCCCGAGCCCGAGGCCGCACCGGCGGCCAGAAACCCAAACTCGGCCCCCGCCAGGTGAAGCTCGCCCGAGAGATGTACGACTCCGGCGACTACACCGTCCAGCAGATCGCCGACGAATTCGGCGTCACCCGCCCCACCATCTACCGCCACCTGGGCAAAGTCCTGCCCCAGCAGGCCGCAAACACCCCGTAGCCCCAGGATTGCCGCAGCTCAGGGGCTACTCCGTTGTTTTTTCGGCGGGTACTACTGGGACCCCCAGGGCCCTCCATCGGATACGGCGCGGCAGTCCGCAGGCCGGGCCGGGAGTCCCGGCTTCGCCGCGCACCACCACGGTACGCACCGCTGTCGCACGGCCGCGCCGGGACAGGTCACCCGGACGGGGGTGGGGGCACACGGATGGCCGCCCCGGGGCGCTGACGTGCGCGGATGCGGGGTCGGCGGGCAGTCGCGAAGTGATCTGACGGGGGTTCAGCAGGCGCCCGCGGTGCACGGCGGTTTACCTCGAGACACGACCCGCGTCACCCAGGAGCCCCCATGCGCCGACGCACCGCCCACGTGCTCACCGCCACCGCGCTGACCGCCGCCGCCTTCGCCGGCCCGGTTGCCGGAGCGGTCGCCGCGGCCGACCTCCGCATGCCCGGTTTCGCGCCCGGCGACTTCGCCACGCTGGAGGTGTGGCCCAAGTCGGCCGCCCCCGGCACCACCGTCACCGCGAACACCAGCGCCTGCGGCCACAGCAGCCACGCCGAGGGCGATGCCACGACGGTCGGCGGGGGTCGCTTCAAGCTGGTGCCGGGCACCCACAAGGAGGTGGTCGTGGGGCAGTTCCAGGTCGCCCGCGACACCCGCCCCGGCACCTACGAGATCGGCGCGACCTGCGCGAACGGCAAGTTCGCCACCGGCGACCTGGTCGTCACCGAGCGCGGCCCGCAGGGCCACGTGGACACCGGGGTGGGCGGTGGCACGACCACCACCACCGACCCCGCCAAGATCGCGGCGGGAGTGGCCGTGCTGGCCGCAGCCGCCGTCGGCGGTACCTGGCTCCTGCGTCGCCGGGCGAGCGGCACGCTGAGCTGACGGGCGCCCACCGCGGCTTCGGCCGCGGTCCGACCGGTACCGCCCCCCGTCGCCCGCCCCGCGAGGTCCCCCCCGTTCGCGGGGGCGGGCGACGGCCACTCATACCGAGAGAGCACGGAAAGAGCACAGGGGGCAGGCATGGGCACCTCCGGCTACGCCGGTCGCGGCGGGCTCCTCGCGCTCGCCGCGTGCGTCGGCATCTGGCTCGTCGGCAGCGGCTCCAACGAGCCGGTCCGGCCGCCGCAGCCCTCCCCCGCCGACGCCCTCGCCCCGCGCGCCGACTACGCCCGGAGCATCGCCCCGCTCACCGGATCCCCGCCCACCCGCATCCGGATCCCCTCCATCCGCGTCGACGCCCCGCTCACCGGTCTGGGCCTGGAGCGCGACGGCAGTCTCGAAGTGCCGCCGCCCGCCAACCGCGACCTGGCGGGCTGGTACCGCGACGGCACCACACCCGGCGCCACCGGCACGGCCGTCATCGTCGGCCACGTCGACCACGCCACCGGCCCGGCGGTCTTCTACCACCTGGGGGCGCTGCGCCGCGGGGCCGCGATCGAGGTGCCGCGCGCGGATGGACGTACCGCCGTGTTCACCGTCCACGCGGTGGAGGTATACGACGCCAAGGCCTTCCCCGACTCCCGGGTGTACGGGCCCTCGCCGCGCGCCGAGCTCCGGGTGATCACCTGTGGCGGCGGCTTCTCCCCGCGCACGGGCTACCGGGGCAACGTGGTCGTCTTCGCCCACCTGACCGGGACGTACTAGATGATCAATTCCAAGGG
>NZ_JAGGOY010000038.1 GCF_018614095.1 Streptomyces sp. ISL-87 | reverse complement strand
AACAACGTAGGACCGCTTGAGGTCGAAGTGCGAGCCCTGTTTGGCCCGGGCGCTCTCCCGGCCCTGGAGCCATGCCCGTTCGCCGAGTTTGTACGTGATGGCCTGGGCGGGCCTGCCCAGATAGCGGACGGCCTCGCTGTCCAGGTAGGCGGCGGGCCGGCTGGAGTAGCGGCCGAGGAACTCCCGGGCCAGAGCGGGCGTCCATTCCTCGCCGGGGCGGAAGGGCGAGTGCGCGGGGATGCGCAGCCTCAGATGCATGCCGATGTCGATCACGACGCGGATGGCGCGCATCATCTGAGCGTCGAGATGGCCGAGGCGGTGCTGCGGATCGGTGAGGAAACCCAGCTCGTCCATGAGGCGTTCGGCATACAGGGCCCAGCCCTCGGTGGTGGCGCTGACCTTGCCGACCTTCGTCTGGTAGCGGGAGAGGTCGGCGGCGGCGAACGTCCAGTGCGCCAGCTGGAGATGGTGAGCCGGGAGCCCCTCGTGGTACCAGGTGGACACCAGATTGTGGGTGGGGAAGCGCGTCCTGCCCAGGGTGGGCAGCCAGGTCCGGCCGGCGCGGGAGAAGTCGAGGGACGGCTGGGTGTAGTACGGAGCCGCCGCGCCGCCGGGCGGCGCGATGCACGACTCGACGCGCCTGACCGGCTCGGCGATGTCGAAGTGCCGGCCGTCGAGCGCGTCGGCCGCCTCGTCCATGAGGGATTGCAGCCAGAGCCTGGTCCCCTCCACGCCGTCGATGCTCCGGCCGTGGTCGTTCAGCCAGGCCAGCACGTCCTAGGGGTCCCGCGCGTCGGGCAGGATGCGCGCCGCCTCGGCCCGCATCTCGGGCAGCAGGCGGTGGAACTCCGACCAGCCGTAGGCGTGCGCTTCGTCGAGGTCGAGGTCCGCGCCCGTGTAGTAGCGGGCGAAGCGTTCGTACCGTTCGTGCCCGACCGCGTCCGGCGCGCCGGCGACCTGAGCGCCGTACTCGCGCTCGAACCACTCCCCCAGCTCCGCGAAGGCGCGCGTGGCCTCCCGCGCCGCCGCCTCGACTTCGGCGGCCACGTCCTGCGGCGCGTCGGCGGCCAGGCGGCCGAATCCGCCGTTCTCGGCGCCCAGCCACTCCTGCATCTGCGCCACGTTCGCCCGTACCTGCCGTGGTGCGGCGGACAGCCCCCGGCGCACGCCCTCCGCGAGGGAGGCGCGGTAGCCGCTGAGTCAGCTGGGCACGGCCCGCAGCCGCTGGGCGATGGCCGCCCAGTCCTCGGGCGTACGGGACGGCATCAGGGCGAAGACCTTCCGCACCTGGTGCAGCGGCGAGGAGATGTTGTCCACCGCGCGCAGGTGCTCACCGGCCTCGTACTGGGCGAGTTCCGCGTCGAGCCGCTCCCGCAGCAGCCGCGCACAGCGGCGTTCGACGTCGCTGTGCGCCTCCGGCTCGGTCTCGGCCGCCGTGAGCCGTGAGCCGTGAGCCGTGAGCCGTGAGCCGTCCGAGGGTGGCGCGGGCTAGCTCGGCGCGGGCCTTGGCCCCGTCGGGAGAGTAGTCGGGCAGTCTGCCCGCGCCGTCGGGGTGCCGAGGTACGTGCCGGTGATCGGGTCGAGCCCCACCAGGGCGTGGACATGCGCGTCGGAGAGCTGGCGGGGCAGTTCACGATGAGGCCTCAACATGCTCAAGCTCTGCCCGGCCGCCGCCCGGGACAAGCCGCCGGATGCGCCTTTGGCCGGTATCCGGCATGCAGCCGCTGTGGGAGGGCATGCTTCATGCTCGGGCGGCGGATCTACGGGGTCATGGCCTGGCCGCCGATGTCGGCCGCTCCGGCGAGCTGCCCCTGCCACCACGACTGCGCCTCCATGTGGTTCATCGTGGCCCAGGCAGGGGTCTGTTCCACCTGCGCCCGGCCGAGCCGGCGGGCCAAGGCGACCAGCTCCCGCCCCGCCGCGCCGCGCGCCGCCTGGTACGCGTACAGCAGTTCCTCCCAGGAACCGGCCTGGCGCCAGGCGGCCTCGAAGGCGCTGGCGTCCTGGAGGGCTTTGGCCGCCCCGCTGGTGTTGTGCGGGCGCACCACGGTGGCGGCGTCACCGGCGAGCAGGAAGCGCCCGGCGGTCGTGCGGGCGGTCTCCAGGTCGTAGATGGGCTGGACGAAGGTGTCCTCCGGCTCCGTCAGAGCGATCACCCGGGCCCAGTACGGCGGGAATTCCCGGTCCAGTAACTCGCTCAGGCAGGCGGCGAGTTCGCCGGTCACCTTCCCCGGCGGGAAACTCGTCGGGTCGTCGAACCGCAACTGCCCGCTCTGCGGGGGCATGGCGTAGAGGACCCAGTTCACCCTGGGGCCGTCCGGCCCGGGGATGCGGTAGATGACGCAGCTCCCGCCGGGGAAGCAGACGGTGGTCACCGCTTCGGAGGGCCAGTCGCCGTCGCCGGCTGCCGCGAGCCGCCCGGCGTCGAAATTGCCGCGCCAGCAGACGTAGCCGGCGTAGTGCGGCCGGGACTCGGGACAGACCGCCTCACGCACCAGCGAGCGGTACCCGTCGGCGCCGACGACCAGATCGCACCGCTCGACGGCGCCGCCCGCCAGCCGCACCTCGGCCTGGTCACCGACTCCGGCCACTCCGGTCACGGTCGCGCCCTGCCGGTAGACCACGGAGGCGGGCGTCGCCTCGCGCAGCCCCCGCCACAGCAGGCCCCAGTGATAGGAGTGGAAGGGGAACGGCTGCTCCCAGAACACCCGCCCGGACGGCTCGGCCGCATCCCGGACCACCCACCTGCGCCGGTCCAAGCGGTGCCTGGCGATTCCTGTCGGCAGCGCGCCGGTGGCGGCGAGTTCAGCGGCCCGGTCGTTGTGGACGCACAGCCCCAATCCCCGGTCCGCCAGCCGCCCGTGGGTGCGTTCCAGCACCACCACCTCGCCCGCACCGGCGCGCGCCGCCGCCGAGGCGAACGCGCAGCCCGCAATGCTCCCACCGACCACCGCGACCGTACCGCCTCGCATAGCTGCTCCCTCTGCGCGATCCAACAGGGGTCGCCACCCTACTGAGACTTTCCGGTGCGGGTGGGTGGTTCGCGCCACCCTGAAGCGCACCTCCTGACCGGCGCTGACAACGGTTCGATCTCAGAACACCCTCGGCACGTTGCCAATGCGGACGGACGCCGTTACCTGCGGCATGGAGGATGAACGGAACGTCTTCTCGCAGGCACCGCTCGACGGTGAGCTCTGGCGCGACAGCCTGGTCCATGAAGACGAATGCGTGTGGTGTCTTCAACTGCGGCAGCCTGACGCCCCGGGCCTGTCCGTCCCTACCCTGCCGTTGCCGAGCGCCTTAAGCGGGCACGTGCGCAGCATGCTGGTCGCCACGTCCGCACTCACCGTGGTCTGCGCCGTCATCTCGGTTCTGGCCGGCTGATGCCACCCCAGGGACGTTCGGCAAGCCGAACACCCTGACGGGCATGGATGGTTCCGGTCCACAGCGACGAGGCCGCCGTGGACCGGACCCTTTGCCTCTACCTCTACCTATCTCTACACGGTCGTGGTCAGGATGCTGCTGCCCGGCTCGTCGGCACCGGGCTGCTGCCCCTGGCTCGCCTGGCCGTCGTGGCTCGCCGCATCCCCTTCCGTGTGCGGCCCGGGAGGGGAGCTCCCGGCGACGATGAGAGCGAGGAGGACGGCGGCCGCTTCGCTCTGCAGGATCCTGGCGGCCTGCTTCAGGCGCCGCCGGTCCGGAGCGGGCATGGACAGGGCTACGCATTCCGGGTTCGGGCCGG
This sequence comes from Streptomyces sp. ISL-87, assembly GCF_018614095.1. GTDB lineage: Bacteria > Actinomycetota > Actinomycetes > Streptomycetales > Streptomycetaceae > Streptomyces. Next base: position 88,991 of record NZ_JAGGOY010000038.1, on the reverse strand, counting down.
CCGTGATCGGCACCGCCGCGCACACCGTCCCGATCGCGTACTCCTGTAGGTCCAGCAGCGGTGCATTGGGCCGGCGTACATCGAGCTGGTGGAAGAGGGCCTGTTCGCTGGTGATGGTGTGGGAGGTGAACCGGCTCATCCGGTGACGGGCCAAGTGGTCCTTGCGGCCCTCGTATTCGAGCTGGGTCAGCAAGGCCTTGCCGACCGCGGAGGCGTGCGCGGCCGCGCGGAAGTCCACCCATTCCTCCACCACCGGGGCTGCCGGGGAGTCCGCGTACTGGGTGATGGACACCTCGCCGTCGGTGTAGCGGGCGACGTAGACGGCGGCGCCGACCGCGTCGCGCACCCACGACAGGGTCTGCCTCAGTTGCCCGGGGCCGTCCTCGCTCACCGCATCGGTCAGCGCGAGGGCCATCCCGGCGACGTACGCGCCGGGGCCGGCCGCGGTGGCGAGGTTCGCCCGCACGAGCTGCTCCATGACCCTTGCCAGTACCAGCTGCGGCAGCTGGGTCTCGCGGGCGATCTGTGCCAGGCTCACGCCTCCGGAGAACCGGTTGATGATCTCCAGGACACGCAGCGCCTGATGTACGGACTCCAGGGCGGCCGGAGCCGGCTGTCCTTCGGGGAACCGGCGCTCAGCGTGCGTCAGATTAGGCGGTCGCAGGGCCTTGAGCGCCCACGCGTTCGCCTCGTCCGTCAGGTGCTGCGGGCTGAGCTGTGCGTAGCGGGCGACGGCGACGGCGATCTCCGGGCTGGGCGTGAACACCTCACCCAGGTCCGGGTCCTCCTCCGAGGCCAGTGAGGTGACCGCCCGCCACAGCGCGGGGGCGAGCCGGTACCGTGCGCCCCCGAAGCGGCCCTGGACGGTGGTGAGCGCGGTGAGGTCCTGGGTCGTGATGGGCGGTGACGTCCAGATGACCGAGGCCTCGAGCGCTCCCTCCAGGTCGTCGGGAAGCGCCGGCAGGGAGGGCAGACCGTCGTCCGGGGGCAGGGTGTGGGCCTGCTCGTTCCAGTGGCGGGCGGTGGCCACTTCGGCGCGGGCGAGATGGTGGAGGTAGAGGCATTGGGCCGCGGTCCTGGAGCCGGCGCCCGCCGCGTACTGGAACCAGAACTGCGCCCCCTCCATGCGCCCGGCGAGGTGCAGAAGGCAGCCGAACAGAAGGGCCGACAACGGGCTGTGGGGCCAGGACTGCGGGCCGAGGGCGAGCTCGGCGAAGGCCTTGCTCTCCACCAGGTGCCCGGTCCGGGCGTCCAGCTCCTGGGCCGCCCGCACATGGCACGAGGCGTCCAGTACGAGATGGTCCGCCGCCGCTGGCCTGCTCTGTCCCGGCAGCGGGGCTCCCCTGCTCCCCCGCCTGGCCCTGGTCCGGGCCCGGTCGGCCACGACGCGGCGGGCGATCCGACGCCGGGCCGCGTCCTCGTCGTATCCCGCGTACTCCTCCGCCAACACCTGTGCGTCCTCCAAGGCTGCGTCCAGCTCGCACAGCATGCCGTCGCGGTCGCGTGTCATGTCGCTCACTGGTCCTTCTCCTCTCCAGGGGCCCAGTCCACCCCGAGTTTTCGGGACAGGGTTCGGCGTGCACCGCGGATGTGCGAGCGGACCGTCGCGGGGGAAATCCCCATCATCCGGGCGACCGTGTCGTAGTCGTTGCCCAACAGGAAGACCAGGAGCACCACGTCGTAGTGCCGCTCCGATAACTCCGAGATCGCCGCGTACAGGCCGAGCTTCGACTCCAGTAGCTCCAGCCGTTCTCTGGACGAGCGGCGGAGCGCGGCGAACCATGCCGTCTCCACCATGGCCACCGGACGGCCGAGGACCGCCAGGCGGCGCTCCAGGTGTTCGCGCAGGACGGCCCAGGCGAAGGCGTGCAGGCTCTCTTGGCTGAGGGCGTGCGGCCAGACCTTCAAGAGGAAGGTGAAGACGTCGTCGACGACATCCTCGGCGTCCTTGGGGGTGCCCAGCTGGAGATGGGCGTAGCGCAGGTACGCACGGTGGTGCTGGGAGTGGAACGCCGTGAAGTCCACCGGCAGGACACCCGCCAGTTCGATGGAGACCGCCTGGTCCCCCGATGGATCGAACTCGCCCTCGCTCATGCACTCCCCCTCACTACGTCGACGGCGAAGACGTGGACCGCGGTGGCGACTATCAGCACGAGGGCAACTGTCTCGACAACATTCACGTCGGCGCGCAACCTTCCGGTGAGATGTTCGGATGAAACGGGAGTGCTTGCCTGCCCTGCCCCCACGTCCGGCAGCGGAGAGCACCAAGGGCCCCTTCTCCCCACCCCATCGAAAAACGCGCCCGTTTGTGCACGCCGGTCCCACGAATTTCTTCAGAGCTGGCGCATCCGCTTCTCCGCACGCCCCCTCACGCCTGCGTGCGCTCCCCTGGACTTTGTGAGCTGGATCACAGATATGAGATCGCCACGGAGCGATGATTCCGAGGCGGCGCGACAGTCTCTATTGCCGTAACCCCCCAGCGAGGAAGAGGAGCCAGTCACATGCGCATCGTGATCAGTGAGTTCATCAGCCTGGACGGCGTCGTTCAGGCCCCCGGCGGCCCCGAGGAGGACACCGACGGCGGTTTCGCCCACGGCGGCTGGTCGCACCCGTTCTTCGATCCGGAGGTGGTGGGCGGTGCCTTCACCGACACGTTGAACAAGGCCGAGGCCCTGCTGTTCGGGCGCCGCACCTGGCAGACGATGGCCGCGGCGTGGCCCGAGCGGGCCGGCGACCCGTTCGCCGATCAGATGAACGCCATCCGGAAGTACGTCGTGTCCCAGACCCTGGGTGACGACGAGCTGACGTGGGCCAACACCACGCTCGTCCCCGGCGACAAGGCGGTGGCCGGCATCCGGGAGCTCCGCGAGACCGAGGGCGGCGACCTGCTGGTGATGGGAAGCCCCACGCTGGCGCGCACCCTCCTGCGCGAGGGCCTGGCCGACGAGCTCCGGCTCATGGTCATGCCGGTGCTCCTCGGCGGCGGCAAGACGATCTTCCCCGACGGCGGAACGCTGCGCACGCTGGAACTGGTCTCCACGGTCACCAGCGCAGCAGGGGTGCAGGTGTGCACCTACCGGCCGGTCGGCGAAAAGTAAGCCGGGGCTCCTGGGGCGTGCGCCGGACCCGACCGTGATCGCGGTATTCGGGTCCGGCACCGGCCGCCGCTCCTCCTGGTTCCACTGGCCTAACCCCGGATGCGCGCCCCCGGCCCAGCCGTGAGCCTGGCGGCATGAAGAAGCCCAGCGTGGTGGTCCAGGCCCCTGACATCCGGGGCCTGCGCGAGGTCACCATCGACGGCTCACCGGCGGGCAGCGCCTGGTCGCTGCGCGACCTGCGGAAACAGCTCCGCCGTGCCCACCTCCCGGAGGACATGGACCTGGAGGACCGGACCTCCGTGAGCTGGCGGGGGGCGGACAGCAGCACGTGGCCCGACCGCACTGGGCGCAGACGCGCGGTGATCGCCCTGATGACCGCCGGACTACTCGCGTCCATGACCCTGCTCGTCGACATAGGCAGGCCGGACGCCTTCGGAGCCCTGACCTTCTCCGGCCGCATCACCGGAATTCTGTTCATACTCTCGGGCGCCGCGGAGGGAATCGCGGCGGCGGTGGCCTTCGACTATTGGGGCAAGCGGACCCTGCGGTACGCGGGAGCGATCGTCCTCGTAGGTGTACTCATCGCGGTAGCCACGCAGAGCCTGTTGCTGTTCATGTGGTTCCAGGAGCGCGAGTACACGCCCTACCTGCTGATCATCTTCCCCGTCTCACTCTGGTCGGTGTGGGCACTGCGGATGCTCTGGCGAGAGCAGGCATGGAAAGGCATCCCCCATCCCAAAAGCTTTACCACCGGATTGGTGGCCACGGCGCTCCTGGCCTCTACGAATTTTGCGTACTCGGCCATTTATCAACCCAGCTCCACCCCACTCCTCATTGAAATAAAGGCCGAATTCGGGACACCTCAGACCGACCCCAAAGATCCGATCATTCACCTTCCAGTGAAATTCCACTTGAAGAACACAGGAAGAATAACGGCCTATGTCATCACCAGCTACTACTATGTCAAGGGGCGGTCGGCCCCATTCGACGGGACCAAAACCAGCATCGGTGAGCCGGAGTGGAGAAGGGACATGGAGGACGAGGTCGATATGGAACTTCACGTCGGACGCCCCAAGTACCGAAGGCTCAACGACGGCAAGATCCTCGACTCGGGCGACTACTTCGAACCAGGCGACAGCGCAGACTACGACAAAATAATCCAGATACCCAGAGACGCCCCATACGACTCGATAGAGATCGAATCGGGGATTATATTTCTGCGAGGGGATCGAGGAAGGATCGACGCGAAATTCGGCGAACCGATATATTCCTGGCTTGAAAAGAAAGATCGCTTCTTCGATTGTACGCCAGAGAGCCCCTGTTTGGATTACGTCGTGCACTACGGGAGAATGCACCACAACAACAACATCATCAATGTCACGCGCAGGCCACGCTATGTGAGCGCATGGCGATTTATCGATCAGGGAAAATCCGATGTCGGCTCGATGATTGCCCCGTTTAATTCCAAGGGGAGATTGTCTGACCAAGAGGACGACTCGGAGAAGTACGGCATGGTGCTCATCTCCCCCGGATACGTAGCGATCCCCTTCGCCGCACTACTGAACCTCTCACGCTCCAAGGGGCCCTGACCCGCCGCACGGCCGGCAGCGCGCACCGCACGGCGGGATCAGGATCGCGCCCGCCTCGGACTGCCGGACGGATGCGTTGTGGGTGCTGTTTCGGCGGGTGGTGCCGCCGACCGAGGTGATGCGTCCGCAAGGTGGGGGCCGGCGTCGGGCGGGTGACCGTGAGCCGTTGGCCTCGCTCGTCTTCGTGGCGACCTCGGGCTGCACGTGGCGGCAGTCGCCGCCGGTGTTCGGGGCGAGTTGGCAGACGGTCTCTCGGCGGATCGCTCAGTGGAGCCGGTCCCGGGCCTGCGCGAGGCCCCTTCCTCGTTCGTCAGGTCGAGCCGGAGCGAGCGGAGATGGCCCTGGCGATGTTCGACTCCGGTATCTCTACGCACGGACTCAGCTGGCGAAAGAACGAGAGTCTCCCGGCGGACACCTCGCACCTCACGGAACTGCACCTCGCGCTCGCCGCTGGGCACGAGAACCACCACCACAGTCCCCATGCCTGGGCTGATGCGGTTCGAGCCTGCCCCTGAGGCGCGTCGAAGGGGGTGGTCCACCCCCGGCCGCCTCGACGCAGTCCTGCCAGGCTGCTCCTCGTGAGGGTCTGCCGTGACCGTGTCATCGCGCCGTCACCTGCCCGACTGGTCCTGGCTTGCGCCCCTTTCGGTGGAGCGGGCCTTCTCCAGGAGCTCCTTGAAGGGTGTCTGCGTCATGGAGCCACGCACCCGCGCGAGACCGTACCGGTCAATAACCTCTTGGTTGAAGTAGGGAAATTTAGGATCAAAAATGATCCTGTCGCCCGGTGGCGAAATAGCCACATCTATGCGCGGCCATTCACCACTGGACACCCGCCACACCGTTATGCGCTGCCGACCTCGGGTCACATTGAGGATCTCGCTGCTGTTCGAAATCTCGGATTCATTCCTGTATTTTGCGGCTTTAGGCTCCCGGGGTTCCAATTCCTTTCCCATTCTTTTGAGTTCCTCGGCAGTCACCCGGGATTGCTCGTAATCGGTAGGCAGTGTCATTCTGTCCTTCCTGATCACGTACACCTCGGTCTGCGCCCTGATTGCCTCGTAATTCACCTTTTCGGGATTCTTGATCTCGACGACCGCATCCTCCGTAATTTCTTCCCCTGGATTCAGAACGCGGCCCGCCGGCGTGACGAATTCGCCATCATAGATCAGTTTGTGCGACGGAGGCCTGTCCTCAGAAATAATGTTCGCGGGCCCGCCATGGATCCAATAGATACTACCGAGTACATAGACCGGAATCTGGCCATCATTCTTTACGTACAAATGAACCGTCACGTACATCGCCGCCCCCGTTCCGCCCAGGCTTACCTCCTTGAACTCAGCCCTACTCATGATCAGTGGGGTGGTCACATAGGGAACATAGACCTGCGCATATGCCAGGTTGAGGCCGGCGAGGAGGGCGGGGACGATCGCTCCAATCACGATTCGCCGGGGATTTCGGAGACCCTTCCACGCCCGGGATCTGATGAGTCCAATCCCCGCCACTACAGACCCGACGAGGAAGAATATTGCAAACGCGGACCACCTGTTGAAATGCTCGCCGATCTGCAGCAGGAGAAGCGAGAAACTACCGAGAAAGACAATGACGACTCCGGCCAGAACAGCGGCTCCCGAATAGCGCCTTTCCCGCTTGTGCCAATAGTCGAGAGTCGCAGCCGCGGCGATCACTACCATCAGGCCCGCAGCAAGGACCGTAAATCCTGCGAGTCGTCCGCCGAAGGTCAGGGCATTTCTGCAGTCCACCCAGCCGATCCAGATGAGCAGGCACGCGGGCAAGAGGAAGCCGATAAACATGAGGCTGCCAACTGCTCGTCGCTGCACCGCTCGATGCGGCCAGACCGTGCTGTCCCCGCCGAGCCAATGGATGGGGTGCCCGGATGGCAGCCCGGCATGTCGCAGGCGTCTTTGGAGTACCTCGAGGGACCGCACCTTGCCTGCGGACTTGCCGTTGATCACGATTTGCCGCCAGCCAAAGCCATCGGGCGGCCCTACGGTTACCTCGGGCGTGATCGCCATAACACCAGCCTGCCGCTTGTCAGCCGGAGGCGCCCCTGGAGCAGCCATCGGGGTGCGCTGGACGCGGCACAGGGTGAAGCTGGTCGTGATGTGTTGGTGTCGCTCATCCCCACAGGAGCTCCCATGCGTACACGACTTCTCGGGTTCACCGCCGCTCTGATGCTGGCCGCTCTTGGCGCCGTGGGTCCCGTTGCACAGGCGGCCGTACCTGCTGTGACTGCCATCGGCGGGCCGGCGTGTGTGAAGGGTGGCGGAACGGTGGAGTACGACTCCGGTGCCGGCATTTGGAAGTGCGTGCGCGGCAGCCACGACGGCGAATCCATCAACTGACCACGGCGTTGGCACTCAGGCTTCGTTTCTAACGGTGGGCTGCAGTGGTGTGAGCAGCCCTCTGCTCGGTTCGTCGCACGCGGTTGATCTCGTGTGCTCCAGCTGCCTTCTCGCACAGTCCCGCAGCCCAGGCCGCCTTCGCCACGGCGGGCATCCCCGCCAGAGTCTCACCGTCACCCGTCCGGCGTCGGCACACCCCCACCCTGCGGCCGCCTCACCTCCGTCGGCGGTACCACCCGCCGGAACAGCACCCCACAACTCGTCCGGAACCAGCCGATCAACGAGCAGCCGGACCCAGGCGGGCGCCTTTCGGCCGGGTGTGAGGACGCCGCGGCTTTCCGCAGCGCTAAGGCGGTGGAGGCGGCCCGCCGCCGGCGCGAAGCCCATCGGCGCCGGGCGCCGGCAAGGCGGCGCTGAGTCCGGGTGCTCCTGCGCCGGGCGGCCGAGGCCGCCCGGCATCCAGAGCTTTAGCCGAGGGAGATCTTGGTGCCGTCGATGGTTATCTTCGCCGCCGGGAGAGGGCGGTTGGCGGGGCCGCCCGCGACGGCGCCGTCCTCGATCTTGAAATGGCTCTGGTGGCAGGGGCAGACAATGTGTCCGTCCGTCACCGAAGCGACCGAGCAGCCCTGATGCGTGCAGGTTGCCGAGAACGCCTTGAACTCCCCGGCCGCCGGCTGCGTGACCACCACCTTCTGATCCTTGAACACCTTGCCACCACCGACCGGGATTTCCGAGGTCTCCCCGAGCGCCTGGCCGCCGCCGCCCGCCGGGGCCCCGGCTCCCGCGTTGCCGCCCGCGCCGGCCGCGCCGTCGGAACCGCCCGAACCGCTGTCGCTGCCGCAGCCGCTCAGAACGCCTCCCGCCAGCGTGGCGGCGCCTGCCGCGAGGACCGTGCGTCGGCGTGTGGTGTCGTCCATTGCCGTATCTCCTTCGTCGTCCCTGAACTGCACCGGAGCATCTCACGCCTCCCCGGCCTCAGCAGGAACACGTCAGAATGCGCCCGGCGGTTCAACCTACTCGTCCCGGATCCGGCCGAACCACAACCCGGGTCGCGCCGTGTGCACGACGTGAACACCACATCCTCAGACCTGTGCGCCAGGGCAGCCCAGTACGCGCTGCTGCCGCTGCGCCTCTTCCTCGGCGTCACCTTCGTTTACGCCGGCCTGGACAAGCTGACCGACCCGGAGTTCCTGTCGGCCACAGGAGACGGCTCAATCGGGCAGCAGATGGAAGCCGTTCGGGGCTCCGCGGCCGTACCCGGGCTGGTCGACCTGTCCCTGAACAGCCCGGTCGGCTTCGGCATCGCGATGGCCCTCGGCGAGTTGGCCGTAGGACTAGGCGCCCTGGCCGGTCTGCTGACGCGGGTCGCGGCCCTGGGCGGCGCCCTGATCTCGCTCAGCCTGTGGCTGACCATCAGCTGGCCGACCGATCCGTACTACTACGGCAATGACCTGGTCTACCTGATGGCCTGGACCCCCCTGATCCTGGCCGGCGCCCCTGCCTTGTCCCTGGACGCGCTGCTGCACGGGCGCCGGGGCAAAGCCCGGGCCGTACGGCACGGCTCCCGGCCGAGCCCGGCCACCTGAGACTCCCTCACGTCCGCGAGGCCGCGCGACCAGCGCCCGCGGGCCAGTGACGCCCTGCCCGATCTCATCCGCGCGCACCGTTCTCGTATCAGCGGGCCCCCGTAACCACAACGGCGGTGCTTCGTTTAACCGGGCGGTCAGCGAAGTGCATGAAGCCCCGGGAGCCCCTGGCTCCCGGGGCTTCATGTTGTCGGCCTCGACCGCGGTGCCGCGTGGCCGAATTTGGATGATCATCGGATGGTCAACTCTTAACTTGCTCACATGGATGACACGACTGACACGACTGACACGATTCACGCAACTGACACGCGGCCCGCGGCGCCCACCTTCGTCCTGGTCCACGGGTCCGGCAGCAATTCCTACGCGTGGAATCCCGTTCTGTCCGAGCTCTCCCTGCGCGGGATGCGCGCCGTGGCGGTCGATCTGCCCGGGCACGGGCCCGGGGCGTACCTTCCGCCCTCCTACCAGGCCCCGCAGGACCTGGAGCGCCTGCGTACGGAGCCCTCGCCCATCAGCAAGGTGACCCTGGCCGATTTCTCCGACCATGTGACCGGTGTGCTGCGGCGGGCGCACCGGCTCGGCCCGGTGGTCCTGGTCGGCCAGAGCCTGGGCGGGGCGACCCTCAACGCGGTGGCCAATCAGGTGCCCGAGCTGATCTCCCACCTCGTCTACGTCTCAGCCTTCTGCCCCGCCAAGCGGTCCAGCATGGCGGAATTCCTGGCCACGCCGGAGGGGGCCTCCAGCGCGATCTTCCAGATGGCCGCCGTGCAAACCCCGCCCGAACTGGGCATCACCCGGGTCAACTGGCGGTCCAGCGACCCGGCGTTCTTCCGGATCGCCAAGGAGGCGCTGGCCGCGGACTACTCCGACGACGAGGTCCGGACCCTGCTCAACATCCTCGAACCCGACGAGTCGGCCGCGATCGGTGTCACCGATGCCCGAGGCCTGCCGGAGCAGTGGGGCCGGATCCCCCGCACGTATCTGCGGTTCACCGAGGACCGCACGATTCCGCCGGCGCTCCAGGACCTCATGATCAAGGAGGCCGACGAGCTGACCCCGGGCAACCGTTTCCGCGTACGGTCACTGCCCGCTCCGCACATCGGCCCGCGCGACCCGGGGCTGCTGGCGGATGAGCTGGAGCGCGTGGCGCGGCTCTGCGGCTGAGCCGCCGGGCCCGAAACGCCCGCTTTGCGAGCGGCGTGGGGCCGCCCGGCGTTCGCGGGCAGCCCCAGGCCCTCCCGGTTACTCGCGAGGAAACACATCATTTGGCTATGGTGAGCGACCTCGGTCGAGCTTCCTTCGGATCCCAAGAAGAAGCACGCCTTCAGTGCATCGATCGAAGGACGTCCTGCCAATCCAGGACCAAATCGCGGTATGGAGCGACGTGGTGTCGGCAACACCGCCCGACGTCGGCTCGTACGAGCCGGCCTGCCCTCGTCCTGTCACCCAGGGCTGGAGGGCGGCGGTCTTCTCATTCACCTACCTCGCGAAGGCAAGGCAGAGATGGCAACGCACGTCCCCCGACAGTCCTCCCGGCAGCAGCACACGCACCCTGTCGACGAGTTGCTCCCGATCCCCCAGCTCGCCCTCTACGGCTTTCAGCACGTCCTCGCCTTCTACGCGGCGGCGGTCATCGTTCCCATCCTCCTCGGGAACGCCTTGGGGCTCTCCGGCCAAGAGCTCGTCCACCTCATCAACGCGGACCTCCTGACCTGCGGTATCGCCTCGATCATCCAGGCCCTCGGGGTCTGGAAGGTGGGCGCCAGGCTGCCCTTGGTCCAAGGCGTCACCTTCACCGCGGTCTCCCCCATGATCGCCATCGGCACCGGGGCGGGCAGCGGTACCGCGGGCCTGCTCGTCGTCTACGGGGCGGTGATCACCGCAGGCATAGCGACCTTCCTCTTCGCTCCGGTCTTCAGCAAGCTCGTGAAGTACTTCCCGCCGATCGTCATCGGTACGATCCTCACGATCATCGGCATCACCCTCATCCCGGTGGCCCTCCAGGACGCGGCCGGCGGTGCGCAGCTGATCGGGAGCCCGGCGTACGGGGATCCGAAGAACCTCGCCTACGCGCTGGGCACCCTCCTCTTCATCCTGGCCGTGACCCGGGTGGGGAAACCTTTCCTCAGTAGCCTCGCCGTCCTGCTCGGGCTCATCGCCGGCACGGCTGTCGCATGGCTCTTCGGCGATGTCGACTTCTCGGCGGTGCGGGACACCGACTGGTTCGGGGTCACCACGCCGTTCCACTACGGGATGCCGCGGTTCGAGCCGCTCCCGGTGATCGCCATGCTGGTCGTCATGCTGATCACGATGGTGGAGACCACCGGGGACGTCTACGCCATCGGGGAGATCACCCGCAAGCGGGTCGACACCGACACGGTCGCCAGGGCTCTGCGCGCCGATGGCGTCGCCACCGTGCTCGGCGGCGTCCTCAACTCGTTCCCCTACGTGGCGTTCGCCGAGAACATCGGCCTGGTGCGCATGTCCAAGGTCATGAGCCGGTACGTGGTCGTCGCGGCCGGTGTGTTCATGGTCGCCCTGGGGCTGTTGCCCAAGGCGGGCAGCCTGGTCGCCGCGATCCCCCACCCGGTGCTCGGCGGGGCGGCCATCTCGATGTTCGGCATGGTCGCCGCGGTCGGCATCCAGATCCTGGGGAAGGTCGACCTGCGTGAGGAGCGCAACGCCCTGATCCTGGCGGTCAGTCTCGGCGCGGCACTGCTGCCGACCACGGTCGCGCCGTTCTTCGACCGGATGCCGGACAACTTGCGGGCCGTGCTCAACAGCGGCATCACGCTGGGCGCGGTCACGGCCATCGTCTTGAATCTGCTCTTCAACGTCTTCACCAGCCGCACCAGCATGGAGATCGACTGGGACGACGTCGGGGAGGCCGGGGCGGCGGCGCCCGCTCACTGAGGCACCCCACGGTCAGGGCTGCGGCCAGGCAAGGTCGGCACCAGGGCCAGGGCCGGGAGGACGCCGTCTCTTCCCGGCCCCGGCCCGTCGTGCGGGCGCCCGGGACGCGCAGGAGCGTACGTCAGCGGCCTCCCGTGGGGAACGGCGGTGCCTCGCCGGCCTCGCCGATCAACTCCCAGAAGTGGTCGACGAGTCGGGTCAAGTAAGCGGCACGCTCGGCGGTGATCTCCTTGAGCCGTGCGTCGTCGTTCAGGGCGACCAGATGTCCCATGTACCGCTCCGAGAACTCCGAGAACTCGGCGTGCATCGTACGCAGCGCGTCCCCCACGCTGGTCGCGTCGACCACGACGATCTCCGCCACCGGATCGACATGGACCTTCCACCGTCCGCCGATGGCCGTCCGCAGATGGCCGGCCAGTTCATCGACCCGGCCCATGATCCCGATGAGCTTGCGCAGGGAGAGGCCCAAGGCCTCCACCAGCGCCCTGGTCTGCCAGGTGTCTCCATGCCAGTTCTGTGCCGCCTCCGCCGCACGGTACTCGTGCGGGTCCATGCCTATGCGGTAGGCCAGGCGCTCCACCGTGAGCTGGCGGGCCAGCCGGTACTCCGCCAAGGTGCGCGGCTCGACGCCCATCAGGGCCGTCGTGTCGCACCACAAGACGTCTGCGAGGGTGAAGAGTTGCTGATCCGACGGCAGTCGGGAGCCGTGCTCCCAGGACGCGACCAGATCGGGGTGGACCGGCGTGCCGCAGGCTGCCATGGACTGAGCCACCTGGGCCGTCGTCAGGCCCATGCGGGCGCGGGCGGATCTGGCCTCGACGGGGGAAAACGGAGTGCTGTACACGTACAAGACACCTCGCAACGACCTCGGGCGCGGGGCGCTCGAGAGGAAGATGGACGGGTGGATGAACATCCAGGAGCGCGCACAGTAACAGACGTTCCAACGGTGCAATCGTCCATGCCCCTTCGATCCGAAGGCCTGACAGACGTTCAGGTATCGATCGACAAGCCCAGCGTCACCCCCGAGTTGACCGGCAGCGGTCCGCAAGCGCCTGACCTGGGCCGCGGCAGCCCGCGCCGCCGCGACCCCGGGCGGCTACGGCTTGAGCTTCACGAAGACGATCGAGCTGCCGAACTCGTCGGTGCCCGTGTCCGGGTCCTTCCCCATCGCGTTGGCGTTCACCTTCGCCTCGCCCTTGACCAGCGGGGTGCCGGCCTCGGGGGTGTGCACGGTGACCGGCGCCTTCCACGGAATCGCCTTGCCGGGGATGCAGTCCACCTCAACGCCGTAGCCGCCCATCACGTACGCGGGCTGCTCCTTGGTGACCGAGCCGAACACGTGCAGCCGGGCGGGCTTGGTGCAGGTGACCGTGCCGCTCAGGGTGGCCTTGCCCTTGACCAGTTTGCCGGTGGGGTTGACGGCTATGCCGAGCTCCATCGGCTTCGGCGGCGCCACGTCGCTGACCTGCACGCTGCCGAGCAGCTCCGAGCGGTCGTCGCAGTCCTGCTCGTAGCCTGCCGCGAACTTCTTGACGAGGCCGTCCTCACCGAATTCGAGCTCCGTGATGACGAAGCGGCCGCTCAGGGTGGCGCAGCCGCCGAAGTACCCGTTGACGAACAGGCTCGGAGCGGCGAGGGCCGTACCCGGCATCTCGGGGACCTTGACCGCGTTCTCGTACGTGCCCACCGCCAGCGCCTGCCCAGCGGGCGCGGCGAACTCGGCGGTCCAGGAATCGCCCGGACGGTTGATGACCACCCGGACCGAGTTGCGGTCCGCCGAAGCGGTGGCGTCGAAGGTGTCGCCCTGCCCGGTCCCGTACCAGCGGGCCTGGTCGGACCAGCCGTCCCCCTGGTCTCCGGACCAGTTGAAGGCGCCGTCCGGTACGGGCGCGGCGTGCGCGGCACCGGCACCGGCACCGGCCAGACCTGCGGTGAGTACCAGAGCCGCCGCGGTCGCCGGAGCCGCGAGGGTGCGGCCCAGGCCGCGTGCGGGCATACGGAATCTCATGATGTGTTCCCCCTGTGGTGACGATGTGATCAACCGGTGATCGAGTGTGCCCACAGGTGCCCGGATGGGCAACGGACTTGTCGGCCATGGTGGTTCACCGCCGCGGGCGGCAACACGTCAGGCGCCTCGCCGCGGCAGCCTCGGCAAGCGCTTGAGGTGGGCTGCATCGATGCAGCCCCGCTGACGCCCGTTGCCTCTGATGTTGCTCCGTACGAGTCGTCTTGGGTGCCCGTTCGGCGGCACGGACCGAGTCCATGATCATCATTTTGGCCCGCAATCGTTTTGATGCTGCCATACGGCCGTGGGCGACGATCTGGGAGGGCTGCGTGGCGATGTCATCGACGACCCGTGAGCAAAAGGCGCAACAGCGGCGAGGGGGCAAGGTATGGAGTGTGGCGGCCGCGGTGACCGGGGCCGCTCTCGTGGTCGCCGCGGCTCCGGGCCCGGAGACCGGGCAGCAGCCGGCCGGGGGTTCGCAGGCATCCGTCATGCTGCTGGTCGGAAGGGCCTTGGACGACGGTCGGGGCAGCATCGCCGGGCGGTGCGCGGTGGAGGCGCTGCGGGTCGCGCCGTGCAGCGGATGGCGGCAGCAGCGGGTGCTGGCCACCGCCCGGGGGGCCGGGTCGGTGCTGCGGGACCCGTCGTCCCGCGAATCGCCCCGGGCGGAACGAACGGTCGTACTGCCCACGGACGCCGACGGTCCGTTCGAGATCGCCCTCGCCGAGCCGGGGCAGCTCACGGATGTCACCGTCCACGACGAGCACGGGCGCCACGTCGGCGGCGAGCTGGGCCCGGAGGGCCGGCACTGGACCAACACCGAGCCGCTGCGGGCCGGTGAGGTGTACACGGTCCGGGTCGGCGCGCAGGACGCGGCCGGGGTGCCGGTCGGTGTGACCATGGCGTTCCGCACCGCGCCGCCCACCGACGAGGGCAGGCTCACGGTGGAGTTCGGGCCGAGGCCCGGGACGTACGGCGCAGGACAGATCGTGACGGCCGCCCTCAGCCACCCGGTCCCCGCCACGGACCGCCCGGCCCGGGCCAGGCTGGAACGGGCGCTCGAGGTGACCTCGGAGCCGGAGGTCGAGGGCGCCTGGCACTGGGTCGACGAATCGACCCTGCACTACCGGCCGCGCACGTACTGGCCCGCCCACGCCGAGGTACGCGTACGCAGCGGTCTCGACGGGGTCGAGGTCGGCGACCAGGACTACGGCGGCCCCTCGGACTCCCTGCAGCTCACCATCGGCGACCGGATCGAGGCGGTCACCGACTCCGCCGCCCACGAGATGACCGTTCGCCGCAACAGCACGGTCATCCGGACCATCCCGGTCACCACCGGCAAGGCGGGGTTCCGGACCCGAAGCGGCGTCAAGGTCGTGCTGGGCAAGGAGTACAAGGTCCGGATGCGCGGGGACTCCGTGGGCATCAAGCGCGGCACGAGCGAGTTCTACGACCTGCCCGTCTTCTACGCGACCCGGGTGACGTGGAGCGGCGAGTACGTGCACGCCGCGCCCTGGTCCGTCGAGGCGCAGGGCGAGGAGAACGTCAGCCACGGCTGCACGGGCATGAGCACCGAGGACGCCGCCTGGTTCTTCCGTACGGTCCGGGAGGGGGACATCGTGGAGGTGGTGAACAGCGGCGGGGAGCGGATGGCGCCGTTCGACAACGGCATCGGCGACTGGAACCTCGACTGGTCGGCCTGGCGGGCGGGGAGCAGTCTCGCCACCACACCGGAGGCCGCCCTCGCGCCGGATTCCCCTCATACCCCGTCACGGCTGCGCCCTCTCACGTGACCCGGGGCCTTCACATGGCGTGAGCCGCCGAGACCACGTCCAGGCGGTTCGGTCAGTGCCCGCCCATGCGCTTCAACGTGCATCTGTTGTAAGATGTCATCCAGGCGATGACAGATAGGTCGTCATCGAGAAGATGACGATCAAACGGAGCGTGCCGTGACCGCAGCCGATGAGCCCACCCGTCTCCCGGGGCCAGGGCCCGCGCCCGCCTCCTTCCTCGCCACCGCGGCGGCTCTGGAGGTCATTGTCCAGGCTGTGCGTGAAGCCCAGGAAGGCGAACCGGGAACAGCGGCGCCCCAGAGCGGTCCGCACCCGGCCCTGGCGTCCCTGCTGCTCCTGCGCGAGGTGCGCGAGCACCTCGCCGGATGGGAGGCAGGCCTGATCGAAACCGCCCGGGCGGCCGGAGCGAGCTGGGCGGATCTCGCCCCGCCCCTCGGCGTCGCCAGCCGCCAGGCCGCCGAACGCCGATACCTGCGCCTGCGCCCCGGCGCCGCCAACACCACCGGCGAACAGCGCGTCCAGGCCGTCCGCGACCGACGGGCCGCCGAGCGCAGTGTCACGGCATGGGCCCGCGACAACGCCGGCGGCCTGCGCCAACTCGCCGGCCAGATCACCGCGCTCACCGACCTCCCGGCCGCCGCCGAGGCCGCGGTCGGCGACGTGACGCGGGCGCTCGCCGACAACGACGCCGCGCGGCTGGTCGGCCCCCTGACCGCCACCCGGGGCCACCTGCACCCCGGACACGCGGACCTCGCGGACCGCGTCGACGCGATCAGCGACCACACCCGTCAGCTCCGGGACGCCAGCAACGAGCAGCGCGGCACCGGCACCTGACCCGCGAAGGCCCCGTCAGCTGCCCGAGCTGACGCTGACGGCGTTGTGCCAGACGGTGAGGTCCAGCGTCATGTACTTACTGGGTGAGTCCTCCGACGAGAAACCCTGGACCGTCACCAGACCCATGTGTCCCGAGCCCGTGGTGACGCACACCTGCCGTCCCTTCGAAAGCTTATTCACCTGGACGGTCTCGGTGAACCGGGTGTCGGCGCGGCAGGCGGCCAGGGATCCCTCCTGACCCGGATCGAGCAGCACCATGTTCCCGCCCGTGCTCTCCGCGTCGAGATACCCGCCGGTGTCGTAGGAGAGCTCGAACCCGCCGTCCTCACCCTTCTGGGGCCGGACATCGTCGTCCCCGAGCGTCAGGTGGTAGCCGGTGGTGAGGTTGATGTTCTTGTAGTCGGCGGGCTTCGGATCGGGCTTGGGGCTCGCCTTCGAGTTCCCCTGCGCGCCCCCGGTGCTCTTCTGGTCGCCCTGCGGAGGGGTGCCGCCCTCCGACGAGCTGCCGCCCTGCGACGAGCTGCCGCCTTGAGAGGAGCCGGTGCCCTGTGTCTGCTTGTTCTTGTCCTTGAGAAGGACGTACGCCGTGCCCGCGCCCCCGATGCCGAAGACCAGCGCGGCGGCGAGCGCGACGGCCGTGCCCCGCTTGCCCGCGCGCCTCGGGGGCTGGGGCCCCGGGTTCATGGGGTGGCCGGGGTGCGCGGGGTACGTCTGCGCGTGCGTCGGGAACTGGGTCGGGAACTGGGTCGGGGCGTACGCGTGGGCCTGCGCCGGAGCGGGCGGGCCGTACTGCTGATGGGGCTGCGGAGGCTGATGCGTCGCGGACGGCCCGTAGCCGGGGGTCGGGGCGGTCTGGGCGGTCGGGGCCACCGGCGCGGCGGGCGAGTGGGCGGCGGACGGGCCGTAGCCGGGAGGCGGGGTGGCCGGAGCCGCGGGCGTGGTCGGCGAGTAGGCCGCGGGCGGCGCGGTGGCGGGGGCCGGCGCGGTGGCCGGAGCGACCGGCGCGGCGGCCGGAGCCGCCGGAGCGGGCGTCGCCGGAGCCGTGGGAGGAGGAGTCGCCGGAGCCGTGGGCGGGGGCGGCGGGGTCTGGAGCGGGGCAGGGGCCGCCACTCGGGCCGTGATGTCGGCGCTGACCGGTGCCGGCAGCCAGTCCTCGGGCCGCCGCAGCACCGTCTCGGCGTTCGCCGACTGGCAGAGCGCGATGACCTCGGCGACCGACGGCCTGGCCTCGGGGTCCTTGGCGAGGCAGCGCGTGACCAGCTCCATCAGCCGCTCCGGGACCCCACTGAGGTCGGGCTCCTCGTGGACGATCCGGTAGAGGACGCCGTGCGAGGTGCCTTCGCCGAACGCCGGGGAGCCCGTCGCCGCGTACGCCGCGACCTGTCCGAGCGCGAAGATGTCGGTCGCCGGGGTCACCTTGCGCCCCGCGGCCTGCTCCGGGGCCATGAACGAGGGCGTGCCGATGGCGACGCCGCTGCCGGTGAGCGAGGTCGCGTCGGCGGCGTAGGCGATGCCGAAGTCGATGACGCGGGGGCCGTCGGCGGCGAGCAGCACATTGGACGGCTTGAGGTCGCGGTGCACGATGCCCGCGCCGTGGATGACCTGGAGGGCCTCGGCCATGCCTGCGATGAGCAGCAGTACCGCCTCGACCGGCAGCGCCCCGTGCGCGACGACCGCGTCGGCGAGCGAGGGGCCCGGTACGTAGGCGGTGGCCAGCCAGGGCTGGGCCCCGTCGGTGTCGGCATCGATGACGGGCGCGGTGAACAGGCCCTGCACGCGCTGCGCGGAGCGCACTTCCTGGGCGAACCTGCGGCGGAACTCGGGGTCCTCACCGAATTCCGGGCGGATCACCTTGATGGCCACGGGCCGGCCGCCGGGCGTGTACGACAGGAACACCTTGCCCATGCCGCCTGCGCCGAGTTTGGCGGCCAGCCGGTATCCGGCGACGGTCTTCGGGTCGTCTCCCGCGAGAGGCTGGAAGACCTGAGACGCACTACTCCGGTCCGGCTGCTGACCACTCATCAACTCATGTCTCCCACGCAGAACACCGATATCGAACGGCACCCTACCCAACGACGGGCCACCGGCGCCCATTCGGCCGCGGGAAGCGGAATCCGGCCGCATCACCAGGTCAGATCGCCTTGCGCCGCTGGAGCCAGAGGAAGGCAAGCCAGCCCGGGAGGACGGGCAGCCAGAAGGTGAGCAGCCGGAAGAGCAGGACCGGGGCGATCGCAGCGTTTTCCGCGATGCCGGCGGTCCGCTCCAGGGCGAGGGGCAGCGCCGCCTCCACGCCTCCCACTCCGCCCGGGGTGGGGATCGCGGAGCCGACGGCCACCCCGACGAGATTGGCGACGGCGACGGCGGCGAAGCCCGGGTGCAGTCCGAAGGCGCGGGTGCAGCAGTACAGGCAGGCCACGGAGGCGAGCGAGATCAGGAGTTGCCCGGCCACGCCCATGGCCAGTTTGGCCGGGTTCTGAAGCAGGTCCAGGAGCCTGGGCAGCACTCCGGCGAGCAGCGGCCGCAGGCGCGCGGCCAGCCACCGGCGTACGACGGGGACGGCGGTGGCCGTGCCGGCCAGTACGGCTGCCGATAGCAGGCAGGTGGTGAGGACGGTGGAGGAGGGCAGGGGGGAGGCGTGGTCGGTACTGGCCAGCGCGCCGAAGACGACGACGAGAAGGGTGTGGAGCACGAGACCGATGGCCTGGGTGACGCCGACGCTGGAGAGAGCCTGGGGCGCGGGTATGCCGGCGCGTTGGAGGAACCGGACGTTGAGTGCGGCTCCGCCGAGGCCGCTGGGCGAGACGAGGTTGACGAAGGACCCCGCCAGCTGGGCGAGCCCGGCCCGGCCGAACTTCAGCCGTTCGGGGACGAACCCGGTGAAGCCCATCGTCGCGGCCAGGTAGCTGGCGGCCGAGGCCAGCGCCGCCAGCGCGACCCAGCCGGGCTGTGCCTGGTCGATGACGGTGAACGGGTTGCCGCTGCCGGCGGAGAGTTGGAGCAGGAGCACGTATCCGGCGGCCGCCGCGCCGAGGACGGTGACCAGGGTGCGGGTGCGCAGCCGTTCAAGGCGCAGCGGCTCGGCGTCGGCCTGGGGGCGGGCGCGCAGGATCTCTTCGCGGATCCGCGTGAGCAGTTCGGGTACGGGTGCCGGTGCCGGTGAGCCATCGGCCGGGCGGAGCTGCTCGCGGTGGCGTTTGAGGGCGGCCCTGGTGTCGCGGGACAGGGCGAGCGGCTGCAGGAGGGGCACGGCCGCGCCGATCCTGTCGGGTCCCAGTGCGGCGATGGCGGCGGCCACGGCGCGTCGGGGGCCGGTGCGAAGGGCGGTCGTGGTGAGGAGCTGGGCGATGTCGATGCGCAGGAGCAGGTCGCCGGCGGCGACTTCGCCGCGTTCCAGGTCCACGAGGTGGACGCGGCCCCGGCTGTCGACGAGTACGGACTCCGGGACCAGGACGCGGTGCGCGATCTCCCGGCGGTGCAGCAGGTTCACCTGTACCCAGATGCCACTCAGCAGCTGGTCGGTCAGTTCGGCGTCGGCGAGCTCGTCGAGGCGCCGTCCGGCCAAGTGCTCGTACACCGCGAGCGCCGCGTCCGGGCCCAGCTCCGCCGTCGCCAGGAGCCGCCTGGTGCGTACTCCGGCGGCCTGGCCGGCGTAGGAGAGCAGGGCCTCGTGCTCCAGCAGGGTGCGTATGGACTGCAGGCCGCGGCCGCGGGGGGCGGTGCGCACCCGGATCCGCTGCCAGGCCTGGCGGAGGAAGCCCGAGGCCCGCGCGTGGCTGTCCAGTACGACCACGTCGAGGTCCGGGCGGCTGTCCTCCTGGTGTACGAGGTAGCGGCGGCGCTCTTCGCGCAGCGGTGTCCCGGGGCTCTGGCGGTAGGCGCGGGCGGGTGCCAGGCCGACCTGCCGGAGGCTGGCGAACAGGTGCCGTCCGGTGGGCCGATGGGTGTGCGGGGCGACGGCGTAGGCGGTGCCGTGCCCGATGGTCCATCCGATCAGCAGGGTCTGTACGAGGCCCAGCGCGGCCGTGTCGCCTGCGGCCAGGACCACCAGCGCGTGCAGGACCAGAACGGCCGCCGCGGGCCCGCGCCAGCGCGGCCGCAGCGTGAGCCGGGCCGCGGCGGTGAAGGCGAACACACAGGCCACGAGGGGGTCTCCGATGTCGGCCGCCCACAGGCCGAAGGCGGCGCAGGCCGGGTACGCCAGGACGGCCGCCGCGGCGGCAGCGGTGACCTGCCGGGCCTCGCGGCGGATGAACCGGCGGGCCACGAAGGCGACCGGCACCATCACGAGCGCCAGGAGGGTGGCGCGCCGGGCCACGTCGACGAGCAAGTGCGGTGCGCTGCCGGCGCCTTGGGCCAGATCGGCGTCCAGTCCGCTCGTGGTGCCGGGCGCGGTGCCCGCGAGCAGCAGGGTGAGCCCCGTCATGACCAGGCCCAGCAGGAGCCGGATCAGGGCTTCGGGCCGGCGGGCGCGTACCGACAGCAGGAACTCGTCGGGCAGGATGCCAACGGCGGGATTCGGTGGCTCGGCCGGCGGGACATCAGTTCGCGGATCCGTCGGGAGGTTGCTCATCGGTAGCACTTTTGACACACGCCATGCTCGCACGGGCGCTGCCACGACCCCGAGGGGGGTGAGGCGGGCTGTCACCGGACACGCCCGTTCGCGTACAGTCCGTGATGTCCAACGCTCCGCCAGAGGCCCGACCCAGCGGTCGAACAGGAGAAGACGCGTGGCCACCGAAGCCAGTCTCGCCCCCGTCCCGCCGAACCCTTCCGGAGCGGGGCGGCCGGTCCCCGAGCTGGACTCCGCCCTCGTGGAACGGTGGCGCTCCGAGGGAGGGGAGCTGGTCGATCTGATGGCCAGGGCGCGCGAACGGCTCGGTGGTGTCGCCGCGTTCCTGCTGGGGCCGCAGCGCACGGTCCTTGTCACGGACCCGCAGGCGATCCAGCACGTACTGGCACAGCATCCGGACCGGTACGTCAAACGCTCCCACCGCGCCCGGCCGCTGATCGGCGACGGCGTCCTCGCCGCCACGGGCGAGGCGTGGAAGCGGCAACGGCGGTTGTTGCAGTCCCAGTTCACCGGTACCGGCATGCGCCGCTACGAGCAGCGGATCGCCGGGGCCGCCCGGACCACCGCCGGGCGCTGGGCCGGGTACGCCCGCACCGGGGCGACCCTCGACGTGGCCGAGGAGATGCGGCGTTTCGCCCTGGACACCATCTGGCGTTCTCTCACCGGCCACCCCCTCGACGCCGGTACCGAGCGCGAACTGACCGCCGTGGGAGCCGTGGTGGCCGCCCTGCCGACCCTCCCCGCCGATGCCGCCGACGCTCACGAGGCCGTCGCCGCCGACCTGGCCAGGATCGACGCCGTCGCCCGCCAGGCCATCGAGGCCGCCCGCCACGGCGCGGCCGGGCCCGACGGCCCTGGCCTGCTGCACGTCCTGCTCGACGCCGCCACCACGCGCTCCGAGTACACGGACCGCCTGATCCGCGACGAGCTGGTCACGCTGCTGGTCGCTGGCCACGAGACCACCGCCAGCACCCTGACGTGGCTCTACCTGCTCCTCGACCGCCAACCCGAAGCCCGCGAACAGGCCCTCGCCTGCGGGGTCGCGGGCTCACCGCAGCGCCGGGAGGCCGTCCAGGCCCTGGTCAACGAGACGCTCCGGCTCTACCCGTCGGCCTGGATCCTGCCCCGTCACGCCGCCGTGGACGACAGGCTGGGCGGCTACGCGATCGAGGCGGGCACGGATGTCGTGGTCTGCCCCTACCTCACACACCGCACCCCGGAACTGTGGCCGGACCCCGAGCGTTTCGACCCGCGGCGCTTCACCACTCCGGGCGGCCGCCCCACCCAGCCGGGCGCCTACCTGCCCTTCGGCATCGGCCCCCGCGCCTGCCTCGGCCTGCAGTTCGCCCTGCGCGAGTCCACCGTCCTCCTGGAGCACCTGCTGCCCGCCCACACGGTGACGTTCCAGTCCGTCCCCGCCAAGGCGGCCTACAGCATCACCGTCCGCCCGGACGGGCCGACCCCCGCCACCCTCGGCGCTGCCTGACCCCGGTGGTCCTCACGTTCTACGTTCCAGGCAGCAGCGACCGGATCTCGCCGAGGATCCAGCCGAAGGTCCAGCCGTGGTAGCAGCTGTCGGTGCCCGTCTCCCACAGCGGTTCCTGCTCCGCGACGACGGCGGTCATCGTGTCCCAGTCACACCGATCGGGGTGTCGTAGTCGATCAGCCCGCGCTCGGCGAGCACATGGACGAGGGTCGACGTGAAGCCCTTGCCGATCAATGACACCGAGGCGACCGCATTCCGGGGAGGCCGAAGTGTGGGCCTCCCCTACGCCGTGGAGCCCTCGGCCTCGGCCGGGGAGGTCCGGCAGTCGGGATGGCCCCAGCGCGTCCCGAGCTTGGCGATCAGGTCACCGGCCGCGTACGGCTTCCCGCACGGGCAGTTGCCGCGGAACTTCGCCTTGATGGGCCTCGGCCCGCCACCCCTCGACGCCGCCGCGGAGGGCGCCCTCTTCGCCGGGGCGGTGGACGCTCGGCGCGACGGCGCGCTGCGGGCCGGGGCCGGTACCGGCATGGACGTGCTTCCCAGGGCCGTGCCCGCGGCCTGCTGGGTGACGGCGGCGTCGCTGGCGGCCTGGTCCGCGATGGCGTTCAGGTGGTCGCCGTCCTCGCGGTGAGCCGGAACGTAGCGGAATTCGACGTCCCGGTCAGCCAGCAGCTCGTCGATGTGCTCGACGAGCTCGCGGTTGGCGACGGGCTTGCCGGCCGCGGTCTTCCAGCCGTTGCGCTTCCAGTTCGGCAGCCACTGCGTCACGGCCTTCATGGCGTACTGGGAGTCCATCCGCACCTCCATGGACGTCCCCGGGTCCACCGCCTCCAGCAGCCGCTCCAGAGCGGTGAGCTCGCCGATGTTGTTGGTCGAGCGGCCCAGCGGACCGGACTCCCAGCGCTCGGGCCGGCCCAGCGGGTCGGCGATGACCCAGGCCCATCCGGCGGGGCCGGGGTTCCCCTTCGCCGCCCCGTCGCAGGCGGCAATGATGCGATCAGACATGCTCCGATCATGCCTTACCGGCATCCCTTGCCGGCGCCACGCCGTCCACCCCCACCCCATGAGCCCGCTGAGTACGGCACGGCACGGCAGCCCGGGGTACACGGCAGTGCTTCCCGGCGCGCCGCCGGTTCGCGCGGCGCCACAGCCTGTAGGGGGAAGGGATACAGCACGGCGGCCGCGGGTTCCCGATGCAGCGAGGCTCTCTGGAGGACGGATGACGTCGGTGGACCGCTCACCGGAAGAGGCACCACCCGATGACCGGTCCGGGCAGCGGACCGAGAGGCAGGCAGGCCAGGGCGCCACCCTGCTTCGGTGGCTGTCGAGCACCGACCACAAGGTGATCGGCAATCTGTACCTGGTGACGGCCTTCGGGTTCTTCCTGTTCGCCGGCGCGCTGGCCATGGGCATGCGGGCCGAGCTCGCCCGTCCCGGGATGCAGATCCTCTCGAACCAGCAGTACAACGAGGCGTTCACCCTGCACGGCACCATCATGATGCTGCTGTTCGCGACGCCGACCTTCACCGGCTTCGCCAACGCGGTCATGCCCTTGCAGATCGGCGCGCCCGATGTCGCCTTTCCACGGATGAACGCCTTCACCTACTGGGTGTACCTCTTCGGCGGCCTTCTGGTGCTCTCCGGGTTCTTGACCGCGGACGGGCCGGCGCCGTTCGGGTGGTTCGCGTACGCACCGCTGAACGGGCCGCTGTACTCACCCGGCACGGGCTCGGACCTGTGGACCATGGGGCTGGCCGTGGCGGGTCTGAGCACGATCCTGGGGTCGGTCAACTTCATCACCACCATCATCTGCCTGCGCGCACCGGGCATGACGTTGTTCCGCATGCCGATCTTCACCTGGAACGTCCTCTTCACCTCGATTCTGGCGCTCCTGGCCTTTCCGGTCCTCACGGCCGCCCTGCTGGTCCTGGAGGCGGACAGGAAGTTCGGATCGCACGTCTTCGACCCGGCCAACGGGGGCGCGCTGCTGTGGCAGCACCTCTTCTGGTTCTTCGGGCACCCGGAGGTCTACATCGTGGCCCTGCCGTTCTTCGGAGTGGTGAGCGAAATCCTTCCCGTGTTCAGCCGGAAGCCGATGTTCGGCTACGTGTCCCTGATCGGTGCCACGATCGCCATCACCGGTCTGTCCGCGACGGTGTGGGCGCACCACATGTTCGCGACGGGCGCCGTACTGCTGCCCTTCTTCTCCCTCCTGTCCTTCCTGATCGCCGTGCCGACGGGCGTGAAGTTCTTCAACTGGATCGGGACGATGTGGAATGGATCGCTCTCCTTCGAGACGCCGATGCTGTGGTCCATCGGCTTCCTCGTCACCTTCCTCCTCGGCGGCCTGACGGGCGTGCTGGTGGCCTCCCCGCCGCTGGACTTCCATCTGACGGACAGCTACTTCGTCGTCGCCCACCTGCATTACGTGCTCTTCGGGACCATCGTCTTCGCCACCTTCGGCGGCTTCTACTTCTGGTGGCCCAAGCTCACCGGCCGGATGCTGGACGAGCGGCTGGGCCGGATTCACTTCTGGACCCTGTTCGTGGGCTTCCAGACCACCTTCCTGGTCCAGCACTGGCTGGGCGAGGCCGGTATGCCCCGCCGGTACGCGGACTACCTCGCGGGCGACGGATTCACGGTCCTCAACACGATCTCCAGCGCGGGGGCCTTCCTGCTGGGCCTGTCCACCCTGCCCTTCCTCTACAACGTGTGGAAGACGCACCGCTACGGCGAGCGGGTCTCCGTCGACGACCCGTGGGGATGGGGCCGCTCCCTGGAGTGGGCGACCAGCTGCCCGCCGCCCCGGCACAACTTCCACGCCCTGCCCAGGATCCGCTCGGAATCCCCCGCTTTCGACTTGCATCATCCGGAGGTGCCCCGTGAAGGGTGAAGCCTGGGTCTTCACCGGCGTAGCCCTGTTCTTCGGGGCGACCACCGCCGTCTACGGCTGGTTCGCGCACGAGCCGGCGGGCATCGCCGCTCTCTGCGTGTCCTTCGTCATGTCGAGTCTCGTCGCCGCCTTCCTGTGGCGGCAGTACCGGCGGGGCGGGGAGCGGCCGGAGGACCGCAAGACGAGCGAGGTACGGGATGCCGCCGGTCGGCGGACGTACTTCCCCGCCCGCAGCTACTTCCCCGTACTGGCGGCGGCGGGCAGCGCGCTGGTCGGTCTGGGCGTGGTGGAGGGCCTGTGGCTGTGCCTCATCGGCTTCGGCGTCCTGCTGCCCGGAATCCTGGGTTTCGCGTTCCAGAACCTCGGCCACCCGGAGTAGGCGCGGACGAGGGCCTCGCCGCGCTCGGTCAGTCTTCCTGCTGGGGCGGCTGCTGGTCGGCTCGCTGGTCGGGTCCCGCGAGGGTGACGGCGATCTTCCGGCGCTGCTCGGCGGTCGCGGGGTAGCGGACCCGGTCCTGGTAGTACCAGGCGCTGATCGCTGCCCGCGCCCGCTGCGCCAGGCGCCGCAGGGCGCCGCCGCGGGCTTCGCCGTCGGGCTCCAACGGCCGCGGCAGCTCCCGTACCAGCAGGACGTGGCGCTCGGCGGCGGGCAGGGGCCGGTGCTCGGGCTCGAAACCACCCTCTACGCCCTGGGCCACCAGGCCGGACTCCTCGCCTTCGGCCAGCAGTTCGCGCTCGTGCGCCTGCAGAGCCAGGCACAGGCGCTTCGTCAGCCAGTACGCGCTCACCGGTACGGCGAAGAACGCGACGCGCAGCGCCCATGTCACCGCGCCCACGGGCACGTCGAAGATGAAGGCGACGATGTCCTGGCCGCCCGCGACGAGCAGCACGGCGTAACAGGACAGGGCTGCGACCCCCAGCCCCGTGCGGACCGGCCGGTTGCGCGGGCGGTCGCAGAGGTGCCTCTCCCCCGTTCCGCTGGTGATCCAGCGTTCGAAGAAGGGGTAGGCGTAGAGGACCGAGAAGAGCATCCCGGGCAGGATGACGCCGGTGACCAGGGGATTCCAGTTCAGCGTGTGGCCCCAGGCGCGTGTCTCCACGCCGGGCATCAGCCGTAGGGCGCCCTCCAGGAATCCGATGTACCAGTCGGGCTGGGAGCCGGTGGAGACCACGTCCGGGCGGTAGGGGCCGTAGACCCAGATGGGGTTGATCTGGGCCAGGGCTCCGAGGACGGCGAGTACGCCGAACACCATGAAGAACAGTCCGGCGGCCTTGGCCGTGTACTGGGGGAACAGCGGCAGGCCGACCACGTTGCGGCCGGTCCTGCCGGGACCCGGCCACTGTGTGTGCTTCAGGACGAAGACGAGCAGGATGTGCAGCGCGACCAGTCCCAGGAGCAGGCCGGGGACCAGCAGGATGTGTACCGGGTACAGCCTGGACACGATGTCGTGGCCGGGGAACTCGCCGCCGAAGGCGAAGTTGCTCACATAGGTGCCGACGACCGGAATCGACAGCATGATGCCCTGGGCGATGCGCAGCCCGGTGCCGGACAGCAGGTCGTCGGGGAGCGAGTAGCCGGCGAAGCCCTCTAGCAGGGCCAGCATGAACAGTGTCACGCCCACCACCCAGTTGGCTTCGCGCGGGCGGCGGAAGGCGCCGGTGAAGAAGACGCGCAGCATGTGGGCGCCGATGGCGGCGAGGAAGAGGATGGCGGCCCAGTGGTGGATCTGACGGACCAGCAGCCCGCCGCGCACGTCGAAGCTGATCCTGAGGGTGGAGAGGTAGGCCTGCGACATCGGTACGCCGCGCAGGGGCCCGTACGCGCCCTGATAGGCCGTCTCGTTCATCGAGGGGTCGAAGAAGAAGGTGAGGTACACCCCTGTGAGGATCAGCACCAGGAAGCTGTACAGCGCCAGCTCGCCCAGCAGGAACGACCAGTGGTCGGGAAACACCTTGCGCAGCACCGAGCGGACGACCGTGGCCAGCGGGATCCGCGCGTCCAGTCGGCCGGCGCCCCGCACCGCCGCGCGGCCCGCCCTGGTCTTCAGCCGTGGCTTCGGATTCGATCCCAGCACCCGGGTGCACCTCCTGTCCGCGCGGTACGGCACCAGCCGAGGCCCACTGTGCCCGGCCGGTCGCGCGGAGTGCGTCGGCGCGCCCGTAGGGCGGCACCGCAGTCACCTGGTCATACGCCCTGGGCGCTGGTTTCGCGTCAGTGCTCGGAATAGCTGAAGTCGCCCATCGTCCAGGCGCTGACGTCCTTGATCGCGATGCGGTACATCCCTCCGGTCTCGGGGATGCCCACGGTGCCCTGGAGGATCCTGGCGACGTGGAAGTGCAGATAGGAGGGCTGAGCGGAGCGCGGGGAGAGGGCTGCCGTTTCGGCGTCCATGAAAATGGCCGCGAACGGGCCCAGCCGGTCCGAGTCCTTCAGGACTTCGGCCACGCGCCGGCGCCACACGCTCTCGGGGGCGAGGCGGCCGGTGATGACGGCGCCCTGGACCAGGACGGTGAGGGACATCTGATTGGTCTGCTCCGACTCCACCGCCGCGGCGATGGCAACGAGCAAGTCGTCAGGCTTCGACATGGGCACCGATACTACAAGCTTCGGGCCGACCCGGTCTGTTCGGAGCGCGGGATCAGGGAGGCTCCGGGATGAACGGCAGGTAGTCGTCGGCCGTGTCGGACGGCACGAGCGCGTAGCTGGCCTCGGGGAGCTCGTTCCAGACGCCGGGCAGGTCGCCCAGGGGCTCGGAGACCACCAGCCGCGTCGCGTCGGAGACCTCCCGCAGATACTCCAGCTCGGGGTAGAGCTGGCGTACGGTATCGGCCCTGCTGCTGTAGTAGAGCGAGCGGGACTTGCCCTGGCTCGAATAGCGGAAGGCCCACACGCGTTCGCCGTCGCTGACCGCCACCGTCATCTGGAGCGGGTCCTCCACCCCGTGCTCCTTGCCGAGCCGCTCCACCAGGCCCGCCATACGGGCCACCGCGCCCGGCACGTCCTGGTCGAGGCCGAAGGTGACCGCCAGGTAGAACATCACTTCGGAGTCCGTGGAGCCCTCGATGAAAGGGAAGAGGGCCGGATCGACGGCCATGCACAGATCCCGCTGCAAGCGCTGGAAGTCCGTGATCGCCCCGTTGTGCATCCACAGCCAGCGGCCGTGCCGGAACGGGTGGCAGTTGGTCTGCTGGATGGCCGAACCGGTCGAGGCGCGGACGTGGGCGAAGAACAGCGTCGAGCGGACATGGGCGGCCAGCTCGCGCAGATTGCGGTTGTTCCATGCCGGACCGATGTCGCGGAAGACGGCCGGTGTGCCGTCACCGTGCTCGCTGTACCAGCCGATGCCGAAGCCGTCGCCGTTGGTCGACTCCACACCCATCCGCGCACGGAGACTCTGGTTGATCAGTGAGTGCTCGGGGCGGTACAGCACGGCGTCGAGCAGCATCGGCGAACCTGAGTAGGCGAGCCAGCGACACATCCGGATCATCCCTTTCCCGGCCTGTTCCGAGCCTAACGCGGTCGCTCACACCGGGCCCTGCGGTCCGAGTGCGGCGAGCACCCGGTCCGGGGTGAGGGGCAGCCCGCGCAACCGCCGCCCGGTGGCGTGGCAGAAGGCATTGCCGATCGCGGCCGCCGTGCCGACGATGCCGAGCTCCCCGATGCCCTTGCTGCCCATCGGGTTGAGGTGCTTGTCGTGCTCGTCGATCCAGTGCACCTCGACCACGGGGACATCTGCGTGCACCGGCACGTGGTAGGCGGCCAGGTCGCTCTCGGGGAAGTCCCCGAAGGCCGGGTCGACGGTGCTGTGTTCGGTCAGGGCCATGCCCAGGCCCATCACCATGCCGCCGGTGAGCTGGGAGCGGGCGGTGAGCGGGTTGAGGATGCGGCCCGCCGCGAAGACGCCCAGCAGGCGGCGCACCCGTACCTCGCCGGTGACCGTGTCGACCTGGACCTCCGCGAAGTGCGCGCCGAAGGCGTGCCGGGCGTACGGGGACTGCTGCCTGGCCGACTGGGTGGTGTCGGCGGAGGCGGACAGCCCCTCCTCCGGCAGCGGCCCGTGGTGGCGGGCCAGCCTGGCGGTCAGCGTGGTGCAGGCGTCGTGGACGGCCCAGCCCCAGGAGGCGGTGCCGGCGGAGCCGCCGGCGAGCACGGCGCGGGGCAGGCCGGTGTGGCCGATGACCGTCGTCACGGCTTCGAGCGGGACGTTCAGGGCGTCGGCGGCCACCTGGGCCAGGACGGTGCGCGCACCGGTGCCGATGTCGGTGGCGTTCACCTCGATGAGGTAGCTGCCGTCGGGGCGGGCGTGGGCCCGGGCCGTGGAGGGGGCGATGTACACGGGGTAGGTGGCGGCCGCCACCCCGGTTCCGGTCAGGAGCGGCCCGTCGCGGCCCGGCGTACGGCGTGCGGCCCAGCCGAAGCGCTCCGCGCCCTCCCGCAGGCACTGCACCAGGTGGCGGCTGCTGAAGGGGCGGCCGCTGTCGGGCTCGGCCGTGGGCTCGTTGCGGACGCGGAGCTCGACGGGGTCGATGCCGAGGGTGTCGGCCAGTTCGTCCATGGCCGATTCCAGGGCGTACATGCCGGGGGTCTCGCCCGGGGCGCGCATCCAGGACGGGGTGGGGACGTCCAGCGCGACGGCGCGGTGGGTGGTGCGGCTGTCGGGGGCGGCGTACATGACACGGGCGGGGACGGCTGCCTGCTCGACGAATTCGCGGATGCGGGAGGTGTGCGTGGTGACCTCGTGGATCAGGGCGGTGAGGGTGCCGTCGGGATGGGCGCCGAGCCGCACCCGGTGCAGGGTGGGCGCGCGGTGGCCGACGGTGGTGGGCAGGTCCCGGCGGGGCAGGGCGAGCTTGACCGGGCGGCCGCAGTGCCGGGCGGCCATGACCGCCAGGACCACGTGGGGGCGCGGGGTGCCCTTGCAGCCGAAGCCGCCGCCGACGTGATCGGAGACGACGGTGATGCGCTCCTCGGGCAGGTCGAACAGCCCGGCCAGCGCGGTCCGGACCGGTCCCGCGCCCTGGCTGGAGTCGTACACGGTGAGGTGCCCGCGCCCCCCGTACCAGCCGGCGGTGGCGGCGTGCGGCTCCATGGGGTGGTTGTGCAGCGGCGGCACGGTGTAGACGCAGTCGACCCGCACGGGGGCGGCGGCCAGCGCCGCGTCCGGGTCGCCCTGTTCGCGGTGGGCCGGGTATCCGCCGTTGACCTCCTCGGGCGTGTAGGCGCCGGGGTGGTCCGCCCGGAGGGTGACGTCGTGCGGCTCGGTCTCGTAGGAGACGCGTACCGCGCGGGCGGCGGCCCGGGCTCCCTCCAGGGTCTCGGCGATCGCCAGCGCGACGTACCAGCCGCGGTGCGGGACGCGCAGGTCCTGGAGCACCTGGAGTGTGGGGTCGTCCGACGGGCCGAGCCGGGGCGCGTCGTACGGGGTGAGGACGCCGAGTACGCCGGGCCGGCCCAGGGCGGCGGCGGTGTCGATGGCGGTGACACGGCCGCGCGCGACGGTGGCGGGCACGGGCCAGGCGTAGGCACAGCCGGGCGGGGTGTGCTCGACGGCGTAGCGGGCGGCGCCCGTGACCTTCTCGCGGCCTTCCCGCCGGGTGACGGGGCTGCCGAGTGCGGCGGCGGTGGGACGCATGACGGCTCCTCTTGCTGCTCGGTGTCGGCGGCTACGGCGTGCGGGGGTGCTCTTCGGCAGCGCGGGCGAGCGTGCCGAGCGCGTCGCAGGCGAGGTTCCGGGCCAGAGTGATCTTGTACGCGTTGTCCCGCAGGGGCTGTGCCTGCGCCAGCTCCGCCTCGACGGCCTGGCGGACGGTGTCGGGGCTCGGCACGGCGCCGGTGAGCCGCGCCTCGGCGGTGGCAGCCCGCCAGGGACGGTGGGCGAGGCCGCCGAAGGCGAGGGCCACCCGTCGTACGCGGCCGTCGCCTAGCTCCAGGACCACGGCGACCGAGGCCAGCGCGAAGGCGTACGAGGCGCGCTCGCGGGCCTTGCGGTAGAGGGAGACGGCGCCGGAGGCGCCGGCGGGAAGGAGCACCGCGGTGACGATCTCCCCGGGGCGGATGACGGTGTCCTGCTGGGGCCGGTCGCCGGGCAGCCGGTGGAACGCGGTGGCGGCGACTGTACGGGCGCCCTCCGCGCCGTCCAGCTCGATGTCGGCGTCGAGCGCGGCGAGGGCCACGGCCAGGTCGGAGGGGTGGGTGGCGATGCACTGTGCGGATTGCCCGAGCACGGCGTGATCACGGTGGACGCCGTCGCGGGCCGCGCATCCGGCGCCGGGGGTCCGCTTGTTGCAGGGCTTGGAGACGTCCTGGAAGTAGCTGCACCGCGTCCGCTGGAGCAGGTTGCCGCCGGTGGTGGCGACATTGCGCAGCTGGCCCGACGCACCGGCGAGCAGAGCCTGGGTCAGCAGCGGGTAGCGGGCCCGTACGAGAGGATGCGCGGCCAGGTCGCTGTTCCGCACCATGGCGCCGATCCGGAGTCCGCCGGCGGGCAGCTCCTCGACCTCTCCCAGCGGCAGACCGGTGATGTCGATGAGGGTGGTGGGCGTCTCGACGCCCAGTTTCATGAGGTCCACGAGGTTGGTGCCGCCGCCGAGGTAACGGGCACCGGGGTGGTCCGCGTAGGCGGCCGCGGCTTCCTGGACGCTTGCGGCCCGTACGTACTCGAAGGCCTTCACGCGATCACGTCCGCTACGGCCTGGACGATGGCCGGGTAGGCACCGCAGCGGCACAGGTTGCCGCTGAGCCGTTCCCTGATCTCATAAGCGGTCAGGTCGATCGGGCCGGTCGTGGCCAGGGCGCCGGCACCGGTGGCGTGCGAGGGGTGCCCGGCGGCGGCTTCTTGGATGGCCCCGACGGCGGAGCAGAGCTGGCCGGGGGTGCAGTAGCCGCACTGGAAGGCGTCCCGTTCGAGGAAGGCCTGCTGGAGGGGGTGGAGGCCGCCCTCGGTGTCCGCGAGGCCCTCCACCGTGGTGATCTCGGCCCCGTCGTGGGCGACGGCGAGCAGCAGGCAGCTGTTGGCGCGCCGGCCGTCCACGAGCACGGTGCAGGAGCCGCACTGGCCGTGGTCACAGCCCTTCTTGGCGCCGGTCAGGTCCAGGTGCTCGCGCATGGCGTCGAGGAGGGTGACGCGGTGGTCGAGGTCGAGCACGTGGTCCTTGCCGTTGACGCACAGCGCGACGCGGGAGCGGTGGCTCAGGCCTGGGCCTGGGCCTGGGCCTGGGCCTTCGGCTGGGCCTTCGGCTGGGCCTGCCTCTTCGGCCGGGACCGAGGCCTGCCCTGAGCCTGGGTCGTTCTGGGGGCTGGTTCCGGGCGTCACCACACGCTCCTCCACGTCGTATGCGGGCGGATATCCCTCAGTTGCCCAGCCTGGGCCATTCCGCGTGCTCCGGCATCCGCTGGCGCCGCGGCGGACGTATGGGCCTGCCGGGGGTTTGCCGGGCGGAATTGCGGTCACACGCGAAGCCATCGGGTGGTTGCCGTTCTGAGCGGTGCGGCAACCACCCGGGCTCGGACGCCGCGCGCGGCCACCCCTCCCCGGGCGGCGTGCGGCAACCGGCCGAATCGCCGCCGCGACCGCCGCAGGCCGCCGCCCGATCCCAACCCCAACCATTACCCTGAGTGACGCTTCGAGATGCGAGCGTCACGTCGGGCTGGTTCGCTGATTCCGCCCGCTCTCCCCAGCGATCCAAGGAGTGATCATGAGCGTTTCAGGCGAGTCCCGCGGCCGGTCCCAGCAGCTTCGCGCGAAGGCCCAGGAGATGAACGAGGCGGCCGAGCGTTCGACCGACCCGGAAGAGCGCAAGCGGCTGCGCGACAAGGCCCGCCGCCTCCAGGAGCAGAGCGAGCAGGAGCGCGGCATGGACGACCGGGGTACGGAACCCATGTAGCGCCGTCCCACCGTGCACAACGGCCGGCGGCCCCGCGAGCTCAGCCTCGCGGGGCCGCCGGCTGTCGGCTGTCGGCTGCCGGCTGTCGGCGCCTCAGGTCAGGGGCCGGGGGCCGGGCGGGGGGCCGTGCCGTCGCCGAAGGGGCGGCCCGGCAGTTCCTCCCGGTGGTGCGGGGTCAGCCAGCCGGACGGGTCCGGTCCGGCCGGCACGATCCCGGTCGGGTTGATACCGCTGTGCACCAGGTAGTAGTGCCGCTTGATGTGGTCGAAGTCCACGGTGTCGCCGAATCCGGGCGTCTGGAAGAGGTCCCGCGCGTATGCCCACAGCACCGGGTCCTCAGTCAGCTTCGAGCGGTTGCACTTGAAGTGCCCGTGGTAGACGGCGTCGAACCGCACCAGGGTGGTGAACAGCCGGATGTCGGCCTCGGTGATGTGGTCCCCCACCAGGTAGCGGCGCTCCGCCAGCCGCGCGGACACCTGGTCCAGCCGCCGGAAGAGCGCGCGGTACGCCTCCTCGTACTCGCTCTGGTTCGTCGCGAAACCGGCCTGGTACACCCCGTTGTTGACGTCCTGGTAGATGTCCGCCATGACCGCGTCGATCTCCGCCCGCCACGGCTCGGGGTAGAGATCGGGCGCGCCCTGCCGGTGCAGGGCGCTCCACTCGGTCGCGAAGTCCAGGGTGATCCGCTGGAAGTCGTTGGTGACCAGCCGGCCACTCGGTACGTCCACGACCGCCGGCACGCTGACCCCGCCGGGGTACTCCTTCGCTCGCGCGTCGTACGCCTCGCTGAGGTAGCGGATGCCGAGTAGGGGGTCGCGGCCTCCGGGATCGAGGGTGAACCGCCAGCTGTTGTCGTCCTGGATCGGATCGGCCACGGCCAGCGACAGCGCGTCCTCCAGACCGAGCAGCCGCCGGGAGACGAGGGCGCGGCTCGCCCAGGGGCAGGCCAGGCTGACGACGAGCCGGTAGCGGCCGGCCTCGACGGGCCAGCCGTCCCTGCCGTCAGCCGTGATGCGGTCCGTGAAGAAGGCGTCGGAGCGGGTGAACGTCTCTCTTCCGTAGCTCGCGTTCCCCATGGCGCAGCTCCCTGATGGTCTGCCGCGGCCCCCGCCGGTGGCCTACTTGCCGCGGCCGGTGACGTAGTCCCGGGCGCGGTCGACCAGGCCGACGCCGGGAGCCAGCAGCCGGTTGGCCGGCGGTGTGGCGGGAGCGCCGGGGTGGGGCCGGGTCGGCGCGAACGTCTTGGCGCGGCGCACCTTGTCACCCAGCTCGTTCAGGGCCTCCGGGGAGCAGGCCTGGCGCAGCCGGGGGAAGAGGTTCTCCTCCTCGTCGCGCACATGGGCGCTGACCTCCGCCTTCAGTACGGCGATCCGGCGGTCGAACTCGGGTCCCGCCGCGTCGAGCCCTTCGAGGTCCTTCAGCATCTTCTCGACCCGGGCGTGGTCGGCGATCTCCTTGTCCGCGATGAGATCGCCGTCCGGGAAGCGCTCCCGGATCGCGGGGTAGAGATGTTCCTCCTCCGCGACCGAATGCCGGACGAGTTCGATCGTCAGCCGCTCGGCCGCCGTCTGCCGCTCGTTCGCCGGGGTGGTGTGTTCGATCACGTCGAACATCTCCTCCACCTCGCGGTGGTCGGCGGTCAGTTCCGCGATGACGTCTCCGCCGTGTCCCATGTCGTTGCTCCGTCCCGGTCCATTTCGATGCCGGCAGGTGCGCCGGCCGGTCGCTCAGCGGGTACCCGGGAAGACGCGGCGCTAACGCGGCTCTCAGGACGCGAGCGGCGCGGTGGGCATTCCGGTGTGCTCGCGCAGGCCTTCGAGGAACTGCTCGATGGCCTCGACCGAGGTGTGGCGGGGCTGCCAGTCGAGCTCGGCGTGTGCTCGGGAGGCATCCATCAGCGGCAGCCGCAGCACCGCGTCGAAGAGGTCGGGGGACGCGGGCACGAGGCGCAGCCGCCACGCCGCGGCGAGGGCCGCCCGTACGGGGGCGGCCGGCAGCCGCACGGGCCGCGCGGCGAAGATACTGGCCAGGGCGGGGCCGTCCAACGGCGGGTCGGCGGCGAGGTTGAAGGCCCCGAGCACCGGGCGGGTGACGGCGGCGAGGTAGGCCGCGGCCGCGTCGTCGGTGTGCAGGGCCTGGAAGCGCAGGCCGGGCAGGTCGGGTACGACGGGGATCAGGCCGGGCCGGACGAGACCACCCGGGAGCAGCCGCCCCGCGAAGATCCGGCGCTGCTCGGAGGCGGACTCCCGCTTGAAGAGGAACGCGGGGCGCATCCGCACCACGCGGATGCCGGGATGGGTGCTCTCGTAGGAGTCGAGGACCCGTTCCAGGTACGCCTTCTCCCGGGTATAGGCGGCCTGGGGCCAGCCGTGCGTGGGCCAGGACTCGTCGACCGTACGGTCCTTGGGGCCGGGTGAGTACGCGCCGACCGAGGAGGCGTAAATGAGGGCCGGTACGCCGGCCGCGGCCACGGCCTCGAACACGCGGATGCTGCCGAGGACGTTGGTCCGCCAGGTCTCGGCGGGGCGGTGGGTGGGCTGGAACTTCCAGGCGAGGTGGATCACGGCGTCGGCGCCGGTGAACAGCGGTACGAGGTCGGCGCCGCCGGGTTCGATGTCCATGGCCTGCCATTGGGCCTTGTGCGGCCGCCAGTCGGGGAGCCTGCGAGCCAGCCCCAGCACCGAGCCCACGGCGGGATCGTCCACCAGGGCCCGGACCACACTGGTGCCCACATTGCCGGTGGCACCGACGACGACCACGCGGAGGCCGTCGCCGCCGGCCCCGCCGGAGGCGGGCGTGGGTGTGGGGGTTGGGGTGCGATGCGTCATCGGGCCGGCTCCCTTCCTTGTGCGCGTTCTCCTTGTGCGGGTTCCCGGTCCATGCCCGGCGGCACGTCGGCGAACGGGCTGCTGTCGAGCTGTTCGAGCAGGTCGGCGGGGTGCCGGTACACGGCGCGGGCTCCGGCCTCTTCGAGGTCGCGGCGTGGGATGCCGCCGCAGAGCAGACCCACACAGGCGACCCCGGCCCGGGTGGCGGCCTTCATGTCCCACACGGTGTCGCCGACGAACACCGCGCCGTGGGCGGGCGCGTCGGCGAGGCCGAGGGCGTGGTGCACCGGGTCGGGTGCCGGCTTGCCCTCGCTCACGTCGTCGGAGCTGGCGGTGGCGGTGATGGCGTCGTCGGCCCCGATGGCCCGGCGGAGCGCTTCCAGCTCGGTGCTGCCGGCCGAGGTGACGAGCACGACCCGCCAGCCCCGGCGGTCGAGCTCGCGCAGCAGGCCGGCGGCGGAGTCGAAGCTGGGCAGCCGGTCGAAGTACGTGCCGTACAGGGTGTCGTGCGCGGCGCTCAGCGTGCCGTCCTCACTGGTGTCCCGGTCGTCACCGAGCAGGTGCGCGAGCAGGTCCTCGCCCGGCAGGCCGATCGCGCGGTGGATGTCATGCATCGGCACGTCGTGGCCGGCCTGCCGGAACGCCTCCCACCACGAGGTGACGTGCAGGTGGTTGGTGTCGGCGAGCGTCCCGTCGACGTCGAACAGCGCGGCGCGGTTCATGAGCGCCCTCCTTCGGCCATGGCCGCACGATCCGCGGCCGTCTCGCGCGCCGCGTCGGCTGAGAGCGGCAGGCCTAACCCGTCACAGGAGGCCCAGGGGGCCCAGGAGGCCCAGGAGGCCCTGACGACGACGATAGGGGCCGGGGGCGCGTCGTGCAGCGCGACGGTTTTGCCTGCCTGTGAGCCGGGTCCGGTCCCCGGCGCAGGTCAGCCCGGCATCCGGGCCGCAAGCCGCCCCGGGCTCGGTGCCGTCAGTCACGGGGCAGGTCATGATCGGCGCCTACCCGCCGGACCGCTCCGCACTCCTCGCCGCGCCGAGCGGGTGAGAACCCACGCGTCGGGGCGGCACGGCGGGCGGGCGGCGGAGCGCGGCGCGAAGAATCTGTGTCTGCGGTCCAGGGAGGCGAGTCAGGCAGGTGCGCAGCGCTGTGGTCGAGATGTTCGCGTGGTGGGCGGGGCTGGTGGGCGTGACGGTGGTGTCGATCACCTCGCCTGGGCCCGTCGAACTGGCCGTGGCCTGCGCTGCCGCGTCGGCCGGCGCCTTCATGGCGTACCGGGTGCGGCGGGCCGCCGACGTACGGCTGAGGGGGACGACGGGAGCGCTACGGGCGCTCGCGCTGCTGCCCCTCGCCGCCGTCCGGGGCTGTGGCGTGCTGGTACGGGTACTCGCCCGGCGCCAGGGCCACCCGGAGCACGGGGCGGGTTCCGCCGGGTGCGGCTGCGCGAGGGCGCCGACCCCGGCTGGGCCGGGGTCGCGCTGAGCTGGTCGGCCGACACGTGCGCCGGCGACCTGCGTGAGGGGGGCGCGGACGTCCTCGTACACGGGCTCTCGGAGGGGGGCGGCGGCCGGCTGGAGCGGCTGCTGACCCGTCCCGGCGACGCGCGGTGAACGCCTGGTCGTCGGCCGCCCTGGTCCTCCTCGCGGGGCCGGCTCCGGCGTGCCTGTGGGCTGCGGCTCGGGGCGGTGCGGTGCGCCGGCAGGGCTGATGGACGTGCTGCCGTTCCTGGCCGCCGGATGGGTGCTGCTGATCGCCCTGTACGGCATGGTGACCAGCCGTAACCTCATTCACACGATCGGCTGCCTCGTGGTCGCCCAGTCGTCCACGTACCTGATGCTGCTCGGGATCGGATACCGGCGCGGCGGCACCGCCCCCGTCTACGGAGACCTCGTGCCCGGCAGCCGCCCTGTGGTCGACCCCGTGGTCCAGGCGCTGACCCTGACCGACATCGTGGTCGCGGCCACGGTCACGGCGCTCCTGCTCGCCCTCACCATCCAGCTGCGCAAGCGTCACGGGACGGTCGACCCGCAGGCGCTCACCGCGCTCCGGGGCTGACGGCGTGGCGGTCCTGGACGCCGAGGCCCTGCTGCCGCTGGCCGTTGCGATCCCGCTGATCGGCGCCGCCCTGCTCGCCGTCGCCGGCCGGTGGCTGCCCCGGCTCGGCTGCGACCTCCTCGCGACCGCCACGGCGCTCGCCGACCTCGCCTGCCTGGTCTGCCTCTGGCCGCAGACCGCCGGGCGTGCGACGGCCCGGCCCGGTGGCTGGCCCGCCGAAATCGGCATCGTGCTGGCCGCCGACCCGGTCGGCGCCGGGCTGGCGCTGCTCGCCTCGGCTCTGGTCATCGCGGTGCTGGTCTACTCCTGGCGGTACTTCGACGAGCCGTCCGGGGAACGGTCGGGCGTGTTCCCGGCCCTGCTGCTGCTCTTCGAGGCCGGGATGGTGGGATTCGCCGTCACCGCGGACCTGTTCAACGCGTTCGTCTTCTTCGAGCTCATGAGCGTCGCCGCGTACTCCCTGACCGGCTACCGCATCGAGGACCCGAGGCCGCTCCAGGGCGCGCTCACGTTCGGGATCGTCAACTCCTTCGCCGCCTACTGCACTCTGCTGGGCATCGGGATGCTGTACGCGCGCACCGGGGAGCTCGGTCTCGCCCGGATCGGGGAACGGCTGGGGCAGCAGCGGCACGCGGACGTGCTGGTCGTCGTCGCGTTCGTGCTCGTCGTCACCGCCCTGCTGGTGAAGGCCGCCGCCGCGCCGTTCCACTTCTGGCTGCCCGACGCCCACGCCGTCGCGCCCACCCCGGTGTGCATGCTGATGTCAGGTGTGATGGTGGAGCTCGGCGTGTACGGGGTGGCGCGCGTCTACTGGACGGTCTTCTCCGGGCCCGGCGGAATCCCCCACACCGCGTTCCGGACCACCTTCGCCGCCGTGGGCGTGGTCACGGCTCTGCTCGGTGCGCTGATGTGCTGGCAGCAGCGGCACCTGAAGCGGATGCTGGCCTTCTCCACCGTGGGCCATGTCGGCCTGTTCCTCGTATGCGTGGCGCTCCTCACCCCCGCGGGCATCGCCGGGGCGGCCGTGTACGCCGCCGGGCACGGCTGCGCGAAGGCGGCGCTGTTCGGACTGACCGGGGTGCTGCTCAACCAGTACGGCTCGGCCGACGAGCACGTACTCCACGGCCGGGCCCGGCGACACCGGGCGGTCGGGGTCCTGTTCGTCCTCGGCGGACTGGCGCTGGCCGGCCTGCCGCCCTCGGGGACTGGGCTGGGCAAGGCGCTCGCCGAGGAGGAGGCTGGGCCGGCCCCGGCGGCCGTGTTCGTGCTGACCTCCGCGGTGACGGGCGGCGCGGTTCTACGGGCGGCGGCGCGGGTCTTCTGGGGGGCGGGGCCGCGGCCGCGCGAGCGCCCGGGCGAGGCGGAGACGACGGGCAAGGGCGAGGAGCCGGAGGCCAGGGCGAGCGGGCGGCGGCTGCCCCGGCCCATGGTCACGGTGCCGGCCGTACTCCTGGGCCTGTGCCTGCTGGTCGGCGCGCTGCCGGCGGTGGCCGAGAGCCTGGCGCACGGCGCGGGGCTCTTCACCGACCGGGCCGGTTACGCGGCGGCCGTGGCGGGTCTGCCGTCGGCCGCTCCGGTGGAGACGGCTCCGGCGGCCTGGACGGCGGAGGGCGTCGGTCTGGGGGCCGCCAGCGTGCTTCTGGCCTGCTTGCTGGCCGGTGCCGCCCTGTTCGGCCGGGCCGGCGAGCGGGTGCGCGCGGCGACCGCCGCCGCCCTCGCACCGGTGCGCCGGCTGCATTCGGGGCTGGTCGGGGATTACCTCGCCTGGCTGGCTGTGGGGGTGGCCGCACTGCTGGTCGCCGTGGCCGTGCAGACGTAGCCGGCCGCCCGGGCGGGGCTACAGCCGCTCTTCTATCCGGATCGCCGCCTCCAGGTCCTCGTGGGCCTTGCCGCGCTCGCCCTCCTGCTGTTCCAGCATGGCGGCGGCGATGGCGTCGAGCTTGCGCTGGATGGCGTGCTCGGCGCGGAGCTCCGAGTTCTTCAGCAGGGCCAGCAGGATTAGTGACACCGCCGTCACCGAATCTCCCACCACGTGCTGCCAGCTCATGGACAGGCCGGCCGAGTGGACCACCCCGACGCCGGATATCAGCAGGACGCACAGCAGGAAGAAGACGGGGGAGCTCGTGAAATTGGAGGCCCGTTCGGCGAACCTCTCGAAGGGGCCGATCCGCCCGTCCGTGGCCTTTTCCCCCGGATGCTGGAACGTCATGGTGGGCGACTGCCCACGTTTGCCCGACGCACACACCCACCACTGGTAACGCACCCAGCACTGATCACGCCAGGCCGAAGTAGCAGCGCGTGGTGGTGCCGGCCGCGGTGGTGTGCGTACGGACGAGGTCGGCCACGGCGTTGACCATCAGCAGGCCGCGGCTGCCCGGGTGCTCGGGGCGGGCGGGACGCCGGCCGGCCAGGGGATCGTCGATGTGCCCGCGGTCCTGCACTTCGCACACCAGCAGCCCGCCGTCGACCCAGATCCGCAGGATTCCGGAGCCGCCGCCGTGGATGATGCTGTTGGCGGTGAGCTCGCCCAGGACCATGGCGAGGTCGTCCTGGCGCCGTGCGGTGAGCCCGGCCGCGGCCGCGTGCCCCGCGGCGAAGGCCCGCGCCGCCGCGAGGTGGTCGGCGGCGAATGCGAACGCGGGCGCGGCCGACGGGCGGGGCAGGGGCTGGTTGCAGGCGGCGAGCGCGTGCGCGGGGGAATACGACCTGCTCGTGCGCGTGGTGCCGCCCTCGATGACCAGGGGGTGCGTGGTGCGGGCGTCGTCCAGCGCCCGGCGGCTGAGGCGCGAGGTGTCGTACGGGCACAGGATGGTGGCCGCGCGGCCGGCGAAGGCCTGGTTGATCAGGGCCTCGTGCTGCACGCAGGCGGGGTACTCGGCCTCGCTGCGACCGGCCCACACCGGCTCGCCGATGATCCGAACGCGCGACCGGGGGTGGGTGTCGGCGTGGGCCAGCAGAACGCCGGGAAGGATGTGCCCGGGGTTGCGGCCGGCGCGGGCCATGTCGATGAGACGCACGCGGCCGACGCGTTCGCCGAGGGCGGCGCGCAGCAGGTCGAGGCGGGGTTCGGGCGCGGCCACGGCCACTGGCTCTCCGGCCGCCAGCCCGTCCTCGATGAACGGTACGGCGCCGGCCAGGTACGCGGCGTCGTCGGCGTAGAAGAGCGCCGGGTGGACGAAGGCGGGGGCGTCGGGCGACGCCTTCATCTCCGTCACGCTCGCCACCTCGCCGCCTTGCTGTCTCGTCACCTTGCCGTCTCGCCGTCTCGCCGTCTCGCCGATCTCTCAGGGCCCGCCGTCCCGCCGGGGTCGATTGTCCCCGCACGGGTCGCTCGCTCCCTCGGGCCTGCCGTCGCCTCCTTCCAGGTTGCGTCCGCTCAGGTGTTGAGGAGACGGTTGAAGAAGGAGCGGTAGCGCTGGAGCGCGAGCCGCAGATCCTCCGTCGCGACTTCCTCGCCCCGGCCCCACTGCCCCTCCAGCTCCTGCTTGTGGGCCGAGAACGTCTGGGCGAGGGACTGCATCACCTCGGCGACCAGCGTGTCCGCGGACCTCACCGCGTCCTGCGGGTCGTCAACGAAACGGCCCTGGATCTCGCCCCATTCCTGGCGGAAGCCCTCCGACTGCTCGCCGGCGAGCAGTGGCTCATCCGGCTCGCCACGGCCTCGCTGCGGCTCGTCCGACGGCTCGTTCGGCGCCTGGTCCGGCGCTTCGGTCCGGGCGTCCTCGGTCCGGGCTTCCTCGGTCCGGGCTTCCTCGCCCGCCTCGTCCGGTACGTCGCCGCGTGCGTCCTCGGCTTCGTCCCAGCCGGCGGTGGCGTCGCCCGGGTACACGGCCGGTTCCCCTTCCTTTTCCTTCTCCGGATGGGCCAGGTTCTCCGTGGTCAGACCGCCCTCACCGGGCCGGTCGGCCGTGTCGTCGCGCTCGCGCATGTCATCGGCCTCCTTGGTCGCTGTTTCCTTGGTCGCTGAGCAGTTCCTCGAACAGGGCGCGGTAGTGCACCATCGCCCCGCGGAGCTCCTCCGTCGTCGCCTGTCCCCCGCTGCTGCGCACGTTGACGTCGTGGGCGGCGCGGTAGTGCTCCAGGGTGCGGCCGTGCTCGACCGACAGGTCCTGGAGCTGCTTGCGGTACCCGTTGGTCGGGTAGCCGCGTTCCCTCATCAGCCGCGACACCAGTTCGTCGGCCTGGGCCACCGATCCTTCCGGGCGGTCCACGAAGCGTTCCTGGACGCCGCGCCACTCGTCGGCGTACTGCGCGCGGCGCGCGGCGGGCAGCGCCTTGATGTCGAGCGTGTCGTGGCGCTGTTCGCGCGCCCGGAGTTCGCGGTCGGCCGCCAGCCGGCCGCCTTCGTCCTCCACCGCCCGGTCGTACTCGGGTCCGAACTGCTCCTGGAGGTGCCGTCGGCGCGAGTACATCCACAGCCCGACCGCGAGGGCGATCAGCACCACCGCGGCAGGGACGATGATGGCGATGAGCGTGCTTGTTGACATGGTGGGCCTCCATCCGGGGCCGCGTGCGTCTCGTCGGTTTTGTTGGCGCGTGCCCACAGTCTCGCGATACAAACCCGGTGTGCCTGGCCGCGCGCCGGTTCGGCTTGAAGCGTCGGCGAACGGGTAGGCAGAATTGAGGGGTCCCCCTCGGGTCTCCCTCAAGGAGCCTCATGTCGACCCACGGCAGCACCAGCGCACTGGCGGGTCTCCCCGAGATCACAGAGCCGCGATCCGTGAGCACCGCCGACGCCCGCACCCTCTCCATGGCTCTGTTCCGGCGTCTGCGGGAGCTGGAGGAGGGCACCGCCGAGTACTCGTACGTGCGCAACACGCTGGTCGAGCTGAACCTGAGTCTGGTCACGTACGCGGTGACGCGCTTTCGCCACTCCAGCGAACCGCGGGAGGACATCGTCCAGGTCGGCACGATCGGCCTGATCAAGGCGATCAACCGGTTCGACCCCGATCGCGGGGTCGAGTTCCTGACCTTCGCCCTGCCGACGGTCCTCGGCGAAATCAAGCGGTACTTCCGCGATACGACCTGGGCCGTCCGCGTGCCCCGCCGGCTTCAGGAGCTGCGGATCGACCTGGCCAAGGCGGGCGATGCCCTGGAGCAGGAACTGGGCCACCGGCCGGGGACGGCGGAACTCGCCGAACGGCTGGACATCACGGAGGACGAGGTCTGCGAGGGCCGGCTGGCGGCCAACGGCTTCGCGAGCCGCTCCCTCGACGCCCCCACCGGTGAGGAGGACGACGGCCAGGGAGCGCCGGCCCGGTGCCTGGGCGCCGAGGACGACTCGTTCGAGACGGTCGACAGCCTGGAGTCGCTCAAGCCGCTGCTGGCAGGCTTGTCCGAACGGGAGCGGACGATCATCTCGCTGCGTTTCGGGGACGAGCTGACCCAGTCCGAGATCGGTGAGCGGCTGGGCATTTCGCAGATGCACGTCTCCCGGCTGCTCAGCC
Source organism: Streptomyces sp. ISL-87 (assembly GCF_018614095.1). Classification (GTDB taxonomy): domain Bacteria; phylum Actinomycetota; class Actinomycetes; order Streptomycetales; family Streptomycetaceae; genus Streptomyces. Next base: position 45,647 of record NZ_JAGGOY010000038.1, on the reverse strand, counting down.
GCATGCTGGGCAGGCTCCGCGCGGGCCTGCTGACGGACGAGCCGGACGGGCACGAGTCCGAGGACGGGCCGGGCACGGGATCCGGTCCGACGCCCGCCGACGCGGCCGTGGCGGTCAGCTCCCCCGCGCCGCCTCCGGCGGACCTCCCGCGTACGGACCGCCCGGGGAGTGCCCCGGGTGCGGCGAGGCGGAGCCCACCTGCCCCGCAGCGGCCGGCGCGCGGCGGGCGCCCGCCGGAACCGGAGCCGCCACCTCGAACCAGACGGACTTCCCAGCCTCCCGAGGGGTCACACCCCAGCGCCGGGCCAGCCGGTTCATCACCATCAGACCGTGCCCGCCAGGCAGCTCCGCGGCGCCCCGGGTCCGGAGCTTCGGGAGCTCCTGGCTCCCGTCGCTGACCTCGATGCTGAGGTCCCCGGAGCGGCCGGGTGTGTGCGGGTCGGCGGGGCTGAGCCGTAGCACCAGTTCGGTCGGCCCGCCCGCATGCAGATTCGCGTTGGTCACGGCTTCGGAGACGAGCAGCAGAACGTCATCGACGGCTGCCTCGCGCTCCTCCTCCGTGAGGCCGGTCAGGTCGGACGGGCCCGGCCAGGCCCAGTCCTCCAGGACGCCGCGGCAGAAGTCGCGGCAGCGCCCGACCACAGAGGAGGCGCCGTAGAGGCCGAGCCGCCTGATCTGGCCCCTCGATCGCGCCGACTCGCTCATATCGCGCTCCGGGCGTCTCTCACGGGCGTTCCCGGTCGGTCAGGGCGTCGGGCAGCTCCGAGTGCACCGTGAAGACCGCCTTCGCGCCGGTGATGTCGAACATGCGGGCCACCGCGGGTCGCAGCGCCGCGAGTTCGACCGTGCTGCCGGTCTCCCGGGCTTCCAGCCGGCTTTGCAGCAGGACGTTGAGCCCGGTCGAGTCGCAGAAGGTCATCCTGGCGCAGTCGACGACGATCCGCCGGGCGCCCCGCGCCAAGGCCTCGGCGAGCGCGTCACGGAGCGGTTCCTGGTGGTCGTGGTCAACCTCCCCGGCCACGACGATCACGGCCGCCCCGCCGCTCCAGCGGACATCCGCCGTGCATCGTCGCCGGGCGCTGTCGCCGGACGTCCCGTATGCATTCACTGCCATCCGGTGCTCCGGTTCCCTTCCGACGGACATCAGGTCTGGGACGACGATACGCCGTTGTGGCCGCCGTCGCCGTACGCCTTGTGATCAGCGCATGCCCCGCGGACCGGCCGGTATGCGTGCCGCCGGCCGGAATCCCTCCGGTCAGCGGGGTACTGCGGCTGCCGTGATGAGGTCGACGAGGGCGGGCATGCCCCCGTCCGCGAGAGCCCGGCGCTGGCGGTCCGCGGGGGTGCCCTCTTGCAGGAGCCGGTGTACCAGGGCGCTCACCTCCCGCAGATCCCCGGACTCCTCCAGGGCGGGCGTGATGCGCCGTATCAGCATGCACAGCACGTCGCCGGCACTGCGCCTGCACCCCTGGGGGTCCACCAGGGCGCTGTTCAGCCCGTGCCGGGCCGCGTGCCAGTTCGCGGCTTGCAGCAGTTCGGGCGGGCACAGCACAGGTGCGGATCCCGCCTCCTCCTCGGCGATCGCGGTGGCGACGAGCGCGCGGACGATCCCGGCGAACAGGACCGCGGCGTCGGCCTCCAGCTGGACATCGAGGCACCGCACTTCGACCGTGGGGTAACGCTCGGACAGCCGCGCCTGCCAGTACAGCTGCCCCCGGTCGGCGATCATCCCCGCGGCCAGCAGCGCCTCGACGCGCTCCTCGTAATCGGCGAGCGCACGGAAGTGGGGCGGTGGACCGCTGACGGGCCAGCGGCCGAAGACGATGGTGCGCCAACTCGCGAATCCGGTGTCGCGCCCGTCCCACAGCGGGGAGTTCGCCGACATGGCCAGCAGCGTCGGAAGCCAGACACGCAGCCGGTTGAGCACCGCCACGCCCATCTCGCGGTCGGGTACCCCGACGTGCACGTGCATGCCGTTGATCAGCTGCTCGTCGACCAGCCGCCGGGCCTCCTCCCGCATCTTCAGGTACCGCGGCTGCTGAGTGACCGGCACGGGCACCACGTCCCTGAGCGGCGCCGTGGCGGACATGGCGATACGGCAGCCGTTCTCCTCGGCCGCCGATCCGACGGCGTGGCGCAGCCGCAGGAGGTGTCCCCCTACTTCTGAGAGGTCCGTGCACACAGGGGTGGCGACCTCGACCTGGGCTTGCAGCAGCTCGTTCTGGACCTCGCCCTCCGATACCCAGGATTCGAGGCCTGCTGCGGCACGCACCTCCTCCGCCTGCGGGGTGGGAAGAAATGTGGCGGGGTCCAGCAGTACGTACTCTTCCTCAACCCCAACAGTGATCACGCTTGACGGGTACCCATTCCGCTCAGTGATCACGCGCGGCCAAGTGGCGTCAGGCCCGGTGCGCCGGGCCGCCGTAGTAGCCGCCGAGCAGGCGGTGGTAGTCGGCGTCCTCCAGGTGCTTTTCCCTGTCGAACTCGGGCGCGGCCTTGATCTGGTCCCTGGTGCGGTCGACGTAGATTCTCTGCTCGTCGACGTCTATCCGGGTGACCGTGCCCGCCGGAAGCAGTACTTCCTTGCCGAAGATCCACGGCCCTGTGTCGACGACCAGGTAGGCGGAGTCGACGTCGTCGGAGTGTGCGTCGACCTTGCCGACGGCGCCGTCCGCCGCCTCGACCTTGAACCCGGTCAGGTCGATTCCCTCCAGGCGGCCCGAGGACTCGCGGTAACCCCACATGTTCTCGTTCATGCGTGTGGCTCCTCTCTCCTGCTCCGGCGCCTGCCCTTTCGCCTCCGGTCTACGCCTCCGGTCCACGCAGGGTCGACTCGCGGAACCCGCGAATTGCGGGTTGGTGCGGCCTGGCGCGTTTATGGCGGCTCTTCCGGGTCAGACGCATGAAGCCCAACGTTTCCTACCGCACAGGAGCGACCCTATGTCTGGTGAGCAGAAGGCGAAGGCCAAGGCCGAGCAGGCCAAGGGCAAGGTCAAGGAAGCCGCCGGCCGAGCCACGGGCAAGGAAGGCATGACCGCCGAAGGACGCGCCGAGAAGGCCAAGGGCGACGCCCGTCAGGCCAAGGAGAAGATCAAGGACACCCTGGAGGACTGACTGCTCCCCCGCTTCCCCAGTCCCGTCTCCCCGGCATCCGTGAGGTGCCGGGGAGACCGCTCGTGCTTCAAGGCGAGGCGGGCCGGGGCGCAGGCGCGGGCGCAGGTGGCGGAGCGATCGCCCACCGGATGGTTCTGGTCAGGGCGTGTCCGGACACTCGCACGCACTTCTCCCGCACGACCGACCCGCCCCGCAGCCCCAGCTGGACTCGGGCCCACGGCGGCAGCAGCGAGACCGCGTTCGCGGCGAGGGCGGCGTACGGCGGCCGGGCCACCCAGGGCAACGGCGGGTGGCGCAGGATGAAGCGTGCCGCGTCCAGGGCTTCCGGCGTGGCCCGGAGCTCGGTTCGGTAGTCCGCCAGCCGGGCAGCCAGCGCGGCCCGGTCGCGGGGAGGGTCCAGCACACCGAGTGCGGTGGCCACCCGGGCGGTGTCTGCGATGTACGCGTCACAGCCGGCGGCGTCGAGGGGGTGGGCGCCGAAGCGCTGATGCGCCCGCAGGAAGCTGTCGACCTCCGCCACGTGGACCCAGCCCAGCAGATGCGGGTCGGCGGCTTGGTAGGACTCCCCGGCGGCCGTGATTCCCCGTACGCGCTCGTGCACCGACCGGACGTGGTCGACCGCGCGCTGCGCGTCCTGGGCCGTGCCGTACGTCGTGACGGCGAGGAAGGTGCTGGTGCGCTGGAGCCGCCCCCAGGGGTCCCCGCGGAAGCCGGAGTGGGCCGCGACCGCGGCCATCGCGAGCGGGTGCAGGGACTGGAGCAGGAGGGCGCTGAGGCCTCCGATGAACATCGAGGCGTCCCCGTGCACGGTGCGGATGGGCCGCTCGGGGCCGAACCAGCGGGGTCCGGGGGTGCCGTGGATCCGGGCGCGGTTCTCCGGGCCCGCGGGCCCGGCCACGCGGGCGAACAGGCTGGCGCCGAGCCGCTCCCGCAGGCTCCGGCCCGAAGGCGTGAGCGTGTCCACTCCCCCATCCTCCTCCCCCGGCGGCAACGCGGCCATGCCCCTCACGGGCACACCCTGCTGCGGGCCGCATACCGCTCAACATCCTCTTGATTCCTGGGACTTGGCGCAACAGTCCGGTCGGAGGCCTCGCCTTACTCCGAGCCCAGTACCGCCCGCCAGTCGCTGCTCGCGTGCCAGTGCCCCGGGGGGACTCGAACGGGGATTCCCCGAGGAGCTCGAAGCCGGCCCTGTGACCGCGTGGGCGAGGCGCCTCGCACCGGGCGGGGTGCGGGCCTACGGTCGGGGTATGGACGACAGCAGCATCAATTCTCTGCTCGGCGCGGCCGTCTCGCGGGCGGTGCCCGTGGTGAAGGCGGTACGGGAGGAGCAGCTGGGTGATCCGACGCCCTGCTCCGGTTACGGCGTAGGGGAGTTGCTCGACCACCTCTTCGACATCGTCGTGAACTTCACCCGGCTCGCGCAGAAGAAGCCCAGCGCCTTCGAGGAGGCGCCGGACTACCTGACGACGGACGACTGGCGCGAGCGGTTCGCCGGGGCGGCCGGCCGGCTGGTGGCGGCCTGGGGCGAGCCGGGGGCGGAGGAAGGGACCACGGGCGGGATGCACCAGCCGGCCCGCATGGTCGGGACCATGGTGCTGCTCGACATGACGGTGCACGTGTGGGATCTCGCGCGGGCCACCGGGCAGGATTTCACCCCGGACCCGGCGGGCGTGGAGGTTCTTTCCGGGGTGATCGGGGACCTCGCCCCGGCCGCTCGCGACGCGGGGATGTTCGACGAGCCGAAGCAGGTCGCGGCGGACGCCTCGCGTTTCGAGGCGGTGCTGGCCGCCACCGGCCGGGACCCCGGCTGGCGCCCGTCCGCCTGAAAACCAGTCCCCCGCTTGCACCCGGCGCAGGCCGGGCCGGGCCGGGCCGGGTCCATTGCCCGCCGACCAGCTGAGTAGGCTCCTGGGCGCGGCCGAGGGCTGGCCCCGGAACTGGGCGGCGGGCACGGATGGACCCGTACGGTGTCGCGGGGCCGCTGCTGGCGCTCGTCGTTGCGGGTGCGGCCTGCTACACGGCCCGCGCGGTTCTCCGCGCCCTGGAGGGCCGGGTCGCGCGCCGGCTGATACGTCTTGCGCTGCACCTCTGCTTCACGGCCCTCACCTCGTACGGGCTGACCGCCGCCCTGGTGGCGGCAGGGGTGTGGCCGCTGGTGCCGCCCGTCGTCGCGCCTTGGGCGCTCGCGCTCCTGGCCGCGCGTCTGCGCACCGTACGCCGTGGGCGCCTGCCCGCCCGGTCAGCCGTTCACGCGCGGGTCGACCGCATCGCCGAGACCGCGCAGGCGAACAAGCGGCTCATCTACGTCTACTACGGCAACAAGGAGCAGCTCTTCGACGCCGTGCTCCAGCGGGCCCTGGAGACGGGTTCGGAGTCCGTGCCGTTCAGCGCCGACGACCTGCCGGGGTATGCGGGCGCCGTGTTCGACCACCTGGTCGAGCGGCCCGCCCTGATGCGGCTCGTGCTGTGGAAGCAGCTGGAGCGCCCCGACAGCACCGATACGGAGGCGGAGTCCTACCGCGCCAAGATCGCTGTGGTGGAGCAGGCCCAGCGGGCGGGCCGCATCGACGCCGCCCTGGACCCCGCCGACATCCTCACGCTGGTGATGGGCCTGTCGCAGGCCTGGTTCGGCGCGGTGGGCAGCCCCGCGGCGGGCGACGGGGGCACGGGCTGGCCGCCCGAACGCCTGGCCCGCCACCGCGCGGCGGTGGTGGAGTCCGTACGCCGCATCACCGCGGGGCCGAGGGACGGTTCATAGGGGCACACAGCCGGGAAGGCCAGGGGGGGCACCCCTGACCTTCCCGGCGGGCAAGTGGATCTGCGCACTCAGCCTCCGCGTGACCCGCCGAGCGAGGAAACGGCCTACGGCGTGGGGCACACCTGCCAGGCGAGGTGATAGAGGGTACTGACGCTGGCGTCGGTGGAGTCCATGGCCATGAAGCTCGTGGCTGCCTGGGGATTGGACGTGCCGGCATTCACGCGCAGCTCGGTATTGATGTTGAAATTGCGTTTTTCGCCGCACGGCGCCCAGACCAGGTCGGCGTACTCCGTTTTGTCGGACGCCTGCCAGTTGTCGTTGAACGGCCCGTTGAACTGATGCGTCCGCTGGGATGTCTGCGGCATTCCCTGGAAGTAGTAGTTCGCCCGCTCCTGCCCCCACGCGCCCCGCTGGAGAAATGCGAATCCGCGGTAGTCCGCCTCCACAATCGCGTAGGTGAAGCCCGAGGGAACGTGGACGCGGAGATTGAGCTGGCAGTTCTTGCGGAAAGCCGTCGGCGGCGCGCTGGGGCCGACCTGCGCGAGGTACTCACTGTAGGTGATCGTGAAGGCCGTGTTGTCGGGCGCGACGGCCACCTGGGCGGTGCCTTCCCGGCACCCGGATCCGTTCACCGTGGCGAGTTCGATCACGATCTTGTCGGGCGGTGCGGTGATCAGCGGGCCATGGCCCGCGGCTCCGGCCGGCGTCGCCGTGGCGACCAGGGCGGCCGCCGCGGCTCCGGCGAGCAGGGTGCGAGACAGGGAATGAGACATCGTTGTCACTCCTGACCGTGCGTCGGGTGTCCTGTGCTCACGCGGTGTCAGACCGCGGCGCATTCCTTCCACGCGAAGTGGTAGACCGTGCTGACGCTGCCGTCCGTCGAGTCCATGCTCATGAAGCTCAGGGCCTGCGGGTTCGACGTCCCCGCGTAGACGCGCAGTTCGGTGTTGACGTTGAGGTTGCGCTCCTCGCCGCAGGGCGCCCAGACCAGGTCGGCGTACTCCGTCTGGTCGCTCGCCTGCCAGTTGTCGGTGTGCGGGCCGTTGAACTGGTGGGTCGAGCGGGCCGTCTGCGGTATGCCCTGGAAGTAGTAGTTCGCGCGTTCCTGGCCGAAGGCCCCGCGCTGGAGGTGCGCGAATCCCCGGTAGTCGGCTCGGGCGATGGCGTAGGTGAACCCCTGGGGCACGTGGATCCGCAGGGCGAGCTGGCAGTTCTTGCGGAACTCGGTACCGCCGGAGCCGGCTCCCGCCTGGGCGAGATAGTTGCTGTACGTGACGGTGAACGAGGTGTTGTCGGAGGACGCGGCGACGTCCGCGGTCCCCTGCGGACACCCCGAGCCGTTGACGCCGACCACGTCCACCGTAATTCTCCCGGGCGGCGTGTATGCGGTATCGGCCTGGGCCGGTGCAGCCATCGCCGATAGCACTGCCACCGCCGCGCCGACGGCCAGTCTGCGGAGCAACATCGTTACTTCTCCATTCATTCGGACCGGTTCGGAATTCAGCGTGGACATGCCATCACAGGCGGAGTCGGGCTGGGAAGGATGCGATGTGGACAACGGCCTCCGGCCGCACTCCCTGGCCGGATATCGCGAGGCCGCCGACCCCTCTCCAGCGCGGGCCCATCAGCCCCGCTCCCCCGCCCCGGCCGGGTGGTGAAGGGGTCCCGCCGGGGCGGCAGAATGACCAGAACCCCACAGAGCGGCCCGGCCGAGCCCCGGCGAGCCCCGGCGAGCCCCGGCCGATCAGCGCTACCCGGGAGTTCGTACCGCCTCCAGGGCCTGGGCCACGGCCGGGGCGTGGGTGTTGAACGGGCCCAGGTCGGTGGCGCGGGCGTAGGACGGGTGGTCTCGGTGGTCCGGCAGGCGCTCCAGGGCCCGCAGGCCGTAGTAGGCGGGCCGGCCCTCGGGCCGGGGGGCAGGGGGGAGCGGTGTTCCCGCCGCGATGGCTGGGAGCAGTTCCTCGAAGAGGGTGTGGCAGGCGCGGATCCCGCGGAGCATGACCTGGTGGTAGCGGTCGTCGGGGGCGATCTGGAAGCGCCGCTCCGCCAGCACCCGGCCGGTGTCGATGCCCGCGTCGACCTCGTGGAGCGTGGCGCCGTACTCCGGGTCGTCGTGCAGCAGGGCGAACAGGACGGCGACGGAGGGGAGCCCGCGGTGCTGGGGCAGCAGGCCGTTGTGGATGTTGTAGATCCGGAAGTCCCGGGAGAGCAGGGGCGCGCGGAAGATCCGCTTGTTGTTGACCGACCAGACGATGCCGTCGGTGGAGGCGGCCGCCAGGGTGCCGGCCTCGGCGTTGATGTCGGCGGTGGCGAGGTGTGGGACGCGCGGGGCGTGCCGGGTGTGCACGGCGTCCAGCGGGTTGTCGGAGCAGACGAGGTCCACGGGGTGGCCCTGCGCGGCGGCGTGGGCCACGGCCCGGCGCAGCAGGGAGCCGTCTCCGATGAAGATCACGCGTGGACCTCGTCCCGGGCGGCCTGGACGTGGGCGCAGACCTGGTCGAGCGTCACGTTCCTGACGAGGGATTCGAGACGGCTCATGAAGTGGTCGCCCTGGGCTGCGGTGAGGAGGTCCGAGGAGACGGCGGTGAGCATCTCGATCAGGGCCAGGGAGTCTCCACCCAGCGACTGGAATTCCACGTCGGCCGTCAGGGCCGCCGGGTCCACACCCAGAGTCGCCGACCAGTGGCGGGCGACCCGCGCCTGGAGTGTGGGCGCTGGCGGCGCGGTGTCGCGGACCCGGTCGAAGGGGTCGGGGAGCGCGTCGAGATCGGCTTTGCCGCTGACCGTGCTGGGGATGGCCGCGACGGACGTGATGTGGGCCGGGACCAGGTGGGCGGGCAGGCGGCGCTTCAGTTCGGCGCGGAGCGCGGACGGAAGGTCCGGGTCCGCATCGGCATGTACGGCGGTGCGGGGTACGACGTAGGCGCACAGCACCGCAGTGGTGGCGTCCGGGCGGCTGCGGGCGGCGACCACGGCGCGGCTCACACCGGGATGGGCCTCGAGCGCGGCGATGATCTCGGCGGGCTCCACCCGGTGGCCGGCGATCTTGAGCCGGCCGTCGACGCGCCCCGCGAACTCGACGGCGCCGCCGGGCAGTCGCCGTCCGAGGTCGCCCGTGCGGTAGCGGCGCGTGCCGTCGGGGTCGGTGGTGAACGCAGACGGGCGGCCGTCGGGCGGGCCGAGGTAGCCGCGGGCCACCTGCAGGCCGCTGACGATGATTTCGCCGGTACGGCCGATCGCGTCCTGCCCTGTGCCGAGGGCGGTGCCGTCCTCGGCCACCAGGTCGACCCGGGCGCCGGGGCCGGGGGTGCCGAGGGGGATGGTCGCGGTCGTCTCGGTGCCATCCACCACGTGCGCGAGGCACGCGACGGTGGCCTCGGTCGGCCCGTAGCCGTTGACGATCCGGCAGTCGGGGCCGAAGGCGGCGCGGGCGGTGCGTACGGCGGCGGGGGTCAGCGGCTCGCCGCCGAGGAGCAGGGTGCGCAGCCGCCCGCCTCCGGCGAGCAGGGCCAGGTGGGAGGGGGTGAGTGCGAGGGTGTCGGCGCGGTGCTCCGTGACGAGTCGGCGCATGGCGGCGCGGGAGGGTGCGCCGGGCGCCAGGACCACCGTACCGCCGGCCGTGAGCGGCAGGAACAGGGGGAAGCAGGAGATGTCGAAGGTGTAGGAGGAGGCGAAGCCGAACCGGGTCGCGTCGGTGACCCGGCAGGTGTCGGTCATCCACCGGACGAAGCCCAGCAGGCTGCCGTGCTCGATCTGGACGCCCTTGGGGCGGCCGGTGGAGCCGGAGGTGTGGATGACGTACGCCAGATCGGCCGGGCGGGGGGCGGGCAGCGGCGGCTCGGCCTGGGCATCGGGGATGTCGCGGATATCTGGGATATCTGGGATATCGGGGAAATCAGAGATATCGGGGATATCCTCGGCCACGAGCAGCGGGCAGGGCACGGACGCGGCGATCGTGTCGGCGAGGTGGCGCTGCGTCAGGCAGAGCCGGGCGCCGCACTCCTGTAACACCTCCTTGATCCGCGCGCCGGGATGGGCGGGGTCGAGGGGCACATAGGCGGCGCCCGCCTTGAGGATCCCCCACAGGGCGCAGACCCCGGCGGGCGACCGGTCGACGACCAGCCCGACCAGGTCCTCCCGGCCGGTACCCCGGCGCAGCAGTTCGCGGGCGACGGCGTCGGAACGGCGGTCGAGCTCCGCATACGTGACCGGCCCCTCGGGCCCGTCGAGCGCGACCGCGTCCGGTGTGCGGGTGGCCTGCGCCCGGAACAGCTCCACGACGGTGGCGCCCGCCACCGCCCGTGCGGGGCGTTGGCGGGGCCGCTGCTGCCGCGTCGGGGCATCCGTCAGGCGGGCCAGGGCGCCGTCCAGGAGGCGGGCGGCGCGGTCGGCGAGACCGGGGCCGCCTCGGACACCCATCGTCAGCTCCGTCGCGGTGTGCGTCTCGGCGGCGACCAGGGAGACCGGGACCAGCGGGGCGTGGACGGGCAGGGCGTAGGCGGTGGCGGCGGTGAAGCCGCCTCCGCTGTAGTCGTCGAGGTGCAGGCGGCCCAGGTGCGAGACGACGGCTGAGGCGAGGTGCCGGTCGGCGCGGGTGGCTGCGGCCTGGGCCGTACGCAGCAGCAAGGCGGAAGCGGCCGACGGGAGCGGGGCGAGGGCCGTCTCGAAGCCTCCGGCGAGTTCGCGGCCTTCGGCCAGGGCGGTGAGCAGGCGGGTGTGCGGGTCCGTCCAGTCGTCGCCGGGGCGCAGATCCAGGAACAGGGGCAGGGTCAGGTTGCCGGTCGCGGTGATGCCGGGACGGTGGCGGCGCAGGTCTACGGGGACCATGACCCGGGTGTGCTGTCCCGCGGTGTCGGTGAGGGCCTGGGCCAGGCGGGCGGTGAGGGCCGCGTGGTGGCCCGTCAGGGTCCGGCGTAACCAAAGGGTCTGCTCGGGTCCGTTGCCGGAGCGGCCCAGGGGTGAGGGCCGGTCGGGTGGCAGGGTGGGGCGGCGGTCGGTGGCGCCGAGGCGGCGCAGCAGTCCGTGATCGGTGTCCGGTGCGAGAGCGGGGCGGGCGGGCTCGCCGCGAAGGGCGCGGAAGACCTCCCGTACCCAGGTGAGTGCGCCGTGGCCGTCCATCAGGGCGTGCGAGGCGCTGAAAACCAGCGTGGTCCGCGCACGGTCGCCCGGCCCGCCGTTGCCGCGCACGACCAGAACCTCGCAGCCGGGTGGATCGGCGCGGCGCGCGGGGCCGTTCAGCAGCGCGGCGGTGGCGGGCCGCGAGACATCGAACGCGTCGGCGGTGCCCTGATCGGCGTACCGGACGCGCGGCGGCGGTCCCTCGGCGCACCACACGGCGCCCCTGCGGACCAGCGTGGAGCCGGGGCATGCCTCGGCGGCCTGCGCGAGCGCCGCCTGAAGCGTGGCGGGTTCGGGCACCCCGTGGCCCTCGACGAGGATGCGCAGGGCCATGTGGCCGCGTGCGTGGCCGGCGGCGAGGTAGAGCCGCTCGGTCGGTGACACCGCTCGCCGGTACCGGCGGCCGGCGGTAATCTGCGGGTGGGCGTGGGTCATCGCGAGGTGCCTCTTTGATCGGTACGGACGGGTGCGGCCACGTCGCCGGCTCGGGCAGCCGCGGTCGGCGCGGTGGCCGGGGCAACCGCAGTGGCCGGGGCGGCCGGGGCGGCCGGGGCGAGCGTGGCGGCCGGGGCGAGCGTGGTGGCCGGGGCGGCTGAGGCAGGCGGGGCGAGCGTGGTGGCCGGGGCGGCTGAGGCAGGCGGGGCGAGCGTGGTGGCCGGGGCGGCTGAGGCAGGCGGGGTGGTGGCGGGGTGGGTCCAGGCTTTGATGCCGCCGATGGTCTCCACCCAGCGCCGGAGTTCGCGTACACCGTCGGCCTGGCGGCGCGGTGGTTCGTAGCCGAGGTCGCGGTGGGCGGCGGTGGTGTCGTACGTGGTGGAGCGGGTGAGGAGGGCCATCGTGTAGCGGCTCAGCGGCGGGCCGGTCGGGGTGGGGCCGGGGCGGAGCCGCCATAGGGTTTCGACCGCGCCGGCCAGCGCGCGGCCGGCCGCGAGCGGGACGCGGGGGCCGGGTGGCTCGCAGCCGAAGAGGCCGCCGACGTGGGTGAGGAAGGCCCACAGGTCCGTCTCCTCGCGGTCCGCGATGAAGTACGCCCGGCCGCCCACCCGTTCGGCCGGGGCGGCGGCCGCCTTCAGGCAGGCGTCCACGGCGTTGTCGCTGTGGCACAGCGAGACGAGGACGCGCTTGCCGCCCGAGAGGTCGGGCAACCTCCCCGCGTGCATCGCGGCGACCATGCGCGGCAGGAACCCGGCGTGGTCGCGCGGGCCCCAGATGCCGCGCGGGCGCAGCGCGCAGGTGGTGAACTCGCGGGTGTTCGCGGCGAGTACGTACTGTTCGGCGAGCGCCTTCGTCTCGCAGTAGAGGTTGAACCAGCGGGTCGGGTACGGGGTGCTCTCGTCGATGCCGAGCCGGTCGCCCTCGCGCACGCGCATCAGGGCGCTGGGGCTGGAGACGAAGACGAACCGGGCCGTGCCCGCCGCGCGCGCCGCAGCCAGCAGCCGCTGGGTGCCGGCGACGTTGGCCTGGTGGAACTGGGCACGGCTGCCGTGGTCGACCACCCTGGCGGCGCTGTGCAGCACGGTGTCGCAGCCCTCGGTGGCGGCTCGTAGAGCTTTGTCGCCTTGGTCCGTGAGGTCGGCCACGGCGAGCTCGACGCCGGGCAGGGATCGCAGCCGGGCGGTGTCGCTGCCTGCGCGTACGAGCGCACGGACCTGATGGCCTTCGCGGAGGCAGGCGTCGACGAGGTGGCCGCCGAGAAACCCGGTGGCGCCGGTGATCAGGACGTTCACAGGTTCCGCCACCAGGTCGCGCCGTAGAGCATGGTGAGCGCGGCAGTGGCCGCGGGGCCGTGGCCGGCCGCCCGGGCGCGGGGCAGGGCGAGCGGGATCTGCGCCGCGTGCACACCGATGCTGAGGAACGCGTCGGCCCACCACAGCCGGCGCAGCAGGGGCAACAGCGGAACATCCGGTGCGCCCGCCGTGGCGGTCCACACGGCGCCGCCGAGCAGGTACGCCCAGCCGGCGAGGGGGACCAGCCGCTGCGCACCCGCGCGGGACCACAGGGGCGCGGGAGGCGCGAGGCGGCGCTCGGCCCAGCGGGCGAGCTCCTCCCGGCCGATCTTGGCGTTGTGCCGGATGTCCACGGGGAACGCCGGATGGCGCAGGAACTCCTCCAGTTCGGCCGTCGGGGCGTGGGCGGCGGCCAGGGTGCGCAGCTCGGCGGCGAGGTCCTGCCAGGTGGCGGCGTCGAGGGGGGTGTCGGTCTCCACGCAGACGACGGGCCGCTGCGCCCCGGCCGGGCCGGTGCCGACCAGGGCGCTGCGGCGGACCATCGGATGGGCGTTGAAGACGCCCTCGCAGCGCACGGTGTGCAGGTCCCGGTGGGCGGTGCGCACGCGCTGGGTCGCGCGTCCGCAGAACCAGAGGCGGCCGCTGTCGTCGAGGTAGCCGAGGTCTCCGGTGCGGTGCCAGACGCGCGGGCCGTCGCCGGGCTCGTGACCGGACTGGTGGCCGGACTGGTCGCCGGACTGGTCGCCGGGCTCGTGACCGGACTGGTCGCCGGACTGGGCCTCGTACACCTTGTGCAGCGCGTCGGAGTGCGGCGCGGCGTGGTAGCGGCGGCTGACGGACTCCCCGGCGACGAGGATCTCGCCGACCTGACCGATGGGCAGGGCCAGTCCGGGACCGATGGCGGCGAGCGGGCCGTCGGTGGCCGGGACGATGCGCACGCGGGTTCCCGGTACGGGCCGGCCGACGCAGGTGCCCGCTCCCCGAGCGCTGAGGGCGGAGGTCTCGGTCAGGATCTCGGCGGACTCGATCGAGGTGATCGGCAGGACCTCGGTGGCGCCGTACGTGACATGGACCTGCGCCTTCTCGTCGAGGACGGCGCGCAGTGAGGAGACGACGGAGTCGGGTACGGGCGCCCCGCCGGACACGACGCACCGCAGGTCGGGCAACGGGCGGTGCTGGGCGGTGAGGTGGTCCGCGAGGTTTCGCAGCAGGGCGGGCGAGGCGAACATCGTGGTGACGGCGAATCGTTCCAGCGCGTCGACGAGGAGCGCGGGGTCGGCCTGCGCGACCTTGGCCGGTGCCAGCGGGGCGAGGACGACGGTGGAGCCGTAGACCAGGTCGAGCATGCCGTAGAAGGGCAGCGTGACCAGCGAGGTGTCGTCGCGGGTGCGGCCGTGAGCGGCTTCGATCTGGCGGGCGATCGAGAGCGCCATGCGGTGGGTGTACTCGACTCCCTTGGCGGGGCCGGTACTTCCGGTGGTGAATCCGATCATCAGCAGGTCGTCGCCGCCCACGGCGGGAGGGGCAGTGCGCCGGCCCGGCAGAGAGCGCAGGCGGGCGAGGGTGTGCCCGCCCCCGAGGCGGCGGCTGCCGAGGGTGACCGGGATCCGTACGGCGGCGAAGGTGCGACGGCCCAGGATCCGTACGAGGTGGGCGAGCGGGGGCCCGATGAACGCCTCGGCGCCGACGGCCCGGTAGCAGTGGAGCATCCGGCGCAGGCCCATGCCGGGGTCGACGACGACGGGGACGGCGCCGGTCCGGAAGAGCGCGAAGACCAGGGCGAAGAGCTCCGGGCCGGGCGGCGCCATGAGGACCGTCCTGGTACCCCGGGTGATCCCGGCCCGGGCCAGCCCGTGGGCGAGTTCCTCGACCGTCTCCTGCAACTGCCCGTAGCTGAGGGTGCGGTAGCGGGGGCTTCCGTCGGGCTCGTGGCCGTCGGGGTGGATGACGGCGGCCTTCAGGGGGAAGGCGCGGGCATTGCGCTCCAGGCAGTCGGCCAGGCCCGCGGCGGTGCCGGGGTCGGGCACGGTGCCGGCGTACGTGTGTGCCGTGGCGGCGGCGGTCATGGCGTCACCATCCCTCGGGCCGGTAGCTGGCGCAGGCCGCGCTGGGGCCGGCGCCGGCGGTCACGAAGAGCAGCTGGTCGCAGTCCTTGGGCCGCCCGGCCGCCATGGCGCGGAGATAGCCGAGGACGGGGGCTGCGGTGTGCGGCTCCCCGGCTTCGGCCGGGAGCACGCCGGCCGAGGCCCCCGGCCCGATCACCAGGGTGCGCTCCAGGTCGATGCCGTACGCGTGGGCGTAGTCGGTGACGGCGGTGGCGGCGAGGTCGCTCATCCGGCGGGCGTGGTCCTCGGCGCGCCGGACGGTGATCAGGGAGCGCCCGTCGCTGCCCATCCGGGCGGTGTCGAGGTAGCCCTCGTCGGTGGGCCCGTCCCCGGTGTAGTGCTTCACCGGGCCGAATCCGGCGTCCGGGTCGGCGCTGCGCTCCAGCAGCAGGGCGCCGGCGAGGTCCGCGTACGGATACTCCGGGTCGCGGCGTGCGTCGCCGCCCGGGTGGACGTCGGCGGCGGTGATCAGCAGGCGTTCGGTGCCGGCGGTGTCGAGGAGGGCCTGGCCGACTTGGACGGCGTTCAGTACGCCACAGGCTCCGTTCATGAGGTCGAAGGAGAAGGCCGCGGCGGGGTCGGCCAGGTAGTCCAGGCTGATGCCGGCCTCCTTCTGGACCATGGCGGCGAGGGCGGGTTCGAAGGTGTTGGACTCCCGGTAGACCCCCACGTTGACGAGAACGCCGACGGCGGAGGGGGACAGCTGCGCCTGGGAGAGGCAGTCGCGCGCGGCCCGGCCGGCGAGGGTGACGGTGGACGCCGGCGCGTCGGCCACGGTGCCTGCGGCGGACGGTGCGCCGATGTGCGTGGCGGTGCCCGCGTCGGCGCGAGCGTCGGCTGTACGCGTGGCGGTGCCCGCGGCGGTGATGACCATGCCCATGGCTCAGACCCCCAGGTTCGTGATGGTCGCCGACAGGGCCCCGGTCACCACGCCCGAGGCGGCCGGGACCAGGAGGAAGGTGGAGCCGCGCTCGGCGGTGCCCGCTGCAAGGTGTTCGCGCAGCGTCAGGAAATGGGAGGTGGTGGCGGTGTTGCCGAACCGCTCCACCACCGCGAGGGACGTCGGCATCGGCGTGCCGAACGCCGCTTCTCCCATCTGGTTCACGTACTCGATGAAACGGGTGCCGACCTGGTGCTGGATGATGTAGTCGAATTCCTCGGAGGCGAAATCCCGGCCGGCCTTTGCCAGCAGATCTCCGTGAAAGCTGGGCCAGAGGGCGAGGCGTTCCTTGTTGTGCATCTTCTTGTTGTCCGTGTAGAGGGCGATTCCCTGGGTGTGGTCGCTCGGCATTCCCATGCAGAGATGCGAGTACTCCGAGCAGGTCATGAGGTCGATGTAGTGGATCCGGTCGGCCTCGTCCGTGGACCGGTCCATAATGACCGCGGCCGCGGAGTCGCCGACGGAGAGCGAGGCGAACTGCGGATCGTAGGAGCCGGTGAGCTCGCGGGCAGCCGTGTCGGCGACGCGGGTCGCCTGTTCGCCGCTGACCACCATGCCGTTGCGGACCGCGCCGGACCGGATCATCCGGTCGAGCACGTAGACACCGGTCAGCATGCCGGCGCAGGCGTTGGAGACGTCGAAGTGGATGGCCGAGCGCGAGCCCAGCTCCCTGGAGAGCGAGGCGGCGAAGGACGGCTCGAAGTAGAACCGGCCGCCGTCCTTGAAGCGGGTAATGGACGCAGAGATGACGATGTCCAGGTCAGCGGCCTCGTAGCGGGAGGCCGCCAGGCAGTCGCGGGCGGCGGAGAGGGCCATTGCGAACGAGTCCTCACCGGCCGCGGGATCGGGATCGCAGACCCGGCGCTCGACGACTCCGGTGATCCTCTCGACATCCACGCCGCTCAGGTTGTCCGTCCGGCCAGTCAGTTCCCGGGTGGTCAGCGTGGCCGCCGGTATATGGGCTCCGAGGGCCTCTAATCGGCTGTATCGGTTCGTCGTTCTCAATTTCGATTCTCCGTGGTGGGCGTAACGCGGGCAGCACAAACCGCCCCGTCGAATGCACAAGGTTTTCGCTGGTTACGGACAGCGAAGTTACCGTAGCGTACGGATTTGGTGGAGGGGTTGCGAAGTCAGCTGGAACCGGACCGACGGGGTGAATGTCAGCCAGTGACCCGACAGGTGATATTCCGCCAGAGCTCAGACGCCGTGGCCCTCTCGGGCGTGCCAGAGGTCCCGCCTTCCCAGGCGGCGGGGGCCAGACCGGGCCGGTCCCCGTCTGAACGGGACGGCCGGAAAGGGATCGCGGCCGGGCAAAGCTGTCCGGAATCGCCCCGTCCGCCTTGACCATTTCTTGGATGTGACGGCAAAAGGGCCCGGCGGCCGGATCAGGCCGCCCCGGCGGAAGGGACCGCTTCGAAGATGCGGGGCTCACGCAGGCCCGCCTCGGCGAACGCGCGCCGCACCGCGGCCGAGACCCGCTCCGCCTCATCCGCGTCGACCAGGGCGATCGCCGAGCCCCCGAATCCGCCGCCCGTCATCCGCGCACCGAGCGCGCCGGCGTCCAGGGCGGCCTGCACCGCGAGGTCCAACTCCGAGCAGGAGACGGCGAAGTCGTCCCGTAGCGAGAGGTGTGAGGCGGTGAGGAGCGGGCCGGTGTCCCACAGCCGGTGGGCGTGGACCAGCTCCACGGTGCGCAGCACCCGGGCGTTCTCGGTGACGACATGGCGTGCCCGGGCGCGCAGCACCGGATCGCGCAGCACGTTCAGCTGCGCCACGGACTCGATGTCGCGCAGCGCGTCCGCGCCCATCAGTACGGCGGCCAGCTCGCACTCCCTGCGCCGTGCCGCGTACTCGCCGTCGGCCAGGGCGTGCCTGGCGCGGGTGTCGACGACGAGGAGCCGCAGGCCCGCGCCTGCCAGATCCATCGGCACCTGCGCGAAGGCGAGCGATCGGGTGTCGAGGAGGAGGGCGTGGCCCGGTGTGCAGCACATGGAGGCCATTTGGTCCATCACGCCGCACGGCACGCCGACGAAGAGGTTCTCCGCCCGCTGGGCCAGCAGGGCCGTCTCGAACGCCGTCAGCGCGACTCCGTAAAGTCCGCACAGCGCCTTCCCCACCGCGCATTCGAGGGCGGCCGAGGAGGACAGTCCGGCGCCGACGGGGACGTCACCGTCCAGGAGCAGTTCCGCCCCGCCGACGCGGTGTCCGGCATCGCGCAGCGCCCAGGCCATGGCGGCGGCGTACACGGACCAGCCGCCCCCCACGCCGGGCCGCAGCTTGGCCACGTCGAAGACCTCCGGCAGTGGTTCGGCCGTGGACGCGATGTGCAGCATGCCGTCGTCGCGCCGCCGCGCGTGGACCCTCATCCGGTGTGGAAGCGCGATCGGGAGGACGAACCCGCCGTTGTAGTCGGTGTGTTCGCCGATGAAGTTCACCCGCCCCGGGGCCGACCACACCCCCTCGGCCCGCCCGCCGAAGTTGCGGGCGAAGGAGGACTCCCCCGCGTCCTGTGATGCTGCCGGGTACACGCGCCTCCCCGTCATCTCTCAGACCTCCCGCAAGCGGGCGGCCGCCTGCTCGGGCGTGATGTCGTTGACGAACAGTCCCATTCCGGATTCGGTGCCCGCAAGGTACTTGAGCTTGTCGGCTGCGCGGCGAATCGTGAACAGTTCGAGATGCAGTGCGTACTGGTCGCGGCCGGTGCGCACGGGAGCCTGGTGCCAGGCCGAGATGTAGGGGGCGGGCGAGGGGAAGAGCCTGTCGAAACGGCCCAGCAGGTCGAGGTAGACATGGGCCAGCTCGTCGCGTTCGGCGTCATCGAGGGCGAGCAGGTCGGGAACGCGCCTGTGGGGGTAGAGGTGGACCTCGTACGGCCAGCGGGCGGCGTGCGGGACGAACGCGCTCCAGTGGTCGCCGGCCAGAACCACCCTGCGGCCGTCGGCGAGGGCCGTGTCGCGGACCTCGTCGAAGAGGTTGCGGCCGGTGGCGTCCCAGTGGCGGGCGACGCTCTCCAGGGTGCGACGGGTGCGGGGGGTGAGGACCGGCAGGGCGTAGATCTGACCGTGCGGGTGCGGAAGGGTCACCCCGATCTCCCTGCCGCGGTTCTCGAAACAGTAGACCTGCTCGATGCCGGGGACCTCGGCGAGGTCAAGGGTGCGGTCGGTCCAGGCCGCGATGACCGTGCGGACCTGCGCCGGGCTCAGATCGGCGAAGGAGGCGTCGTGGTCGGGGCTGAAGCAGACCACTTCGCAGCTTCCGGCGCCGGATCCGGACAGGGCGGGAAAGCGGTTCTCGAAGACGGCGACCTGGTAGTCGGGGGCGGGGATCTCGCTGGGCCGGCCGGGGCGTGAGGGGCAGAGGGGGCACTGGTCGGCGGGCGGCAGGTGGGTGCGGCCCTGCCGGTGGGAGGCGACCATCACCCACTCGTCCAGGAGCTGGTCGTAGCGGCGTTCGGAGAGGGTGGTGATGGGCAGCAGCCCTCGCCGGTCGGGATGGTCGCGCACCGGGTCGCGGACATCGGAGCCATCGGCCTCGAAGCCGCCGGCCTCGAAGCCGTCGGCCTCGGAGCCGCCATTGTCCGAGCCGTCGCCAGAGCCGTCGGCGTCGTAGTAGATGAGCGCGCGGCCGTCCGACAGCGTCGTGTACGTCTTCTTCACCACTGCCGCTCCCCGGCGTTGCCGGTGGCGAGCACTACTTCGCCGACCCGTTCGGTGACGGCCGCCGTCTCCTCCTGTGGCAGGGCGTCCGTGACCAGTACGTCGATCTGGTCGAGGGTGGCGAAGGTGGTCAGTCCCACCACGGACCATTTGGTGCGGTCGGCGAGGACCACGGTGCGGCGCGCCGAGCGGAGGAACGTCCGGTTCGTCTCGGCCTCGGCGAGGTTCGGCGTGGTCAGGCCGGTGGTGGTGCCCAGTCCATGGCAGCCGAGGAAGAGCAGGTCTACGTGCAGCGACCGGATTGCCTGGTCGGCGATGGGGCCGACCAGGGCGTCCGAGAGGGTGCGGATCCCGCCGGTGAGCACCACAGTGGTGCCGCCTCCGGTCAGCCGTGCGGCTTCGAAGACCTCGGCCGCGCGAATCGAGTTGGTGACCACGGTGAGGTCGGGGATCTCGGTGAGTTCCTTGGCCAGGGCGTGGGTTGTCGTGCCCGCGGACAGCGCGATGGCCGATCCGGGGGCGACCAGCCCGGCCGCCGCGCGGGCGATGGCGTCCTTCGCCACCGTCTCCCACACGGACTTGGCCTCGAACCCCGGCTCGTGGCTGCTGGGCTCACCCGCGAGGACGGCGCCGCCGTGCACCTTCTGCAGCAGGCCCTCGCGAGCGAGCATGTCCAGATCGCGCCGGACCGTCATGTCCGAGACGTTGAGGGAACGCGTCAGCTCGTTCACTCGTACACCGCCGCGACGGCGGACCTCTTCCAGGATGAGAGCGCGGCGCTGGTGAGCGAGCAGGCTGCCGGTGTCGGCCATCCTTCGGTTCCTCTCTTCGGGAAACGAGCACCCCGGTCACGGCAAGCATCCGGACCTGCCGATCAGAAGTCAACAGATTCCAACAAGCGAACAAGGCCTGCCAAAACAACGCTGTTGGCCTTCTTGACATGCCCACGAAACGGCAGTGTGATGTGGCCGCCCCGTTGAAGTCCGTTGGGTCCTGAGCACTTTCGTGGGTTCGGATCCACCATAGGCACTCACTTCCGCACATGTTTCCTCCCCTCAGGAGCCGTCTGTGCACTCGCTACGACGTACCACCGCCCGCCGCCTGGCCACCGCCCTCGCCTCCCTGCCGCTGCTGGTACCGGCGGTGGGAGCCGCCTCGCTGGCCGGTGCGGCGTTGATGGTCACGGCCCCGCCGGCCGCCGCCCTGGCCGACGGGCAGGCCCTCACCCCGCCCATGGGCTTCAACAACTGGAACTCCACCCACTGCCGGGCCGAGTTCAACGAGGCCATGGTCAAGGGCATCGCTGACCTGTTCGTCGCGAAGGGCCTGAAGGCCGCCGGGTACCAGTACGTCAACCTCGACGACTGCTGGGCCCTGCCCGAACGGGACGCCTCGGGCAACCTCGTACCCGACCCCGTCCGTTTCCCGAACGGGATCAAGGCCCTCGCGGACTACATCCACGGCAAGGGCCTGAAGTTCGGGGTGTACACCAGCGCAGGCACCAAGACCTGCGACACCGCGGGCTTCCCCGGCGGACTGGGGCACGAGCAGCAGGACGCCAACCTCTTCGCCTCGTTCGGCGTCGACTACCTCAAGTACGACAACTGCAACAACCAGGGCGTCGACGCCAAGAAGCGGTACACCGCCATGCGGGACGCCCTGAAGAACACCGGCCGCCCGATCGTCTTCTCGCTGTGCGAATGGGGCGAGAACCAGCCGTGGACCTGGGCTGCCGACGTCGGCCATCTGTGGCGCACCACCGGGGACATCAGCGACAGCTGGTCCTCAATGATCAACATCGCGCACCGGAACCAGCCGCTCGCCGCGTACGCCGGCCCGGGCCACTGGAACGACCCGGACATGCTCGAAGTCGGCAACGGCGGGATGACCGCCACCGAGTACCGGACCCACTTCAGCCTCTGGTCGATGATGTCCGCGCCGCTGCTGATCGGCAGCGATCTGCGCAAGGCGACCCCCGAGACCTTCGACATCCTCTCCAACGCCGATGTCATCGCGCTCGACCAGGATCCACTCGGCAGCCAGGGCGCAGTGGTCTCCAACTCCGGCGGCCTCGTGGTCATGGTGAAGGAGCTCGCGAACGGCGACCGGGCGGTGTCCCTGACCAACGAGACCGGGTCCACCGCCACGATCTCCGCGAAGACCGACGCGCTGGGCATCGGCAACCGCGGCCCGTACAGCCTCAAGGACCTGTGGACCAAGGCCGTCTCGGCCAATACCAGCGGAACGATCAGCGCCTCGGTCGCCGCGCATGCCACGGTGGTCTACCGCATCACGCCGGGGCCCGCGCCGCTCCCGCCGGCCGGCACCTCCCACCTGTCCGACCTGCCCTGGACCGGTGTGAGCAGTGGCTGGGGTCCGGTGGAGAAGGACCGGAGCAACGGCGAGCAGCCGGCCGGTGACGGCAGGACCCTGACCATCAACGGCGCCACCTACGCCAAGGGCCTGGGCGTCCACGCACCCAGCACCGTGACCTACAACCTCGGCGCCCGGTGCACCGGCCTGACCGTGGACGTCGGCGTGGACGACGAGAGCGCCTACACCGGTGCGGTCGCCTTCCGGATCTACCGGGACAGCACGCTGGTGGCCGACAGCGGCGTGGTGACCACTTCGGATCCGGCCAGGAAACTCACCGCCGATCTGACGGGCGGCCAGACCCTGAAGCTGGTCGTCACCGACGGCGGCAACGGCATCGACTACGACCACGCCGACTGGGCCGCTCCCCGGCTCACCTGCGCCTGAACCGGCCGAAGGCCGGCTTCTCCGGCACCGTCCGTCCGTACCACCCGCACCGCCCGCACCACCCGCGCCACCTGAACCGCCTGAACCGCCTGAACCGCCTGAACCGTCCGAAACAGGGAGCCCGCACATGTCCATGCCACCGTCCCCCACCCGGGCCCGCCCCACCGCCGCCCTGCTGACCGGCACCCTCACGCTGGTGCTCGCCCTCGGCGGATGCTCGTCCGGCAAGCCCTCCTCCGCCGGGCCCGCGGACAGCAAGGCGGACGGCCCGATATCCATCGCCTACCTGCAGAAGCAGGGCGACCAGGAGTACTTCGTCTCCGAGGCCGCGGGCGCCAAGAAGAAGGCCGCCGAGCTGGGTATCGAGCTCACGGTCGTCAATCTCGGCAATGACGCGTCCAAGACCATCACCGAGGTCAAGTCGGCGGCGGCGCAGAAGAACAAGGGCATCATCATCGTGGTGCCGGAGTCGGCCGTCGGGCCGCAGGTGGTCGCGGAGGCCAAGAAGGCCGGGATCGCCCTGCTCACCTCCGACGACCAGGTCTGCGTCAGCGGCCCCAAGCCATCGGAGTGCGACAAGGCCGACCTGGTGCCCCGGGTGGGCTTCTCCGGGGTCCAGATGGGCAACGAGGTGGGCAAACGGGCCGCCGCCGAGTTCAAGCAGGCGGGCTGGTCTCCCGCGGACACCCGCATCATCTACGCGTGGAAGCAGGACACCACCGTCTGCACCGACCGCATCGACGGCGCGAAGGCCGCGTGGAAGGAGGCGGGCGCCCCCGAGGTACAGGCCATCGAGGTCGGTACGGACAACACCCCGGCCGGCGCCCAGTCGAAGGTCGAGGCGACCGTGACGGCCCATCAGGACATCAAGCACTGGGTCGTCATGGGCTGCAACGACGAGAACGTCTCCGGCGGCGTTAAGGGGCTGGGCAACGCGGGCGTCAAGGGGGCGGACATCGTCGGTGTGGGCCTCGGCGCCTACCTGGCCTGCAAGGAGTGGCAGGCGGGCGCCGACAACGGGATGAGGGCGGCGCTCCACATCCCCGGCGACGAGGTCGGGAAGCTGGCCGTCCAGGCGATGTACGACAAGTTGAAGAACGGCAAGGACTTCGCCCCTGAGGCCTTCGCCCCGACCCGGATGGTGGACGCGAGCACGTGGAAGGCCGCCGGGTTCGGCTGCAAGTGAGGCGCCGCCCCCGGTCATCCGGCCCCTCCCTCTCCAGGCGAGGGGCCGGAGCCCACCCTCCCCCGCACTTCCAGGCCGCGAGGTAGCACAGATGAACGCCACAGACGGACTGCACGTCACCGGCATCGCCAAGAGCTTCTCCGGGGTCCAGGCGCTGAACGAGATCAGCCTGGCCTTTCCGGCCGGCACCGTCACCGCCCTCATGGGCGAGAACGGCGCGGGCAAGTCCACCCTGCTGAAAATTGTCTGCGGCGATCAGCCGGCCGACTCCGGAACGATCCGGCTCGACGGCACGCCGCTGCACCTGCACTCGCCCGCCGACGCCCGGGCCGCCGGCATCCGGCTCATCCCGCAGGAGCCGGAGATCGTCCCGCACATCAGCGTCGCCGAGAACGTCTACCTCGGCGCCCTGCCGACCCGCGGCGCCCGCCGCTTCGACCGGGCCGGCCTGCGCCGACGGCTGGAGGCCGATCTGGTGCGCATCGGCTTCGACAAGGTCCTCGACGCCGACACCCTCGGTATCGACCTCACCGCCGCGCAGCGCCAACTCGTCGAGATCCTGCGGGCGCTGACGGGCGAGGCGAAGGTGGTCGCCTTCGACGAACCCACCTCCTCCCTCTCCGAGCACGAGGTGGAGGCCCTGTTCGCGCTGATCCGGCGGCTGCGCGAGAGCGGCCTCGCCGTGGTCTACGTATCCCACCGGATGCAGGAGATCTTCCAACTCGCGGACCGGATAGCCGTGTTGCGCGACGGAACCCTGGTCGGCGTCAAGGACGCCGCGGCCACCGACCAGCGCGAGATCGTACGGATGATGGTCGGCCGGGACCTGTCCTCCCTGTTCACCCGCGCCCATGTGGCCACCGACCGGGTCGTCCTCGACGTCCAGGACGTCACCACCGACGACGTCACCGGGATCACCCTCCAGGTCCGGGCCGGTGAAGTGGTGGCCCTGGCCGGTCTCGTCGGCGCCGGACGCTCCGAGCTGGCCCGGGCCCTGGTCGGCGACCTCCCCCTGCGCGGCGGATCGGTCTCCGTCGGCGGACGGGTCCTGCGACTGCGCCGGCCCTCGGACGCGATCCGCGCCGGACTCGGCCTCGCACCCGAGGAACGCAAGGCGCAGGCCCTGTTCCTGAACCGCTCGATCCGCGACAACACCGCACTCGTGGTCCTGCGCGGCCTGCGACGCCTGCGCTTCGTCCGCCGCGGCGCCGAGCGGAAACTCGCCCAGGAGTTCGCCGACCGGCTGCGGGTGCGCGCCCCGTCCATCGAGCACGAGGTACGCACACTCTCGGGCGGAAACCAGCAGAAGGTGGTGCTCGCCCGCTGGCTGGCCCGCAGGCCCAGCGTCCTCATCCTCGACGAACCCACCCGCGGCATCGACGTAGGCGCCAAGGCCGAGATCTACCAGATCATCGCGGACCTCGCCGAGTCCGGGGTGGCCCTGCTGGTGATCTCCTCGGAGTTGCCCGAGGTCCTCGGCCTGGCCGACCGGGTGCTGGTGATGCAGGGCGGCAGGATCACCGGCGAACTCCCCCGGGCCGAAGCCACCGAGGAGGGCATCCTCGCGCTGGCCATGGCCGACGGCCTGGCCACGGCCGGCGCGCACGGCACGTGCCGCAGGGACAGCACGGACAGCACGCACCGCCCGCACCGCCCGCACCGCACGGACAACGGAGGACTGGAGTGAACCCGACGACGGCGTCCACGGAGGACCGCTCACCGCAGGCGCGGACGGGGGCGGCGCCCTCGGGGAAGGACACGGCCGCGCAGGGCACCAGGCGGCAGCGGGGATCGGTACTCAGTGCCGTCGGCGGGCAGAACCTCAGCCTCATCGGCGCCCTGATCCTGGTCCTCGCGCTCTTCGGATCGCTCAACTCCGCCTATCTGACATGGGCCAACATCAAGGTGATCGGCGACGCGGTCACGATCTCCGGCCTCCTCGCCCTGGTGCAGACCGTGGTGATCGTCTGCGGTGCGCTGGACATCTCCGTCGGCTCCCAGGTCGGCGTCGCCTCCGTGGTCTCCGCGATGGTCTTCACCTCCACCGGCTCCAACGCGCTGCTCGGCATCGCCGCCGCGCTCGGGGTGGGCGTGCTGGCCGGACTGCTCAACGGCGCCGTGATCGTCTACGGACGTGTCAACCCGGTCATCGCCACCCTCGCGACCCTGGCCGCCTACAAGGGCGTGGCTCAACTGCTCTCCAAGGGCGCGGCTCAGGGGTACGTCAGCAACGACGACGTCTTCGTCTTCCTGGCCAATGGCGCGATCCTCGGCGTGCCCGTGCTGCTGTGGGTACTCGCCCTGGTGACTCTGGGCATCCATGTGCTGCTCAAGTTCACCGACATCGGCCGCAACATCTACGCGATCGGCGGCAACGACACCGCCGCCCGGCTCTCCGGCATCAACATCAACAAGTACCTGATCGCGGTCTACGGGCTGGCCGGGGTCATCGCGGCGGTCGCCGGCGTGCTGCTGACGGCCCGCACCGGGTTCGGCCACCCCGTCTCCGGCAGCGAGGGCCTGGAGCTCAAGGCGATCACCGCGGCCGCCCTCGGCGGTTGCCTCCTGGCGGGTGGCAGGGGCGGGGTGGGCGGAACGCTGCTCGCCATCACACTGCTCGGGGCCCTGGACAACGGCCTGACCGTACAAGGCGTCAACCCGTTCTGGCAGAACGTCGCCCAGGGCACCCTGCTCGTGGTCGCCGTGGTCATCCAGAAGCGGCGCTCCGGCGAGCGTGCCATGGGGCTGCCGACATAGGGCCTGCCCGGCCGGGGCATTGGCCCGTCCGCGCGGTCATTCGCCGATCCCTTCGGGCGAATGTCGCGCCGGGCCCGCGGGGTTCGCGGTGCGCCGTGATACCCCGTAGAGCAACACACCCGGGAGGTGGGGCACCGCCATGTCCAGGCGATCCGCAGCGCGGTCGGCACGCCGCTCGGCCGGCCGGCCTACGGAGGACCCGCGCACCCGTATCCGTACGGTGGCCCGCCCCGGCCGCCCCGGCCGCGGCCGCCGCCCGGGCAGGACAGCGGTGGGGCGATCCGTGCCGTTCGCGGAATCCGTGTCGCCGCTGCTGCGCACGCTCGCCGGATACGCCTGGCGGATCCTGGCCGTGGGCGCCGTGGTCTACGCGGTCTTCGCGGCGCTGGGGCGGTTCCACGAGATCGGGGTGGCGGTCTTTCTCGGCCTGGTCGTGACGGCGATGCTCCGTCCGGTGGCCGATGTCCTGGACCGGTGGCTTCCGCGCCCGCTCGCGGTGGCCTGCGTCCTGATCGGCAGCATCATCCTGTTTCTCGGCGCGCTGGCGTTCGTGGGCGGGACGGTGGCCGCCGAGTGGAACTCGCTGGTGGCGGAGTTCAGGAGCGGACTGGGCAGGATCCAGACGTGGCTGGAGCAGCCGCCCCTTCGGCTGAGCCCCGATGCGCTGTCCGGTGCGCAGGAGCGGATCGGCGCGTATCTGTCGAGCCATCGCGCGGCACTGCTCAGCACCGCCGTGAGCGAGGCCGGTCGAGTCGTGTCGATTTTCACCGTCGCCGTGCTTTCGCTGTTCTGCTCGGTCTTCTTCATCCACTCGGGCGACCGGCACTGGCGCTGGTTCTGCGCCCAGTTCCCGCCCCGGGCGCGGGACCGGATGGCGGTCGCCGGGGGTGCGGCGTGGCGGACCCTGACGGGGTACACGCACGGGATCGTGCTGGTGGCCGGGACCAACGCCATCCTCGTGGGGTTCGCGCTGTACGCCCTTGGCGTGCCGCTGGCCGTGCCCCTCGCGTTGCTGGAGTTCTTCGCCGCGTTCGTCCCGCTCATCGGCTCCCCCGTCGCCCTGGGCGTGGCCACCGTCGTCGCCCTGGCCGCCAGGGGGCCGCTCGTCGCCGGCCTCGTGCTCGTGCTGATCGTGGTCATCGGGCAGATCGAGGGCCATTTGCTGCACCCGCTCGTGATGAGCTGGGCCGTGCGCCTGCACCCGGTGGTCGTGGCCCTCTCGGTGATCGCGGGAGCCATCGCCGCGGGGGTGGTGGGCGCGGTGGTGGCCGTCCCCCTGGTGTCGGTCGCGTGGGCGGTCCGCCTGGCCCTGGATACCAGGAGAGCCCCCGTGTGAACCCGCGGTGGGCGGGGAGCCTGCCTCATCCGGCGGGGCACACCGCGCGCGGGGGGCGGGCTCGCGTGAAGCTTGGGAGCAGGTCTAGTGCCGTGACCGGCAAGGTTCACCGGGTCGCGACGCCCAGTACGGCACCTCGCCGCGTTGTCGGACCNNAAACCTTTCCGGCCACGGCATAGCCGCCCACGCCCACGCCGACGGAAAGGTTCCGGCCCCATGCCCCTCGCCCATCGCAAGGACCTCGGACTGCTCGCGCTGCGTCTCGGAGCAGGTGGTGTCCTGATCGCCCACGGTTCACAGAAACTCTTCGGCTGGTTCGGCGGAGGCGGCATCGACGGCACGGCGAAGGGCATGGAACACATGGGCTTCACCCCCGGCCGGCAGAGCGCCATCGCGGCCGGACTCGGCGAGGCCGGCGGCGGTGCGCTGCTCGCGCTGGGTCTCGCGACCCCGGCGGCGGGCGCCGCGGCGGCAGGTGCCATGGCGGGGGCCGTCTCCGTGCACGCTCCGGCGGGGTTCTTCGCCCAGAGCGGCGGATTCGAGTACCCGGCCTTCCTCGGCTACGTCGCGGCCGGTCTCGGCCTCGCCGGACCGGGGCGGTACTCGCTCGACCACCTCACCCGGCACAAGCTGGACCGGCCGGCCGTCGTGGTGCTGGCCTTCACGCTCAGCGCGGCCTTGGCGACCGTCGTCGTCAAACGCCGCAACGAGGCCGTTGCCACCGCGGCCGGCCCCGACGAAGCCCCGGAGGCTGCGGGAGCGTGAGGGTACCGGCCGGCCGGGGAGTTCAGCGCCTTGGGGCCGTCTCATTAGGGTGGCCTCCATGAGCGAGTTGACCGGTTACCAGGAAAACGTCCTGCGCGGCAGGAAGGCGTCCGGAGCGCGCGGCCTCCTGCTCGGACTCGCGCTCGGCGAAACCCTCGGTGCGGCGCGGGGCTCGCTACCGCCGGCCGGGCCACTGCGGGCGGGCGTCTGCACCCAACTGGCGTGCTTCACCGTCGAAGGCTCGATCCGGGCGGTGGTCCGCGGCAGCCACCGGGGCATCTGCCATCCGCCCTCCGTCCTCCGTCCTGTGGCACGCGTACTGCCGATGGGCAGCTCTGCAAGGCATCGAGCCCGATCACATCCGCCGCCGCTGGGATCCGTACGAAACAGGGGGTTGGCCTGACGGCTGGCTCGCCGGGGTGCCGGTGCTCGCGGAGCGCCGGGGTTCCGCACCGGCCACGGTGGAGGCGCTGGTGGGTCTGGAGCAGGGGAAGACCGACGAGCCGGTGACCCGTAGCCGCGGATGGCACGCCCTCGGCCGTACGCTGCCGCTGGCCCTCCTCGGCAGGCCCGAGGCCGTGGACGAGTGGAACAGGCACGCCCGCGACGTCGCGGCGCTCACCCACGGAGACCCGGCCGTCCACTCGGCGGCGTCGCTCGCCACCCTCCTCGCCCGCCGCTGCATCGCCGCCGGATCGATCCGCGAGGGCGCCGAGCGCGCACTGTCCGCCCTCGGTTCCGCCGGTGGTCCAGGAGCGGGCGAGGACGACCGCCTCGCCGCCGCCCTCCACGAGGCCCTCGCCCATCCCGCGGACCCGGCCCGGCTGGCCCGCCTCGCCCCGGACCGGACCGCGCCGTCGGCTCTCCTCGGAGGCCTCTACGCCGCCGCCTCGTTCCCCGAACGGACCGACGTGACCTCCGCGTTGCACTTCGCCTCCGGCGCACCCGACGGCGAGTCCGTGGCCTGCGTGGCGGGCGCACTGCTCGGCGCCGCACACGGCGTGGAGGCCCTGTCCGTGGAACTGGTGAGCCGCCACGAACTGACATGGGTCCTCGACACCCTCGCCCGCGACCTGCACTCCGAGCTCACGGAGTCCCCCAGCGGCAGCGAGTACACCGAGGGCTGGGACCCGCACTGGCGGGAGCGCTACCCGGGCTACTGACGCGCGCAGCTCCTTCCGTGAGGCCGCCGGCCTCACGCGTCCCGGCGCCGGACGGCCACCACGGCGACGGTCACCGAGAGGAGCGCCCAGGCCACGAGCGCGATCCAGGAGCCGGTGATCGTTCCCGGGTACTCGCCCAGGTCTGTGTAGGCGTTGGGGTTGAGAGCCAGCCGGGCCTCGGCATGGAGGGGCAGATGGTTGCCGACCTCCTTCAGGAGCCTGTACCGGTCGCCGCCGAAGAGCATCGGCACGATGAACAGCAGCCCCACGACTGCCACGATCGAGGCCGTGGCGTGCCTCAGGACGGCGCCGAACGCCATCCCGATGAGCGCGCAGACCGGAACGATCAGCGCATACGCCGCGACGGCTCGCAGGCAGCCGGGGTCGTTGATCGAGAGCCCGACGTGGCGGGAGGCCAGCATCGCGTTGGTGGTGAAGAACGAGGCCGTGGAGACGATCAGGCCGAGGCCGAGCGTGATCCTCGGCCAGGCGGCGGAACAGCCCGCGCACCCACAGAACCCCTTCGGGGTCCAGCCCGTTCAGCGGCTCATCGAACAGCAGCACGGGAGGTTCGCCGAGCAGCGCACCGGCGATGCCGAGGCGTTGCTTCATGCCGAGGGAGAACCCGCCGATGCGGCGCCGTGCCGCTTTGGCCAGCCCTACCTCCTGGAGGACCTCTTCCACCCGGGTGAGCGGGATGCGGTTGCTGCGGGCGAGGGCGGACAGGTGGGCCCGCGCGCTGCGTCCGCCGTGGACGTCCTGGGCGTCCAGCAGCGCGCCTACGTGCCGCAGTCCGCGCGGGCGGTCCGCGAAGGGAACCCCGTCGACCGTGGCGGATCCACTGGTCGGGGCGTCAAGGCCCAGGATCATCCGCAGCGTCGTGGATTTGCCGGCGCCGTTCGGGCCCAGGAAGCCGGTTACCTTGCCCGGTTCCACGGTGAAGGTCAGGTTGTCGACGGCCACGGTCTCGCCGTAGCGCTTGGTCAGTCGGATGGTTTCGATCACAGGTCAACGGTGCCGGGGAGGGCTCCGTGCCGGCATCGGCTCCGGGGCCACAATGCGGTCGGGTGCCTGTAGCCCAGGGGATTAAGCCTGTGGGCCAATGGCCCGGCAAGCCCGTACACATACGATCGGCCCCATGACCGTCACCCCCCGTCCGCCCCTGTTCAAACGCGTCCCCCTGGGCCTGTGGGTGGCCGCCCTGTGGTCGACGGTCATCCTGGTGCGCACCCTCCAACGGCCTGGCGAACTGCACCATCTGCTCGAATACCACGGCAACGTCGAGGACGCGCCGCTCCTGGTCACCGCCGTCGTCACGACCCTGGGCGCACTGCTGCTGTTCCGAGCGCCACTGGCGGCCGTGGCCGTGGCGCTCGCGGGCACCCTGTTTTCCCTCGGCATGTCGGTACGGGCAACTCCGTTCGTGCTCTTCCTGCTGGCCAACGGGCTCGTCGGGCACACCGCCGCCACGCGCCCAAGGCGGACCTCGATCCTCACCGCCTCGCTGCCGGTCGCCACGCTGACCGGCTACACGGTCTGGCGTCTGGCGAGCCGGTACGCCTTCAACCCCGCCCTGCCGGCCGCCCTCGCATCGACCACCGTCATCGCCTGGCTGATCGGCAATACGATCCGCCAAGACCACGCCCACGCCCATGCGTTGCGCTCCCAGGCCACGCGGCAGGCGGTCACCGCCGAACGGCTGCGGATCGCCCGGGAACTGCACGACATGGTCGCGCACAGCATCGGCATCATCGCCATCCAGGCCGGCGTGGGCAGCCGTGTGATGGACACCCAGCCCGAGGAGACGCGTAACGCGCTGGACGCCATCGAATCCACCAGCAGGGAGACCCTCGCCGGTCTGCGGCGGATGCTCGGCGCGTTGCGGCAGACCGACCCGCAGTCCGCGCCTCTCGGCCCGGCTCCCGGTCTGGCCGACCTCGATCGGCTGGTCGCCCAGACCAAGGCGGCGGGCGTACGGGTTGACGTGCGGTGGCGGGGCGAGCGTCACGATCTGCCCGCGGAGCTCGACCTGGCGGCGTTCCGCATCATCCAGGAGTCGGTCACCAACGTCGTGCGGCATTCGGGCACCAGGGACTGCAGCGTGACCATTGACCACCAGCAGGACGAACTCGTCATCGAGATCACCGACCTCGGCTGCGCCGGCACTACCGCAGGCTTCGGCTACGGCATCGCCGGAATGCGGGAACGCGTCAGTCTGCTGCACGGCCACTTCAGCGCCGGGCCCCGCCCGGAGGGCGGCTTCCAGGTGGCGGTGCGGCTGCCCACACCGCTGGAGGCCGGAGCGTGATCCGCGTCGTTCTGGTCGACGATCAGCCCCTGATCCGTACCGGCCTGCGTGTCCTCATCTCCGACGCTCCCGATCTGACGGTCGTGGGGGAGGCCGGGAACGGCGCCCAGGCGGTGGAACTGGTCAGGGAGACGCGGCCGGACGTAGCCGTCATGGATATCCGGATGCCCGGTATGGACGGCATCGAGGCCACCCGCCGGATCACCGCGGACCAGGAGTCGCAGACGACCCACGTCCTCATCCTGACCACCTTCGACGATGACGACTACGTCTATGGCGCGCTGCGCGCCGGAGCGAGCGGTTTCCTGGTCAAGGACATGCGGCTGGAGACCATTCTCGACGGGATCAGGACCCTCGCCGCCGGGGACGCACTCATCGCTCCGAGCGTCACGCGCCGTCTCATCGAGGAGTTCGCCGCACGGCCCGAACCCTCCCCCAGCCTCCGGCCGGGGGGACCCCCGGCCACGCCGCTGGTAGCGGTCGACGGCATCACCGATCGCGAGCGAGAGGTTCTGACCCTCGTCGGCCGGGGCCTGTCCAACACCGAGATCGCCGCAGAGCTCTTCATCACCGTCGCCACCGCGAAGGCCCACATCGCCCGGCTGTTCACCAAACTCAGCGCACGCGACCGAGTCCACCTCGTCATCCTCGCCTACGAGTTCGGCCTGGTCTCGTCCACGCGGTGAGTTACCCGCACAGGGCCAGGCCGGCGTGCTCAGCGGCTGCGGTCACCGGTCGAGGCCAGGCCGAGCCAGGTGTGCGGGTTGGCCTCCCAGCACCACCCCAGCTTCGGGGCGCCCTTGCTGATCCACAGGGCCGGCACCCGGCGGTCCCCGAGGCGGGTGCCGCCGAGCGAGAAGCATTTGTTCTTCGCCAGCGCCTCGGGGTACTGGGTGATGAACGCGATGCCCTCCTCCATGGTGAGCGGGGTGCGGCCGCGCTCCGCGACCGCCGCCAGGGCGTTCAGGGGGACGGCGTTGCAGAATTCCTCGCCCCGGTCGACGTCGAAGGCGATGTACGCCTCCCCGTCGGGTAGCGCCAGGTCCGGGATCGAAACGAATCGCTCGAGCTCGCCGGGGGCGTAGAAGCGCTCGATGACCCCGGGCTTGGCCTTGCCGGCGAGCGTGGTCAGCGGCAGCGACTCCTCGATGGGGACGAGCGCCCTGGTAACCACCAGCAGGAACGGCACCCGGCCCTCGGTCGGCGGCTCCATCGTGACCGCGCGTGCGAGAACCTGCTCGCGCAGCGGGGTGACGAGAGCGCGGAATGCCGTCTCCCCCATCCTGGCGAGCCCCGGATATCCGCGCTCGGCCAACGTGGCGACCTGGCGGTCGAACTCAGCAGCGGCATCAAAACCGGTCACATGAAGCCTTTCTGGGGCAACGCGGGAATCTTACTATCGACGTAAATTTAGCCTGGGCGCATGAAGTTCGTCAAGGGTAAATTTACGACGGATGTAAGATTCTCTCCATGGGTACTGAACCGCTGGGGCTCCGCGAGTCCAAGAAGCAGGAGACCAGGCAGCTCATCTCCGATCACGCGACCAGGCTGTTCATCGAGAACGGCTTCGAGTCCACGACGATCGCCGAGATCGCGGCAGCCGCCCGGGTGGCCAAGAAGACGGTCACCAACTACTTCGCCCTCAAAGAGGACTTGGCGTTCGACCGCCAGGAGGAGTTCGTCACCGGCCTCGCCCGCACCGTCTCCGGCCGGGCCGTGGGGGAGTCGGCACTCGTGGCGCTGCGCCGCGCCTTCTTCGACTCGGTGGAGCGGCAGGATCCTGTGATCGGGTTCTCCGGGGAGGTATTCGCCCGGATGATCACGGAGAGCCCCACGCTGCTGGCCCGCCTGCGCGAGATGCACGACCAGCGCGAAGGCGCGCTCGCCGAACTCCTCTCGACCGAGACCGGAGCCGGCCCCGAGGACATCACCCCTCGGGCGGCGGCAGCCCAACTGGGCAGCGCCCACAGGGTTCTGTTCCAGCAGACCCTGGAGCTCACGCTCGACGGCCACGACAACGAGCGGATCGCCGAGATGGTGTCCCGGTCGGCCCATCGGGTCTTCGAACTACTGCGGGGCCCGCTTGCCGGCTACGCCGTGAAATGACGGCCGCGGCCCGCGCGCGCTCGCCGCCCGGCTGTGGGCCGGGACGGCGCGCGGGCCGGCAGTCGCCTCGGCGCCATCGCGCCTATCGCCCCGTCGCCATAATTCCGTGGAGGAAAATACCGAGAACTCCATGAAGTTCGTCATGCAGGGAAATGTCCGGATCCGATTCCCGGGACCAGCGGTAAAGCACTCCCAGATAGACATCGCGCAGGACATTTCCCACCCGCTGCGGGTCCAGGTCGGGCGAGATCTCGCCCACGGCACGCCCGGTCTGGAGAATTCCGGCGAAAATCTCGGCGGCGAACGGCTCTTCGAGGAGCGGGCGGCCGGCCTTCACCCATGCGGTGAGCATCGCCCCCGCGATCTCCCGCTCCTCCTCGTTGATATCGGCTAGCGCCGCCATGCATCGTTCGAGCTGGGAGGTCACGCTCCCGCCGCGATGGGGCTCCACCATCTCAAGACGCTCCCGCAGCCTCTGCCGTCGCTGTTCACCCCATGCGGTGATGAGGTCTTCCTTGCGGGAGAAATAGTTGAAGAAAGTCCCACGCGCGACATCCGCGCGCTCGGCGATCTCGTCGATCGTGGTCTTGTCGTAGCCCTGTTCGGCGAACAACGCGAGCGCCGAGGCGTAGACACTCTCCCGGACTTTCTGTTTGTTCCGTTCACGACGCCCCGGGGGGATGCGGGTGGTCGGGGTGGGGAGTGGCTCCATTGCGCTATTCCGTTCAGCAGGTCGGCATGTGCTGCCCGTACATTGACTCCCAATTAACTTTAGATTGCGGTCAACCTTTCTGGCAATGCCCCCGCACCCCCCTGCCACCGTCATCCGGCCGGATCGCGCAGTACCTCCGCCACGCTCGCACCGCCCAGCAGCCGGTCCACCTCGATGTCCACGCCGTGGTCCTCGCGGACCCGTCGGCGCAGCCTCGTCGCCATGAGGGAGTCAAGCCCGAAGTCCCGCAGCGGCCTTCGGGGATCGAGCAGCTCGGCAGGCATCCCGAGCACCACGGCCGCATGGGCGGCGAAGGCCTCGGCCGTGAGTGCGGCAGGGGTCGACAGCGGCAGAGGCCGAGACGCGGGAGGGGGCGATACCCGCGGCGTGACCGCCGGTGTGGCCGCCGACGTGCCCGCACGCGAACCCGCCGAAGCCGAACCCGCCGAACCCGAACCCGGCGACCCCGCCGCCCGCAGCCGGATCCCCTCGAAGGCGGCGATCCCGCGCCCGTCGGCGCCCACCACGTCGACGTCGGCCCGGTCGGCGGCCGCCGTGCGACGGGCGATGCTCCAGAACTCCCCGTCGAGCCGGCCCGAGAGCCGGACCCGGTCGAAGGAGACGGGCAGCCTCAGCTCCGGCGGCAAGGCGGCGATCAATGGCTGGAATACGGACTCCAGCGACGCGGGGTAGGGAACCTCCGGCGTCGCCATCCGGGCGACCGCCTCGCCGGCCCCGGTCCACAGCCGGCCCACGCCGTCGAAGCGGGGGTCGATCGTGTAGCCGCGTTCGGCGGCCAGCTCCCGGAAGGCGGCGGCGCGGTGGAACCGCGTGCACCGCTCCAGTGCAGCGTCGACCCGGGCGGATCCGGCGGCGCCCTCGCCCTCCCCGGCTCCGTCCTCCTGGGTGTCCGCGGCAGCCGGCCTCAGCCGTGCCTGCAGGCATACGGCGCTCGTCCCCGCGCCGAGGGCCTCGACGAGGACTTCCCACTCCCCTGCGCCGGCCGCGGCGGCGACGGTGGTGCGCAGCGAGAGGCCGTCCGCCTCGCCCGCGTCCACGTACGTGTCGCCCAGCCGGGCGTCGACCAGCTCCAGGTCGGCGGTTCCGGTCAGTTCGCGCCCCGCGTCCAGAGCCGCCGCGAGGTAGACCACCGGCGGTACGGGCGTCAGCCCGTGCACGGACACCGCGCTCCCCCACTCCCGCGAGCCCCACGCGGTGAGCGGCGTCTCGCGTACGAAGGGGGTCCGCCGCCCGGTGAGCGCCGCCGGGGCCTGCGGCAGCGGCAGCCGGAACGCCTGGGCGTCCCAGCTGTAGCGGGGCAGCGGCACATGCGCCGCCGGGGCGCCGAACCACCGCTCCCACACCACCTCGCCGCCGTGCCCGTACACCTGGCCGAGGGCCTGGGTCAGCGCGGTCCGCTCGTCCTGTCCGCGGCGCAGCGAGGGTACGGCCGCTCCCGCCGCCCCTGCCTCGCGCTGGGTCTCCTCTACGGCGCCTACGAGCAGGGGGTGCGGGCTGATCTCGACGAACACGGGGGCGTCCGCCTTCAGAACGCCGCGCACGGTGTCGACGAACCGCACCGGCTGGCGGAGGTTGTCCATCCAGTACGCGGGGTCGAGGTCGGGGCCGGTCACCGGGGCGCACCGGGTGGTGGAGGTCATGGCGGTGTGCGTCCTGGTGGGGGCCAGCGAGCGCAGGGCGGCGGGCAGTTCGTCGCGCAGGGCGTCCATGGCCGGTGAGTGCGAGGCGACGTCCACGCGGACCGGGCGGCAGAACACGTCCCGCGTCGCGAGCTCGTCGCCGATCCGCCGCAGGGCCTCGGCGTCGCCGGCCAGGACGGTGCCGAGCGGGGCGTTCTCGGCGGCGACGCAGACCGCGTCCCCGTACGCGGCTGCGGTCTCCCGCGCCTCGTCGGCGGACAGTTCGACCGCGAGCATGGCGCCCTGCCCGGCCAGCCGCTTCATCAGCCTGCTGCGGCGGCAGATGACGGCGGCCGCGTCGGTGAGGGAGAGCGCGCCGACGGCCTGTGCGGCGGCGGCTTCGCCCATGCTGTGGCCGATGCAGAGGTCCGGTGCGACGCCCATGGCCTGCCAGGTCGCGGCGAGCGCCACCTCCATGGACCAGAGCAGCGGCTGGACGACGTCGATGTCCGTGGGCAGTTCGTCGCGCTCCAGCAGGGCGGCCGGGGACCAGCCGAGTTCCGCGCGTACGGCTTCGTCGCAGGCGGTCATGGCGGCCGCGAAGGCCGGCGAGGCGGCCAGGAGGCCGTGGCCCATCCGGGGCCATTGGGAGCCCTGGCCGGGGAAGACGAAGACGGTGCGGCGCGGCGAGAAGCCGGCTTCGGCGACGCCGGCGCCGGGTACCTCGCGGCCGTCGGCGAGCGCGGTCAGGGCGGCGGCGAGTTCGCCGTGCGTGGCGGCCACGGCCCACAGCCGGTACGGGTGCGCGTCCCGGCGCAGGGCCGCCGCCGCGCACAGGTCCCGCAGGGGTACGTCCCGCCCGGGGCCGGTGGGGCCCAGGTGCGCGGCGTACGAGCGGGCCAGCGCGAGCAGGGAGGCGTGCGATCGGGCGGAGAGGACGAGCAACTGCGGGTCGGCCGCCCCGGCTCCGAAGGGCGCCAAGGCCGGACCGGCCGCCGGATCCGTCGCCCCTCCGGTCGTCGGCCCCAACGCCGGACCGGTCGCCGCTTCCGTCGCCCCTCCGGTCGTCGGCCCCGCCGCCGGACCAGTCGCCGGACCGGTCACCGTGCTCGTCGCCACGCCAGTCGCCGGCCCCGCCGCCGGACCAGTCGCCGGACCGGTCACCGTGCTCGTCGCCACGCCAGTCGCCGGCCCCGCCGCCGGACCAGTCGCCGAGCCAATCGCCGAGCCAGTCGCCGGCGCCGCCGCCAGGCCCGTCGCCCCGCCAGTCGCCGTTCCGGCGACGCGCGCATCGCCAACGGCGTCCCGCGCTGCGCCCCGCACGCCGTCCCCGCCCGAGCCCTCGTCCCCGTAAGCGCTCACCACCACATGCGCGTTGGTGCCCGAGATGCCGAAGGAGCTCACGCCGAGCAGCGCCGGCCCGGCGGTCGTGGCCAGTGGGCGGTTGGCGGTGACGACCTCCAGCGGGGCGTCATCGGCCGCGAGGATCTCGTGGGGCGCGGTGACGTGCAGGGAGGCGGGAATGAGGCCGTGCCGGGCGATGAGCACGGCCTTGATGAGGCCGGCGATGCCCGCGGCGGCCTCTGCGTGACCGATGTTGGTCTTCACCGAGCCGATGAGCAGCGGGTCCCCGGGTCGTCTGTGGCCGGTCACCGCTTCGGTGAGCGCGCGGAGTTCGACCCCGTCGCCCGCGACGGTACCGGTGCCGTGCGCCTCTACGTACCGCAGGTCGGCCGGGTCGATTCCGGCGGCCTGCCAGGCGGTACGGGCGGTCTGCACCTGCCCTGCGACGGCGGGCTGGAGCAGCAGGCCGCTGCCGCGCCCGTCGTTGACGACCGCGCTGCCGCGCAGGACGGCGAGGACCGGGTCGCCGTCGCGCCGGGCGTCGGAGAGCCGTTTGAGGACGACGGCTCCGACGCCCTCGCTGCGGACGAACCCGTCGGCCGACGCGTCGCCGAACTTGCAGCGCCCGTCCGGGGCGAGCATGCCGGCCTGGGAGTACGCGATCGCGTCGGCCGGGGACAGGATGAAGCTGACGCCTCCCGCGACGGCCAGGTCGCTCTCGCCGGCCAGCAGGCTCTGCCGCGCGGTGTGCACGGCGACGAGCGAGGAGGAGCAGGCCGTGTCCAGGACGAGGCTGGGACCGCGCAGGTCGAAGGCGTAGGAGACGCGCCCCGCCGTCGTGGCCCGCAGTCGGCTGCCGGCCGCGCTGCGGATGTCCCGGACGGCGTGTTCGGCGCCCACTTCGCCGTACTCGGCGGTGGCCTGGCCGACGAAGACGCCAGTCCGGGAGCCCGCGAGCGCCGAGGGGCGGATCCCGGCGTCCTCGAACGCCTCCCACACGACGTGCAGCAGCAGGCGCTGCTGCGGGTCCATGTCCCGGGCCTCGGCATGGGATATCCCGAAGAACAGGGCGTCGAACGCGAAGGCCTCGGAGAGGAATCCGCCGTGGCGCGAGGCGGTCCGGCCCGGTGGCGCAGGGGCCGGGTGGTAGACGGCGTCGATGTCGAAGCGGTCGGCCGGGACTTCCCCGACGGCGTCCGCGTTGCGGGTCATCAGGTGCCAGAACTCCTCGACGCCGTCCGCGCCTGGGAACCGGCACCCCATGCCGACGACCGCGATCTCGTCACCCTGCTTCTGAACCAACGATGTCATCTCTCCCCCTCATCGCTATGCCCTGACGCGTCCAAGAATAGACGAGGAGTCAAGTTTGCTCTGCCGTTGAGGCACCTTGTGGGGAGGTTTAACACGGTGTTGACACAGCATCGACGTGACTTGGGACACACAAATCTTGACCTGGAGTACAAACATGGTTTCTGATCTAACTCCCCGAAGCGAACGGAGAACGCACCGATGGAGCACACGAAACTCGGCCGGCAGGGACTTGAGGTCTCGCGTATGGGCCTCGGCTGCATGGGGATGAGCCAGTGGTACGGCACCCCCGACGACACCGAGTCGATCGCGACCATCCACCGCGCCCTGGACCTGGGCGTCACCCTCCTCGACACCGCCGAGGCCTACGGCCCCTACGACAACGAGGAGTTGCTGGGCACCGCCCTGAACGGCCGCCGGGAACAGGCCGTCATCGCGACGAAGTTCGGCTTCCCGATGAAGCTGAAGGACGGCACCACGGCGCCGGTGGACAGCCGGCCCGCCCACATCGTCGAGGTGGTCGAGGCCTCGCTGCGGCGGCTGCGCACCGACTACATCGACGTCCTGTACCAGCACCGCGTCGACCCGGACGTCCCCATCGAGGACGTCGTGGGCACGATGGCGGAGCTGGTCTCCCAGGGCAAGGTCCGCTACCTGGGGCTGTGCGAGGCGAGCGAGAACACCATCGCCCGCGCGCACGCCGTGCACCCGCTGTCCGTCGTCCAGAGCGAGTTCTCGGTCTGGGAGCGCAATCTCGAGGACGGCGTCTTGCCGCTGCTGCGTTCGCTCGGCATCGGGCTCGTCGGGTTCTGCCCGCTCGGCCGCGGCTTCCTGACCGGCTCGGTCGACCGCGCCGAGAGCTACCCCGAGTCCGACTTCCGCAGCCACGACCCGCGCCTCCAGGGGTCGAACTACGACCACAACATGGCCATCGCCGGGCGCATCCGCGAACTGGCGGAGCAGCACGGCCTCACGCCGGCGCAGCTCGCCATCGCGTGGGTACTGCATCAGGGCGAGGACATCGTGCCGATCCCGGGCACCAAGCGCCGTACCTACCTGGAGGACAACCTCCAGGCCGCCTCGGTCGTGCTGGACGCGGATCTGCTGGCCCGGATCGAGGAGATCGCGGCCCCCGGCAAGGTCGCCGGCCCCCGCTACAACGACCGGATGATGGCGCTCATCGACCGCTGAGCCCCGCTCCGGCCCTCCCTCACCTCTCCTTACACATCGGAGTGCATCACCACCATGGCCACACACCACGGGTCGCTCTGGCAGGAACACTGGACAGCGCGCCGGGAGCCCTTCGCGGAGGAATGCCGGCGGGCCCGCGCCGACCTCCTCGCCGATCTGCGGGATCCGGCGGCGACGCAGGAGCGCGTCCTGGCCGACATCATCGAATACAGCGCGGGCTCCCTGCACTGGAGGGAGAACGGCTACGACGCCGTCCGCGTCGAGCCGGCGTCCTTCCGCAAGGTCCTGCCGATCATGCGGTACGACGACTTCGCCGAGCCCATCGAGCGCGAGACCCGCACCAAGGGCGGGGTCCTCACCTGCAGCCCCGTACTGCGCTGGCTCAAGACGAGCGGCACCACCGGAACGCCGAAGCGGGTTCCGTACACCCTGCATTGGCTGCTCACCTACCGCATCCCCGCGATGAAGGCGATGTGGGGCACCTACCTGGAGCAGCACCCCGAACTCCTGGCGCACCCGCACGCCACGCTGGACACCCAGACGGTGCGCGAGGACGTGCTCGACTTCGTCCACGGCGTCGAGCACCAGGCGATCAGCAACCGCCACCCGCAGATCAACAGCCAGGACTGGAACCCGCCGTGGTACGACGCGCCGTGGTTCGGGCCGCAGACGCCGACCTCCCACGAGGGCCGGATGTACCACCGCATCAGGCACCTGGCCGGCCGGGACCTGCACTACATCTCCGCGATCAACCCCAGCACCCTGGTGTCGCTGCGGGACCTGATCGCCGTGCACGGCGGCCGGCTGGTGGCGGACCTGCGCGCCGGGACGCTGGAGGGCGCTCCGTACGGGGAGCCCGACGAGGCGGCGGCCGCGCACCTGGAGGCCGTACTGCGCGATCCGTCGTTCAGCCTCAAGGACGTCTGGCCGTCCCTGACCCTCTACAGCTGCTGGCTCTCCGCCTCGGCGGGTCTGTACCGGGGCAAGCTGGACGCCGTACTGCCCGGTGTCGACAAGCTGCCGTTCATGACCTGCGGGACGGAGGGTGTCACCACCATCCCGGTGGACGGGACGACGTACTCCCAGCCCCTCGCGGTCAGTCAGGCGTTCTTCGAGTTCGTGCCAGCCGAAGTGCCGCTCGGGGAGATCCTCGAAAGCGGCGGCACGGTCAGCACCCTGCTCTTCGACGAGGTCGAGGCCGGCCGGGACTACCACCTGATCATGTCCCAGGGGAACGGCCTGTACCGGCTGTGGACCGGGGACATCTACCACGTGGACCGCGTCGACGGCGGCGTGCCGTGGATCCACTTCGTGCGCCGCAGCGGGGTCTTCCATTCCTTCACCGGCGAGAAGATCACCGAAGCGCAGGTCACCGAGGCGATCGAAGGCGGCTTCCGCCTGCTCGGCCTGGACATGGGGCTGTACCTGTGCGGGCCGCGCTGGGCCGAGCCGCCGCACTACGTGGCCGTCGTCGAGACTGACGCGGCCGGCGGGCCCGAGGACGCCGATGGCCGGCTGGCCGCGGCGCTCTCCGCGCGGATCGACGAGCAGCTCAGCCTGATCAACATCGAGTACGCGTCCAAGCGCGACAGCGGCCGGCTGGACCCGATCGACGTCGTACCGGTCGCCCAGGGCGCCGTCGGGGCGTACTTCGAGAGTCGCCGGACCGGCGGCAACACCACGCAGTACAAGTACAAGCCGTTCCAGCAAGACATCGCTTTCGTCTCCGAGATCACCGGAAACTGAGAAGGGGGAACACCGACATGCTCGAACTCACCCGGGCACCGCAGAGCACCCGCAAGGAGATCGTCACCGTCCGGCGGCCCGGCGCGGACCTGGCCCTGCACGTATGGCGGCCCGGCACGCTCAAGGGCGCCGTCTTCTACTTCCACGGCCTGCAGAGCCACGCCGGCTGGCTGTGGGAGGCCGGCCCGCAGTTCGCCGACAACGACATCGCCTTCTACGTACTCGACCGGCGCGGCAGCGGCATCAGCGAGGGCGAGCGCAGCGAGATACCCGACGCCCGGACCCTCCTGGACGACTACGCGGCCGCCATCGCCGCCGTCCGCGCCGAGATCGGCGAGGAGATCCCGCTGACCCTGTTCGGGCACTGCCTCGGCGGGTCGTTCATGGCCGCGCTCATGCACGATCCGGCTTTCCAGGTCCCGTACGACGGGGCGGTGTTCTGCTCCACCTGGCTCGGCAAGCTCCACGCGACCCTCTCGGACGGCGAACGCGCCGCGCTGGCGGCGGACAACAGCACCGAACCGTGGGACGCGGGCCTGGAGTCGGCGGACTTCACCGACGACCCGAAGTACCGGCGCTACATCGACAATGACGACCTCGCCGTCCGCACGCTGACCCGGCGTTCCCGGGCCGTGCTCCTGCGCCTTGAGGAGTACTACATGAACGCCGGGCGTGAACTCCCCGACGTTCCGGCCGCGTTCGTGTCGGGGCTGACCGACCCGATCGTCGATCTCGACGACGCGCACAAGACGTACATCGAGATGACCCGGGGCCGCGGCTCCCTCCACAAGTTCCCCACGGGGAAGCATTACCTGTTCTACACCGGTGTCCGCCGCGGCCTGGTCAACTGGACCTCGGCGTTCACCCTGCTCCCGGGGCTGGAGCACCGTGGCTGAAGCCCTGCTCCACCATGTCACCCTGCCCATGCGGACGGGCTTCGACCACCCGGCGGCCCGCCGCCGGAACTCCGACAGCCTCCTCCTCAGCCTCACGGTCGACGGACACCGCGGACTCGGCGAATGCGCGCCCCGCCCGTACGTCACCGGCGAGAGCAGTGACGGCGTACGGGCCGCCCTTCAGCGCCTCGACCTCGGGCCGCTCTTCAGGCGGCTTCGCTCCATTCCCCCCGCGGACCTGCTCGACGCCCTCCGCTCGGCCGGCTTCGAGGAGACCTTCGGCATCACCGGCGGCAACAACCTGGTGTGCCTGCTGGAGACCGCCGTCATCGATCTGCTCGGCCGACGCCTGGGCACCCCGGTCCGGGACCTGCTCCCCGACGGCCTCGGGGACACACCGCTGCCCGCCGACGAGCCGCTCCCCGTCTCCCAGGTCCTCGACCTGGGCACGGATCCGCAGGAGTTCCTCGACACCCGGGGCCCCTTCCACTTCGTGAAGATCAAGGCCTCCGACGACCCCGCCCGCGACGTCCGGACCGTGGCAGCGATCCGCGACCGGCTGGGCGAGGCCGTCCCGGTCATGGTCGACGCCAACATGAGCTGGAGCCCCGACACCGCGGCCGGCCTGGTCAAACGGCTGCGCGACGCGGGCGCCGACCTCTTCGAGGAGCCCCTGCCAAAGCGGTCCTGGGCCGCCCTGCGGGAGCTGCGCCGGAGCACCGGCGCCACGGTGATGCTCGACGAGTCGCTCAGCGGCCCCGCCGACGCGCACACCGCGGTACGCAGCGGCGCCTGCGACGCCTTCAACGTCCGGGTGTCCAAGTGCGGCGGCCTGTTCCACTCGGCCCGGGTCATCGAGTTCTCCCGCGCGCACGGCATCGCCTTCCAGATCGGCGTGCAGGTCGCCGAGGTCGGGCCGCTGATCAACGCCGGCCGGGCACTGGCCTTCCGCAACCCCGACGCGCTGACCGTCGAGGCCGGCCAGAGCGACCGGTTCTTCGACCGCATGGTCGTCTCCCCCCGGCCGGCGGTCGACCGCGGCACCAACACCATCTCCCCCGTCGACGCCGCCGGGTTCGGCCTGGAGCTCGACGCGAGCGCCGGACCCTACGCGGTACTCGCATTCACCGAAGGCAAGGAACTGTGGCATCCCCCGACTCCGGACCCGCTGACGAAGGCCCGGGCATGACGACGTACTTCTCCGACCTGGTCGTGGCCTTCCTGCGGCAGCAGGACATCGACCTGGTGGCCTTCAACCCCGGCGCCTCCTTCCGCGGGGTGCACG
This sequence comes from Streptomyces sp. ISL-87, assembly GCF_018614095.1. Taxonomy (GTDB): domain Bacteria; phylum Actinomycetota; class Actinomycetes; order Streptomycetales; family Streptomycetaceae; genus Streptomyces. The sequence continues at coordinate 1,723 of NZ_JAGGOY010000038.1, read as the reverse complement.
ACTCGCTGGTGCACGAGGGCAACGCCGGTATCGCGCCGGGCATCGTGATGGCCTGCCACGAGGAGATCGCGGTCGCCGTCGCCCACGGCTATCACAAGGCGAGCAACCGGCACATGGCCGTCTTCGTACACGCCAACGTCGGTCTGCTGCACGCCTCGATGGCCATCTTCAACGCCTGGTGCGACCGGGTGCCGCTGCTGGTCGTGGGTGGCAACGGCCCGATCGACGCCGCCAAGCGCCGACCGTGGATCGACTGGATCCACACCTCGCAGAACATCGAATCCGTGGTCAAGGACTACGTGAAGTGGTGCGACCAGCCCACGAGCCAGCGCGCCACCATCGAATCCCTCTACCGCGCCTTCCGGCTCACCCGCACCGAGGCCCAGGCGCCCGTGTTCGTGGCGCTCGACTTCGACGTGCAGGAACAGCCGGTCGAGGAGGGCGTACGGCTGCTGCCCGCGCACGCGACCCGCCCCGCGGCCCTGCCCGGACCCGCGCCCGAGACCGTACGGGATCTCACACGGCGCCTGCTCGACGCCGAACTCCCCGTACTGATCACCGACTTCTCCGGACGGGAGCCGCGGACCGTTGCCGAAGTGATCGCGCTCGCCGAGGCCCTGGGACTCGCGGTCGTCGACCGCGGCAACCGGATGAACTTCCCCACGACGCACGAACTGAACGTGAGCGGGGCGACGGACACGGGGCTCCTGCGGGAGGCCGACCTCGTCATCGCGCTGGAGGTACAGGATCTGGTCGGCGCCCTCGGCTCGTTCCTGGAGCTGACCGACCAGGGCACGCCGGAGAACGGCGCCCACGTCGTCACCATCGGCACGGGGGACCTGCTGACCAGCAAGTGGGCCGCCGACTACCAGCAGTTCGTCCCCGTCGCCGACGCGGTCGTCGCGGACAGCCTGCGTACCCTCACCGCGCTGCGCTCGGCCGCCGAGGACCCCGACGGCCCGTTCGCCGCCCCCTCGTTCACCGAGCGCCGCGATACGCGGGCCAAGGCGCTCGCCGCTGCCCACACCCGGGCGCGTACCGGGTGGGCGGAGCAGGCCGCGGCAGCGAAGGGGCGCGATGTCATCAACGTCGCGGCCGCCGTCGACGAGATCCACCGTGCGGTGCGGGACGAGCCGTGGGTCCTCACCAACACCGGCAGCCTGACCATCGACGGCTGGGTGAAGAAGCTCTGGCCCGTCGAGCGGCCGCAGAGCTACCTCGGCCTCAACGGCGGCGGCGGCCTCGGCTACGGCCTCGGGGCCTCGGTCGGCGCCGCGCTGGCCCTCAAGGACGAGGACCGGCTGTGCGTCAACCTCCAGGCCGACGGCGACCTGCTCTACACGCCCAGCGCGCTGTGGACGTTGTCCGCGTACGACGTCCCGCTCCTGGTCATCGTCATGAACAACCGGCTCTACCTGAACTCCACCCAGCACGCCGCGCGCGTCGCCGGGAACCGGGACCGCGACATCGACCGCGCCCACATCGCGACGAGCTTCTACGACAACCCCGTCGACTTCGTCGGCCTCGCGCGGTCGTACGGGATCCACGCGCTGCCCCGGGTCGAGGCCGTCGCCGGCATCGCACCGGCGGTCGCGGAGGCCGTCGCGTACATCAAGGAGCACGGGAAGCCGGCGCTCGTCGAAATCCTCATGGAGTGAGCGCGTGAGCGGGGGCGGGCGGGCGGCCCGGCCTGTCGCCGGCCGCCCGCCCCCGCCCCCGCCCC